>JBDKTL010000036.1:0-1973 GCA_039698055.1 Methanoregula sp. | reverse complement strand
TCCGGCTCGCTGATTTCTTAATTGTCTCCTTTCTTTTTGACGACACATCAAAGTTAGGAGACACTGTATCTTAGATCTTTCGGTCGTCGGTACAACTCCCTTTTAGATTAGGTTTTCTACAGAGCAGTTTTTTTATTTTGTTATAATATCAGATCCCGTTTTCAAAAAAAATCAGGATATTGCCATGATCCGTTCCGGTTGAACCGGTTGCCCGCAACCGGAATTATTGATATGTCCCGGATTTGTACTGACGGTAATTCTGGTCATGCCCTGACGAACATTTCAATACATCTGCAAAAGAACGTATTGACATACACCGGAGAAAGCAATGGGACACGTTCTTGTATCGCCGCTGAACTGGGGCCTTGGCCACGCAACCCGGGATATTCCTCTCATACAGGCGCTCCTTGCTCATCGCCATGATGTAACCCTTGCCGCCTGCGGGAATGCGCGCGCGGTGCTGGAAAAAGAATTCCCGCAGTGCAAGATGATCGATCTGCCGGATTACCCGGTACCCTATAGTGCAGGCCGGTTTTTCCTGCCAAAATTCGTAGCCTCTTTTCCGCTGATGCTGGAATCTATTGCCGCCGAGCGAAAAAACCTGCAGAAAATCCTTGCACAGGACGATTATGACCTTATCATCAGCGATAACCGGCTCGGCCTTTATTCATCAAAAGTTCCCTCCGTGTTCATCACGCACCAGCTTCACTACCACCTCCCCATGATGTTCTGGCCAGTCGAGCTCCTTGCGGTGCAGCTGAACGGTTTTCTCCATTCAAAATACCGGCATATTATCGTTCCGGACAACCCTCCCGGCCCCCTTTCACTTGCAGGAAAACTCTCCCGCCCGGGAACAGAAGCGACACGCTCACGGGTCTTTTTTTCCGGGATTATAACCAGCACCCGTAAGCAGGATGTGCCCTGCGACCTCGATTACCTGGTGATGATATCGGGCCCCGAACCCCAGCGGACACGACTGGAAGAGATTCTGCTCCCCCAGATCCCGGACCTGCCCGGTTCCAGCGTTGTTTTGCTTGGCAGCCCCCAGAAAAACCGGGTACAGCATATTTCGGATTCCTGCACCGTCATGGCGTATGCTTCAACGAAAGAAAAGGAACTGCTCATGAACCGGGCAAAGTTCCTGATCTGCCGTTCGGGCTATACTTCGCTCATGGAAATCGCCGAACTGGAAAAACAGCATGCCCTGTTTGTCCCGACTCCCGGCCAGACCGAACAGGAATACCTCTCGATGTACTACGAGAAAATGGGATGGTTCCATTCAAAGAGCCAGTATTTGCTGGATCTCGCCGGGGACATCCGGGTTGCGCAGGGATTTTCGGGATTTCCGGTTGTACCAAAAACACAGGAGAATGTAAACCGGCTCTACGACCAGGTGCTCGAGGGGTATCTCCCATGACTGGTGGGTGTGGTCAGTACTATTGTATATGCGGCGCCGGCGTGCAGGAGGGAGAATAACCATGGATGATCTGATAGTGACCGGCCTGGCAGGAATAATCGGGCTGTTTGTTGCCGGGATAATCCTTATTGCCATCGCAGGAATGGTCGTCCTCTTTGTTGCCCATGCCATTATCAATGGAAATTACCGTCTGGTCTTTGAGATCATTGCCGGAATTCTCGTTATCGTTGCAGTATATTCCGGCATCGGGTTGTGGCTCCGGAAAACAGGCCGGATTTAAAAAAGGTTCAACCGGATTTTCACTTCACCCGTTTCGCCAGCTTCGCGGACTGTTGCTTGAAAGGTATAGGACTTACGCAAAAGCGGGATCAAACCGGCAGATCAAAATAATTTAACGACAGAAGAAAAGACCGTGGACAAGTCACGGAGGATAACCGACTTGGATTACATCAATTTCCTTGTAGTTGCGCAATGCGATGTGTCGTGCGTCAAAGCCGCAGAATGCTATTCCGCGAACGGGATAGTGGTAGCGCATGACAAGATCAACCGGTTTCTG
>JBDKTL010000035.1:0-6601 GCA_039698055.1 Methanoregula sp. | reverse complement strand
AGTTCAACGGGGATCTCAAAGCGAGAAGATTCCTGATTCAGATGAAAGAAATCGCTAACAAAATGAGTGTCTGTAACATTCATAGGTTCTTACTTTCTCTCATCGTTGAGGTTTTCTACAGAGCAGATAGTTCCTCAATTTTCATGGGAAATCCTCACAACACATTGAACACCTGCTGGTTTTTGAGGAATCGGTCAATGGAGAAAATGATACATTTCAACTTAATTTCTTTTACCTGCTGTCGATAAGATCGAGAGTAGATAGTCTCGCCGAAGAGTATTTTCAATATCGAAAAAACCGTTTCGGCCATATTCCTTCGGCCGTAGGTTGTTGCGTTAAATGAGTTTGCCATGATCTGTCGATATTTTCCGGAGACATAAGATGCATGCCAGTCACGGATAGGAATCATTGATTGAGATTCCAAATCCTCATGGATCAACTGATAAATTCGTTCAGAGTCATAGCCCTTATCCATGACGTAACACCTTGATTTTTTTACCCGATTCGATGCACGAAGTACGATAGGTGCGATTTGTGAATCGTGGCGTCGACTCTTTGTGACGTGAAATGCCAGGAGGGAGATATGATCCGAATCTACGGAAATTGTCGTTTTGAGATAGTCGTGACGGGTCTTACCGGTTCTGACGGAGTAATAGGTACTGGCAGAATCTGGCGTGAAACCAGACGAGTCAAGTGCAACTATCGACCTGACGCTCTTCCATTCCGTCATAAATGAACACGCTTTTCGGAATAACTGGTTTAAGACGGTTGAAGGAACTCGTTTTGAAAATTTACAGAGTGTAGAATAATGGGGAATTCCCTCAAGTTGCAATTGTTCCTGGATAATGCCCATAATCTCTACAAGCTGGACGAAATCCCGATAGTGAACTCCGAGATATTCTTTGAATAAAAGTAACGTGAGTAATTGATGTTGAGTGAAATCCTTCCGCGAATATGGTGATGAATATTCCGGTACCCCGGTCAGCCTAACCGCATTCTGGCACGATGTCAGAAAACAAATATACTTCTGATCTGAGAAGAAGTAGTGCTCCTTGTTTGGGTTTGCCATAACTTTTACAGGATGCAACTTGTTCTTAGCTCTACCGGTAACTTAGGGTTTCAACAGAGCCCATAGTACAAAATCTCCCTCCACCGCCGCACCTCCTCCCTCCCCACCCACATCCGACCCTGCAAATCCCTCCATTTCCAACCCCACTGCCGCGTCCCATTCGTATAACCTCCGGGTTATATTAATCCGAACCCATATAAGCCCCCGATTCCCCCATACTCACCAGTATAACTTCGAATCCTTTCATCGTTACCAATTAGTTTATAACCCGATCGGATGACATTTGATCAATACAATGATCAGCGAACTCATCGAACGACTAAAAAAATGGGCACGGGAGGCTGCCGCCACACTCAAAGCAAAATGCACAGCAGCGGCTCACCTCTTCAGGCAATCAGCCGTTCCTGACAAACACGTCATCATTGTAGCTTCAGAAGGTAACGTACTGGACACGGGGAAGCGGTACAGGAAAACGAGCGGCCACTCCCCACTTTTCTCGCTCTTCACATTCTTTGCTAATCGGTAAAAACGCCGGAAATCCGGTGCCCGGGCATTCCCTGGCGGTTGTAACCTGACAGGTTACCTGCCGATTCGCGAAAAACAACCGTTTATTACAAAATAGCCCTGGCTCCAGATCCGGCGTAAAAATGAGATCAAACCACGGAGAGCACCAGCGCTTGAGACAGGAATCGATGATGAACAAACTAAAAAAAACAGTGATGGAAATGACAAATCCAATCGGACAACATCAGGAATTGCAGGAGAACGAAATCCACGTAGAGAAGAAGGAACCGGCTCTGGTCGCTCCATCCAAGGGGGCGATCGAACAGGATGAGGGCCCGGCTGGTGCAGGTTGCGCCAGTCGGATCATGAAGAGGACTGCTGAAGAAACCGGCAGGAGCATACCGGAACCCGGTACGGTGGCAGGGGTGGGGGGAAAATGACCGGCGCACACCACACAAACCCGGTCGTGGGCGAGGCTGTCATTATCGCATTCCTGCACCGCCAGTGGGTATTGAAAATTTCCGGTACGGACAGCCCCGTCGATATCATCGCATTCGACAAGGTCGGGCTGACGCTTGTCCACGCGGTTCGCTCGAAAAAGCCGATCAACGATGCTCATACCGCGATGGGAGCGTACTCTTCAGATATTGAATCCCTGTGCGCAGTCGGCCATGATGTGCCCTGCAACCGGGCGCTCTGGATCACCTCCCGGCGGTACGGCTGGGTCTGGTACGAGGTGGCCCGGTGCAGCCTTGCCCGCATGGACACACCGTTCAGCCCCCAGATCCGGTACACGTGGGACGGTTCTTTCAAGGCACGGGGCACCGATCATCCGATCCGCACGCTCGCAGTGCCGGATTTGAGATCCGGAGCAGTAAAAGTCCCGGTTACGACCCCCGGGAATGGGAGTATACTGCGGTAAAACGTATATTGTATGTCGAAGGGCGCCCCGAGACACCACAAAAAAGGAAGGAAAAAAATGGCAGATTTTGTGCCAGCTACTATCACGAAGAGTGCAGTCCGCAAGTTCGCGGACCCGCTCGAAGACGTGACAGCCTTTGAGACAATCGTCCAGGGCGTCATAACGAACAACCCCCTCCTGTGCGTCCCCTACAACGCATCGGGAGTGAACCACCCTCCGGTTGAACGCAGCCGACAGGGATACACCGCACGGGTCATCTATGAAGACACCGATGCAAACCAGGTCGGGCTCATCACCATCCGGGCCAACGATGTCGCAGGTTTCACCACCGTCGCAAACCACGTGATCGCCGATACGGCAATCGCGACTTCCCTCGGGGGAACACCGGTCCGCGACAGTGCCCGGGAGACCTTCACGGCAACGCTGAAATGCCACGATGCAAACGGGGAGATCTACTACCTCAACTTCAGCCGGTCGCAGGTAACCCTCACCTCGTACACTGACGACGCGATCCGTATCGCGGTCGAGACATGGGCCGACAGCATCCCGGCACTTGGGTAGGTGATGTTCATGGACACCGAACTCATCCTCACTGCCGCATTCCTCGGCACCGGGCTGCTCGCCTACGTCATCATCCCCGGTCTCCTCGTCATGTGGGACCGTGTCCTCGATCACATGGAGGATTCAGGAAACAACAGGCACCCGTAAGTGTACCGGCACACTGAAGAAGGGGGGGGATAGATCCCTCCTCTTCCCGGATGCCGGGGACATTATTAAAATGATCAAAAATCAACAGACGCGATTTGTCCAGCCGGATCGGTCACAATCTGGCTGCTGACTTCAACTAAACTTTTTTTTCATTAAAGTAAATTTAAATGAGTAAATAATCCGCTATCAGCGCCAATTTATAATTCGGGCATTTTATACCACGATTTATCGGATATAGTTTCGAAACCTTTTAATCGAGATCTCACTAATTTTACACTAACCACAAAGAGTTTTAACTCGATGTGCGTGGCATTGCATTTTGAATACTCTCGTGCATTCGCACGCAGGGAGGAGGCTAAATGGAACATATTGTATTTGGCATTGGAATTACTGCATTGGCAGGAGCTCTTGCCACCGTAGCCGGTTCTGCGGAAGATACTGAATCCAACATCGGGTCGCAGGGAGACCCGAACTCACAGGTTCAGCTCGCACCGCAGATGGGTTTCGTGCACCGTATCTTCAACAAGGCGGTCGCAGGCGAACCCCCAGCATATGGTCTATGGTGTGGCTTGGGTGCAGGGCTTGCATGGGCCTTCATGGCGATGCAGCTCAACGCGGTTCTTGCAATCGTTCTCGGCTGCATTCTTGCAGTTTTCGTTCAGGGCGTTTACGCAACCACCGCTTACCTTGGCAGGACAGCAAGTCTTGCTAAGTTCGGTCAGCCGGTGTATGTGGACATTTTGAAGTCCATGACATCGGTTACCATGGCACATGCCTTTGTTGCAATTTTCTGTACAGTAACACTCTGTTACCTGATCAACACTGCACTGGGACACCCGTTCCCGCTGCCGCTGCTCGGGCTCATCTGGGGTATCGCCCTTGGTGCTGCAGGATCTGCAACCGGCAACCCGTACTATGGTAAAGAACGACAGTACCAGAACCAGAAGTTCGGTGCTGGTGTGCCAATCTCGGCATCCGGTAACATTGTCCGCTACGCAGAAGCAGGCGAGCGCAATTCACTTGACAACGGTTACTTTACCGCAAAATTCGGTGGCCCCGCATCAGGGCTCTGTTTTGGTCTGATTGTATTCCTCGAACTCTGGCGTACCATCATCTTTGAAAAGATCGCCGCCGGATGGGGAGCAATCATCGTTGGTATCATCATCATCCTGATCTTCACGGTTATCGACCGGTACATTGAAGTCTGGGCACGCAAGAACTACGGCCCCTACACGGAAGCAAAGGAGGCGTCCTCATGAGCGCAGTAGCAGCAAAGCCGGCAGCCGGCGGTGCAATTAACCCCGCCGCCATGGCAGTCGGTGTTGTTATGCTCATTATCCTCATTGGTGTAGGCTATATCGTCTCACCGGGGATCGGTCTTATGGCACTGATCGGTATTGTGATCGGCGGTGTCATGATCGGATTCGGCGTCCACTTTGTCCCAGTCGGTGGTGCACCCGCAGCAATGGGTCAGGCACCCGGTATTGCAACCGGTGTCGCCATGCTTGCAGCCGGTGCCGGACTTGCCGGACTCTTTGGTGGAGCTTGGGCAGCAGAACAGGGACTGGTCGTTGCAGTCGTCACCGGTGGAGTCGGCGGCGGACTGATGATGGCAATCACCTGTATGATGGTCAACTTCGTCTACGTCTACGGGATGGGTATTCCCGCAGCATCAGGCAAGGTATTAAAAGACCCGATCACCGGGGACTCCCAGCCTGAATACAAGTCACAGGGAACTGAAGGACACGGCCTTCCATTCGTATCGTTTGTCGGCGGTGTCATCGGAGGTATCCTCGGTGGAGCAGGCGGAACCCTGATCTACATCGAGCTGCTCGGCCTGTACAAAGCAACACTCCCGACGGTAATGAATGCAACCGCAGCACAAATCCTGCCGCTTGCAATCGCCACTGCCGGTATGTTTGCAATCGGGCTTTTCCTTGTGAACGCAGTGCTGACGGCATATAACATCACCGGAACAATCGAGGGTCCGCACGACCCGAAGTTCAAGCGCTGGCCACGGGCAATCGTTGCCTCCGCAGTTGCATCGGCACTGTGCGGCCTCGTTGCGATTCTCGTCGTCACGATCTGAGGTGTTGAAATGACCGTTAAAGTTGAAGTAATAGAAGGGGGCGTCCCGCACACCAAGATCATGATCGCGGGGCTCATCAGCACACTCGTGTGCCTGTACCTTTCCTATCTGAATGTAGTCACCAACACCGAGATGTTCTCGTTCTTTGGTGGACTTGCTGTAATTGCAGCCCTCGTCTGGGGAAGCAACACCATTAAAGTGCTGTGCAGTTATGGTATCGGTACCGGTGTTCCGTCTGCGGGTATGATCGCATTCGGATCCGGTGTTATCGCGATGCTGCTGGCAACAAAATTCGGCATTGCAGCACCCATCGTTGCAGTCATCCTCGGAGGCGTCATCGGCCTGATCCTCGGGTACCTGTCAAACAATGTCCTGAACATGAAGATCCCGGTAATGATCCAGTCACTTACAGAACTGGCAATTGTCGGTGCACTCACCATCATGGGACTGGCAGTACTCATCACCGGTAAATTCACCTTCGAAGGACTCACATCAGGAACAGTCATGGTATTTGGCGCTCTTTCGGTGCCCAGTTACCAGATCTCCTTTATCGGAGGCGGACTGATTGCCACGGCATTCCTGCTGGGAGCACTTGCCATCCAGCACCCGTTCAATGCATGCCTGGGACCCGGCTGGACTCAGGACAGGATGCTTATGCTTGCCGCAGAATGCGGTTTCCTGAGCATGATTGTCGCTGCGTTCATGTCGTTCGCCCTTATCAGTGCCGGCTCGGCATTGATCTCACTTGTCATTGCACTGCTCGGCTGGCTGTACACGTACAAAGAGTATCTTGTACTCTCCAAACGCGACGCTGCATCATGGCTTGACTCAAAACCCATACCTGACGTGGAGGGACACTAAATGGCCAACATCCTGGTACTTCCGGAATTCGGGCTTGTCGCAGACCCCATGGTCGGGGTAATAACAACTGCCGGTGAATCGTTTTCACCCATCATCGACAAGATCGCAATTATCGAAGCAAATACCGATGACCTCGTCAACATGCTCGCCGGGGAAGGCAACTTCCTCGCATCGTTCCCGAACAGGGAGAAAGCACTGGCGATCGGTGGCACTATCAACTCATTCTGGTATGGACTTGTTATCGGACTACTCATTGCAGGAGTCATTGCATTCCAGTTGATCAAGGTGGGCTGATATGGCAGAAAAGAAATCACCAGCAAGTGGCTGGCCGCTCGTCAAGGGGGACTTCCACTCAGGCGACGCTAACAGCTGCGTTGCGGTTATTACAATGGGTTCCCACCTCGACGAACAGGGCATCTGTGATGCCGGCGCTGCGATGTGCGGGTCA
>JBDKTL010000034.1:0-11140 GCA_039698055.1 Methanoregula sp. | reverse complement strand
GAACAACCCATGGAAACAAACATTGCCACCATAAGGATGATGATTGCCATGAACCCTTTTGTCATACTAGTACCATAATGCCAGTTCACCTAAATGCTTGCTGGAAGGTACATCATCTGCACTGTTGTCCGTACAAAAGTGTCTTCATGATACCTGGAAATCAGGGGGACATTCGTGCACTTTTGTACCTTAAAATCCCCCAATCATACGGGCAACTGGTGAGCACAAGGACTTTAATCCTGTGAATAAAACAGCATGCAACGGTGAATCTTAATGACAGTGATTAGTATTGCCATGCTGGACCGGGATCACCATATCCACCTGATCCCGGCAGATCGTGTACAGATGCTCTCCATTGAGCATACCATCCCGAAAAAAACCGAAACTGAGCATTTTGAGGTTGAATGTATCATCAGGCTTGCGGCTGAAGGTATCCCTCACCCGCTTGAAGACTCGATACGGTTTAGCTTTGCCTCGGCAAAAGTGCCCGGCCAGCAGATGATGACCGAACTGACGTTTGTCCAGAACCATATCATCAAGACCATATTCGACAGCGGCTTATCCGGCAGTCTCGTCAGTATTCCGGCTGACGATCACAATGAAAAAGAGGTGGGTGTTACCATTTCCTCCCTGATCCGGCAGCGGATGCAGGCTTCAGTCCCGTTGCGGGATGTGCTCGCCCGGCACGGGGCATTCCCGGATACCCTTGCCTTTTCCCGGTAGGCGTGTCCTGCATAGGGCCGGTTGTTGCATACTACCGGAATGCAGAGAAATATGTATATGATTCATGCCATTATCCGGCAAATATCTTTTTCTCCGCATAGATCACACGGATTAAAAAGAACAGTGGGAACGTGGTCGTATGGATGATCCAGAAATGAGAGGTGACGAGAAGATCCTCGTCCGGACGCAGGCAATACATGTCAAATCCATGTCGTTTGAAGGCATCCTTACCAACAAACGCATTATTCTGATCGATCGGATCAAAAATCTCCTCCCCCCAAAGGAGATCCCCCTTGCCACTGTCAAGGAGGTGGAGGGCGGGGAGAACGCGATCCGGGAACTGACGCTCATTCTTTCGGTAATCGGAAAAACCGGGGATGTGCGCCAGATGATCCTCACGTTCTCCCGGGCATCAGGAGGGAACCGGCTCAGCGAGCGCGATACATGGCTCCAATACATCCGCGAATATACGTCAAGCTCGTTTGAACAGGTGATCCGTAAAGTGATCCCGGGGCCGGGACCGGCGGCGCAGACCTATACTGATATTGCGAGAGTTCCCCCCGCGCCGCCTGCTCCGGAACCTGCGTCTCCCGGGTTTGTCCTTGGAACCTTCTGCACCAAATGTGGAAACCAAGTTCCCGAGAATTCAGAGTTCTGTAACAAATGCGGTGCGAGAGTGGTCCTGCCGGATTCAGAACCACCGGCATATTCATCTCCGCAACCGGCAGCAGCCCCGGTCGCTGGCAGACAACATCGCCCGATTGACCATGAGATCCAGACTATTGAACCCCTTATTAAGAAATCCTCGGTGAAGGCTCCCAGTGATCCCCTCAGGGCAGTGCCCAACCGGCCGGCTAAACCAGCTGCACACGTGGAAATAACGCCGGCCGATATCATGGGTCTTGAAGAAAATGCACCGTTCCCCGGGACTCCGGGAATTACCCCGCCGGCACGGGCACCGATTGCCGGAAAACCGTCAAAACCGTCCGCACGCCGGTTTATTCCCCGGCTTTTTTCTCCAAAAGACCTTCAGCCCACGCCACTTGTTCCCGGGTCCATGCCGACAGCGCCTCCGGCAAAACCCCTGTCGCCCCGTAAATCCGGGCGGGGGAAGATGCTGTACGTGGCTATCGCTGTTATCGTTATCATCATTATTGCAGCAGCTGCTGTCATGGTACTCCCGAAGCTCGGATCAGGTTCATCTGTCATTTCCCCATCAACAACACCTAAAGTAACCGGGACGGTGACCGGCACGGTTACCCAGTCGGTGACAGCCGGCCCTGCGGTCACGATTGTCCGGGCAGAACCCACACCTCTGGCAATCCCTGCAACCGGCGTTTATGTCTATGTGGACTATCTTGGTGGATGGACGGGGACGTTTGGCCCGGCTGCCGATCTCCAGAAAAGAACTGATTCCGGTGAACGTATGTATGAAGTAGAGAATGCAACCGGCAGCATCCAGGCTTCGTTCTGGAAACTGGACGGATCCAGCCACGAGATCACCGTAGCGATCTATAAAGACGGCAAGGAACTCACCAAAGGCGTTACCTCCGCCAGCAAAGGTAAAGTCACCCTGTCTGTCGATGTAACAACCGGCGTGGCACTACCGCCAGTGGTAGCCTGAGATACCGGTACCACGGTCACAACGACCGCACCTGCCACGACAACCAGATAACCGCAAATCATAGGAATGACGGGGTAATCCCCCGGTCCTGTCTTTTTCATGGAACATCATGGATTCCAGCGTTTCCCGATAACGTTGATACCGTTGTCGGGTTCCTGCAATTCCCCTTCCCTTGTTTCATCCTGGCATCTCATTTTCCCCAAACACTTTTTCTCTCAAACCCTCCTATGTACCGGTGATATCGTATGGTTGCATATCCCCATTATCCCCTGAACACCCCCTTTAAACCTGCACCTTCACTGGTCTCCCTGTTGATCACGAGGTTTACCGTTTTTGTCCTCCTGATCTTTGGATTCACGGGTTTCCCGATCCTGCTGGAAGCCGGTTCCGACCTGCTGGTGAATGGATTTATTGTGGCCGGTTTTCTTGTCATTATCACGATTTTTGTTATCTGGGCACGGCTGTATTACGTAAGCATGTGGTATGAACTCCGCGAGGACGAGATCAGCTGGAAACGGGGAGTATGGTTCCGGACAACGGGAATCGTTCCCTACAACCGTATCACCAACCTTGATATCCGGCAGGGTCCGTTGATGCGGATGTTCGGGATATCGACGCTTGCCCTGCAAACCGCAGGTTATTCCGGGCAGGCCGTGCCGGAAATAAAGATCGAGGGCCAGATCCATGCGGATGAGCTTCGCGAGCTGATCCGTTTCATGGTGCGCGGCAACACTGCCCACGGCGACGGGACTGGCGGGGTATCTCCTGCAAAGGCTCCTTTAACCATGGACGAGCAGGTTCTTGTTGAACTGGTAAAAATCCGTACTCTTCTTGAACAACAAGGACAGAAATAAAAAAACGCCGATCTTTTTTTCATGATTCCCCCCCATGATGATCCATCACTAATTATGCGCCGGTTTTTGTCATGGGGTCCGGGACAGGTATTTCCTGCTGTTACCGGCATGCACTGTTACTGATCAATCTGCATTTTCCTCACCAAAACCGTGGGAAGAAAAAAAATACTCCCGTCCCACTTCACGCTTATAGACTTCACGCTTTTTTAATATCCGGTACGTTTTCATGATGGGTCATCCCTGCATGGGGAATGAAAGGTGCATTAAACGTGTGAGAACATCCGGCGTTGCTTTAGCGATTTTTACGGGATAAAAAAGGATTAATTATTTATTCTTTTTTTAGTTCAGCCGGGGCAGCGACCGGTTTTTTGCCTTTCTTCCACCGGTAGATCCCGTAGGCCGCACCGCCAATGATGATGAGCGGCAGCAGGGTAAACAGGGTAACGATAATCGCGTCGATCATCCCGATAAACCCGGCGATGCCTTCATTGATGGTCGCAATAAAGTTATACCCGGTTTGACCGCCGACCGGTTCCGGTTCCTGGAGGGTGACGGTAATGGTGGAGAGATCGATGCGGTTGTTGAGATAATTCATCCGGCCTTCAATCCGGTTCAGTTCAGTCTGAACCCGGTCAATCTGCTGCTGGACCGTGATCACATCTTCGACCTTCTCCGCTCTTTTCATGATCGTGTTGTATTGTGCCAGCTGGTTCTGGTACGAGGTCTTCTGGGCGACAAGATCGACATATTCTTCGGTGACATCCTGCCCCTGCGTGGATACGGATTTAACCGTGCCCAGCGCTTTTACACCCGTTAAAAGGTTTTCAAATTCTGCAGCCGGAACCCGGACTATTACTGTGCCCGAGAGCCGGTCATTGTACCCTTTCTGCATGCTTGTTGAGGACAGGTAGCCGGATCTCTCTGCTGCCAGGTTCCTGAGGGATTCAACAGATGCGGCGACATCTTTTACTTCAACGGTAATATACGCGGTTTTGATAATCTTGGTATCAATGCCTGTAGTGCTGTCATGTACTGAAGTTGGTACCGGTGTAGCGATTGCGGGTTGCATCACTTTTTCTGAATAAATGCCACTTCCGGCATAGTTTGCCGGAGAAATGGCACCCTGGACAGATGTGGTGCGGGTATCTGCAAGGCTATTACCCACTCCCGTGCATCCGGTTACGGTGACAATCGCGATGAAGAGGATCAGGACTGTGAGGATCTTGTATTTCATATCCAAATTATCTGCACAGATTTATATATAATAATGGTAAACTGCGAATATTTTTGAAGTCATGAGATAATATTTGGGATTTATCGCTCAACCGTCGTTTGTAAATCTCTTCTTTTACCAGCATACAGCTAACCGCCCGGTTATACAAATCAACTCCGGCAATTTTACGAATTTAATATACTCCTGGTTGATTCTCTGGTAAGGATTCCAAAAAATGGAATCTTCTCATCAAACGTTTGAGGTCAGAAAAACATGTTTGCAGCAAAAACCGTGATGCTGTTTGGAGCACTATGGATTCTTCTTGCATTTTTTATCCTGCCGGCACATGCATCCGGTGGACCCGAAGCGCTCTTATCGATTGATACGTTTCCCCTCATCGACAATCCAATCCCTGTCCAGCAGGCACATCTCACCTGGCTGTGCGGCAAGGAAGAGGACGGAATGCAGGCAACCATCGATTATCTCTCCTCAATGGGTGCAACGACAGGGTCACTGTCTGCGATCATGGAAACGTTCCATGCATCAGCGGCATCAGTGCCATCGATTGCATCTGGTACGGGTCTTATGCAGGCACTGGGGTCTTTCCGCATCCAGACCCGGCAGTTCCGTGACGAGACCGATGTGCAGATGAACGCTGTGCACGGGAGTGCGGGAGAACTCAGGGCCATAGTTCACGCAACCGCAGACACCAGCGCAAAAGTACATGCACTCGAAGACCAGTTCTGGCAGACCCGCAGACAATGCGTACTTGCCGACTTCGATCAGCGGGTGAAAACATCGCAGAATATCCTGAACCTTTTATCGGAGCGCGGTTATGAGATTACCCCGGCACAGGAGAAACTTAACGAGATCTCGGCGGTGCATGGCAGGCTTGTCGCCGCACTTGATGATCGGGACGACGCAGGCATCGAAGAGGCATCCCAGGAGATCCATGTCATATCCATGGGACTTGCACGGTGGGTAAGAGATATTCAGGTTACACCGCCGGCAGCCACACGGCCGGATGATCCATTATACGCCTCTTATGACACCGGATGGTGATGCACATGCATAGACACACGACACAGGAACCTGAAATCATGACAAGAAAAAATACACGGAGATCCGTAAATGAACCGATGGCAAGAGCATTCAACACCTGCCCAAAAAGAAACAGGTGAGGTCAGTGCAGACGCAATACCGGGAAGATCCCCTTTTACACAAGCACGACCTGCGACTGACACGATGGGGATGCCGGTCGTTCTGTTTTGCTCCATCCCCTGTAATCCGCACGAATATCCGGGATGTGCCGGCAGGCTCAACCAACGGACATCGGTGATCTGAATGGTTCCTGTCCAGACGGTTTGTATCACGCTCCTTGCATTGCTCGTTGTTGTTGTACCAAACGTCATCATCTGCTGGCATATTGTCCGCACGTTCCGTAAGACAACCGCACGATGTACCCTAAACCAGGTACGGATCGTCGCATCGAACCTGAAGCAATACCCGGCTGTCTGCGGGCGGTTCTGTCCGGTATTTTCGGGCAAACAACCAAAAAGAACCCGGGTGCCGGGAACCATGTGCTGTTGTCTCCTGCCATAACGCACAGGCACCAGCAGTTCAGAGAAACACCGGGGAGGTGATACCGCGAGCCCGTGAGTGAGGGGCTATTAAAAAAAAGCAGCAGCATAACATTTCCACATCCACAACCGATACCTGTTCGTGAACCGGATGTGTGATGATTGCATGGCGGCACCACATCCGCCATCTTTTTTCCTCCTTCCCATGGCATCGCGAGCCGGGTTGCTTTTTCCCTCCTGTTTTGTGTAAACGGTGATCGCACTTATATAAGTTTGAGCATGATATCTCATCTGAATACCATGACAGATGCAAACAAACCCCCGGTTCCGGAAGGTGCCGGGGATCTGGACAAGCAGGGCCTTGACGGTATGATCGATGCCCTGCGCAACAGTACCGATCCGCAGGTACGGCAATATGCTGCATACCTGCTTGGCACCGCAAAGAACCCGCGTGCGATCCAGCCGCTCATCGAAGCACTGGCGGATTTCGACAAGTCTGTGCGGGAGCAGGCAACATTAGCGCTCTCCACTCTGGGAAAAGCTGCAATCGAACCGCTCTCTGCTGCGATGAAAGAGCCAAAATGGGAGACCCGGTACCGCGCCGCTGAAGCGCTGGGAAAAATTGCCGATGACAAAGCGGTTCAGCCGCTTATCCAGGCATTAAACGACAGCCGCGATCATGTGCGTTACATGGCAGCAAAAGGACTGCGCGAATTCCGTGATTCCGATGCGCTTGAACCGATGATCATCCTGTTAAAGGACGAGAACACGTATGTCCGCATGATGGCAATACGGGCACTTGCCGCAATTGGCGGGGACAATGTCACAACGGCCCTTAAAAAGGCGCTTAAGACTGAAAAAGACGAGAAAGTAAAAGAAGCATTTCACGACGCGCTGAAGTAATCCAAATCGCTTTTTTTAAAAAAAAAACTTTAGCCGGGATGAACGCATAACAATGGCAGTATCTGCCTCCCCCGTTCTGTTGTTTACCCCGGATGGTCTCCTGCCCGCAGTCCGGATCTTTTTTTTTGGTTAGCAAAAACAAAAAGTATCTTCTTTATCAGCTTGTGGGAAAAATCACTACTGACTCCCCAGACGTGAAAGCATTCCTGTGGCAAACTATTATTTTGCACGTGAGAAACCTGATATGAGCACCAAGGACCCAAAAACCCCTAAAAAATGGTCGTTCTCCCGGGAGCTTCTTCTCTCGATGGTGATGCTCATCATATTTCTCGTGGGCTTTCTCTCCGTAACCCATTACGTGTATATGAAAAATTCGTTTGAATCGCAATCGGACACGCTTCGGGTCCAGTCAGAACAAAATATCCGTGGAGCGCTGATTCTTACCAACGATGCGTGGAATATTCTTGAGGATACGTTAAATGAACGGATTGAACAGGGATTTGACCCGTTCATGCAGGAATATGAACGTGTCGATGGCGATCCATCCCGCATGGATCTTGTCACCCTGAAAAAAAATCTTGGCGAGGGTTACGATCTCTATATCATCAATGCGACCGGGGTCATCGTTGAATCGACGTCCCCGGCTGAAATGGGCATCGATTTTAAAAAGATCCCGTACTTTTATGACTACCTCTCAACCATACGACAGACTTCCGGATATTATCCTGACCGGATTGTCCGTGCACAGCTCGGTGCGGGAGAACTGAGAAAATTCGCCTATATGCCAACACCGGATCACCGGTATGTTCTTGAAATAGGCTATACCGGAGAGATTCTTGACACGATCAATACCCGGCTCGATGACCAGAACAATATCGGGCATATTGTATCGGTGAATCCCTACATGGTCCGGTACCGGATTTTCAATACGATGGAGCGCCAGATAGGTACCAATGACCTGCCGGAAGAGTCAGTACAGGGATACCTCAAAGAAGTCATCGCAACGCGATCGGATCTGGAGGTCCGGGATAACAACAACGATCTGACGACCCGTTACCTTTTCATCGACCTGAAAAACAATGATTCGGGATCCGATCCCAGCAGGATTGTCGAACTTACTTATGATACCGGCTTGATCCATGATGCCCTGACTGCCCTTATCCTGCTGCATATCGTTATTGCCATTATCGCCATCATTATCGGATGTCTTATTGCAATTTTATTTTCCCGGAACCTGATGCGCCCGATATCGGCAATCGCGACCGATGTCGATGTTATCGCACAGGGGGACCTCAGCCACCGGGTTGGTACCACGGATACGCGGGAATTCATGGCTCTTGAGGATGGGATCAACACGATGGTGGATTCTCTCAAGACGGCGATCCTGACGGTAAAGGACGACGATATTTTCAAAGAAAACCTGATTAACCAGCTGCCGGTTGCCGTCTTTTTAAAGGAACAGGAAACCGGCATCTACACCTTCTGGAACCGGACCAGTGAACTGTTGTTCGGGTATACCGCAGGCGAGGTGATCGGCAAAACGGATCGTGAATTGTTCCCGTCAGGAATTGTTGACGGGATCGAACGGGAGGACCGTGAAGCGCTGTTGAAACGGGTGGAGATCAAGTACAAAACAATCACGACCAAAACCCTTGGCGCCCGGACAATTCACCTGATCCTCGTGCCGATCTATGACTCGCACCAGTCTGTGAGATATATTCTTGGTATTGCCGAAGATTTCACCACCGAGACCGACAACCTCAAAAAAGATCTGGTATTCAGCCTCACAAGGAGCGATATCCTCGACCAGCTTGGCATTATCATGACGCATCTTGAGCGTGCCCAGCTCAAGACCACGCATGAGTCGATGCAACAGTTTTTTGATAAGACGATCCATTCGGTGGAATCGATTAAAAACCAGATTGCGTTTGTGCGTGCATTCCAGAATCTTGGCGGAACCGCGCCGAAATGGCAGCCGGTTGGTGCTGCCATATCTGAAGCCGTTTTCATGCTCCCGGATCATGCGGTCGATATCCAGTCCGATATCGGCACGCTGGAAGTATTTGCCGATCCCCTGTTCTCCCGGTGCCTGTTTGGCCTTATGAGCAATTCCTTAACCTCCGGTGGGCCAAAGCTTGCCACGATCCATATCTCCACGCGGCTCGATGGCGATTTTGCGATCCTTGTCTACGAAGATAATGGTGTTGGCATCCCGGTGGATGAAAAAGAAAAAATTTTTGAGTTTGCGTATAGCCGGATCGGCGGTATCGGGCTCTTCATGATCCGGGAACTCCTTGGATTTACCGGCATCACCATCGCCGAAACCGGTGAACCGGGAAAGGGCGCCCGGTTCGAAATACGGATACCCAAAGGACGGTTCAGGAACGGGAGTGTAAAAGATACCCTCTGACCAAAAACCCCGGTCACCCTAAAAAAGGGGCATTTCCAGTATAAAAGCATGGGTATTTTTTTAGGGATGAGCATGTGCTGTCATCCGCATGTGTGATGAACATCCGGTGAACCGGAAAACCAGCATGCCCTTGTGGGAGCACCCCGATCCTTACCGGTTATTTGCCGGAAATCGCGTTGGCAAACTTTTCTATCGTGCTCATGAACGATCCGCTGTCAACGTCCTTTTCGATGGTCGATATGGACGAAACAAACTTCATTCCCTTCCGCTCAAGCGCCTTTCTTACGACAGCAATGGCGGTCTGGTCGCCACTGCCCCCCATCTCGACAATAACATGGAACGGTTTCCCGTTGCCGCCCGTAACTGAATCGAGGTATTTGTTTACGTACGCAGGCACTTTCCCGGCCCAGACCGGGCTTGCGATAATGAGGGTATCTATGCCCGCGAGATCGGTCTTTGCTGGTCTGATGGGCGATTTCATCCCAAAGGCCGCCTTCATCCCGTTTATTGCTATGTTACCCTCGCTGACGGGTTCTATCCGGACCAGTTCCGCATCCAGCTGTTGTGCCAGGGCGGACGCGACCTTCTCCGTGTGCCCTTTCCACGAGTAAAATGCAACCCTGATTGTCATGGCAAATTTCCTCACCACTCATATATCCGGTGGATTAAAAATGGTTCTGGTGCTCTTCTTTGGGACATAACGGGGATACGTTTTTCGTGAAAAACGCTTCCCGGCGGGTGTTACAACCTCACGCAGGCGCTTCAGGATTCCAAAAAAAAGATACCATTAAACTCATCCTGTACCAATCATGATGCTGAGGAAAAACCATGGACAAAATCACGCTCGGCCCGATGCCGTACATGAGTGTCATGCCTACGGTGCTCGTAGGTGCAAATGTTAAGGGAAAGCCAAACTACATGACCGCTGCATGGGCAACCGTTGCCTGCATGGCGCCGCCGATGGTCTGTGTTGCGATCAACAAGACCCGGTTCACGGCTAAGGGAATTGAGGAGAATAAAACGTTCAGCCTGAATATCCCGTCCGTCAGCCACGTCGTCGAGGCTGACTATTGCGGGATTGTCTCCGGGTCTCAGGAAGACAAGTCAAAAGTCTGTACATCGTTTTACGGGAAACTCAAAACGGCGCCCATGGCAGAAGAGTGTCCGGTCAATATTGAATGCAGGCTCTTTAAATCCGTCGACTGCGGGAGCCACCTGCTGTATATCGGGGAAGTCATCGAGATCCATGCCGACAAGGCGTGTGTGACTGACAAAAAACCGGATGCCACGAAGATCCACCCGATCATATACGCCCAGTCCACCTATTTCGCTCTCGGAAAACAGGTTGAAGATGCGTTCTCGGCCGGTAAGAAGTATACAAAGAAGTAATGCCGCTTCTCCGCATAGTTCAATCGCTCTGTATCGATTAGCACCGGCACATCTTACCCCCTATACTCCATTAGTATAGCCTCAACTTCCGGTAAAAGGATATAGTTCATGTTCCTGCCATCCCACCGGAAAGCAACCATCTCCTCTTCAATGAACTGTTGGAGATGCCAATGAACCGTGTTCCGTTTTAAATCCAAACGCTCCGCGATCTCCTTATTGCTGATGCCTGGGTGGTCGAGAATCAAATTGAGAATTTTCTGCTTTGTCGGATTCATGATATATCCGTAGACTCTTTTTTTCTCAAGGGGTCTGCCGCCGTTGGCGAAAATATAACTCAGTTTCCCATATTTTTTTTGCACAACCTTTCGTTCGAGAAGGAGAAGGTAGAGATGATACCGGGCGGTTCCCCGGTTAATGCCGGTATTTTTCGAGAGATCCGCAATG
>JBDKTL010000033.1:0-26605 GCA_039698055.1 Methanoregula sp. | reverse complement strand
AGTTCAACGGGGATCTCAAAGCGAGAAGATTCCTGATTCAGATGAAAGAAATCGCTAACAAAATGAGTGTCTGTAACATTCATAGGTTCTTACTTTCTCTCATCGTTGAGGTTTTCTACAGAGCACAAATTTTTCAATTACTTGAAAATCCGTATGAATTGGTTCTAATAATCCTTTTTTTCCTTGAAAACAATATTTGCATCGGAGATTACACTGAGGTGTGATGATAAAAGAGATGTGGCCATATTTCCGTTGTCGCGCCATTTTATAATATTTCACATTTTTTTATTGCTCTTTTTCTTTTCATCGGGCCCAATCCAATGATAACTACTAAGACAACCCCCTGTCTTACAACTTGTTTGACAGGAATTTAAGCAAGCCCAGAGACATGCACGTGTTTTTCCACAATTTGGATCGGGGTTTGCCTCATCAACTACTGAAATTGGACAATCTGTTGGAACACCCTCTCTAGTTAAAATTGATGCTGTGATTTCTTTGATTTTATTTTGCTCTTCTTTCGTTGCATATTTATATGCAATTCGGAGTTGTAACCAAAGTGGCTTTTTTGGCATAAATGCTATTATAGTTCGCTGACGTTATTAATTTTCTCATATTTATATCTGTATAAATATACTATTGATCAGCATATCTATCGTAAATAATCTCAACAATGAACTAAACAAAGAAGAAAAATCAAAATGATAAATTGGGTGGGGGGAATCTGTATATTGTTTTCCCTAGCAGAGAGTCATGCCCATGTTCCCCGCTCAAGACCCGCCGAACAATGTTCGGGCCGGCACACGGGACACATTGAGGGCATTTTCCGGGATTTTTTTTTCTGTACCATTTTCTCGTAAGACTTTCCGGAAAATTGGGTTAATGTGACACATGTGACACAGGACAGATAGTGATCACTAATTTTTATCACCAATTCAACGGGTCTGGCCGGTGCCGGCGTTTTTTAAGGCTCGGAGAAATGCACTTACCGAACCTTTTGGGAGAGTGGATGGTGGAAGAAAGGATATTGCCGATCTATAATCCCCGGTATGCCACACTCCGGTGCCGGATATATATCACCGTTACTTCGCGATTCACGTGAAGTACCTGATAGATCACACGATAATCGCCAACGCGAATCCGGTAAAGATTTTCTGTACTGGCAAGTTTGTAAGCATCGTGAGGAACCGGTTCGTTCACCAGATTTTCAACATGATCAAAAATGTGCTGGAGAATTTCTTTGGGGATTTTCCGGAGATCTTTTTCTACGCCCTTTTTAAAAGAGAGTGAATACGGTTCCATCAACCCTGCTCACATTACGCGTTTTTTTAACTCGGCAAGGCTTATCGTACCTTCGTCCCGCCGCTCGGCAACCATGGCAAGATCATGAAGATCTTCCTTGAGGTGCTGGTATTCGGCGAGCGGGAGGATGACTGCGACCTTATTGCCCTTTTCATCAACTACATACTGTTCAACAGCACTCATAGGAATTCCTGATTGTACGTTGTATTCGCCTGATGATATAATCGCTTTTTGTTGCAGGGTTTTAAAACAATCCGCATCAACTCAATGCAGCTGCGAACCGGCTCAGCCACTCCGAACCGGAAAGCCCGGGCCCCACTTTTGTCCCCTCCGAAACCCGGGGACTGGCCGGCTCTCGCGTAATGGTGCAGCTGGGAGCCGGTGAGCGTGGGGCGTTTGGCAATTGCCGGAACAGGAGCGGGCACCGGGACGTGCTGGTACCGCCCGAGATTTTGGGAGTGGGTGCGGGACCTGTCCGGGCACCATGGACACCATTTTCACGATTTCCGGAATCTTTTTCCTGTACAATTTTCTCGTAAGACTTTCCGGGAAAACCGGAAATGGTGTCCATAGTGTCCAAAAGCCAGATCGTTTTTTGGGCAGTTGGACAAAACTATCGCAATTTCCGGGATCTTTTTTCCTGTATAATTTTCTCGTAAAACTTTCCGTAAAAACCGGTACTTTTTTGTCCACTGCCCGGATTTTTCAATCGGGTGTGACGCGGAACAAATTCACTTTCACACTCTTCGCCCGGGTCTTTATCTCCAGAATTACCGGTAATTGGACCGGGAACGATTGTGACAAAGATCCATGTGCTGGATAATGAAATTTCCATTTATACACTCAATGAGGAGGATTATATCTGCATTACCGATATTGCACGATATAAAGATCCGGACAATACTGATGATTTAATCCGGAACTGGCTACGGAATCGCAATACGATAGAATTTCTGGGAGTCTGGGAGCGTCTCAATAATCCGGATTTTAAACCCGTGGAATTCGACGGGTTTAGAAAACTTGCCGGGCTCAACAGTTTTACCCTTACTCCCAAACAGTGGATTGAACGGACATCAGCCATTGGCATCATCTCTAAACCGGGACGGTATGGCGGGACGTACGCCCACAAGGATATCGCATACGAATTCGCGTCCTGGATCTCAGTAGAATTCAAACTTTATCTTATCAAGGAATTCCAGCGACTCAAGGATGAAGAGCGTAAACAGCTTGGCTGGGATATCCGGCGCAACCTGTCAAAGATCAAGTACCGGATCCATACGGATGCGATCAGGGAGAACCTTATACCGGCTGAATTTAATCTTTTTTTAATCGTCTTCCCACGGCCGGGGCTCCGGTGAACAAACGCATCAACCACCCGGGCGATTGTCCGACTGTCCTGATAGCATCCGGTTTTGGATATCCATACAAGAACCCCCGGGAAAATTCCTGCCCGAACTCCTCCCGGTATCTTCAGGGGAATGGCGGGGATCTGGCCGGGCACAGGACAAAGGGAAATGGGGTTTAAAACCGGTACCCCCGTCTGCTCCTTGAGAAAACTCAACACTTAAATGATCACCGGTAAAAGATCCAGTATTATGGCACCCGATTCCCGGCAGGACAGGATCCCCCTCGGGCTGCAGATCTTAATAGGGCTCTGCATCCTCTGTGTTCTCATACTGGCACCAATTTTACTCTCCTTGTATCTTCCCGGCCCTGTCCCGGTATCGCCTGCAAACTCCGCTGTTCACGTAAAAATTCTCGCGGTAAACGATTTCCATGGGCAGCTCCCCCCGGGACAGAAACTCAACAAACGCCCGGCAGGGGGTGCACCGGTCCTTGCTTCCTATCTCAAATCGGCGATGGCATCCGGGGATGCAGGTGGCACCATCATTGCCCTGCCCGGGGATGTCGTCGGGGCATCGCCTCCGGAGTCCGGGCTGCTCCTTGACGAGCCGACACTGTTGTTTTTCAACAGTTATGCAAATCAGTACTGTAGTTTCGGGTCGGGCTCCCCTGATGCCTCCTGTAATATGGTTGCGACACCGGGCAACCATGAGTTTGATAAAGGCGTACCGGAACTATTGAGAAAAATATACGGGGGGAATGGGGCGACAAATATTACCCACCTTGTTGATCCGTACCCCGGCACGAAAATCGGTTATGTCTGCGCAAACGTGATCTGGACGGTCAACAATACGCCGGTCCTTCCACCCTATACCCTGCGAAATGTCAGCGGGGTACCTGTTGCCTTCATTGGCGCAGATACAAAGAACACACCCATGCTCGAGAACGCTGCCGAAGTCGAGGGTGTGACGTTTCTGGACGAAGCTGATTCCATCAACCGGTATATCCCGGAAATCCAGAAGCAGGGTGTTCATGCAATCGTTGTCCTTCTTCATGAAGGCGGGAACCAGACCCCGTACGATGGCCCGACGCGGGCGAACGGGAATGTGACCGGGCGGGTGGCCCAGATTATTCCCCGTCTTGACAGCGATGTCGATGTCGTGCTGTCCGGCCATACCCATGAGTTTACCAACGCCTACCTGGCAAATGCCGGAGGTAACCCTGTGCTCGTCACGCAGGCGTACATGTACAGCATGGGGTATGCCGATATCGATCTCACGATCGACCGGGCAAGCGGCGATATTGTGGAGAAATCCGCACGGATTATCCCGACCTATGCGGACCAGCCTCCCGGCACCAGCCCGGATCCCGCTGCGAGTGCGTTCCTTGCAGCGGACGAACATGTCCTTGGCCCTGTAGTGAACCGGATGATCAGCGTTGCTGCCATGAGTATTACCCGGGACCAGACCCCTGCCGGGGAATCGGCGCTGGGGGATCTGGTTGCGGACGGGCAGCGGGCCGCGATGAACGCCGATGGGGGATTTGATACTTCCGGGGGCCTTCGTGCAGACCTGTCAGCAGGAAATATTACGTGGGGTAACCTGTATTCCATCCAGCCGTTTGGCGGCACAATCCTGTCCGTGACCTTGTCCGGCGAACAGATCCTTCAGGTACTCGAACGGCAGTGGGAGTCGCCAATCCCCCCGCACAATCTCGCTGTCTCGGGACTGGTGTATACCTGGGATGCCGCACAACCTGCGGGCAGCAGGGTGACTGAAGTGAAGATACGCGGTGTCCCGTTAAACCCGACCACGAGCTACACCGTTTCCCTGACAGATTATCTCGCCGGAGGCGGTGATGGGTACACGACATTTACCGAAGGAAAGAATATGACGTACGGGCCGGATGATGTCGATGCCCTTGTTGCTTACGTGGGGTCAATGCCGCAACCGGTGAATGAAACATCTGACGGGAGGATACAGAGGATCAACTAGAAACGGGTTTTTGCCGGGTTAATTTTTTTTTAAAAAGAGAAATCACGTAATCTTTTTTGGAATTATCCGGAATATGCCGCACCGAACTCCGGCACAAACGGCAAACTCCCCCGGAATCTTTGCGCTGAGTGCGGCTCAAATAAAAAAAAGATCAGAGTATTTTCTTTCCGGCATCTGCGCCGGGTTTGACATGGTAGACATGGGAAATCTTCATGATTACAGCAGTCTTTGGAGCAAGGTTTGGTTTGAACTCTTTCATCCACGCCGCATCCTGCCGGAAGACCTCGTCATTGGTGTGGAGGGTCACCGATCCCTTGATTTGGTACCCGCCGTTCTCTCCCCAGTACGATATGGCAACCTTCGGGTTCTCCTTGAGGTTCTGGAGCGTCTTGTTGAAAAACTGGTCTGAAATAAGCAGCGTTTCGTCATCCAGAAGCTTGAATGCCCCTATCGGAACGACGTTTGGCGTGTGGTCTCGTGCAGATGTTGCAAAGAACACAATCTTTGTTCCTGCAAGCGATTCCTTGATCTGATCGGTCAGTTTCACCATGGTAAATCCTCAGTGTCATCATTACATCGACAAAGGCTATTAAGGGTTTTGCCGTTCCGCCCGTTTTGCCCGGCAAGGGAACAGTGAACGCCCGGCATGAGATACCGGGTTGCAACCTGTCGATAAAGAACGATGATCTGAATTTGCACAAAAATTGCCTCCCATGGCTGGCGATGGGCTGGGATGCTGCCGGTGCATAAAAAAGTTTTAATGGTAGTACCTGCAACAAATTGACTAGTCAGTCTATTTCATCCATTCTGGCAAATCAAAAAAAAGAACCTGACAATACCGGCGGTGATATCCATGCAGTACCGGCACGTACCCAAGAACGGCGATCAATTATCCGCACTGGGCTTTGGCGCAATGCGGCTTCCAACCAAGCGAATGAGTATTGATGAAGAACGAGCCACCCGGCAGATCCGCGATGCGATCGACAACGGTATCAACTATATCGATACCGCAGTTCCTTACCATGGCGGCGAGAGCGAACGGTTTTTGGGAAGGGCGCTTAAGGACGGTTACCGGGAGAGGGTGAAACTTGCCACCAAACTGCCGCCATGGAGCGTAAAAACCCGGGACGACATGGACCGGATCCTCGACATCCAGCTCAAAAAACTCCAGACCGATCATATCGATTATTACCTTCTCCACGGGCTCGAAGCAAGTCACTGGAAACGGTTAAAGGAACTGGGTGTCCTCGAATTCCTGGATCTGGCAAAAGCTGCCGGAAAAATCAGGAATGCCGGGTTCTCTTTCCACGGTGACCGCAAGACATTTACGGAGATCATCGATGCCTATGACTGGATCTTCTGCCAGATCCAGTACAATTTCCTCGATGAAACAAACCAGGCCGGGACCGAGGGACTCCGCTACGCAGCATCGAAAAATATCGCGGTCATGGTCATGGAACCGCTCCGGGGCGGGATGCTTGCCGGAAAACTCCCCAAAGAAGTCGAAGAGATCTACCGCGATGCCACACCACAGCAGTCCGCAGCCGCGTGGGCACTCCGCTGGGTCTGGAACCATCCTGAAGTCACCGTTGTCCTGTCCGGCATGAATGATGAGAACCATATTTCAGAGAACATCAAAACCTGCGAAGATGCCCTGCCCGGCTCCATGACTGCCGATGAACTTGCAACCATGGAAAAAGTGGCAGCCGCGTACAGGAAACTGATCAAAGTGGGCTGTACCGGCTGTGCCTATTGTATGCCCTGTCCCTTCGGCGTAAATATCCCCCAGTGTTTCTCCCTGTACAACGACTACCACATGGGCACAAGCCGCATGATGACCCGGGGGTTTTATGGCATGCAGCTGATGGGAGGAATGGGAGCACCGGCCGATGCATCTCTCTGCCGGAACTGCGGGAAGTGTGCAAAAGCCTGTCCCCAGAAGATTGCGATACCAAAAGAACTTAAAAAAGTCCGGAGTACCTTAGGCGGGCTCCGCACGAAGATCATGCTCCCGCTGGTCAGGCTGATGTTCTCTTCCACGGTCAAGGAATAATCCGGCCCTGCTTCATGCAGGAGGAACGATGGTTAAGGGAACCTGAAATAATCCAGGTAAGGATGGAATAATGGTTCATTTGGGAAACGGAGGAAAATGATGAAAAAAACTGAGAAAAAACGATCCGGTCCCCGGAAACCGGCCACAGTACCGGACGATGATGACAAAAAGTCATCCGACAACCGGGAGAAGATCCTTGCAACAGCGCTTACCCTTTTCACCGAACGGGGATTTTTTGGCACCCCGACGTCGCTGATCTCAAAAGAGGCCGGTGTTGCAACCGGTACGCTCTTTTTTTATTTTACCACCAAAGAGGAGCTGATTGACACGCTCTACCGCAGGATCAAGAGTGAAGCGGCACAGGTAATGTGCCGTGACGTGAATCCTGAGAAGACTGCGCTAGCAAAGCTCCGCCGGATTGGGTTCAATGCAGTCAAGTGGGGGATACAGAATCCCGCAAAGCAGAAATTTATGGAACAGTTTGCCCATTCTCCCTTTGTTTCAACAAATGCCCACGAGGAGGGAATGTCCCACTTTCTCTTCCTGCAGGACATCGTCAAGGACGGGATCCGCATGGGCACGATCCGCACTATCGACCCGGGCCTCCTGTTCTGCATGATGGCGTCGTCTCTCTCCGGCCTGATCGCCCGGGCATATGCCGAACACGATCCTGCCCGGCGCGAGAAGATCGTAAACGAAGGTCTGGATTATATTTTTGCCGGGATGAAGGCCGAAAAGGGCACATGAAGAAAAGAAGAGACAAAAACAACGAGATGCCGCACCAGGAAAAGCAAATGATTTTAACGGAGTGATGGAATGACAACAGTAATCGAAGCACGGGATTTAACAAAAACGTATGGCGATGTACAGGCCGTAAACCACGTGAACCTCGCAATTGAGGAAGGAGCGCTCTTTGGTCTTCTCGGGCCAAACGGGTCCGGCAAGACCACCATGATCAAGATGCTGACCGGCCAGACCCGGCCGACCGGTGGCACGGCCACCGTTCTTGGCGTAGATGCAGTAACCGACCCGGTCGGTGTCCGGGAGCGGGTGGGAATCATCCCTGAGCAGGAGACCCCGCCAAGTTTTCTCACTGCGCAGGAATACCTCGAGTTCGTTGCGGCGGTCAGGAAGATCCCGGACATTGAGACAAAGGCGGACTGGTGGTTTGAATTCCTCGACTTTGCCGATAAGAAAAACGTGCTCTGCAAGGATCTCTCGCGGGGCACCCGCCAGAAACTGATGTTCACGCAGGCCTTCATCCACGAACCACGGCTCGCATTGATCGATGAGCCCCTGATAAACTTCGACCCGATTATGCAGGATCTGGTCAAGGACTATCTTGCCGGGTATGTCAAAAAAGGTAAGACGATCTTTATCTCGACCCATATTCTCGAAGTAGCCGAAGAGATCTGTTCGGGATTTGCCATCCTCCACAAGGGCACGCTGCTCCATACCGGTCCTGTCGCGGAACTTACCGCACGGGGCGAGCACCTGCCCTCGTTCTTCCTCTCGCTTGTCCGGAAGGATTGCCATGTTTGAGCTCTTCATAGCGATGATGAAGGAGGAATGGCGGGTCCACTCCACGATGTTTGGCAGCCTCTCGTTTGCCATGTTCCCGGTCATGATCTTCGGGATCGCGTTCATGGGCGCATTTCTCGTTCCCCTGATGCGGGCGACGCTTCATGCCGGCGACCTCACGATCATCATCCACGCAAACTACCTGATGCTCGGGATCATGGTCGGGGGGTTTGGCCTGCTGGGCAACGAGATGATGAACCGGCGCTTCGGCCAGGCAAGTCTGCTCTCGTACTCTGCCCGGTCCCTCCCGCTTTCCGACCGGTTCATCTTCACAAATTTCGTCGTCAAGGACACCATCTATTACTTCTTCCTCTGGGTCCTGCCGCTTGGGCTCGGGTACATCCTCGCCTCGCCGTTCACGGGCGTCCCGCTCGCAAGCGCCCTGCTCCTGCTCCTCACGCTCACCCTTGCGTTCCTCTTCGGGCTCTGCGGGGTCTTCTTCCTCTCGGCAGTCTACGCCCGGTCACGGCCATTACTCCTGGTCGTACTGCTGGCTCTGGGCCTCGGTATTGGAGGCTGTGCTGTAGTGACCGGTACAAACCCGGCGCTTTTCTTCCCGCCGCTGCTGCTCTACAGTGCGTTCTCGTGGGTGAACATGCTTGTCTCCTGCGCCGTGCTTGCTCTCCTTTTCGCCGTCGCGATTGTTCTTTTCAATCCTGAATCCGTGGGATCGGAGAAGATCTACAAGGACGCGTTTGCGCCCCTGGTGAACCGGTTCTCGTTTTTGCCCAATCCCCCGCTCGCCGCCAAAGACACCATCGACCTGTACCGGAGCGGGAGCATGATCGGCCAGGCAATCTTTTCGTTCCTCCTCCCCCTCGTGGTGATCTGGTTCTTCTTATCCCTGTTAGGCTCGTTCTTCCCGCCCCACGGCCTGCTCTTCATATTCGCCATTACCACCGGCGTGATTGCATCGACGATGTACACGTGGGTGACGATGTTTGACTCGTTTGGACCGTACGCCTGCCTGCCGGTGGCCGTCAGCACGCTGATCTCAAGCAAACTCACGACGTTCTCGGTTCTCCAGGTAATACCGGGCGCATTTATCGCGGTCGTAGCGATCCTATCCGGGGAGATTGCCTATCTTGTCCCGGCCGTTGTGCTCGCGATCTCGGTCTCGTTTTATGCGGTCGGTGTCATGGCCTGGCTCTGCGGGCTCTCCCCAAGCGTGCTGGTGTACGATGTAAAGGTGCTCTTTGTGTACCTCGTTTTTGTGGGTATCGCGCTCACGGTCTTCACCGCGGCTGCCTTTGCAAACCCGTATTTTGCCCTTTCTGCCATTGTCCTTGCGATCCCGGCGTGGCTGCTGGTGCAGAAGGCAAAAGTCCGCTGGGATGCACAGGACCCGGCGGGATTTTAAAAAAAAAGTGGTGTGGCCGGTTTAGAGGCAATTTTTTTTAAGTAGTGTCCATCACCATACCGTTTTTTTCCAAATCATTTCTTAAATTCTTCCGGAACCTGTACCTATAAACCCGACACAGGAGAATTATTCAGAACAGATGAATGCGGGATCGGCAGGACTTGCTCACAACGATGGTGTTCCCGGCCGGGTGTACCAGCTCGTGTGGGGTGTCGTCCTGCTTACGGTATTTTTCCTGGCGCTCCTTTTTGTTATCCCCCCGGATACGTACCGGTTTTACGGCAATTTTCTTGAGGGGGGCATTGCCCTTTTCTGTATGGGCTGGTGCCTGTACGCGTACCGCAGCTGGTCGGAACGGATCATTTTACTCCTTGCCGCATTTGCCTTTCTCGGGTTTGCCCTGTCCAATACATTCTGGTACCTTTCGTCGGTCGCTCTTGGCCGGGCACAGGAATTCTTCAGCGTGTCCGAACTGGGATTCTTAGGCTTCATGTTCTTTTTTATCGTCGCATTC
Organism: Methanoregula sp.; assembly: GCA_039698055.1. Taxonomy (GTDB): domain Archaea; phylum Halobacteriota; class Methanomicrobia; order Methanomicrobiales; family Methanospirillaceae; genus Methanoregula. The sequence continues at coordinate 16,460 of JBDKTL010000033.1, read as the reverse complement.
CGGATGGAATTCCCCAAACGACCCTGCCCGGCGGGATTAAGGATCGCAGCGTGGGGGCTTTTTTTGATCGTGGCCCTCCTTGTTCCTGGATTATCGGGCCTGACTCTTGCAGCCACGCTCGCGGTGTTCCAGGTCCTGATCATGGCGCTGCTTCTGGATCGTGCGCTCGTGCACGCGGTTTACCGGTTTCCCCTGCTCTGGTCCGGTACCTGCCTCTGGATTTGTGCGTCGGTTATCTACGTGCTCCGGGAAACTCTTGGCACCATGCAGGCGTGGAGGATGGTCGTAATATCCCTGCCGGCAAACCCGCTCTCCGTGTACGATTTCCTGAATATTGTCAGTCCGCTCGATGTCCTGTCGTTTCTTTTGATCCTGCTGGGACTTTTTACGTATCTTGATTCCCGCACGGATTAACCGGCCCTGTCGACAAAAAAATTTGCACGAATCTGCCGTACCCTTATGGCACCCGGGCACCTACCAGGCCAGACTCCTTTTTTTAAAGAGGCCCGGGAGATCCACATGGTAGCAGGCGAGCAGGAAAAAGAAGAAGACCACCGGGAAGATGATGTCGATGATGATCCCCATCTCGCCGTAGTATACCGATAAAAGGTTGTACATCGCGTGGGTGGTCACGGCAAGGGTATAAAACCCGAACACGAGGGCAGGAAGCGCCCCCCGGTCAAAATTCCGGGTTATGACAATGCCATACCCGATGATCCCGGTCGTGCACCCGTGCATGAGCGAGGTTGAAAACGACCGGGCAAGAACGCTCATGACATTCCCGAGCGTGAGCTGGAGCATGGCAGGATCGATGACCAGCCACGTTTCAACGATGGAAAACCCGATCCCGGAAGCCATCGCACAGGCAAGCAGGTTCCGATCGCTGTTTTTTATGCCGATGACTGCGGAAATGACGATCGGCAGCGCCTTGAAAAATTCTTCGAGAACCGGGGATACGGTCAGGTAGGGATACCAGAGGGCAGGCAGGGCATGGGTGACAACCGGGTACAGGATGATGACGGGAATGGATGCGAGAAATCCCCAGAGGAGCCATACCAGGAATTTTTTTCCTTCGTGCCCGATAAATGCCATAAGAAAGAGAATCGGCAGGAAGTAGGCAATTATAAGGACAATCTCCATGTGCAGGTCTCCATTCACCGGCCGGCCCCGTCCCCGGTAATGCGGAAACCCGGGGGAACGAGGCCGGCAGATCTCGTGTACATCTATCCGGTTTTTTAAAGGTAATAAGGCCGGGGATACATGATGCGAAACCTTTGGGAAGATGAGTGAAATTATTTTTTCAGTTATCAGCGGCTATTTATGGCGAACCAGCAAGAAATAAAAATAGAGTGCAGAGTGTAATGGTGATACCGGGGCAGCTGCCCGGATCATGCAATAAATCCCGGTGCCCGGCAGAGGAACGGAATCTGCCGGAAACAACCGGGGTACACGAACCAATAACCACGGAGGTGTCTCATGGAAGACGTACATGACGGCGGAGGAGTTATCCGGCGGACAACGGATTATGAGTCTGGCATGAACGGATGTGGTGACGGCAGCGGCCGGGGCCTGTCAGCTGAAAAGTCGCTCATGATGACCGATGAGGTAATCTTTCTTGAGCCGGGGCAGGAAAAAGCCCAGAATATTGTCAAGGCGATATCCAACCAGAACGCCGGTGAGGTCGTCCAGCTCCTTTCCCTTGAAGGGCCGCTTCGGCTGTCCGATATTGCACAGCGGCTTGACATGTCCATCAACGCGGCAAAATACCATATTGAAAACCTGATGCATGCCGGCATTCTTGAGATCTCCAATACGCGCTACAGTGTAAAAGGGAAAAAAGTCAAGATCTACCGGCTGAAAAACCAGGTTTTTATCGTCGCTCCCAACATGAACAGCATCGCGGACGTCCAGCGGACCCTGATGAAATACTGCGCCGCTCTTGGGATCTTTGCGATCGTATTCTGTGGTGCACTCATCCAGCCGTTTTTCCGGTTGCCGTCCGTTCCCCTGCAGATTTCGGGGTCCATCCATCCCGGTTCTGTTGCGCCGGCATCAATGCTGGCCGGTAACAGCGTCATACCGGCTCTTATCATTGCGGCGGCAGTTACTCTGCTCCTGCTGGTGATCTACGAGATGCACACACTCTGGAAGAACCGCAGGCTCCCGGCCTAAAACGTCTACAAGCGGCTATATCATCAGGAAACTTCCCTCACATTTTATTTTTTGGCACCGTTGTTACTGGTTTTTTATGGGCTGCTTCAGCTGTACTTGTCCCCGTACCGGCCACGAACTCCACGACCGGCAGACCCGGAATATACGGGCAAACGGGCAGGGAGTACTGTTTTTCGTGTACGACCTGAACGAAAAACTCCCGCGTCCGATCCCCCGGGCGATAACTTGTACCCGGTGGAGCCGGCGGGAGGAGAAAAGATGCCTTCCATTATATACCCCCGCACCTATTTTTTTATATGAGTGTGGAGAGCATCTGTCACCGGCAAAACCCGGGGTGCAAAACCGGGCGTGCCGGAGGCCGGTCGTGTGCAGGGCCCGGCAGTCTCACCCGGTATTTCCTGTTTGTCGCCATCGCCATCATCCTGATCGCGGTTCCCGCTTCTGCCGGGGCAGGCCCGGACCTGTCCGGGCAATCCGCCGCAACCGGCCCCCAAATCGTCAATGTCACCATCTATGTTGTTGACTTCAACCGGTTTGACGTAACCGCCGGTACGGTCGGGGCTGATTATTACCTTGACCTCTCATCCGGCTCTCCCGTATCGATTGATGATTTTGAACTGATGAACGGGATGATCACATCGGTCAGCCCGGTTATCGACACCCCAACGAAAAAAGAGTACCGGATTGTTGCCGTCCTGACCGCCGAACCCGACCTCAGCCGCTACCCTTTTGACCGGGATACCCTCTCGGTTAAGATGGAGCCAAAAATTAAAAATATGCAGGAGATGACTCTTGTCGCGGACCCGGCAACAAGCAGCATCAGTCCCGAGGCAGACCTCCCCGGGTGGAAATTTACCGGCACCCGGTCGTTTGTCACGAACAGCTCGTATGTCGCAAACGAGATCCCCTACTCCCGGGTAATCTTTGATTACGGCATCGAACGGGATGTCACGTCAACAATCCTGAAATTCTTCCTCCCGCTCATGCTCATCATCATCGTCTCGCTCTCGTCGCTGCTGATGAAAAGCACCTCCCGGCTTGGCCTGAACGCCTCGATGTTTCTTGCTGCCGTGCTCATCCACTGGCGCATCGCTGACGATATCCCGGCCGTAGCCTATGCGACCTTCCTTGACCTGTTCATGATCATCACGTACGCGACGCTGGTCATGGTGCTTCTTTCCGGTATCCTTATCCTGAAATTCACGGAATCCGGCGAGACCGCCCGGGTTGAAACGATCAATTTCTGGTCGATACGGGTCATCCCCCCGCTCTCCATCGCCCTGTATTTCCTGCTCTTTGTGTCTCTTGCGCTCTGACGAATTCCCCACATCCAGCCCCTATTTTTTCCGGGGCGTGGGATTTTTTTTTTCGTAAGGCTAATGGGCTCTCGTTGTGGCTTGGGTGTGGCTCTTTAAAAAAAAATGGCCGGGGGCTCCGGGCTCACGCGGGATTTAATGGAGGACGGGGATCGGGATATCGCGTTTTCCGCCCCGGGGGGTTTTACGTCATGATGTCTCGCCAGTTTTTTTATCAAAGCGCCCGGATTGGGTTGAGTGGGGGCCCGTGGGATAACGACCCGATTCGCCATAAAAAAAAATATTTATGTATCATTTACTGCCGGGAGCGGGCACCTGCAAATGTTTTTTTTGGATATGTCCCGGGTACCAGATGGTAAAAATAATTCCGGCCGCAAGAACGACATAGGTGACCGGCAGGATAACCCCCCGTGCCAGTTCCGGTTCTGCCAGCGCGATGCAGTCCAGCAGGAGATTTATTGAAAAGACCCCGCCCCAGACACCGGTCATCAGGATATTCACCCGGACAAATGCCGGGTTATCCCAGAGCGCCCGGTCCACCATTTCCCGTGCATACTGCAGGGTGAACGGCATTCTCCCGACAATCGATCCAAACGTGACTGCTGCAAGTACTGCATAGATAATAATTCCCATACCGGGAATTATCCCGGTCATGCCCAGCAGCCCGGTCGCAACGAACAGGGAGCAGAACAGCACAAGATTTGTCCAGGCAAGAATCATGCCCTTTTTGAGATCGGCAAAACCGGCAAGAACCGTGACAATCGCTGCCGCACATAGTGCGATGATCACGCTCGATACAGAACTCCCTGCAAGAACCCCATAGACGATCAACGGGAGAAACCCCGGGAGAATGCCGGTAATTTTCATGAACCTGGTACTCCCAAAAAAATATTCACGCGTTCCTGAGCACGGGTTCGTAGGGTTCTATCATGTGCTTTTTCATATCGGCAAACAGTTTTTTGCGGAAACCGGGAATTTTTGTCAGCGGGATAAAGACCACATTGAATAACCGGGTCTTAAAATCTGCGTGCGGGAAATCAAACATCCCATGCTCCCGGTAATACCGGTAATCTGCTTGGAATGCAAGTCTCATCCCCCCGTAAATACTGTCCCGGAAAATCTTGTGGCCGCCGACCGCGTAGAACGTGTGCGGGGGAATGTACCCGGCCTTGGCACCCTGTACGAGACATTCTGCCATTGCATCGAGCAGGGCATCGATCTCACCTGATTCCCCGACCTCGTCAGTTACAAACAGCGCACGACAGCCGCTGTTGTCCACCCATGCCGGGAGCGCTTCTTTGAGGGCCCGGCACTGGTTAAAGGGGCCGGCGATCACAAAGCCAACCTGTTTACCGGTAAGTCCGGGGGTATGCCCTTTGAAAAAACTCCGGTCAAAAAACTGCTTCCATGCTGACGAGAGGTACCGGTCGTGCACCGAACCTGCCATGATAATGATATCCGCAGGCACCAGCCTGTTTTTGAAAAAGTCCACGTACCCGTCGGTATATACACAGGTGTTGTCATAGCCGCACTGGCAGCAGCCAAGGCACCCTCCCCGGATATCCAGATCGTGGAGATTGATCGTTTCAACAGAGCCGGAAAAACTTTCCCTGAGCCGGCCGGTCATTGCCGCGAGGTTGGGCGAACTGCCGTCATCGTCCGTGAGAATGACGACCTTTTTTGTGCCGGTCGCGATCGTTGTAGGTTCTGTTCCCGGAACATACGCGAAGGTCTGCCGGACGATCGGCGGGTTCTCCCGCTGGACCGGCATCTTTTCCTGTACTGCGGTGATAAGGAGGGCGGCAAATTTTTCCAGCCGGCTTCTTTCCTCCACCTTGAGGAGATCGTGCATCTCCGCAGAATAGAACCCGAGATACTTCATCCGGAGATCGTCGCTGATCTCGTGGATGTACGCGTGAGCGGTCTGGTCGAAGAAGTGAATGGACGTTGAGAGTGATGCGGCATATTTCCCGGCACAGGCATCCTGTGCGTTCCTCTCGAAGAGAAGTTCGATAAACCGCTTGTACTGGGCACAGACGACCATGTAATAGAGCGGAAATGACCAGATGATGAGGTCTGCCGATCGCATACTGCCGATAATTTTTTCCCAGGCTGCGCCATCCTTCTCGATCTTCTTTATGTCCCGCGCCACATTCAGGATTTCATAGGCATGGTCCGGAAATTTCTTCCGGATATATGCCACGTACTGCATCGTGACACTGATGTCGCCTTTCGGGCTTCCGTTGAGTACAACAATTTTCATGACAATCCCCGTTCCGGTATTATTCGTCCGGCCTGCTTGTACTGTCAAGGATTTTCCGGGCGAATTCCTGGATCGTATCTGCTTTCACGAGCGCAATCCCGCGTTCAGTATCGCCAAGGACGAGCAGGATGTCTCCCTGCTTGATGTCGAAGATATCCCGGGCTTCCTTGGGGATGACAACCTGCCCGCGCTCGCCGACTTTTACACTGCCAAACAGGTGCTTGGTCTTCTCCTCTCGCGGCGCAATCATATCGCTCACCAGATCATCTACCCCACATTTCATATTTTTCATACTTATCATATTTGTATGATTAATTGTATTTATCATTTTTCCCGCACAGCGTACGAGCCGGTGTATTCATGCAGGGATGAGCACCGCCACGGGCCGGCTGTACCTGTGGAGAGCCGGTGCCCTGAACTCATGGAATTAAAAAAAAAAGATCCCGGGCTGCGTGCCGGCATGAAAATCCCGGCAACCGGATCGGGGAGCGATGGCTGCATGGGAAACCGGTAAAAAAATTTTCGTCATCAGCACAAAGACGCATCAGGACGAAACGTGCCCCCGCCTTATGCGTCCCGTTCTCGTGCAGGCCGGCCGGGTTATTTTTTACTATCACCGGACCCGGTAACCATTCAGTAATTTTCCTTCAGGGCAAGGATTGCGTACCCGCCATCGGACGTCTGGATCACTTTCTCTATATAATTGACCGTAACCCCGGGGATCTCCCGGTCCCATGCCCGGCTCCCGTCAGGATTGAGGTACACCGCATGGAGCCGGTGCGTGTCTGACCTGGCGTAGACATCCTCGCTGTACCCGTCAAAACCCGCGGTAAAATACCCCCCGTCCCCGGTCCATGTCACCACAACACCCGAATCGAGAAGATGGTTGAAGGTAACGTTCCCGGTCCCGGCATCGAAATGGACCTGTGCGGGCCGGTTTGCATAATGCCCATCCTCAATGGTCGTATTCGTGTACAGGATGTCATACCCCCCGGGCGCCGTGCGGATATGAGCGGCGGTGAAATATTCGATCCGGTCAAACCGTGTTGCGTGCAGGACCGTCCCGTTCCTTTCGAGATCGAGCGCAACAATATAATTTGTCCGGTTCACCCCCTCATTTCGCAGGGTCTCAAATCCCACCACGAGGAATCCTTTACCGTCAGGCGCCTCTTTCATCGACCACGCACTGGTCGTGCCGGTGGCCCCATAGGATTTTTTCCACGACAGGTTTCCCCCGGCATCAAGGACAACGACCGCGGCCTGCTGGATCAGATCGACGGGAACCGTGCATTCTGTTACCGCAATCTGCCGGTCGCCCGCCGGGATATGGGTCTCGTGGCAGCCGGGAGTGACCTGCACCTCACCGGGCAACGGTGGCCGTGAAGAGACGGTACCGTTTTGATCGTAGACCGGCACCTGACCAAACGGGATTGAATCCTGCTGGACACCGGCAACAGCGATGCTCCCCCCGGCCGTTTCAAGGATGGTCATCGCACTGGTGAGGCCGGTGCTGGTCTCCCAGAGCAGGGTTCCAAAAGGCCCGGCCCGGATGACCTCTCCTTCCCGGGCTATGGCGGCAAACCCCCCGTCCCGGGTCTGGATCAGCGATGTCAGTTCGCCATAATTTTGTGCGAGCGGATACACCCGAAGATCCTGCCCGTCCGCTGAGAGCCGGAGCAGCCGGGAATGGGACGGGCCGTACCGCCCGCTGGTGTTCTGCGCACCGATCAGGAACCCCCCGTCTGCGGTCTGGATAAAGTCGCTTGCGGAATCGTCATATCCTGTATCGATGGATCGTGTCCATTCCGTCGCCCCGTCCGGACCCAGCCTGATGATGACAATATCCCGGTTGGCGACATAATCCCCGCCGATGCATCCCGCACTCAACAGGACGATCATCGCGAGCATGGCAAGAATGATGCAGGGCAGTATTTTTTTTATCATAGGTACTCCGGCCGAAATGGTGGGAAACACGACCCGCAGGTGACAACAGGATGAAATAAAATCCACGGGAAGATGCCGTGTGGATAATCCTGCTGGGGGAAACCTGCTGTTTTTTAATTAATTTTGTTTACGAGAACAGGAGGTATATATTTATCATTTTGTATTTTTTAAAGAGTGCAGGATTTTTGTGTCCGGGATTTCTTTTTGGAAAAAACCGTCTGGTGCGCCTCTGTGTAAAAAAAATAAAACTCCGGTTTTTCGCACAGGATATCCGGTTCCGGTACGAAGAACCGTTCATATCCCCAACCGGTCCTGCCCGGTGCGGATCACCATTTCTTGTAGGGAAGGAATTTTCCGTTTAACTCGATAATTACGCGATCTCCTTTTGGATCTGCTTTCTTTTTGATATCAATCTCAAAATCGATAGCGCTCATAATGCCATCCCCGAACATTTCATGGATGACTGCTTTCATCGGAACACCGTAGATGGCCATGATCTCGTACAGCCGGTACACCAGCGGATCGGTGGGAACAACGGTATCAAGCGATCCCTTATAGGGACATTCCTGCAGGATTTTTCCACAGGAAGGATCAAGGCCCAGCAAAGAAATTACCGTGTTTGCCTCGTCCGCACTCATACTTGCCTGGCCAAAGAGGGCAGCCGCGACCCAGATTTTGTGTTTACCCATTGCCGCAGCGACCTTCTCAAACGTCAGGTTCTTTTCGCGCATTGCATCCAGAATTTTTTCTGTCACTTCTTCACGTTTCATGATATCACCTGTGTGTTGTTTTGACTCGGACGTGCATGATCCTGCTGATATAACAGGATGGAAGTATATTTCCGTGTTACCCTATATTAATTTTATTTTTTGAAGTCTTGTTACATGGCAATTGATTGTGACGCGGAAAAATTAGAAATTTTTTAATATTTTTGTTATCTTTGATTTTTTTAGAATAATCGAAAATTATTAACAATCGATTTTTATAGTAATGTGCAAATATCCCCATTGGTAAATTATGACTGAGAAAACAAAAACTGGTGCTGGGGAAAGTGGCGAAGTTACCATAAAGGGTATTGACTCTGGACTCATACCCAATTCAAATGATAGCGATGAAATAAAGAAAATAAAACTAAAGCTGGACGGAGATATTTACAAATGGGTAATCTTATTCCTTGGCTTTAGTATACTCCTGGTTATTATTGCAGTTTCAGTTCTGGTTGGATTGGGTAAAACAATTCCCGATGGAATAATTGCGATTGGTTCTGCTGCTGTTGGCGCTATGGCTGGGATCTTAGCTCCATCTCCGACAACCAACAAGTAATCATTTTTTTATTTGCCCAAACCAAAATATGCACTCTAATCAACCGCCATTTATCACCAGCCGTTCACGTGGTGAATCAACCGCGAACCTATCGGACCCTTTTTTGTAGTTTTTTTTATCTTGTCATGGGATCGAAACATCTGGTAACCGGCGCGGGATACACAAAAGAGAAACACCGGTTGCACAATTATTTATCTGGAAAAAAATTAATATCGACATATGCATCCGGCATTGGTCCCGCCCACAGATCCCATAACCCGGGAAACGATCATTGCCACGACAGAACCCCATTCTTTTAAGAGAAAAATCAGACTTGCGTTATTCGAATTGGGCATTGGCAGAAAAGTTCATGGTTTTCCGTATGTGTTATGGCTGTCCAATAAACGGGATAAAAATAAAAAATAGAATGGATTATTTTTGGATTTTTTATTTTTTCCCGCGACAGTTAACCAACTTCATCGTCCCTCATCAGGTTACCGGAGCCTTTTTTTTGATTTTTCATAAAATGAGTCTGCTTCCCTGCCGGATTCCTCCTGAGCGGGTCACAAGGGTACCCGGCAAGGAACCGGGAAAAAACCGGGGTGTGCAGTGTCCCGGCCGATATAAAAAATAAAAAAATCCGGACATCACGATCCCGTACCGGTTTACCTACAGACAACTCTGTCGCATTGTTACAGCACTTCTATCCTTCATCAAAATGTTTTTTTAAGAATGCACGGAGCCGGTCATCCGGGATCTCAAGAATATCCGGCGGGGATCCGGCCACGATATTTCCTGTGACCGTGAAGTACCGGCCGGTCGCGTAGAATTCCACGCTGCCTTTTTTGCGGCCTTTTGCCACCAGCGGTGAGCGGCCGATCACGTGCACCCCGGTACCGCTCGGGCTCCACTCCGTGTAGGTGCCAAGCGACCGGGCTTCTTGTACCATCTCATCGGTCGCATGATCGAAATCAAACCCGATGATCCCGTTCCCGAGCACAAACCCGACACCGTCATAGTTCCCGGTTTCAGACGCCGCCACGGCTTCTGCAAATGTCCGCCACGTCGTTTTTACGTTGACCAGTGCGTGGCGCTCCGGCCCGGTGGCGGCGACATACGGGGGCTTGGTCGTTTTCCCGCTCCGGTCCTCCCGTTTCCAGACCACCCACCGGTCGAGCGCCTTTAACGATGCCGGGATATGTTCGAAGTCCGGTTTCATTGCATGACCAACGACAACTTATCGTTTGCGGGGATAAAAAAATGCCGTGGGATTGTTCTCGGAAGCGTCGTACAGAGTGCCCAAAGTGTTTCTTTCAGGCTATAACGTACCCGTCGTCCCGGTGCCGGCCCGCTGTTTTTTATTTTCTCTTGGGGGTCCGGATCTTATTTCTGCACGACGATCTTGCGTGCAGCCTTGTCAAGCTTATAGGACTTCGGGCGGTCGAGCAGGTCGAGTGCATTGATCTTCATGTCGACAAGTTCAGCGTAATTGAACGATTCGTTTTTCTTCTCGCCCTTCTCTTCCCAGAAAACCACAATACCGTTTTCCATCTTTTTGCTGCTGACAATATCCTGCATATGTTCCCATCAGGAGCAGAAAGGCAATGAAGGTTACGGTTGAGCACCATGAAAATAAAAAACCGGAACTAATGCCCGGAGGGGCTGCCCCGTATTTGCGCCACCCCGTTTTTCCGGTTTGTGCAGATCTCCCCGTGAGTGTGTGAGGGACTCCGGGTTCACGCGATTGTGGTGACGACCGGGATAACTGCACCATTTTTTTCACTCAACGCCAGCGTTATCATCGCTGTCACCGACTATTTTTTTCACAACAGTTTGCCGGAGATCATGTTCGGGACACAGAATTTTTTTGTCTTTCTTCTCGCCGGGATCGCATTGAACCTTATCCCCGGCCAGGACACGCTGTACATTATCGGCCGGAGCATCACGCAGGGAAGGGTGGCAGGCATGGTGTCGGTGCTTGGCATCGGGTCCGGGTGCATCATCCATATCGCTGCCGCTGCCATCGGGCTCTATTCCGTACTGGCGCTGTCACCGGTCACGTTCACGGTCATCTGCCTTGCCGGCGGAATCTACCTGATCTGGCTGGGCATCATGACAATCGCCCGCAGGAGCGGTGTCCCTCTGGCCATCCGTTTCCAAAATACCGCGGAAGGGAACTGGCAGATTTACCGGCAGGGGCTGCTCACGAACCTGCTGAACCCGAAAATGGCGCTGTTCTTCCTGGCATTCCTGCCGCAGTTTATCGATCCTGTCGCAAATCTTGGATCATTATCATTTCTTTTTCTCGGAAGTACTTTTTTTGTAACCGGCACGATCTGGTGCATGATTGTTGCCCTCTGTGCGTCAGCCATTGCTGACCGGTTACGGGATAACCCGAAGGTGCAGCGGGGATTTGACGGGTTTACCTGCGTCCTGTTTGTCGGACTGGGGATCAGCGTGCTCATCTCTCACGCGTGAACCGGTTCACGGTTTTTTTATCCCGCAGCCGGCACCGCCCTGCTCTTCCTCGTCAGGCAGACTGCACAGGCAATAAGCGATATCCCGAGCAGGAAGAACAGCAGGACCGACAGGGGGCCGGCGATCTGCCCGCCAAAAAGGCCAAAGACCACCGGGCCAAAGAACGATCCCACCGATGCGGTGGTATTGACAAGAGCCGTGCCGGACGCCCGGAGATTTGGCGGGAATATATCGAGTGTCAGGGCAAAAAACGGGGCGTAAGCTGCATAACATGCCGCGATTGCCCCGGTGAGGAGGAGAAACCCGGGGCCGATGCCGCCATGCGGGAGGGCTAATGCGATAAGAAATACTGCTGCGAAAAGGAACGGTATCGCCACGTGACGGCGGCGCTCCCCGCTGCGATCGGAATGCCGCGACCAGGCATACATGACAAGGACAGAAAGACCGTAGGGGATCATGACGATCAGGCTGGTACCGGAGAGCGAGCCTGACAGCCCCGAGTTCTGGATCATCTGCGGGAGCCAGAAGAGGAGCCCGGTTAAAAAGAGCCCGACAAGAAACGATGCCGCACAGAGGAGCGCTGCCATCGGGAATACGGCCAGTTCCCGGAACGGGATTTTTGTTGCGGTGTCGGCCTGCACCCGTTTCCCGTCAAGCCGGGCCGCGAGCCATGCCCGTTCTTCAGGCTTCAGCCATTTCGCCGTATCGGGCAGGTCCGGGAGGCAGACGAGGATCGCACAGCCAAAGACAAGGGCCGGTATTCCTTCGAGCACAAACAGCCACCGCCATCCCGCAATCCCGAACCATGACGCATGGGAGAGGATGAGCGCCGACACCGGCGAGGCAATGATCATCGCGAGCGGGATTGCGGTAAAAAATACGGCAAGAGCCTTTGCAATCGTTTCTTTCCTGAACCAGAACGAGAGGTACAGGATGAGGCCCGGTGCAAAACCGGCTTCGGCGGCACCGAGCAAAAACCGGAGAATGCCCAGTTCGAGCGGGGTCCGGACAACGGCCATCAGCATGGCGATGATTCCCCAGCTGACCATGATGCGGAACAGCCAGATGCGGGCCCCGGTTCTGGCAAGGATCTGGTTGCTTGGGACTTCGAACAGGATGTAGCCCACAAAGAAAATTCCCGAAACAAAGCCGAAGAGGAACGGGTCCATCCCGAGGTCTGCGTTCATGGTCAGGGCGGCATACCCGATATTGATCCGGTCAAGGATGCTGATCACGTACAGGACAAGGATGAACGGGATGATCTTCCACCAGATCTTCCGGTCCATTGCCGGGACATCTGCCGTTTTTGACATGACCGTTTCCTGTGGAGTGTTCATCGGTGTGTTCCCTGCGATTGTTTCCTGACCCGGTGTCTGCATCCCTGTCCCGTTCATGCCGCCGGCGTCATGCGGGGAGGCCGAACAATTCCCGGTACTGCCGGCAGTATCTTAGGTAGTGCTGTATTTTTTTAAGACTGATAAGGCAATGAGATCTTATCCTGCCGGGTCATCAAACCATTACTGCACCATTTTTTTCACTCAACGCCAGGTATATTCCCCAAAAACGATGACGGTGAAGTAAGCAAACAAAATTCCGCTGTGCCCGGGGATTCTGCATACGTGCGTGCTGCACCTGCTGGTTCCGGGGCCTGTGCTGGTTTTCCAACTGGTCATGACAACCTGCACAGAGGTGTGTTTCGTTTGTGGATCATACATGCCCGGTGACGGGGCATAAGGTCCTGTCATCCGGGCCACCCTCCCGTTCTTTTAAGGAAACGTATGCCGGAATCACATCCCCCGGGGCTGCATCCTGCACCCCTAATCCGGCCATCTTACACGCCCGGTTTGTCCATCCGGGGAGCTCTTTTCCGGAACTATTGCAAAAAACGGTACACTTTTGCTCAGTTTTTTCAGGGAACGGAGGTTTGGTGTGATTTACGCCAATCGGAGCATTTTGCGGGGCGGTGTAAAACGCTAATGTACGCTTTTGGAAGGCGGATCTCTGAATGGTTGGGGAGTAGGTGAGGTGATGGGAAAAGAAGGGGGGTTTTGGGGATCGGTTATTCCGGGCCATGACCCTTGGGTGGAGTTATAAGTCCTAATCCATTATTCAGAATCGTGGGCGTCAATGTCGATCCCGGGCAAGTAAAGCAACTAATCTGTGAATAGCTGCATCGGACAGGGCAATTTTTCTTGCTGTGATATAACTACACAACTGATTCGGTGTTACAATATCGATGTACTTATCCGGTTTCCGGCCAGAAGGAGAGCCGTTCATCGATACGATAACATTACGGATTTTCGGCCACTCGGTTCTCCAGTAAAAATCTTTAAGATAATACCACAGGGCCAGGCTTGAACGCCTTACCTGATATTTCAGGTTGTCAGATTTCAGTTCGATATCTGAAGATTTCCAGTTTTTTGTTTCTACAAGAAAAATACCGGTTGGCCCGACGACAATATGGTCAATCTGGCAGTTCTTGATGTATTCATCTCTTTCCCGCCAATGGATAGCTCGTTGAAAATGAAGATTTACATCATTGAGAACATGGAATTCATCGGGTAATCGTGAGAGTGCGGCGATAACTGCCTCTTCCCCCTGAGCACCTATGAGAAAAGGTTCGTTTGTTCTCAGGAATTCATACGAGATTGTGATGTTATGGCATTCTCGTTGTATGAGTGTTTGCTTGTTATTGATGTGGGTATTTTTTCGGTCGCGTATTGAACCTAATTCACGGGAGATACCGGCATAGGGAGCATGGATATGTTGATCCCGGAAAGTAACTGCGATCCAATGTTGTAACCGGTAACCGGTCCGCGTAAAAAAACGCTTTTCGAGAGTGATCATCTGGTTCAGATCATCAATATTTTTATCCACTTCAATTGTTTTACCGGCAACTGCATCCTGTAATTGCCGGTTCAGTCGCAATTCGTCGGCACTCAAACTAAGGATGATCTTATCCTGTTGCCGGGAAATGGTTGTCTGAGTTTCTATAAGAATCTCAGAGTAATGATCGTAGAAATGCTGAATTTCATCCAAGGTCGCCAGCTTTTTTCCCTGTATGGGGCGCGTCCCGTTAATCAGGTACTGAGTACTGCCGGAAATGCGGTGGATGTGTGCCATGTTCTCCTTTTTTTAAGATAGGATTGCTGATTAATGGTAAATATGTAAATAATTCTTCTTTTAGTAAAAATATTAATCCCGATCCGGCTGTAGGGCTCCTATGGGTTGCATGATGAAAGGAGATTAGCCGGGTCTCGCATGGCGGTGCAATCGTGGGCCAATCAGTGTGGTGCAGTTCAGGGATTTTGTCTTCCATTTTAACTGACCTTGTTGTGGATTACCACGAACGGCCGATATGGGGTGGGGGGTGAACATCTGGTCAGGCTCTAAAGGGGTAATAACCGGCGCTTTTACGAGCGTGGGTGTGATCCCGTAAAGGGCAGTATCCCTCGATAAGAAGAGAATTAATAGATGACCAGACAAAGATCAACCTGAACAGGCAGGATTACCCGGACCCTGCCGGAGCTGGTGATAAAAATGATCCTTGAATATATTGAAAAAGCCCTTGCTCATGCCCGGTACGAGCTCATCGACGACGATGAACCCTATTACGGCGAGATCCCGGAACTGGAAGGAGTCTATGCGACCGGGAAAACCCTTGAAGAATGCCGGGCGAACCTTAAAGAAGTGATCGATGGCTGGATTATCGTTCGCCTGCGACGGGGACTTCCCATTCCCCCGATAGATAACTGCACCATCGAAGAAGTCGTAAGGCTGGATCAAAGTGTCCGGGCTTAAGATTACCCCGGTCTCATGGACAGAGCTGGTTAAAAGACTAAAGACATTTGGTTTTGACGGGCCGTATCATGGCGGGAAACACCCGTACATGATTCGCGGGGCACATGAGGTACATTGAGGGTCATTTCCGGGATCTTTTTTTTGTCTACATTTCTCATGAGACTTTCCTGACATAAGGTTACATCTGCCCGGGTTGCCCGGAATATATTCCGGCACTTCCGGCACACCACCACTCCCGATCTGCACCGGGTCTGGCCGGGGCCGGAGGGTACCTGCCACTGAGGGAGGTACCCCCCAAGGGGTACCCCTCCTGTTCCGGGCGGCACCCACCACCAGCAGTGTCCGGGAAAACCGGCATTTTCCGTCGTAAACTGGTGAGGGATACCTGGCATTTGGGCCGGCCAATCGGGGCTCCCTTTTGACAATGGGAGGGGTGGGTCGGGAGGGTACCTGCCCGTACGTGAGGTACCCTCTGGGGGGGTCCCTCCCCATGTATGACAGGCCCTCCGGCAGGGTACCTCCCCCAGAAGGACATACCCCCCCTGGGGGGTGTCTGGCCCTTAGGGAGGTACCCCTCCTGGGGTACCCCCCGGTTACAGGTCCGCACGTGTGCATTGGTTATCGCCGGAGTTGCACGCGAACTCTGGGCAATGTGCCTGCAAAAAGGGGAGGTACCCCCTAAGGGGTACCCCTGCCTGTGGGGGACACACCCCCCTTGGGGGGTACCTGCCACTGAGGGAGTGATGGGGCCGGGGGGGTACCTCATGGTGGGGGAGGGGTACCTCCGGGCCGGGATTTTTTTTGGGAGGGGAAAGCCGAAGGGGGGTGGGGGATAGGAGGGGTCCAGTGAAAAGAAGGGGGGTTTTGGAGATCGTTTATTGTGGCCCAGGATCATTGGGAGACTTACCCTTTCGCAAACCTGTGTCTCCGTCGGAGACCTCTTCCGCTGGCAGGTGCCTTGACCCTCATTCTGGCAGAAATTCACTGAATTCCGGCACACGAATTTTGGGAAACTTCGGGATGTGCTTCGTTTGGCGGAATTCGGCATGGTTCGGGTTTGGAAATGTACGCTAATAGCGGCTTTTGGTGGGCGGATCTCCTTTGAGGTGACCTGAAGTGGGGGTGAATGGAGAAAAGGGGGTGTTTTGGGGGTAAGATCCGATGGTCTTCACGTCGGGTGTCGG
>JBDKTL010000032.1:0-65095 GCA_039698055.1 Methanoregula sp. | reverse complement strand
TCCGGCTCGCTGATTTCTTAATTGTCTCCTTTCTTTTTGACGACACATCAAAGTTAGGAGACACTGTATCTTAGATCTTTCGGTCGTCGGTACAACTCCCTTTTAGATTAGGTTTTCTACAGAGCAGAACTATCTTCAATCACTCAACCCTAACCGAAAAATTTCCTGATTCCGATCCCTGATAGTAAGTTCCGAAGCTTTCGACAATACTTCGATGAGTTTGTTGATACCGATAGCTTGGATCTTCTTGGGAAGTTTAGGGAATTTGACCTGTTTGGATCGGGGGAACTCATCGACGAATAGTTCATCGTGAACCAGGAGATGCCAGACTATCCGGAGCATTTTACGGGCAACCGCTACGATAGCCTTTTTGTATCCGTTTTTCGGCATAAGTCGTTCGAAGAACGATTTAATCCGGCCCGGCGATCGGATAGCGACGTGAGCAAGTTCAACGAGAATCCATCGGATGTGTCGGGAACCTTGTTTCGTGATCGAACCGGTTCTGGTGACATTGGCTGACTGGTAAACCGTGGGTGTCAGACCAGCCCATTTGGCAAGTTTATCAGCATCGTCGAAGTCATGGATATTTCCGATTTCGGCGATAAGTGTTGAAGCGCCGATAAATCCAATGCCAGGAATTGACGTAATAATCTGGAACTCCCGGGATTTGGTTGCCAAAGATTCCCGGATCCTACCTTCAAGAAGTTTGATCTCGGCATCAAGATCATCAACAAGCTTGAGGTATGATTGAAGAAGAACAAGAACAACCGGGGAGATTGAAGCAGGTAATGCTGCAGAAATTATGTCTGCGTTGCCTCTCATTTTTTTCGGAAGTGACCCAATGATCGCGTCCAGGGATTTGTTCTGTGCAAGTCCTTTAAGGATTATCGACCCGGATTTCCCGAATAAATCCGATAACACTGAAGACAACCGGATATTGGTACTATCGAGAAGATGGTGAATTTTATTCTTGAGTTCGGTCCGGCTCTGAACCAGTAATTCCTTGCTTCGTGTTAGGGAACGGAGATCATAGATCTCTCCGGTAAATATTCTCGATGGCGTAATCAGGTTGTTCAGCTCTAACTGGGCAATCCAATGGGAATCTGTTATGTCAGTTTTCTTTCCGGGAACATGTTTGATGTGATGCGCATTCGCAACGGTAACCGGTACATGATTCTCCAGAATAAGATACAACGATCGCCAGTAATCTGCCGTCGATTCAAACGCTACCGAATCACATTGCTCCGATTCAATCCAGTTGCGTAAGTCAAGAAGTGATTCTGTGTTCTGTGATATTCTCCTCGTCTCACTCTTTCCCTCTCGGTCAAGAATCGTTGCGACAAGAAATTTTTTGTGTACATCTATCCCACAAACTTTTCGTCTCTCTGTTGACATACTGATCCTGTGGGCAGCTGATTCCTGTACACGGCAATTTCCCATCCGCGTTCCAGGACGCATTCGGGTGTACGGGAAGGACTACTTTCTACAACAGGATTTTGATCCTAAAATCCACTCAGTCTTGGCTGCCCACAAAAAAACATTTCATTTTACGCAATTTTCATACTTCGGGTGTGAACGCCCGTTCATGTGCGTTTCTACAGAGCCTCCTTTTCAATATCTTCGAGATCAAAAACCCAAGCATCGTCGGAAATATCATCGGAAGAAGTTTTTATCTCTGCATTGTATTGGGCAATATTGCCTAACCGGGTCAATACCCACGTGTTAGGAATTTGGAAACCAACATCACTATTCTTAACCGGGGCAAGCGTTTTTCCCTTTTTGTTTTTTCCCTCGTTTGCCATTCGCTCTTTTTCTATCCTTCTAAGAAGAACACTCGCCGGCTCATCCCTCGCATCCTGCGTCCCGAGTTTCCCCTGCACCGCCAGCTGCAAGATCAGTTCCCGCAGCCGGGCGATGCCATCCGGTGCGGTAGCGAGCGTGGCGAAGTGCTCGAAGAGGAGGGTGTTGATCATGGACGGGTTCGTAGGTGTTGGATTTTTCATTGTCTAACTTCCGAAATATTATCCAACATTCTCCAATCATTGTATGCATTGTATGCAAAGTATGCAATGTATGCATGCCCTGTTTCCGATTTCAGGGCATTTAACGGGATTAAATTTCTCCAATAACCCTCCAATAGATCTCCAATAACGCTCTTGAAAAATGGATACCGGAGAATGGATCCCTTCGGAATCATGATTGGTGCTCTGATGCGAGAACCCACCGTGCACCCCGTGTTTTCCCGACTGCTTTCAGTGTTCCATCTTTACGCATTTCCTGAAGCAGATCCTTGATGTACTGGCGTTTCTGGGTCTCATTCAGTGCATCAGAAACCTTATCCATCAGCAGATCTTCAAACGTGTTCCGGTTTGCTTCACGATACGTTTTGAGATAGGCGACGATCATATCTTTGAAATGACCACGGTCAAATGGCCGTTTCCTGATATAATCCGCCCGGGTATCTGTCTCCGCAGCAACCTTTTCAGAAAGGTAGAGGTTCGGGCGTCTCCCTTCAATCAGCTTCTTTGATTTTAGAGAGGCAAATTCCGCATCTGACAGATGATGGCCCTTCTGAACTTTATCGAGTGCAATCACATCAAGCATACCAAGATCTTTACGCTTGATAAGCATCCGGGTGTATTTTGGATCAATAACCTTACCGGTAATTTTTACATTCACCTTGCTCGGTTCACTGAGGAGATCATAATCCGGCAAGGGAAAATTCCGCTCCCTTTGAAGTCGGAACATTCGCTTGATACCACTACCTATGGTATCGATCATATTCAGGTTAACCATCGCCTGCGCAAGGAAAGGATTCCGGTACCTATCAGGAGGAGAGTCATGAGTGAGAAGAGACTCAATGGACCCCGGAATGAAATCACCACGGTTGGTAAAAAGAAGGGAGTCTGATCGCTCGACAACAGAAATTCTTGTTCCTTGAGAATAATCCTGGTGGGCGATACAATTATGCAAGGTTTCCCGAATTACCCAAGGATCGTACTGGCTGATTTCCAAAGGAAATAGTGTCTCATCGGTAATATGCCGGTAGGTTAGATTTCGGATCTTACTAAACACTCCATTGACCGCAAGGATTAATGGCGCTCCGAAATGTGCATAATCTTTTTCGACGCCTGATTCATCTTTCAAAATCCATGTAATCTTCGGCGTTGCTGGAGATAGGTAATGTTCTGACTCACTCTTACCTAGCAAAAGTAAGGCGGCATTGGTAATTTTCCCATTAGAACAGAGTTTTGCCCGGTTGAGAAATTCTGTATCACTCCAACCATCAACTTCATGTGCGGGGAGGGTCGTGGAAAATTTTTTCTTGTATTCTTGTCGTGCAAATCTAATCGCATTTGGATCGAGATCGCTAATTGTCGCTCTGTCGCAGATAATAGCAGACCAGTCCAAAGTCGCACACTGATCTCGGATTCTCTGTACCTTATGGGGCGCAAGCGGTCCGATCGAATCATGAATACGGCCATACATATACCCTTTCCATTCCGTTGGAATCCCACGTGTTGCTGGGGGGATTTTAAACATTACTACGCGTCCGTCAGGAGTATCAAGTTCATTTATCGAGAGAAAGGTAAACATATGATTCGTTTGTTGGGAAATTTTTCGTTTAAGGTTGTCAAGTCCTGGGGGAGTCTCATAAAAATGCGTTCCAACGATTTTTCTGGGATATTTATCTGTCACACCAAAAATGAGCCAGCCTTCAAATTTTTCGTTCAGGTTGGCTTCATTACTTAGTGCGGAAACATATCGCCCGATCTGCTCAAAATCAAAAGTGGTTTCCGCCTCCTTGAACTCCACCCATTCGGTCTCTGTGGGGAGTCTCATCAGTCCATACAGAATTCTTGAGAGAACTTCAGGCATTCCAATTCCTCAACAGATTATTTCTTTCCCCCAAGCGATGCCATAAGTTCCCGCTTCAGCTCTTCGCGGTTTTGCCCGGCTCACAGAGTTGCCCTTGACGAGCACCCGGCCATTGGTAACATTCACCTCTTCTCGGATTTGGTGATGCTGGTCCCAGCATGCATCGGTTATTGCCGGTGTAATGAATTTGGTGCAGATGTCCCGCTCGCTTAACTTCTTTTTATCGGATATTTCCATTATTTCAATTCAGACATTGAGGAGTAATCACGTTATATCTTTCTATAATAATATTTGTCAGATGAGTGGCTTTAGATCTAAAATACCATTCCTGGTAAGACGTTAGGTGTAGACTTGATACTTCAAGTGTAGAATGGGGTTTAAGTGCAAAGCCCCAATTTACAGAACCTTTTTGTTCTCCCACACCAACCAATCTGTAAATATCTGTAAATTTTACAAAAATTTTCAGATCCTGATAGGAAGGTGCAGGATGAAGATACCTCAGAAGCCACCGGACATGAGTGGGAGTTTTACGGATGAGTACAACGAATTTGCCCTGCGTTTTTATCATGGCGGAGAGGAAGCCGAAAAGATTCACCAGTTGATCCACAAATACAACGAGCAGGAATACATCCACTGGGACGATCTCCGGCACAAAAAGATCCCGTACGACCCCAAAATATTCTGGTACACGATACGGACGATGCGGAGCACCAAGTATCGGGAGATTCGTATCGGTGACGAAAAATTCTGGTACTATCTCCCGGAAACCTTCCACAAACAGCTCCACCGAATCGACAAAGCATCCCCGGCTTCGTTCGACTGGCTGTTCGGCGAATCCCCAAGTGAGACGAACAAAAAACAATACCTCATCAACTCCCTGATGGAGGAGGCCATCGCTTCCAGCCAGCTCGAAGGGGCGGCGACCACCCGGCCGGCAGCAAAAAAGATCCTGCGGGAGGGGAGGAAGCCGAGAAACATCTCGGAACGGATGATCGTCAATAACTACCGAACGATCAGCCGGCTCAAGGAACTGAGGGACCAACCGCTGTCTAGGGAGCTGATCCTTGCGGTTCACCACGAGATAACACGCGGAACGCTGGCAGGCGAGAGCGACGAGACGGAATTCCGTGCCTGCGATGATATCGTTGTCGGCGACAGGGCAGACCCGACGAAGATTTACTACTACCCCCCGGCGTGCTCAAAAATTCCCGCGATGATCGATGACCTCTGCGCATTTGCAAATAACGACGACGAGTTTATCCACCCTATCGTCAAGGCGATCATCATCCATTTCCTCGTTGGATATATCCACCCCTTCAATGACGGCAACGGGAGGACTGCCCGGGCGCTCTTCTACTGGTTCGCCCTCAAGCATCACTATGACCTGCTGGAGTACATTTCGATCTCGCGGATCTTCGTCCACGCACCGGCCCAGTACGTACGTGCGTACCTGCTGACCGAGACTGACAGCAACGACATGACCTATTTCATCGACTTCAATATCCAGATTGTGAGCCGGGCACTCGAAGACCTGAAACGCTATATTATCGGTAAGAAAGAGGAAGAGTCCCAGTCCCTCCGGCTCGTTGAAGAGATCCCCGATCTATCCTTCCGGCAGGCTGAAATTCTCCGGGATTTCATCAGGCATCCCACCCGGCGTTACACAATCAGCGAAATTGCCGGAAAATACAAAGTATCCCTCCCCACGGTACGGACAGATCTCCTCCTTCTGGAAAGCAAGGGCAGACTCAGGAAATACCAGGATGGGAAACGGCAGGTTTTCATCTACAAGAGTGGCGAAACATCGTGAGATACCTGATCATGCCGCTCTTTTTGGTGAGGAAACGTGAGCCGCCAGTTCCGAAACGCGGGAAAGGCAGCATGTGGATCTGCCAGCATGTTTCTGCCTCTCTGCTGCACCATAATCCATTCTGATCCAGACAATCCAAAGACCCGCAGGCACCCCCCACCCCCCGCCAAAAATAGTTCCGGCTCAACTCAAGGACGCCCCAAAAATATTTTTGCCTCATCTCCCATCGCGTCAGAAAAAAATCCGGCGCGTACCCGATCGGGCCGGAAAACTTATTGGAACCCCTCACCCAAAACCGCAATTTCCGTCGAAACCATCTTCCGAGAAGGGGGTCCGGCCGTGCCGGAAATATTTTTGCCTCACCAGCGATCGCGTCACAAATATTTTTGTCGCATATCAGATCGGCCCGAAAATATTTTTGGCACGTACCGGATCGCGCCGGAAAAATAATTGCCGCAAACGTTATTGGTCCGGAAAATTTTTTGCCGGGCAGGTGCCGGGTCTCACTATGAGATTTCCAGCCATGTCACTGATCCCAGCACCATGGTTTCCCGCATGTCTGGATTAGAATGGAAAAATCCGGGCAATAACCAGTCCCAATCCCGTGCCCGGCGCTTCTCCTGCCTCCCATCCACAAAAATACCCCTTTAAAATCGTTTAATTCATGCACAGGGACAAACCTTATATGCCGGTATCATTAGAACATGAATTAGTGGCAAAAACCACAAATGAACAAAAAACTACTGAAAAGGAAGTGATAACCACGTCAAATAAGGAAAAGAAGGCAGTAGCCCCCGCATCAAAGACCGGTGCCGTAGCATCGAAGACCAATGCCAAGAAATCAAGCGGAAAGAAAAAATAATCCTCTTTACATTTCTCATATTTTTCTCGTTCAATCTCTCTTCCAGAACACCTGCATTCACCTAGGCCGAAGGGCCGGATCTGAATGGTTTTGTCATCGAAAAGAACACATGAGCATCTTTTTTTGCAACCGGGAGTACTCTGGTGCAGAATGAGAAAAAAAACTGGGGTGAGCTGGCGGTCGCGACCGCTTCTGCCAGATTATCGCGACACAATCGACCGCATCAGCGTCATCACGCCCGGCTTTTTTGGTTTCTTTCGCGCCGCCGGCCCAAATGACCCCATCTCCATCATCGGGGCATCGAACATCTCCTTGTTCATCCGGTCGTTAATCTCGTCGAAGATCCGCTTGTAGGCGACGCAGTGCGGATCGACACCCTCGATTCTTCCCGGTGTCGGTGCCATCGCGTTATACGGGCACCCGCCCCGGCAGTATTTGATATGCGAACACTCTTTGCACGCCCCATCCACGTACTCCTTAAAGCCGCTCATCAGTTTCCCCGCTTCGGACTGCATCAGGTCATCCATCGACGGGCGATCCCGCACATTTCCCATCACGTACTCCGGCATCCCCACAAACCGGTAACAGGGATAGATGCTCCCGTCGGGCCCGATGGCAAACGTGTTCCCCATGCAGTCCACGTACGTGCAGACCGTGCCCCTCCGGGTGAACACGCACCGGCACAGGTCGTTGATGTTCATCACCTCAATCTCGCCCATATGCTCGAGGGACTTGTCCAGCAGGTAAACCAGCAGATCCCCGTATTCCGCCGGCTCAAGTGCCCATTCCTTCGGGTTCTCCGACCGGAGCGAGGGAAGTGCGGGATGCAGCTTCAGGGCAAACCCGTTCTTTAAGAAAAAATCAAAGATCTCCTCCCGGAACTTCACCGACTTGTTCGTAAACGTGCAGATGAACCTCACCGAGAGGCCGGCAGCCTTCGCAATCTCGTACCCCCGCATCGTCTTAGCAAAATAGCCGTTCCCCCGCTGGGAATCCGTGATTGCCTCCGGGCCGTCAATGCTTGACCCGATTGGGACATGGTACTGTGCCAGGACTTCGGCAATCTCCGGGGTCATCCTCCAGAGATTCGTCTGCATCGCAAACTCCGGCGTCAGTTCCTTAAGACCGTCCGAGATCAGCGGCAGTGCCTGGCGATAAAAATCCGCACCTGCAAGCAGCGGCTCCCCGCCGTGGAACGTGAACGTCACCCGGTCAGACCGGAAATCCTTGAGCCACGCAACCACGTCTTGAACGGTCTCGATGCTCATAATCGGGGACCCCTCCTCGGAACTCCAGCAGTATTTGCATTTGGAAGGACACCCGAGCGTCGGAATGAGCATGATATGGAACGGATTTTTCATTACCCTTTTTTCCCCTCTTTACGGTATAATCGTTTTCATTCTGCCGTATCTGATGTTTGGAAACCCGATGGAGGACAATTCCCCGGAACCGTGGTGTGGCCAGCGTCCATGGTTTTAACAGGGACTTATCCGGCGGTTATAAAAACGAAATTTTATGGGTGGATTGGTATGGGTCTTCCCGTTTGCCCGGGATATTTTATAAGAATTCTTCCGGTCAGTCTTTCCGGTCGTCTTCCGTTACCTGGGCAAGAATTTCTGCGGTCGTGCCGATCTGAATAATCTTCCCGCCCCGCATCAGGGCCAGCCGGTCACAGATATCCCGCACAAAATCCATGTCATGGGAGACGACAATAAACGTCTCGTCCATCTCGTCACGGGCATGCAGGATGGAGTGTTTGACATCCTGTTTGGTGATCGGATCCATGGTGCCGGTCGGCTCATCAAGGATCACGAGGCGCGGCTCTTTGATGAGCACCTGTGCAAGTGCGACCCGGTGCCGCTCGCCATCGGAGAGTTCCCCGGGCATCCGGTTGAGGATCTCATGTGCTTTTTCTTCCGTGAACCCGGCCATCATGAGCGTAATGACGGCTGTTCTGCTCGCCAGTTCTTTTGGGAATTCAAGGCCAATTGAATCGGTCAGGTTATCCAGCACATTCCTGTGGGGGAACAGATCGTACTCTTGGTGCAAAAGTCCGATGTACTCTTTTGCCCGGCCCCGCTCTTCAATCCCGGGTTTGGTCATGTCGACCCAGTCGTCACCAATCAGGACGTTCATCTCGCCACTGGTCGGTTCAATAATCCCGGCCATAATCCGCGAAAGCGTGGTCTTTCCCGCACCGCTCTTCCCGATAATGCCGAATATCTCTTTTTTCTGGACATCAAATGATACCATATTCACGGCCCTGACCACGCCGCGATCGACCGAAATGTAGCGCTTTGTTACGTCGCGGGCCAAGAGAAGTTTCTTCCCCAGTTGTGGCGGTGCCAATTCCTCAATTTCATGGTAGCCTTTTGCAAACGACCGGATCACGCTCTTTGGGGAGCCCATTGCTGCGATCCCGCCATCGACCAGCAGGATCGCACGGCTCGCCATATCTTCTATTACCTGGGAAAAGTGCGAGGTGACGACCATCCCCATGGTGTTCTTTTTTGCCGCTTCAATGAGCATACCGTGAACCAGCCGTGCAGTTTCGGGGTCGAGCGTACCGGTCGGTTCATCGGCAAAGAGCATCGCCGGGTTTTTTGCGAGCTGCCGGGCGAGCACAACCCGTTGTTTCTCGCCTCCTGACAGGTCACGGGCGATGTGCATCATCCGGTGTGACAGCCTGACCTGGTCGATCAGGTCGGCAGCACGGGTGACGGCCTGTTCCTGCGGGTAGTTGATGTCGTCGAGCGCGTGGAGGACGTTCTCGATCACCCGGTCGTCTCCATACAGTGCGAACGTGCGCTGGAACATGATCGCGGTCCGGTGCATCACCCGGGATTTCATGCCATCCGTGTTCTCATCCCAGAGATCGACATCCACGGCAACAAGTTCTCCGCCGCATTCGGGGCATTTCTTTCCTGCCCTGCTCTGGACATCCATAAAATTGCAGTGGTTGCAGGCTGCCATGTGATAGACGATGGAACCTTTGGTCGGCGGCTGTTCTACGCCCCGGAGCAGGTGCATTAATACGCTTTTCCCCGCTCCGCTCCGCCCGATAACCCCGATAATCTCGCCTTCGGGGATCTCGAACGATACGTCATTGAGGACTTTTGTACCTTCAAAGTCCATGCAGAGATTGTTTACGCTGATGAATGGTGCAGTCATGGCTCAATCCGTCCCCATGCCTTACGTGTCAGGCTCCTCATCCTTCACGGGTTTATTCTTTTCCTCATCATTACACGGGATTTCATCAATGCAGTTCCTGCAGGTACCTTTTTTTCGCCCTATTATCCGTCCTCGTTTCAGGGGCCCGGTTCCGTCAAAGTTCGGCATATCGATCACGTCCAGATATGATATGGCTAATATTTACACATATGCGCATAAAGATTTAAGCGTAGTGAATCAAACAGGAGAAGTAAGCGGGGGACTTTGCCCTGCATGCATCTCCCGGAGACTAAAAAAGTCTCCGGCATGCATGGCAGACTTCTTCCGCCACATTCTCTTCTCAATGGATTGTTATTTTGAACCGGTTGCATCAGTCACGATCTTTTGAGCGCATGTGGTAAGTTGGGGGAGCATATCAGCCGGGAAACCCCTCTCCATCCTGTCATCTGCAATCCCGTATCGGGGACCGGTAATTACTCATATGAGCGAAAATATTTAAACATTGGTGAATGGATAAAAACAGGGTGCCCTTTTTGAGGAAGAGATTTCACCGTGGGCATTTTGGGCACTGGCCTTCGGCTGCTTTTATGCAGCCAGCCATCTCGATTCCCTTGCCGTTGACTAATGCATCTGCGATCTTGCGCCGGGCTTCATGCAGGTCGCGCCACGCGGTCTTGCGTGACACACCGAGTTTTTCCGCTGCCTCTTCCTGTTCAAGTCCTTCAAGATCGATGAGCCGGATTAGCTCGATCTCATCGGGTTTGAGCGAGATGCCTTCCCCCTCTTTTTCCGGGCAACAGCAGGGCTTGTAGCACCGGGATTCTGATGCACTCTGGATGATGCGCTGCATCCTTGGCCGGCCCCGTCGGGGGCATCCGGGTATTTCAGGATTTTCGACGTCTGCCATGCAAGTTCCCTGATCAATCATGTTGTCGTTGATACAATTAATGTTCCCGATGATATAATCAAAGGAATGCCTTACTGAGATCCGGTGTCTTCTTTCTTTGCGGACCCGGGTCTTCTGGCAATCAGGTACCGCTTGATCATACGGGGATGCGGTGTGTCAATAATCATCTTTTCTATACGTATCACCCGGTACTGGCAGGTAAAAAACGGGCCATGATTGATCCTGCGCAGGAATCCTGATATTGCAGGTGAAGCCGTATCGTCCAGATGAAAAAATGTGCGGAGATCGTTCACCGTAATCCATTGTTCTTTGTTCCCGCCGGTTTCCATGTACTGTTCCAGCAGCTCGGGAATACTGAGACGATCGTTCATCACGGTTCACTCTGCTGTGCATGTCTGAAAAGGTGTTTTTTTAAATTGCTACTTACTTATCCTGCGGTTCGTGTCCGCAGCAGCGGTGAGTGTTTGTAGCAGCGGAATCAGTACCGCAGCAGCAGGAATCACCGAATTTCTTGGGAGACGTGCATGCATCCCGGTGACTTGGGCTGCCCGGAGTATGTGGATGTGTTTCGCCACAGGCACAGGTGTGTGCGGCGTCGGCATCTTGTGGGGTCTGGGCTTTTACTGAAGTGTTTTGTATTGTTTTTTTCATGTCTGTCATTGTTTCACCATGGGTACGGTTTTCCGTACTATAATTACTCATATGCGCATAAATAATTTAAAGGATCGTATCATACCATGAAAAAATAACATAAACATAAGTGACCTGCATTCTCTTGCAATATATTCAGGAGCAGGAACGAGAAATCTCATCATCTCGCAGGGGTGATACGTATCCATGGCACCGCAGCTTTCCCTCACGGTTCTTGTCGATAATACTACCCTGACGGACCGGTATTTTCTTGGCGAACCCGGACTCTCGATCCTCCTTGAAACTGGGGGAAAGAAGATCCTGTTTGATACTGGGTATTCGGATGCATTTCTTCTCAATGCAGGAAAGATGGGGATCAGCCTGCAGGATCTGGATTGTATTGTACTCTCTCATGGGCACCTTGACCATATTGGGGGCCTTCTCCCGCTTGCCCGTCATATGGCTGAAACGAAGATTTCAACCATTCTCCGCAGGGTACCGGAACTGGTTGCCCACCCCCGCTGCTTTTACCCCCGGCAGAAATCCCCGCACCCGAATAAAGACCCGCAGGTGAACAAGGATGAGGTGCGTCGACAGTACAGGGTGAACCTCTCGGAAAAGCCGGTGTGGATAACCAGTGATCTCGTCTTTCTTGGAGAGATCCCCCGAAATTTCCCGTTTGAACACACAGGACCCGGAACACGGAGGATTGTACTGCCCGACGGGAGTTCAATTCCTGATCTCCTGCTGGATGATTCCGCCCTTGCGTTTCGTGCCAGTACCGGGCTCGTTATCATAACGGGTTGTTCTCACGCGGGGATCTGCAACATCACGGAGTACGCCCGTACGATCTGCAAAGAACCCCGGGTTGCCGGTATTATCGGGGGGCTTCACCTTCTGGCCCCGGACGAGATCCGTATAAAAAAGACGGGAGAGTACCTGCGGGATCTCAACCTCAAAGCCCTGCACGCCTGTCATTGTACTTCACTTATGGCAAAAATTGCGCTTGCATCGTATTGTCCCCTGAAGGAAACCGGCGTAAGTATGACCATTGAATGGTAGGGTTCTCTGAATCAGCAGGGGATTTATAGGTCAATAATCACGTTTCACAATCTTCGGGCTCTTTTCCATCCGGTTTGAGATTCCTGCAGATATGCCGGAAAAATTTCCCGTGCAGGAGCAGGTGGACGATGAGCAGGGCGGTGAACAGGAAACTTGTATAGTCGTGCAACGTAACCCACTGGTTGCGGCTGATGCCAAGATACAGTGACCAGCCATTACCTCTCCCCCCACCGGATGGTAGCACAAGATAGAGTACAAGCCCGGTGATAAGCGAGGGAATGAACGTAAGCAGGCAGCCGATATCGATGATTGTGTTGACGGTGATGCGCTTCATAAGAACTCCTTATGATCCTCTGAAGGTGTCAGGATTAATAAACCCGATGGAAAGTGCAGGGACCGGTTATGAAATCGCCGTTTTGTGGAAAAAAAACCACGACCCGCCAATCAGGAGCCCGATACACCCGATAACCCAGGAAACCGGGGTAAGAAAAGCGATCAGCCCGATACAGCTCAGCACTCCTGTTGCCGGAATCCATGAGGGATACCGGCGGTGTTCATGGGGCAGCCTGAGTGCGGCAATGTTTGCGATCAGGTAGAATACCAGCATGGCAAACGTGCTGACAGAAACGACCATCGCAAGATCAGCGAGCATGAGGGCAGCAATCATGCAGGCACCGGTGATGGCAATAGCATAATGGGGTGTTCTGAAAACGGGGTGGATCCTGTCAAACAGTGGGGGAAGATCCTGGTTGCGGGACATGGAAAAGACGATGCGGGATATTCCCATGATAGTGGTTAAAAGAACGCTTGCGGTTGCGATCATTGCCCCCAGTGAGATCAGGAGGACTGCCCCGGAACTACCGGTACTTCCGATTGCATCGGCAAGAGGTGAGCCGGATTGCGCAAGAACCGGGGTGCCGGCAATACCGATAGCGACAATGCTCACGAGCAGGTAGATAACCGTCGAGATTCCCAGCGCGAGATAGATGGAGCGGGGTATGGTTTTTTCCGGGTCTTTTACTTCTTCGGCCATAATGGTGACCCGGGCAAACCCGGTATAGGCAAAAAAGATGAGTGCCGCACCACTGAGGATTCCAAGCGATCCTTGCGGAGGTGTAAAGGGAATGAAATTGCCCGGGTGGAAAAATCCCAGCCCGAATGCCACGAAGAACACGAGGATCAGGACTTTTGCTGTGACAAGGATATTGTTGAAAAGGACCGATTCTTTAAGCCCGATATAATTGATGAAGATGAAAACAAGGCAGATCACCACGGCGATAATCTTTACCGGGACCGCAGGGAAAATGGTGACAAAATAATAGGCAAAACCCAGCGAGACCGCCGCCCCGACAAAGATGTTGGAGAAGATCCATATCCAGCCGGCAATGAACCCGGCAAAAGGTGAGATGAGTTTTTGGGCATACGCATAGGTCCCGCCCTCTTCCGGGAGATACGCACCCAGTTCGGCGACACTCATCGCTGAGAAGACGGCTATGGCACCGGCAATGATGACCGATACGATCATTGCAGGGCCTGCGATACCGGCAACGATCCCAGTCACGATGAAAATACCGGAGCCGATGATTGCCCCAATGCCAAGTGCTGTGGCACCAAAAAGACCAATCTCGCGCTTCAGCCCGCTGCTGCCACCCGGTATACCTGACTGCATAATCCCAAAACAGGATCATATATCCCGGTGAATATAGGTATTGTCCCGGACCCGGCAAATTATGCGTGAAGTATCCGGGGATTCCCCGGGAATGCTCCCCGAGGCAACCTCTCATTTCCCGTTAATCTTTTTTTTGGCCTTCGTTTCCCTTCAGATTTTTAACGCAATCGATATCCGGCGAATACGGTTTGATATCCACTACCGGTGTCCCGTCAAGGGCATCGAGCCCCCTGACGCGAAGGATATTCCCGTCCCGGCCGAGCAGGTCGACGACGGAGAATGCCACCGGGTTGGGGCGGTCAGGTGACCGGGTTGCAAATACCCCGTGTTCGACCGGTTTATGCGGTGGTGTCGCCCGGAGCACGGTCCGGTCTGACCGGTCAAACCATGAAAGGACGATCAGGTTCGGATTCGTCTCAATGTCGTCAAGCCCGGGAAGGTACTGGTCATCGATTACGATCTCCGAAACGGTGTCCGATAACCGCCCCTGCCGGGGTGCGTCCTTCCTCTCTTTATAGGGAGACCGCACGTGGCCGATTGGTCGCAAGGTAAAATTCATGGTATCATCTTTTTATAAACCCGGGTAACCCTTTATCTTTTCTTTGCAAGGTGCGTACCTTCTGCGCAGGGGATACAGACACACCTGCCATCGACTTTCCGCGTCTTTGCATCTGCGACAGATTCGCCGCAGTTCTCACAGGTCACCGAAGCAAATATACGGGCTTTATTCGGCGCGTCCATGGTAATTTCCTGAAGGGTGAGGATCTTTTCTGCCGGGGCGTGGAGCAGATCGCTGGTTGCTTTGATCATCATCTCGCGGAACTGTTTCTCTTCATCTTTTGATGCCTTGCCTGAAAACACATTTGCCCGCAATGCGGCAAACTCCCCGGTTTCAGTTGTCTCATTCCGGTGGAAGGTGACCCGGACTGCCCTTCCATCATTCCTGTTATAGAAGGTGAATGCATGTTTTCCGTAATCGTAAATGATCAGGTTGCCCTTGCCGGCCGTTGTCCCGGCAATGACCTGAATCGCGTCCACACCGCAGGCATCGGTTTCGCAGATTGCGACAAGGTCCTCATCTTCTGGCCGGGCGACACCAAGTGCGGTCATCGCAGCGGTTGCTGCACGGTACCCGGAGGCAAGACCCGGGCAGGAGTGCCCGTGGAACTGTACGCAGTCTTCATACGTTACTGACCGGGTTTTTTTGTCATGGGTATTTTGCATAATATCTCTCTCCTATGTGATTTTACAGGCATCCGGAATTACACACCGGATGCCGCCGAGTTCTCCGATTATTACCGGGAGGCCGTAGACTTCTTCGATAACCAGGGGAGTGATAACATCCTGGTTCCCGTGGATATACACGGCCCCGTTTTTTATGAAAATGAATGTATCTGCAAACCGCAGGGCCTGGTTTAAGTCATGCATTGTCATGACCGCCGCGATCTTATGATCCCTGACAATTTCACGGATCGTTGTGAGGATATCGACCTGGTTTTTTAAGTCAAGGTTGCTTGTCGGTTCATCGAGAAGCAGGACTTTGGGCTCCTGTACGAGCGCCCGGGCGATGGCGACTTTCTGGAGTTCGCCGCCACTCATCTCATCGAGATAGGCAAGGCGCAGGGCTTCCATGCCAAGTTTGGTCAAAACGGCGTCCACTATGGCGAGATCGCGGGGAGTGACATCCCAGCCGATATGCGGGCGCCGGCCAAGCAGGATTGCATCGAACGCGGTGAGGCGCCCGGTTTCTACTCTCTGCGGCACGTAGCCGACCCGTCGGGCGATATCCATGGTGCTGAGATCAAGCAGGCTCTCCCCATCAAGGAGCACGGTTCCCTGACGGACTTTCAGGATCCGGTTGAGACACTTTAAGAGGGTTGTTTTCCCGACTCCGTTTGGGCCAAGCACTGCGACAACCTGCCCCTGTTCAATCGAAAATCCGATTTCGTGGAGGACACTCTTGTTCCTGTACATAAATTTCAGTTCGTTTACTGATAGCATCATCGTTTATACCCCCTGAACAGCAGGTAGATGAATATGGGTGCTCCCATGAATGCTGTTAAAACGGCGACCGGGAGGATATACGGTGCCACGATAATCCGTGCCACGGTATCCGATGCGAGCAGCAGGATCGCACCTGCGACGGCTGAACCGGGGATCAGGTACCGCTGGTCGTCCCCGACAATTCTCCTGACCATATGGGGGCAGACAAGTCCGACAAAACCGATGATCCCAAGCAGTGCGACAATAACTGCCGAGACCAGTGCGGCAACGGTCATTCCAACGAGGCGAATGCGGGTGACATTGACCCCAAGCCCCTGTGCGGTTTCATCACCGGCATCGATCGCATTGTAATTCCACCGGTTGAGAAGGAAATAGATGGTTGAGCCGGCAACCACCAGTGCCATGAACGGCAGTGTGTCCCATGTTGCGCGACCGACATCCCCGAATGTCCAGAAGACCACAGCTGCAAGCTGGGTATCGCTTGAGAAGAACTGCAGGAACATGACCCCGGCTGAGAAGAGTGACGAAAGTGCTACACCGGTCAGGACCATAACCTCGGGAGACGCCCCTTTGAGGTGGGAGATGATGAGAATAACGACTGTTGCAAGCATGCAGAAGAGGAAGGCAACAACCGTGGTCAGGTACGGGTTCGAGATTGATACCGGGTTTGCTACCGTGGACTGGATCCTGCCCGTGCCCAGCACGATGATCGAAACCGCCGCCCCGAATGCCCCGGCACTGGATATGCCAAGCGTGAACGGGGAAGCAAGCGGGTTTCTCAGGATGGACTGCATGGCAACACCTGCAACCGCGAGGCCGGTGCCTGCAACAATTGCCGCGATGGCCTGGGGTAACCGGATATTCCAGATTATGCGATCCCATTTCACCGATGTGCTGGATCCAAGCAGGGTCTGGAGAACTTCAATCGGGGGGATGGCAACTGCCCCGACCGAGATTGCAAGGATGAAGAGGACAAACACGAACACGATGCCTGCACCTATCCAGACCACCTTCTTGTGGGTATAGGCCAGGTAATCGTGGGGGATTTTCCCCTCTTCTGTGTGCATGGTTTCCTGCCCGTATCAGACCGGTATTTGCTGGAATCCACTGTTGTCGTAGTTTGCATTGAGGGATGCAAAGACCGGCTTGCCGACAAATTCTGTATAGATCTCGTCTGCTTTCACTTGTGGATCGATGTCTGCGAAGCGATCGGGGTACATGGTTTTTCCTATGAAATAGGCATCTGCAAGAACGGACTCATAATTCGTCGAATAGAAGTTATAGGGCAGGATGCCGTACACTTTCTGGTTCTTTACCGCCAAAAGACTGGAGAATGCGGGATTGGTCCTGAGTTCTACAATCGCTCCCCCATCGGGGATTTGCGTTGTCCCGAGATCGATAAAAATAAAATCAGGGTCTGCGCTGACAAGGGTCTCTTTTGAGATATCTGCGTGCTGGGTGCCTGCCTGCCCTGCAATGTTATTGACATTCACCATGGCAAAGGGAGGATAAGCGGGTTCGGTGGAAATAATCCCATGGGGGCCGCTGTAGGATACACCACCGACATATGCAGTTTTCTGCTCGGATTTTGGAATATCCTGTGTGCGTTTTTTCAGGTCCGCAACCGTTGCATCAATATAAGCGATCAGTTCTTCTGCCCGGGCACTTGTGTGGGTGATGGTTCCCATCATGCGAAGGGTGCTGTATGCCTGTGTCTTCCCGTTGTCCGTTGAAAGGTCACCGTATGGCATCTCGACCACAGGAATTGCAGTCTTGTTCTGGAGGGTGTCGGCAGCAGCGATGGCATTTGCCGGCTGTTCGGTTAGGGATGCAGTCTTGAAGATCACCTGTGGACCGATCCCGATGATCTTCTCGGGATCATCTTTACCCCGGTATTCACCGATCAGGGGGAGTGAAGCAAACTGCGGGTTTGCCAGTGCATATGCCCGCCCTTCTACGGCCTGTTTGGTTTTCTCTATGCTGTCCACACCAACGATTTTATTTTGGGCTCCGAGATAGCAGACGTATCTCAGGCATCCGGAACCCGAACAGATAATACGATCAGGGTTCGTGGGAATGGATACTATCCTTCCGTACCCGTCAGTTATGGATATGGATACCGGCTCGCCCGTTGGTGCGGATACCGAAGAACCGGGATCTTGCGGGGTGTTGGTATTGTTTATGCATCCGGCAACGAGCACCAGTACAGCAAAAATCGTTACTACCAATGTTAATGTAAGTCCTGTTTTTTTCATATTCATAGGATATTGGTTAATATCAGATCTTATTTAAATTCCAAACATATTGATTTAGTGTTACTTTTTTTAAGAAATAATTTAATATAATTGTACTGAATTAAAATGTGTTAAAACCCCGAACTGGCCATGCCCCGGAATTCTCCCGCTGTGGCTGCAGGGAAAACAACCCTGATTCCCTGAATCTTCTTATCGGGGGGCATTATTGCCGGATTGAACCGGTATAACGTGAACTGCCGACGCCTTGAATGTTGCATATACCGGTGAGCCGGGCCAAAGGTCAAGTTCACGACAGCTTTCACGGGTAAGAAGTGCCGTGAGTGGGAATCCCGCATCAAGGATAATCCTCGCGGTGCTCCCGAGGGGTATAATCTGGGAAACGGTTGCAAACAGGCAGTTTCGTGCGCTGGAGACAAACGGAGCCGGTGACAGGATCACGTCTTCGGGATACAGGGTAGCCACGACATCGCCGTAAAAACATGATGCTGAAAAGAACACGGCTCCTGTTTCTGTGGTTATCTCTGAAAGAGTTCCCGTGATGGACGATCTCCCGCGAATGATATTTCCTATCCCAAGGAACTCTGCAACAAACGTATCGGCCGGGTGCTGGAAGACGTCCGTTGGCTCTCCCGTCTGGACAATCGTACCTTCCCGCATGATGGCGATCCGGTTTGCAAGAGCATAGACCTCCTCAAAATGATGGGTTATCTGGAGAATTGTCGTGCCGGTGAGTTTCTGGATATGGGCAAGTTCAGTTCTCATGCGCTCGCGGGTACGGTTGTCCAGTGCATTCATGGGTTCGTCAAGCAGGAGAACAGAGGGCCGGAGCACCAGCGCCCGGGCGAGTGCGACCCGCTGCTGCTCACCGCCGCTCAGGCTGCCAGGGTACCTTGCGGACAAATGATCGATCTCAAGCAGGGCAGCGGTTTCTTTCGTCCGCTCCTCTTGTTCCCGGATTGGCCGGTGCTGCTGGCGTAACCCGAACGAAATATTATCGGCAACCGTGAGATGGGGAAAGAGCATATAATCCTGGTAGACCATGCCGATCCGACGCTTGCGGGGCTCCACAGAGGTAATGTCCTCCCCATTAAGGAAAATCTTCCCGGCATTTGGCGTGTGGATGCCGGCAATCATCTCAAGAAGTATGGTCTTACCAGCGCCGCTTGGCCCAAGAAGGATGAAATAATCGCCGGCTTGTATCTCAAAGGATACGTCCCGGATGGCAAAATCACCAAGAGTTATCGAAATGGATTCAAGGCGCAGCACAAAGACAACCTCCTAAAAGACATTCACGTCCCGTGAAATGTATTCGGCACCACATACGGCAATAAGCGAGATCAGGATCAGGATTGTTGCCGCCGATACCGCAAGGTCGACATCGCCAGTTGAGATATTGAGGTAGAGCGCTATGGGCAATGTTTCCGTTCTCATGGTCGTCGCACCGGCAACCATCAGCACCGCACCGAATTCCCCCATTGCCTTTGACCATGTGATGACCGTACCGGCAAGAAGGCCTTGTCGTGCCATTGGCAGGGTTACCTGGAGAAATGCACCGGTATCCGTGCACCCGAGGGTCTTTGCCACGTATTCATACCGGGGATTAATCGTTGAAAATGCGGATCGCAGGATCCGGATCATATAGGGCAGGTTTACAAAAACCTCGGCAACAATGATCCCAACCGGTGTGAAAATGACGATGAAACCGGCCTGTTCCAAAGCATTTCCCCACGGAGTTGTTCCAAAGAACAGGAGAAGTGCAATACCTGCAACCAGCGGGGGAAGTGTCAACGGGGTTGTCAGGGCAAGTTCTACGATCCGTTTTCCAGAAAAGCGGTACCGGCTGAGGGCATATGCGACAGGGATAGCGACGGCAATGCAGATCAGCGTCGATATCGCACTGGTGACGAGGCTGAGCAGAATTGCAAACTGTATCTCAGGATTTTCAAGGCTGGCAGCAAGTACGGGCAGTGGCGCGTACGTGACAAGCCCGATAAGAATGATGCTGATGGCAAGAAAAACGATGCCGGTGAGGGCAAGAGAGATTCTGCGCATCAGCGTGTTGTTCCTTTGTGTTATTCCTGCGGCAGACCGTGTTCAAGGGCCTGCTGGGCACGGATACTGGTGTCCCGTATCCTCCCGATGTGTTCACCGGTTACCCACCCGGATATGGCTTCGGGAATGCTGTCGAATGCGGGAACATAGGGTTTGATGTCAAGAACCGGTGTTCCGTCCAGGAGGTCGAGACCGCTGACAGACAGGGTACATCCGTTTACTCCTTTCAGGGCAACATAGGAAATCCCGATGGGGTTGGGACGGTTGAAATGGCGGGTGGCAAAAATGCCATGCTCTGCATTGCCGTCAGAAAGCGGCTGTTCGGTCAGGGCCCGGCGTGTTGCCCGGTCAAAATGGGAAAGGATGATGAGATGGGAGAAACCCCCGATATTTATGAGCCCTTCCTGGAATTCCCCAAATATCTCAATCGTTCCATCTGCCTG
Organism: Methanoregula sp.; assembly: GCA_039698055.1. Lineage (GTDB taxonomy): Archaea > Halobacteriota > Methanomicrobia > Methanomicrobiales > Methanospirillaceae > Methanoregula. Next base: position 44,351 of record JBDKTL010000032.1, on the reverse strand, counting down.
CGAGAATGCACTCTGGAACGGCGGAGCACCGGGAGTCCTGAACGGGGAATGGGCAATGCCAACGGGTTTGAAATCGATCATTTCTCTCCTCACGTTTCAAGCCTTTTCCCTCACGGCTTCACACTTGCATAGACCGGGTCCGGGTAGACGGGGAAGCCGTGTTTTGCAAAGAACGCCTTTCCTTCATCCGAGGCGACATAATCAACAAACTTACCTGCCGCACCAGGGTTCTGCGAGAACGTTGTCATGCCGATAGGTGTGATGAGGACTGCATTATCGCTGACCGGGATGGTGATTGCATCGACTTTTTCCGGGTTAACCTGATCAAGGGTCAGGATTGCCGCATCGGCCTGTCCGGTGTTCATGATGATCGTGAGTTCGTTGATGGTCGGTGTTCGTGTGACAACATTTTTCTCGACAGCTGCTGTGATATTGAGTTTCTGGAACATCTTTGCCCCGGCTTTTCCGATCGCGGTTGCACTAACATCTCCAAGAGCAACTTTGAGTCCGGGCTGTGCAAAATCTTTCAGCGATGCGATATTTTTCGGGTTACCCTTCTGGACAACGATGACCGGGACGTGATAGGCAACAAGCTGGCTTGAGTTCACGAGGCCCTGGTCTTTTGCGTTTTTAAACTCGACGGTTGATCCGGGCATGAATACGTCGCCTTTTCGTGTCAGGTTCATCTGCGAGACGAGGGTGCCGGCGCCGCCGTAATTATACTGGACTGCGATGCCGTATTTTTTCGTGAATGCCGTACCGATCTCGTCAAGGGGAGCTTTCAACCCTGCACCGCCGTAGACAAGGATACTGCCCTGTGCTGTGTCCGACGTGATGGTAGCTGACGCAGAAGGGGTGGTTCCTGATCCCCCTGAAGGGGTGGTACAGCCAGCTGCGATCATTGCACAGACGATCAACAGAGCGAAAACGAGCAAATATCGTACGTGTTTCATAATGCTCATATTGGGCATAATTCGTAATATAGTTAATGAATTGACATTATTTTATTAAAAAAGTAAATCAAAAATTTTAAACTTTTAAATTAATTTTTCATCATCCCAATATGGATGGTGAAAAAGTAACACCCCCGTGTTTTACATTGGAAGGTTTCCGGTGTCGGTAAACTGTTCGGTTACACTGCAGGTGCAGAAAATTCATAAAGGTGAAAATAGGTGGTGAACTCCTGTACAGCAATCCATTGTTCTCTCCCGCCGCAGTGATTCATGTATTGTTCAAAGAGTACAGGTATCTCCCTGTTGCATGCCATGATTCTTTCCCTTAAAGTTTCTGGTGCCCGGGCTTGTAAGGAGCGGATACCTTTTTTAGTACGAGCAAAAATAATCGCTGATAGATTTAATCATCAGCTTTTACCGGTCTCCCTCTGCAATTACAGAATATTCTATCTGCTGTCTTTGCGCAGAAGCATATTGCCGCCGTTTCAAGAGATACCGGCATTTTTTGGGATCGGAAGGATTTTTCCCCCCCGTCCGTTCAATCTTGGCAACAATAAACGGAAACTGGCCAAACGGCCCGTGTTCCAGCCGGCGCAGGAACCCGGATACCGTATTGCACTGGTATCGTGTCAGGCCGAACTGATCCCGGAGTTCGTGTACCGTAACCCATCGCTCAGTTCTTCTCGTGTCGAACATGTACTGCTCGAGCAGTTCCGGGACTCCAGGGTATTTTTTCATGCTTGTACGTTCTGCGATTTTTTTAATGGCAAAAATAGAGAATCCTACGGGGATTCGACCAGTTTTGCCAGGTTTTCCATCACGTCGTCCACCGCTTTCCATGTAGGTGTGTCTGCATGGCGGAGGATGTACGGGCGCCCCTCATCTCCGGCTTTTACCATCTCCGGATCGAGCGGGATAGCGCCAAGATAGGGAACGCCCAGTTCCTCTGCCGCTTTGTGTCCGCCACCCCTGCCAAACAGGTTAATGGCACCACCGCAGTGGGGACATATCATCCCGCTCATGTTCTCGATGATCCCGATGACCGGCAGATCCAGTTTTTCAATGAATTTTACTGCCTTCACCGCATCGAGCACTGCGACATCCTGGGGCGTGGTAACGATTACGGCGCCCTGAACATTTGGTGCGAGCTGAATAATGGAGAGTGCCTCATCCCCGGTCCCCGGCGGGAGGTCGACGATCAGGTAATCAAGCGTCCCCCAGTTCACTTCAGAAAGGAACTGCCTGATTGCGGTCATCTTCATGGGCCCTCGCCAGACGACCGGAGTACTCGTATCCGCAAGCAGGAATGCCATTGACATGACCTTGAGTTTCCCGGTTACATGGATCGGCTCCATGATGTTCTCCAGAACCGCAGGCCGCTGGACCTCAATCCCCAGCATCTTTGGAATATCGGGGCCATGGATGTCGAGATCGAGCAATCCGACCTGCCTGCCATGAGCTGCGAGAGCTGAGGCGAGATTAACAGACACAGTGGATTTGCCCACGCCCCCCTTGCCGCTCAATACAAGAATGACGTGTTTCACATCGATCTTTGCTTTCGCTGGCAACCCTTTTGGTGCAGGGGATGCACCCCTCGTCTCCGGGTGCTTTTCATTTTGTAGTGTCATGATTATCCGTATCGCAAATTACCCTTTAAGTGATCTCATTCGAGCGATGGCCCGGATGTACGGTCCTGTGTCCCCGGGAACAGGGAGCTGATCATTCATTCTTCAGAAATGTACACGTAATCCACAGGGTTAATGGTCGCACCCTTCGTGCCCTTCTTCACCGTGGGTACAGCTGCTCTCACCCTGCGCAATTTTTCCGGCTATGAAATCCTTGATAACGGATTCGATCGGGCCCCGTACTCCAAGAAACACTTCAATATTATTCTCGCAGAACAGGTCCACTGCCCGTGGGCCCATCCCCCCTGCAAGGACGTGCGTAACCTTATGCCCGGCAAGGAATGGCGGCAATTTTCCCGGCTCGTGCCCGGGGCTCTTGAGAATTTCCCGTGAAGTGATCTTTGAATTTTCGATAACAAACACTGCATATTCAGTACAGTGGCCGAAATGCTCGGATACCATATCTCCCTCTTTTGCAATTGCAACTTTCACTATAAAACCTCCAAAAATATTGAATTCTTATCTCTGGTTGCGCCTTTGGCCACCGAATCCGAAGCCCCCCCCGCACCCGCAGGGGATGCCCCCGCGCCCACGGCCGTAGACCGGAATATTCTGCATGGGACCCTGCGATATCGCAGGTCCGTTCTCATCCTGAGCCGGCTGTCCTGCGATTGCAGGTTCCTGTACCGGTGCAGGAGCCATGCGGCACCTGCCAAATCCCCGGCCGCTCATCGGACCATTTCCCTGTGGTCCTGTTCCATTTAATCCTGGCATTGATATTCTCCTGGCACCGCTTCAGGTACCATAATTACTCATATGCGCATAAATGCTTAAACACTTTGGTTTGGGCAATCCCATCATGAAGATGGGATTATGAAGATACCAGGGGTGATACCACGAACTTAACTAATCATAGGCAAGCCGGGTCTTTTCGTCCGCGAGTGTCGGGGTGATTAGTTCTTTCCACGTGTTCGAATCCCACGAGCCGAGTTTCTGGTGAGTTGTATAATATTTCTGGGGGATCGGGTGCGTTCCGAAAACCACGTCCATCCCGTATTTTTCTTTAATAAACCGGGAAAAATAGGTAATCCGGGGGCAGGGAGGATAACCGACAATCAGGCCGGTGGCAAGGTGGATGACCTCCGCACCATTGTTCTTCATCTCCTGCGGGACGTACTCGACATTGCCGCCGGGGCACCCGTTGCAGGTGGCAAACCCGACCAGTTCAACGTCCTTTCCCTTGTATCGCTCGAATGCACCTTCCCGGTTGCGCAGTGCCCGCAGGCACTTGCCACCGGCACAGGTCCGGTACCGGTCACAGATGATGATGATTCCCAGTTTGATAGCGTCTCCCATGGTCTTTTCTCCTGATATCAGGATTATTAAAGTAACTTGTGAATTTACGGAAGAAATATGCTGCGATATGGGAAGGTGGGTGCCCTTCGGCGCTCTAAAGGTACCCTGCCAGTGTGCACTTACGGGGGACTAAACAACGTTGACCGGTTGAACATTTTCCTGTAGCGACAGATTCAACAACGGCTGATGCAATCCAATTCAGGAAAAAAGGGTAATTAAATTTTCTTAAAGCAGAGATACCAGTCTTTACACTCGTATCCCTCGGTCGGCCGCTTCTCCATCTCGGCAGCGGTCTTTGGCGCCGGGACCACAACCTTGTCGCCCGGCTGCCAGTTCGCCGGCGTTGCCACTTTGAACTTGTCCGTTGTCTGGAGCGCTTTGACCAGGCGGATGATCTCGGGCATGTACCGTCCGTTCTGCAGAGGGTAGTAAAGCATTGCCCGCATGATTCCCTTGTCATCGATAAAAAAGACCGTCCGGACCGCTGCTGTGGAGCTCTGACCCTTATGGATCATCCCGTACTTGTTGGAGACGGTCATCGTCAGGTCGGCGATGATCGGGAACGGGATCTGGACTCCCATCCTCTCTTTTACGGAATGCACCCATGCAAGGTGGGCCGAGACACTATCCACGGAGAGGCCGACAAGCTGGACATTGAGCGCCTTCAGTTCATCGTGGATGGCAGAAAATGCAAGGAATTCCGTGGTACAGACCGGTGTGAAGTCCGCCGGGTGAGAGAATAAGATCACCCATTTGCCTTTGAGACCGGAGAGTTTCATCGGGCCGTGGGTGGTCTCCGCCTCGAAATCCGGTGCCGGTTCCCCGATAACAGGGAATGAAATACATTCAGAAGATTCCATCATATACCTCCTTTCACTTCATCACTTCATCGAGCTGGGCCTTGCCATAGACATAGGCTGGCATACCGGCAAGGAGGAAGGTGACCCGGAGCCCCTCTTCAATTTCTGCTTTGGTGACTCCGAGGTTCTTTGCACCCGCCAGCTGGGCATGGACTGCATGCTGGTCGCGAAGAGCTGCTGCAATTGCAATGGCAATTATCTTCTTGGTCTTTCGTGTCAGGGCCCCGTCATCCCAGACATGCCCCTCAAATTTCATCACGAGTTCATACATCTTCGGCTCTTTCTCGGTCAGTTCCTTAAAGAATTTCGGCACTTTCCCAATCTTCTTTTCGAGCTCTTTGAGTTCTTTTTCTGTTTTTCTGGTAACCATAATCTATCCCTCAACAGATTATTTCGTTTATGCCACGGTAGACGAACTCCCCGCGGCAGGCAATTGGCCTTGTGCAGGACAAATCTTTATCCTGCATCTCGTTTCCTTGGTGACCTGTCACCATTGCTGAATGATGGGCCTAATTACTCCTCATATGCGCATAAATCATTTAAACATTCGCACCGAACGATGACTAAGAATAAATGTGAATGCACTTCTGCACGCCCATTAGCCGGGACAGGTTTAAGGCATTCAATTAACATGGAGGGAATCCGTATGAGTCATCATCTTCTTGACGATTTGTTAGCCAGTCTGCCGGAAGATCATACCCCCGTGCGCTCCGTGATGGTTGGTGCGCACTGGACGGCTGTCTGCAGCCGTCACTGTGGTCTTGCCACGACCATTATCGGTGATACGCCTCACGATCACACCACCATCGTGCATGATGCAGGCCGCCTGCACCAGAAGAGTGCACGCGAACTGGCCGAACTGGCCCGATCTGATAATCCCCTGGAAGCCGGTATAGGGGTAGCAGCAATCAACTCCCTCCTCGATGTGGATGAAACCAATGCTGTCGAGATCAATGCGTCCGAAGTCCTGATGAAACGCGGTGCGGGGAAGAACGTGGCGCTCGTGGGGCATTTCCCCTTCATCCCCCGGCTCCGCAAATCCGTGGGCAACCTCTGGGTAATCGAGCAGCATCCTACAGGGGATGATTATCCTGCGCAATCTGCTGCTGACCTGATCCCCAAGGCAGATATTGTGGCGCTCACCGGCAGTGCACTGATCAATCATACGATGGACGGGCTGCTTGAGCTCTGCCGCCCGGAAGCGCTGGTGATGCTCCTCGGACCCACCACGCCCCTTTCACCGGTGTTGTTTAACTACGGGGTGAACATTATCGCCGGCTCACGCGTGATTGATGAAGTAGTGGTGCTGCACGCCGTTGGGCAGGGTGCGACATTCCAGCAGTTCAAAGGTGTGCGCCTGCTGACATTCACCAGCACCGACGTTTAATTCTGATGCAGATTATCCGATCCGGAATTAAAGTTTTTCGAGAGACCGTTGGATAAATGATCCCAAATCGTCCGCATTTGTTTGTAACGTCTCAATCCCCGCTTCAGCAAAGACATATCCCGGCCCTTTACCCATGAGATCCTCCCGGGTTACGACAATGTCAGGCTTGAAGGTTACCAGGAAATTTGCCACCGTTATACCTTTTCCCTTCTCTACCTTCTGGTGGGGGTTTGCAATCACTTCAGTCCGTTTTACCTGTCGGTTTAAAACATCGATGTCCACGATGGCAAAATACGGTGCCTCGCCAAAATGGTCGCTTATGGATCCCCTATGATCGGCAAGCGCCACCAGATACCGGACTTTTGTGGTATCCGGGGGCTCATAATGCAGAATCGTATGATCCACATTGGGGACTGCTCGTTTGATCTCCCGCTCAACCCGCTGGCTTATCTGGTGTGCCCGTTCAAGCCCTGTGGCCCTGAGCGAAATTTCGGCCTCAACAAATACGTATCTTCCTGAATTCCTTCCCATGATCTTTCGCACATCCACAACGGCAGGATCCTGCAGGATGGTTGAGCGTATTGTGTCGAGGGTCTGTGTGTCGATGGAAGCATCGAGCAGCACCCGCATACCGTTTACCAGGATGCCCCATCCTGCCTTCACGATCAGGATGGCTACAATTATTGCGGCAATCCGGTCCACAGGAAATTGCAAGTACTGCCCTAAAAGACCAAAAAATACGACCGTTGAAGCTAGCACATCGGCGGTGAAATTTTTCCCATCAGCAATAAGGCCGGGAGAATTGAACTGCGTTCCCATGCGGACTTCGTACCGGCCGAACAGGAATGGGACAAGGATCAACGCTGCAACCAGCACGAGCACCCATCCGTTGAACACGTGGATTTCTGATGCCAAAAAGAGTGCCTGATATACGATCTCGTATGCTGTGCCAAACAGCAGGAGGGCAATGATAACTGCAACGATATTTTCCACTTTATACATCCCAAAGGGAAAACTGTCGCTCTTTCTTTGCGAGATGACGAGGCCGAGAATAAGTGCTCCTGATCCGATGATATCGATAAACGAGTGAACAGCATCGGCCGCAAGCGACAGGCTTCCCGTGGAGAAAGAAAGGGCGAGCTTAATTGCCACCAGACCGGCATTTACCAGCAGGGAATATATTGCCACCCGGACAAGAATTCTGGTTTCGTTTGTTTCGCCTGCAGTCATAAGAATCCTGGTTTTATTGTGTTTTGGTTTTTACAATTCAATTAACTATTGCCGTTGTGGCAAACCGGTCATGGATGTATCCCTTATTGCCCGGTCCAATACACATATTAACGATGTGAATATATATTCATAAATTGAGGCGAAACAGATGCCTGGATTAGATCAGACTGGCCCGGCCGGGTATGGACCCGGTACGGGAAGGGGCATGGGCCCCTGTGGAAGAGGGATGGCTGTGGGAAGAGGATTCGGCCGGGGCCGGGGCTTCTGCTGGAATAACTCTGTCAAACCCGAGCCATTGAGCAGGGAAGCAAAGAAACAGCTCCTTGAAGCAGAACTCAAACGCATTGATGCAGAAAAAACTGAAATCCAGAGACGGCTAACCACTCTTGAGTAATGCCGGGAAGAAGACGGTGCAGGAGGGTGGGCCAACAGCCCGCCTTCACATCATTTGGACCTGCGAATGCAGGGAACAATAAGCCTGAAGAGGCAATCCTTTCTGTTGATGAATTTGAAGCGGTGAGGCTCAAGGATCTCGAAGGACTCGACCAGAGCGCATGCGCCGCGATGATGGAAATATCGCAGCCCACGTTTCACCGGCTGGTTATCTCTGCCCGGAGAAAGATTGCCGATGCGCTGACCAACGGCAAGACGATAAAAATTGAGGGCGGGAATTACCGGTTCTGAACCGGGAAGCAGTCCGCATTTTTTGTCAGGTAAAGCCCTTATTTTAATGCAGATGGGAAAAATTCCCTGGAGAACACAAACTATCTCACCAATTCCAAAAAAAAATCGGTTTGGGTTCTAAACCACACGTTCGCGTTCTTTTAAGACGATACCCCGTATGCCCCCCGGGGGATTGTCGGTATCTCCGGAATAACGGGGAATCAAATGAACATGGCAATGCATCACTCTCTGGTCTGCTGCTTCTCCGATGTTGATGACAATATTGTATCCCGCTGGTGAGAATTTTGTATCCAGAATTTTTTTGCATTCGAAAAGCATCTCCGGTAAGGTGGCTTGTTCTTCTGCCGTGGTATCGAAATAACCGGTAAGGTGACGGAATGGGATCACCAGCAGGTGTCCGCGGGTAGCCGGGAATGCATCCCATCGTGCATACCACAACGCATTTTTAACGATGATCTTTTTTTTATTCGAAGAACAAAATGAACAGGATAAAGCAGTCATTCTTAACACCTCACGGAAGGACGGTATTGGATTCTTCTTCCTTCATTATTTTTTAATGGTTGTCAATCGGTTAACGGACCCCGTACTCCAGTCGCAACCCAACGCCGGTTTCCTGGAGCGGGGCGATCTGTGCCAGGGCGACCTTTGCCGGAAGTGCAGTGCAATGACATGCATGAAGAGCGGGAAGGTTCTAGTTTTTCAGGTACGCAAGGGTCCCATCGAGCTGTGAGCCAGCCCCCCGTAGATGGAGCCCGCCAATGATATCACATACCCTGTTCTCCCCACAGATTTTTTTCGCGTGCTCCACCGTGTTACATATCCCTGCATGGGCGCATCTGGTGAGGACTACAAGCCCCTCACGGCTGCGGTAAGCGAGGGAAGTATCATCGATCAGTCGATCCTCCTGCACGCTTCCGTCAGGCATCACAATGCGCCGTGGTCCGGGCAGGGTCGTTTCAAATGAGAATTTCCGTTCGATCTCGCCGAGGAAGAACAAATCCGGTGTAAGACTGACGGGATCTTTTGACAGCTCAAGTGGCATGATCCTCTGCACCTCATCCACGGTGAGAACCGCCCCAATATCGGGCAGGGGCGGTTTTGGGCGGGGATAAAAACAACAGGGATGCGCAATAAGCCGGGGAAGGCGGCATGCGGTATCTTCAAGGCTTGCTTCCATGAAAAGCTGGATTATGTGATAGAGCCCCCCGGTATGATCGGAGTGCCCGTGTGAGAGGACGATATAGTCGAGATCAAGAAGGTCGATCTTCAGTTTCTGTGCATTTTTAAGTACAGCATCAGTGTAGCCGGTATCGAATAATACCCTGCACCCTTCAGCCTTGATATATGCGGAAAACCCGTGCTCTGCGACAAAATAACGATCGAAAAGCGCGGTGTTGTCCACAAGAATCGTTACATCCATTCAGGCATCTCCATCATTCATTGTGTCGGGCAAGATTGCATAAAAAACGCCCCGGGTGCCCCGGTGCGAAGTGACCGAACCCGCCCGTTCAAGCACTCCAAGGATTTTTGCCACTTCACCGCCGCTCATGCCGGTGGTCCTGACAAGGTCTTCGACTGTTGAAGGTCTTCGGCAAAGAGTTGCACGGATCAGATCGCATGCCTTCGTACTCGCTTTTATTACCGGTGAACCGGGAAAATTTCGGCCGACAATTTCGATGCCTAATTGTCCCAGCACTGCACCGACCCGTTCCAGTTCGGCGTCTGTTGCGGCCACAACCCAGCCCTCTGCGGCAGGCCGGTCAAGAGTATTCAGCTGGACACGATCCGGTTTGATCCGGTTGATCGCCCCTTTCAGGCCGGCCAGTTCCTCTGTGGTGGTATTCAGTTCGGGGATGACGAACACTTCTTGCCAGAGAGCACCGGAAAACATCTCCCCAAACTGCACCATCCCCTCGACAATCGCCTCTATCCTGAGCGAAGGGTGGGGACGGTGGATGCGCTCAAATGTTTCCTGGGATACTGATGTCAGGGTCGGAATCACCCGGTCTGCCAATGCCAGCTCCTCGCGCACATCCCTGTCCGTTATGAGACTCCCGTTCGTGAGGACACTCAGGGTATACTCCGGGTACTCGCGTTTTACCCATTGGATCACCGGCCCAAGCGACCGGGAGAGTGTCGGCTCACCGGAGCCGGCGAGCGTGATCGAATCGAAGTGGGGATGGGATGCAAGCACGGTGCGGAGTTCCGCTGTCACGTCTTCAGCGGGAAAAAAGTCCTGCCGCGTGATGGTCTTATTCGTAGTGGACCCGCATTCGCAATAGACGCAGTTATACGAACAGGTCTTGAAGGGGATAAGGTCAACGCCAAGCGATAATCCGAGCCTGCGGGAGAGGACGGGACCGAAGATGTGCCGTGGAGCCATCAAAGATGCTCCGTGGTTTGCCGGTAGACCAGAAAAAAAATCATTGCCGTTATCCTCTCTTTTTCACTTCACCGCGATTATTTGACAGCAGGATCGTCATTCGGCTGGTCAGGAGGGCTGGCAGTCAGTGCGGCACTGTTTATGCCCAACATTTTTGGGCAGAGACCCTGTTGCCTGCGCAGGCATCCTCCGATCTCAAGGGCTTTGCCATGTACTAATGCATCCGCGATCTTACGACGTACATCGTGAATGTCCCTCCAGATGGTCTTGCGGGAAACCCCCAGAACTGCAGCTGCCTGCTCCTGCTCAAGGCCCTGAAGGTCGACCAGATCCAGTACTGCCAGCTCTTCGGGCAGCAGCGAAACAACCTCATCGTTGTTGTTCGGGCTGCATTGTGGGGCATAGCATCGTGCAGATGACGCGCCATCAATCGTACGGTTCATCCGTGGTCGTCCCCGCCGCCGGCAGAATCCCCTCTCATCCTCACTTGTCTCTATATGACTTCACCTCTTGTTCAAGATGGGATGCAAGCGTTTGAATGGCTTGTGCTGCCGGAGATGCACCTGCACGGGTGACGGGTACTCCATTCCTGACTGATTCAATAACGACGGGATCAAAGGGAATCTTCCCGATTACAGGAATGTTCTCATCACTGCACCAGCGCTCTATTGTTTCCGTGAGAGATGGTTCCAGATCGAAGCGGTTGACTGCAACAAGGATCCGTGGCCGGAACTGGCGGCAGACAGCGACTACCCGTTTGAGATCATGGAGCCCTGAGACGCTTGGTTCAGTAACGATCAGCACCATATCCACACCACTGATCGTTGAAATAAGCGGACATCCGGTTCCCGGCGGACCGTCGATTAAGAAGAGGTCACAGTCCCCGTCATATTTGAGTGCGGTCTTTTTTACCTCGTGGACGAGCAGTCCGGAGTTGCCCGCGCCGGGAACAAGACGGGCATGCACGAGGTGTCCCCGATCTGTTTCCGAATACATGACTTCGCCGGTCTGTCGCGGCTGCATGGTAACTGCGCCGGCGGGGCATACAGAGGTGCAGACGGCGCACCCTTCGCAGCGAAGCGGGTTCACGGTGTATGCATCCCCGTCACGTTCAATCGCGCTGAACCGGCAACGCGCTTCGCATTCCCCGCACTGCGTGCAGAGGACAGGATCGATAACCGCAGTCTTCATCCCCATGAACGGCTCTGTCCGAATAAGTCGTGGGCTGAGCAGGAGCTCAAGGTTCGCCGCATCCACATCACAGTCTGCAAGCACAAGTTTTCCCGGGAGCAGCTGGGAAAGTGCCGCTGTAATCATCGTCTTTCCTGTCCCGCCCTTGCCGCTGATAACTGCAAGCCGGATCATAAATCCACCCCGGCAAGTGTGCTGCATTTAACAAAGAGGGCGACAAAGGCTTTCTGCCATTCCGGCTGCACCCGGCAGAGGAGATCGCCCCTGCTCTGGATGGCGGCAATTTCACGGTCAAAGGGAATGGTCAGCACAATTTCAAGGTCATTGTCGGCGCAGAACGCGATGGTTGACTGGTCTTTTCCATCGCTCCGGTTGATGACGATGCCGGCGGGAACACCCAGGCGGGCGGCCACATCGACGGCAAGCTGCAGGTCGTGCAGGCCAAACGGGGTTGATTCCGTGACAAGGATGCAGGCATCACATCCATCGAGTGCCTCTACTACCGGGCATGACGTGCCCGGTGCCGTATCGTATATCACCAGCGGATCTTCTGCTGCCTGCTCTTTTGCCTGCCTGATAACCGGCACCGCATGAGGGTTCCCTGTGTCAAGCATGCCGGAGATCAGTTTCAGATTGGGCAGCGGGGTTGAGATGGCGAGTGTTCCTATCCGTTTTGGCTTTTCGTGGATCGCGCCTTTCGGGCAGACCAGTGTACATCCCCCGCAGGAGTGGCAGAGCTCGGGAAAGAAAAGGACCCGATCGGCTAGCACCGTAAGAGCGCCGTACTGGCAGAACTCCCCGCACCGCCCGCAGTGATCGCAGGTGGTTTCATCAATAACAGGTACCGGTACCGTCACGTCCGTAGTTGTGGCAGCCGACGGGAAGAAAAGATGAAGATTGGGCTCCTCCACATCGCAGTCAACAAGGGTGACGGGTTCAGTCCGGGAGAGCGTGTAGGCAAGATTTGCGGCTACCATACTCTTACCGGTGCCGCCTTTTCCGCTGGCAATTGCAAGTCTCATCGTACGTCCCGCGCTCTATTTGTCATCAGGAGCTATCTCCCATTTATACGTCCTGCTGCCTCATCTTATGAACGTTCAAGCGTATTTTTTGTGAACTGCTCAAATGCATCCTTTACCGATCCACCGGTACGGTAGGTGTACATCGCAATCCCTGCGGCAACGAGAACCTCACGTGCGTTTCCCCCAACCTGTCCGCTGATCAATGCCTTCACATCATGTGCAATAAGTATCTGGGCGGCTTTGGGGCCCACACCTCCCGCACCATTGGCATACGGGTTCTGGATCGCTTCAAAGGATCCGTTCTCGCTCTCAACAATGATAAAATACGGTGCACGCCCGAACCTGTCCTCTAACGGCGATTCAAGTGTTGCACCTTGTGCGGTAATACATACTTTCATGGTCTAACCTTCGATTATTACTCATATGCGCATAATGGGATAAATGTATGGATACCGGCAGGATAATCATCTGGACTTTTCCGGACTGCTCTCGGTCAACAAGCGGTGTGCCGGTACCAAATACCGGTGGGGAATCAGAACAATGCAGCAGCATCTGGTTTTAATCACTGGTGGCGGGCGCTCTAAACAATCTAGCCGGAATTTTATGGTCAGCACGACTGCCTGCATTAGTTCAACAGGAATCAGCAATTTTATCATCTTTACCTATAACTGTTGATCTATCATGGCCACAAAGGAAGTCTTCCACGGTGTCCCGGGCATCCTGCGCCCGTTCAAGGAATTTGTTGAGGCAAAAGGCTTAAAAAAAGGCGACCAGATCGTGTATTACGGTGTCCCGGGCACCTGCACGCCATTTGTTGAACTGCTCGGGTTTGCGCTCCGCTCGCTTGAACTGGAGCAGGTTTTTGTCCCGTTTGTCAATGAGGGCAAGGCAACGAAGGTCAGCCATGTTGATGATGTCGGCATGCAGGCACATGCCGGCACGGTTACCCTGAAACCCAAGGCAGTTGTTGTCATGGGCGGGCTCTCCATGCCGAATGTTCCGGTCAAGGCGGAGCAGGTGAAAGCTGTTCTTGACAAACATTCCAATGCGGCTGTTATCGGCGTTTGTTTTATGCATATGTTTGAAAAAGCCGGGTGGCTGAGCACAGTATCATTTGACTGCCTGATCGATGCGAATATTGATCCAGTTGAGGTTACAAAAAAGGACTGAACAGGTTAAAAGAACGAATCCGGTGAGCAGGGGCAGGTTCACGTACACCCATATCCCCTCCTATTCCGTTGAGACGGATGAGCAGCGGGATTTCTGCAGGCATCCCCCCACCCCGGGTTTCAGGTTTAATCTGTTATTGTGCTTTGAGCATATCTGAAGAGAAGTTCCGTCACTTCCCTGATCTCCCGCCCCTGTTTTTTAACCTCTTTTACATACGTGTTGAAGACCTGATCGGTGGTGACATGGAGCGCCGGTTTATACATATCCGCGTGAAGTGTGAGGTCGAAACACCGGGCTTCAGCCTCCGTGAGGCCGAGCGTTCGGTACTCGCCGGTATGGGGAATGAAAACAGGATTTGCTGTCTTGTCTGTGCGGAGAACGAGTGCAGCGAGGGGGGTTGAAGGGATCGGTTCGGCAATACTGATAAAGACGTCATCGAGATGTTGCTCTGCGATAAAGGTCTTGGACTGTTCATAATCTTTTGGACTCTCGGTCGGGTACCCTACGATAAAACTCCCGGCAACTTTTAAGCCATGCTGGCGGCACCGTGCTATCGCATCGTCCACCTGCTGCACTTTCACTCCTTTTCCCATCTGTCGGAGGAGGGAATCACTGGCAGACTCGATACCAAAAAAGACCCACCCGATCGTGTACTTCCGGATTGCTTCAAGGATCTCATCGTTGATGCAGTCAACCCGTATATCCGGGGATGATACGTTCCGGCTCCCCATAACGCTGGCGAGTGCTGCGAGCAGCTCAACAAAAGCTTCCGTGTTGACTGCGCCCCCGCGTGTCTTGTACAGCGATCCTGTCCCGCCACTGATGGAGATACGCTGTGCACCGGCATTTTTGAATGCCTTGACCTCTTCTACAATGGCCGGGATTTCCCGGCTCCGGATTGAGTGGCCGAAGAACCGCGGTACCTGGCAGAAGGTGCATGCCCCGGAGCATCCCCGGTGAGTCTCGATGTAGACATTAGCACCACGGACACTCTGCGTGCTGATATCTTTGGGTATGAATGGCAGCGGGTGTTCAATGGATTCCGGAGGTGATGTGGTCTTCACCACCGTTGTTTTCCCGGACCTGAACGCAATACATTTTGTCTTCTCTGTTATTCCGTCACGGGCAAGGGATACCACCGTTTCCTCCCCCTCACCAAGGACTACGGCACTGGCATCAAGTTCTCCGAGAACAATTTCCGGATAGGCAGATACCGGGCCGCCGATGTAACAGGTGCCCCCGTTCTTACGGTGGTTGCTGACAAACGACCGGATTTCAGGATTGAGGAGGTGAAGCGTAGAATACAGGCTTAAAAAAACCGTATCGGTGGTGCCTGCCTGAAGGTCCTTCCTGATTGAGACCTCATAACCGTTTTTTTTGAGGATGCCAGCAATGAGCATCGCGCCATACGTATAGATGCCGGGTGATATAATCGTGAGAGGCATAGTCCGTTACTACCATTGTGTGGCATTCATCCTATAGAAAATACCGGTAATTTCCCTGCAGTCCCATTCGCAGATCAGGTTTTCAGATATCTTCGTGGCCATTACAAAAAAATCAACTATTTGTTCTCCCACGGTTCCTGAGTTCCTTTGGCGTGCTGTTCCAGTCCTTGATGTCATCCAGATGCTGGTCATCAACCCAGCCGCTTTTCACCTCATCCCGGTGGTCAAACTGACGGACATAGGGTTTGATATCGATCAGGGGTGTCCCATCCAGCACATCGACACCTTCCACTTCCAGAATGTTCCCGACCACCTTTTTGAGCCTGACAATTGAGAGCCCTAACGGGTTGGGGCGGTTGAAATGCCGTATTGCAAAGATCCCCCTCTCCTTTTTGCCATCAAGAAAGGGTTTCTGAAGGAGACCGGCATCAGTTGCCCGATCAAAATAATACAGCAGGTAAAGGTACGTGAACGATTCAATGTCACGCAACCCTTCAGCATATTCGGGAAAGACTTCCACATATCCTACGGACGGGTTAAAAACTCCCTGGATCGGAGTATTTTCCTGTTCATGGTGTTCGGAGTGGATAACACCTATGGGGTGATATATGATCTCCTTATTACGCCAGCATTTTGTATGTTCGTCGGATAATTTCATAGGTAGTGGTCCTCACATCAAGTACGGATTAATTGCAGAACACGTGCAGTGGTAGCTATCATGCAGGGTGATGTACTGCCGCAGGTAAACCATGCACCTGATAATGTACCGGAATAGTAAAAAATGGCACCGATTTTTCCCTGACCGAACAATTTCAACCCGAACTATGGTAAACGGCTGCCAAGAACGGTCAGTATATCAACACTCGTTCGTCCGAATGAGTAATCTGTATGAATTAATACCTGACTACGGGGAATTATAAAAAAAATAGTTGATCTGATCTTACCTTGCCGGTATGATCAGTGAGCGCTCTCCAGCGGGCATGAACTCGCGGATTGCACCCTTCGCGAACTCGCGGCGTGGCTCGGCAAAGTCGAACTTGAGCGACGGGTCTGCGAACGTGATCTTCATTAACGGGGACAGGGACCATGCATCGCCGCGGCCATAGTGAGCACTGCCGACGATTGCGGCGTATTCTCCCTGGTGACCGACGTTCATTGCGTAGTTCGGGTAGTTTGGTCCACGGAGCTCACCAACACAACCCTCGTCGGGCCGGATGGATAGTGAGTTTGCGGAACCGCACTGGTCCTGAAGGTCGTAGCCGAAGAAGCCGAGACGTGACCAGCCTTCCTTGTGGGCAAGCATGGACATGTACCAGCCGTTCAGACCAGCGTTGGAGTTGGCGGTACCGATTGCGCAGGAAAGACCTGATGCTGCTGCAAGGACACCTGCACGCTGGGAGCCTCCGAAGTGGTCTTCCATCATGGTCGGGAACTGTTCGTACTGTTCCATACCGTAGAGGGTAACTTCAGTGGCAATTTCGTTGACGATCTCCTGGGTTGGCTTGATCTTGTCCTTGTCGGACGGGCTCTTCCAGTTGACCTTGTATTTGTCCTTGATGTAGTCCATACCGTAGTAGGTGAAGTCATCAAGGATGTTGTCGGTGTATGCTGCGGTTGCATACTGGGTGAAACCGACACCACCGGACATGTAGGATCCAAGCCAGATCTGGTCGAACAGCATGGTTCCTGCACCGACAACCTCTAGGGCTGCCTTTGCGGGGTCGTTGGGGTACTTTCGGTCTGCCTGGACCATATCTGCGAAGTGACCGAACTTGATGCCACCTGGCTCGTTCGGGCCACGTGCACGGCGGGCGGGCAGGATGTCTGCCATCTGGATAACACCGGCGTGCTTTGCAGCGAATGCAAGGTCAGCGACTGCTGCTTCACCGGCGCACATCTTGTACGCTCCGATAAAGGACATACCAATCTGCATTGCAGACCAGCGGGAGGTTGTTCCACCATCGCAGGTCCTGCTGACGGTCGTGGGGATGTGAACTGCCTGCCACATCGACTTGCCGACCGCTGCCTTGAGGGCGGCTGCCTGTTTTGCCGGGAAGAGCTTGTCGACGTTGAGCACGAACTGGGGCTCGAGGTCGTCTGCCATCTCGTCGTCACCAGTGAAGACCTTGACGTAGCAGTCTTCGGTGAGTGCCGGGTGGGTCTCAACCATGTGTTCCTGAACGACGGCTGCACCGGGCATTGCGTGGTTCAGCACGTGGAGGTACTCGTTGATGGTTTCAGGAGTAACTTCTTTTCCAAGACGCTTCTGGAGGGTGCCGTGGGCGAGGTCAAGACCTACGATGATGGTCCTGCGGATGTCGTCCCACATCTGCTGCATCGCCGCATTGTTGACGAAGTGAAGGTCATCGCCTTCAACAAAGACACCAGTGCCGCTGACTTCGTAGGTCATCAGCTGACGCTGACCGAGCGGGATACCACCACAGTGGCAACGCTTCGGGTCGTACATGGAGATGCCACGGTCCATGGCGGCTTTCTGGCCTTCTTTTAAAAACTCCATCTTTCTTGGGGACTGCTCGAGACCTTCACGGGCAAATACGGTGTGGCTTGCCTGGGGGTCCTCTGCAAACTTCTCCTTCATTGCCTTCAGGAAGAGTTTCTGGGTTCTTTCGATTTTTGCTTTAGCCATCTTAATCACTCCTTTGGCATGAAGCCGTATTTTGTCCTCAGCGAGTGGATGCGCTGGATGTATTCAACGTATTCGGGGTCGTCGCGGAAGCCCGTTCCCACAAGTGAGTGGTACATGGTCGTGTGTGCCTTGAGCCACTTTGCATCCATGGGTTTGCCGACTTTGACTTCTGCATCAAGGGGTACACCGACCTGATCCTTGACATACTTGACAACGCCTGACTTCTTGTCGAGGACAAAGCGCTGGAGCATGTCGAACATCATGCCGTTCTCATCGAGACGGAGGGAGTGCCCGTGCACAGTGCAGCCACGGATACCGGTGAGTGCTGCATCAAAGAGCTCAGTACCTACGAGTTCCTTTGAATATTTTTCAAGGTCTCTCTCACGGCACTCGATGATCTGACGTCCGGACAGGGTACCGGGGTCAATACCGCGGTATCTGTACATCTCGAGCCAGCTTCTCTGGTAGGGCTGACAGGGTGCATTGTACATCGAGTCGGTAAACTGGATGTAGCGAACGCGGTCGCCGGCCTTTGCGCCATCGGTCGGGGTTACGAGCTTGCGGATTGGGCAGGCAGGCTCCTGCTGCTCAGAGAGCGGCGGGTGTGCCGAGGGGTATGCTGAACCTGGTGCACGGTGTCCCATGACGAGGACAATGTCCTTATCCGTGACATCACGAAGCTTTTCCAGCTTGTGGGCTGGGTCCAGCTGCTTGCGCCTGTTTTCGGCTACAGTGGTCTGGCCTGGACAATATTGGGGTTTGTATGCCATTGTTTTATCACTCCAATTTTTCCTTTTTCTTCATAATCTTCATTACTGACGAAATGACTTCCGCCATCTTCTCGCGTGTCGGGGTCTGACCCCGGGTAACACCACTCACAATAGCCATTACCGTACCTTTTGTACGGATCTTGTCTGCTGGAGGCATTACCACTGAAGTCTTCACCCCCTCTTTTGCAAGATCCTCATAATCAATTGGGGACTGGGAAACGACAACTGCTTTTACATCACAAGCTTCGAGGATAAACCTGACCTTGTGCACCACATGGGAACGTACGTTCCCGTGGTGAAGGATCGCCACCTTGTGTTTCTCAATCTGCACGATTTCCTTATCGGTAAGCCCAAAATATGCACCGATAACGCCGCCGGCGATCTTCGGTGCATCCGGCGGCACGCCGCTTCCGGCATTCAGCACGAGTGTGCTGATGCTGTATTCGACGCCCTGTTGTCTCAGTCCTGAGGTAATATCGCACACCGGTTTTGTAACGTGGCGACGTCCGGGGGACATGCCTACAACGATAACATCAGGATACCGGCATTCGGAGATGGTGCCCCTCTGGGCAATCCCGCCTCCTTTACCCATACCCATCGCCTCGCGGCAGTCAACAACTTGGGTTACTCGACCTATCGGCATAGTTATTTGATTCCCTGAATGATTACGGGCTTGGAATGGCTTTTTGGATCGTCCATTCCTATGATATCCTTGTCCGCGTTTGGGCCATACTTGCAATAATCAGCAAGTGAAGGCTCGGTCTTCATGAACCGTCCTTCCTGAAGACGGAAAGTAAAGTCCGTAAAGACCGATTCGCACGCGGCTTTCAGTGCGGGGATATTCTCACGGTTTTCAAGCTCGAGCAGAACGTTACCTACATGAACCTGCAGTTCGATCTCCTGGTCACCGACATGGATCTTTTTCCTCATAGGATGAGGATTCGGCTGTCCTTTTGCCGGTCCGAAGGGAACGATCGCCGGCAGGCGCCGTCCGTTCAGGAGCATGCGCCGGATGCCGGGGACTTCGATCAGCTTGTTCAGCAGGTGTTCTGTCGTTTCGGGATTAAGCAACCGCTCGGCGGAAATCCTGCACTGGGGGAACGTGGCTTCGGTCATTCGTAATTCCGCTGGGTTTATACACCCTTTGCAATTGCCTGGATCGGCTTCTTGAATGCATCGAGCTGTCCGAAGGTGTCCTGGTAGACCTTTGAGGTTGCCTCAGGTCCGAACATCTGGGTACCAGCATCAAGTGCACAAGCGGCAACGATACACGGCATCCCAACACCGGCTGCGTGCCGGGTCACGACGTGGTTACCGTTGAATCCACCTGGGCCGCCACCACCGTAGATCGAGTGGCTGAAGAACGAGAACCCGACTGCGACACCCATGGTACGACCGAAGTCAGAGCCTGGGAGGCCGGTTTCGTGCTCGAGCAGATCGTTGAAGTAGAGCAGGGTTGCAGATACTGCCTGTGCGAAACGTCCAGCACCACAGTTTACCATGGTTGCTGCAAGGGTACCTGCGGATGCATATGCATTCCACATCATGGGGTCCTTGGTATCGTAGAAGACATAGCCGCTCTTGCCTTTCTTGCCTGCCTTGATGACTTTGTCTTCAATGGCACGCTCAACAAGGCTCTGCACAACTGTACCGACAGTGCCGGTCTTGCCGTTCTTCTTGACGAGGTCGTAGACGATATTGTTCGCGTTTAAGCCTTGGTATGCGTAAAGAAGGAGCTGTGCCCGCTCGAATGGGCCGATTGCGGCTCCCATCTCGAACTCTCCTGCCTGTTCAAAGGTAGCGGAGAGGGCTGCACCCTGCATTGCATTACGGTGGGTCATCATGACCGCGTGGTTTGCCGGAACATTACGGAGTGCGTAACCGAGACCTTCGTTGTTCTGCGGGATGGACAGAATCGAAACAACGTTTCCACCCTGCATATCCATTGTTTGTGGGTAGGTACCCCAAACTGCGCCCTTTACGTAAGAACCATCGAACATACCAACCTTGTACTGGTCAATCAGTGCGTAGGTGGTTGCTGCTGCAACGGATGTGGATGTTACATCGTAGGTTGCCGCTGCCGCAATACGTGAACTGGGAACCTCAACAAGAAGCATCTTGCCGCCGGCGACCTTGGTGATCTTGGTGTCGTCACCCTCAGAGATCTGCACCATTTCCTTGATCTTGGCTGACAGTGCGTCACAATCCTTTACACAGCTGCAGCTCATGCTGCGGCCAAGGATCTGGTTTGACTTGCCACCCATTTTTCCGGTCTTTAATGCTTCCTCGATACCTCCGAGGTTGACTGCCACGGTCCTCTTGGTGAGGTCAATGACATTCAGTGCACCCTTGTTGACGAGCGGGCTGATTTTATCAATCGTGACATTACTCTTTAAGAGCTTGCCCTCATCGTCGTAGAGGTCGATCGTGTCTTTATATTTAGCCATGTAATTTCCTCCAAATTCAAATAACCATTTTACCGTACGAGTGCTGAACGCTGGTATGTACTAACAAGAACACTGATAATGAATGAAAGTCACTATTGCACGTCCCCTAGATTGGGACATTGAATAATTCCCAATATCGCGATATAAGCATTCCGATTTTATATCGGGAACTAATTATATACTAAATTAAAAATAATAATTAAAACGGAAGCAATATTCAAATATTACATATATCTACCGTTTCAATGTTTTACGCCATATTAAAAATTTTTGAAAACGTATGACTTATAATTATGATTTTTAAAGAAAATATTACGAATAACCGCGCACTCTATAAAAATTATGGGGTCATACCAGGGTTTTTCCTGTTTTTTATTACCCTGTTATGAGATATTATTGCAGTGCATTAGTTGTGCGAAATCAAATCTTTTTGTACAGGTTTCCGTAGATAACCTGTCCCTTCTTCTTCTTGTGCCGTTCGCCCATATCGCCAATATAGTGGGCAAACTTTACCTTGACGCCGTCAACATCCTGTTCCACATCGTCAACATACTTGTAGCCCGGCATCATGACATCGATTGATCCAAAGACGTAGATCGTCCCATCGACCATCTGTCCGCCGACTTTTGTATTTGCATTTCCTTTGATGGTAGTGCGTCCGCCTTCTGCATGAGTCATAACATGGACGTCAACATTGCCATTGACAATTATCTCTCCGCCCAGCATATACATGCCAAGATCGCTGCCGGCATTACCTTTGACAAGGATCCTGCCGCCGGACATTCCTCTCCAGTCACCGCGGTATGCAGCGCCAAGATAGTTGCCTGCATTGCCTTCAATGACCAGTTCGCCGCCTTTCATCCCCGTCGCAGCAAAGGCCTCGACATTGCCCTTCACGAGCATCTTGCCACCGGTCATCCAGGCACCGGCATACAAGTCAGTACTGCCTTCGACAACTAGCTCTCCGGCGCTCATTTTCATGCCGAGGTACTTGACCTTTTTCACATCGCCTTTGACAACGATTCTGGTCTCTTCAGCTGTTGCACCGGCGTTCCCGCTGACATCGAAATAGGCACTCATGGGGGATGTTGTATTCCCCTCATGAACATGCAGTTCGGCAATCTGTGCTGCTGTTTTTCCTGCAAATGTATCTGGTGATACATTGTCTGCTTCGAGATACAGTGCAGGCACATTCTTCATGGTAATAGTTACAGTTTCCATGTTTCACACCTACACTTGAGTTGCATCTACCTCGAGGGCAAAGGGGTTTGGCACAAAGGCATGCCCGAGCGACTCGTAGTTCGCCTGGCTGATACTGTAGTACTTCAGGAACTTTTCTGCAATGTCACGCATAACCTGTGGGTTATCGTTGACCTTTGCATTCACCCAGAGTGTGCGTTTGTTACCATTACTGACAATGTCCCCGTGATTGACAACTTCCACACCGCTCTTGAAGACATATGCTGCGCTGGTAAATGCCTTCTCGATATCGTCGGGGTTTGCGACCGGTTTTTCGGGATTGAAATCATAAACGGCAATATCTGCATCCATGCCCGGCTTCAGGCCACCGCAAATGCTCGAAAGTCCGAGCGATTTTGCCGGACCTGCACGGGTCATCTGTGCAAGCTCGTAGAGCGTAATCTCACGGTCAAGCTCACCTATGCTGGTCTGTGAAAGGACTTTGTCTTTGTGCTTGAATGCATTGACCTGCTCCTCACGGGCCTTGGTGGACATCAGCCACTTGAAGACGCGGGGATACCGGGTAAATGGCCCGGCATTCGGGTGATCGGTGGTGATGAAACAGCGCATGGGATCTTTTGCCATAAGCGGGAGTTCAAGACCAATTGCCCACTGGATTGCACAGACCGAGATGTTTGGGCTGTAGATATAGGGCACGACACCGGCTGCGGTTTCAAGCTCTACATCGACGTTCGCCCATTTCAGGTGGTTGAGTTCGGTCAGGTGGTGCTCGAACGGACCGTCGGCTGTCATCGTCGTGGTTTCGTCAAGCGTGACGTTCCCGGTATCGATAGTGATGTTCTTGTTCTTGTTCACGTAATCGATAACATCCTTAGCCTTTGACTCAAAGTTCCCCCAGTTGTCTCCGCCATAGGAGTGGAACTGCGTGTGGGTGAGGTGCATGACCTGTTCACGGCCAAATTTGTTCTTTGCCTTGTAGCCGGAAGCAAGCTTGAGTGTGTCAAGCGTCGTGGTGTAGTTGCCGGGGTTCCCGAGGTTGTTCGGGTGGATGTGCATCGAGTGGGGAAGACCGAGGTACTCGTTTGCTTCGATCAGGCCCTTGACGATTTCTGCTGGCGTTATGTCGAAATACGGGACTGGATCGTTGATCGACAGACAGTTGAGTCCCCATGCCCATGCTTCCGTGCCGCCAGGGTTGACCACTTTGATTGCATACCCTTTTGTTGCCCGGAGCAGCCAGGCGATGTATGCAGCGGTGTTCTCAATCTCATGGTTTTTCAGGTATTCCATGACAAACCAGTTGTTGCCAAACACCGGGAATGCGCCTTCATCGATGATGGGGGTATCACGGATTTCTTCGTGCACATGGCGGGAGAAGAGCGGGGGCATTGCTGCTTCCATCGCTGTAGTGTACCCCATCTTTGCATAGAGATATCCGGTCTTGAACGTAGTCGGAATTGAATTCCCGCCACCCATTCTCTCTTTCCCTTTCGTCGGTGTATAGGTGAAGAGTTTATCCTCAGGCCGGTAGATTCTGCCAAGGTTGACTTTTGGTCCTGCAATATGGGCGTGGATCTCGACGGCGCCTGCCATTACAGTCTTACCTTTGGCATCTATGACTTTTGCCCCAGATCCGACCTTATCGACAATCTTGCCGTCCTTGATAGCGACATCTGCCTTGTCACCCTTGATGCCCTGAACCGGGTCAAATACGTGTCCATTCTTGATGATATATTCTGACATGGTTATGCCACCCCTTTGAGCTGTTTTAATCGGTCGCGGACTTTCACGAGGAATTCTTCATCGGTAAGCATCCCTTCTGGTGGTTCCACAACCTTTCGTGCATCGATTGGCACATTGTCCATACGATAGCAGCTTCCGGCTGTTTCCACACCGTTGAATGCGACCGGTACATGCAGTTTTGATACGCCGCTTGTGGGGGTGAGGTGCGGGTCAACACATACTGATGGCAGTTTTGAAATTGCTCTCACGGCGCTGATGGGGAAATGTGCACCCGGATCGCTTCCGATCACGAATGCGGCATCCACTTCTCCGCGGTTGAGCAGGTCAATGGAACTTGTGTCACCGGGATTGTAACGTGCAAATCCACGGGTCAGGTCCACGGAATACGGGAACCCGAACTGCCACGCAAGCACTTCTCCGGATCCGGTAACATTGTAGTGTCCCCGCATCGGCATGATGGAGAATTTTGTGTACTCGTTGAGGTCTTTTGTGACAGCAATCGCCTCGTCAATGTTGTGGTTCTTCCCAAGTGACTGGGTAACGCCCATACCAAAGAAAATGATACCGAAACGGCCGCTTTTCATCATATCTGCGGCTTCACGGATCTTTTCCTTTGGAATGCCTGCGACAACATCCGGGAGCCATTCTCCCTTGAATGCGATACGGAGGGCATCAAGAAGTTCGTAATCCTTGCCCTGCTCGATCTGCAGGTGAACATCGGCCATCTTTGCGGTGTCAGTAACCCGTGGATCAACGACAATCAGTTTGCGGCTCATCTGTCCCTTACCAGTGAAGAACCCGCGGGGGAAGATAGAATACCGTGACATGTGGCGGGGGTGAGCGTGTGCCGGGTTGCATCCCCAGAAAATTACACGGTCTGCACGGTTCTTGATCTCACCAAGCGTACACGAGGGAAGACCGATATCCTGCACGGCAATCAGTGTGGTGCCGTGGCAGACGGCTGCAGTGTTGTCAACGCAGGCACGGGCAGTCTCGGCAATCTCGTTGCCGACACTCTGTGCTTCGCAATTGACGGAACTCCAGCCGTACATCAATGGTTTTTTCGCTTTTGCAAGCATCTGGGCGGTATACTCAACTGCGTCGTCGTAACTGATCTCCTTGTAGGTTCCGTCAGGCTGCTGGAGCTGTGGGCGGGTTACCCGGTCCTTTGACTGTGAGTGCAGGAATTTCTCCGTCCCGATCACACAGGCATTGTAGACCTCAAGAAGCTGTTTTCCGTCATCAGATACAACCACTTCGAGATCATCGCAGAGTGTTCCGCAGAACGGACAGATCACATCAGTGATGGTCTTGGTCATGACAGTTCACCCCGGCATGCCTTCTGGACAAGTTCTATACCTAATAAAATAGGCTCATTGATCGCAACATCCACGGTAACCGGTGTTCCCTTGAATGTGGGCATACCCGTAGAATAGGTATCCGGATTGACGATCTGGTTTGCCCATGGGCCCATGGGGATAAACGCAAGCCCGGGATGAGGTCCCTGCGTAGTCTCAATTGCCTTTACAATAACATTGCCATATGCACTCGATACCCGGACATTGGTATTTTTCCATGCCCCGAGTGCCTTCAAATCTGATGTGTCAAGTTCGATGATCCCGGCAGCAGTGCGATAAGCGGGCTTCTCTTTTCCCCCTTCTATCGCAACACCCTGCTGGATGCTCCGACCTGAAATCAGGTTTACTTGTATCGTTGCCACTGTATATTCCTCCAATATGTTCCATAAAACGTGGTACAATGAATTTCCCGTTTATCATATCAATTCCTCCATTGTGACAAAGGCGCTCCACTGCCTTATCAAAAAAGGATTGTTCCTGGGATCTCATCGTTGCCACGTTGTTATCTATTCTTATTTACGGAATTCCTTGATTGGGCTGGGGCCAAGTTCATTGACGGTGTTTACGACATCCGTAACGACTTTTGCCCACTTGGCGCCTTCCGATGCAGACACAAATGTCATGCGGAACCGGCGGTCATCCAACCCGATGCTCTTCATAAGCCGTTTTACCATGAACATACGCTTCGCTGCCTTGTAGTTTCCTTCAAGGTAGTGGCAGTCACCAAAGTGACAGCCAGAGATAAGAACGCCGTCAGCGCCGTCAGTAAATGCCTTGAGCACGAATAACGAGTCAAGCCGTCCGGTACACATGACACGGACGATCCGAATGTCCGGCGGGTACTGGATACGACCTCCACCGGCAAGGTCAGCACCGGCATAGGAACACCAGTTGCAAACCATGCCGAGGATCTTAGGTTTCCATTCGTCAGACATTTACTGCTCACCCCCGAGCAGGAATGCATCGATCTGTGCCACGATCTGCGGTGTAGCGAAATGGTTCATCCAAATTGCGCCACCGGGGCAGAATCCTCCACAGGTACCACAGCCTTTACATTTTGCTTCGGTGACCTGCATTACGGTACGGCCGTCTTTCTCAACCAGTGAAAGTGCACTGTATGGGCAGAGGCTGATGCACATACCGCAACCGGCACATCTCTCCTCAACACATGTAGCGAAATACGGCTCCAGCTCGACTTCTCCCCGGTGAATGGGGATACTGGCTGCTGATGCTGCACCTTCTGCTGATGCTACGGTGTCAGGAATATCCTTTGGTCCCTGACAGACACCAGCAAGGAATACCCCGGCGGTTGTTGTTCCGCACGGGTTCAGTTTCGGGTGAGCTTCCTGGAGCCAGCCGTCACCAGTACAGGAAACACCGAATAATCTACGGGTCCTTTCTGTGTCTGCTGCGGGCTGAACGGCTGCTGCGAGAACAACAAGGTCAACTTCCATATCCACCGGGCGATCAAGAAGTGTATCATCGGCGTAGACATGGAGGTTCTTGGTTTTTTGGTCTTCGAGGATATTTGCCACGCGTCCGCGGATGAACTTGGCTCCTTCATCTTGGATACGGTAGTAAAACTCCTCGTATGCCTTACCAAACGACCGGATATCCATGTAGAAGATATAGGGAACGCATCCGGGGATCTTTTCGATGATTTGGTGGGCATGTTTCAGCGAATACATGCAGCAGAACCGTGAACAGTACGGCTTTCCGACACCGGTGTTATCACGGGACCCTGCACAGAGCACAAACGCGACCTTCTTTGGAGTCTCGCCATCGCTTGGGCGGACAAGGTGACCGCCGGTCGGACCTGATGCACAGATGAGCCGTTCGAATTCAAGGCTGGTGATAACATTCTCGTACCGCTTGTATCCCCATTCCTCTTTCTTCTCTATCGGGAAAATGTCATACCCGGTTGCAAGAATTGCCGTACCCACTTTGACCTTGACAAATTCGTCTTTTGATTCAAGGTCGATTGCCTTCTTTTCCGGCCCGCATGCGGTTACACAGAGTCCGCACTTGACACAGGTGTCAAAGTCGATCGTGTAGATAAGAGGAACGACCTGCGGGTGGTTAATATAGATTGCCTTGCGGGGCTTCATCCCTACTTCGAAAATGTTTGGCTTGATTACCGGACATACTGCATCGCAGTCACCGCAACCATTACAGCCGCCACCGATGATCCCGCGTGCCTCTGCCTCCTTGGGGGTCAGGACACCGCGTGCCTTCTTACGGATGGTCACATCGAAATTCCCGATGTAGCCTTCTACGTTGTCGACCTCGGAGTAGGTCATCAGCTCGATGTCGGGGCTCCTACCGACATCCACCATTTTCGGTGTTAAGATACACTGTGAACAGTCGAGAGTGGGGAATGTCTTGTCGAGCTGGGACATCTTGCCGCCAATTGAGGGTGCTGATTCGATGAGGTAAGTCTTGATCCCAGCTGCAGCAAGATCGAGCGCTGCCTGCATACCGGCGACTCCTGCACCCACAACCATCGCGGCCTTTTCGACCGGTACGGTCTTGGGGAACAGGTCCTGGAGCAGTGCTGCTTTTGCAACCGCGATCCGGATTGCATCCTTTGCCTTCTCGGTTGCACCCTCGCGGTCGTGCATGTGCACCCAAGAGTTCTGCTCACGGATGTTTGCCATCTCAAAACGGAACGGGTTTAATCCACCCTCTTTTGTTGCGGTCCTGAATGTTGGCTCATGCAGGCGCGGTGAGCATGCTGCGACAACAATACCGGTGAGTTTATCATCCTTGATTGCCTTTTCAATTTTTCCCTGGCCGGGTGTCGAGCACATGTACTGGTAGTTATCAGCCCATGCAACACCGGGAAGGGTTTTTGCGTACGCTTCTACAGCCTTGATGTCGAGCGAACCGGCAATATTCGTACCGCAGTGGCAGATGAAGACTCCGATACGGGGTTCCTGTTTGGTTGTGGCACCCGGGGCGGTGGTCTGTTTCTTTGCCTCCTGTTTTACAGGGGCTTCCTTCTTTACTTCCTGTTTTTTGGCTTCCTTTTTGGGACTAACTTTCTTCTTTTCGACCATGGTTCCCACCTCACAGGACCTTCTGCAGGAACGGTTCGCAGCTGATCGCATGGAGATCCAGCCCGAGATCCTGCGGGCTCATTCCTTGTGCCAGCCCGAGTAATTCGCAGTAGTGCAGAACCGGAAGACCGTATTTGACCCCAAACTTCTCTTCAATTTCAATCTGGCCACGGTCAAACTGAAGCTGACAGAACGGACAGATATCGGTGAGGGCATCGACCTTCTCTTCCTTTAGATTGATCATCTTCTCATTGGTGATATCCAGCGAGTGGACAATATCGTATCCACGGACCCCACCACCGGCGCCGCAGCACTGCATCTTGTTGCGGTATTCTACCGGTGTTGCACCAAGAGCTGCAACCAGTTCTTCCATCCATACCGGTTGTTCGGTGTTCAGCATGACTTCATCTTCAAACTCACGGTCTTTGTGGGGTTTGGTCAAGTGGCAGCCATAGTGAACGGCAATCCGTGCACCGGTTAATGGGTTCGTTATGCTCTCGCGGACTTTATCGGCCCCTACATATTTTTTATTGTAGAGCAATTCAGCAATGTGATAGACATTGATCGTGCCCTTGTATTCCATATCAATTTCTTTGAGCACTTCGTTGACGCCATCGCGAAGATCCTTGTTGTGCTTGAGCTTATGGTTGACCTCCCAGATGGATTTGTAACAACCGTTGCACAACAGGGCGATATCCATCTTCATCTGTTCAGCAAGTACGAGGTTCCGTGCAGCCATTGCATACCAGACATTGAGATCAATAGATCCAAATGCGCCGGGAGCTGGACAGCAGCTGGCACCTTTTAACGGGAGAAGTTCAATCCCCAGTTTTTTACATGTTTTAATTGCTGCAGATTCACAACCAGGATACCTGTTTGGGGCGATGCAACCGAGATAAAATGCGAACTTGAATTTTGCTTCTGACATGGTTTCTTACCCCTCCCTCTCTTTCACAATCCGGTCAGCGTTCGCTTTGAGCTGGTAATGGTTAAGAATCGTCTGGATCCCTTTGATATATTCCGGATACATGTGGGTAGTTGGCGGATCACGGGTCAGGCCAAGTCGTTCGCGGGCTGCCCTGTTCACGTCATTGTTTGGCACACCGTGGCCGGAAGAATAGATTG
Source organism: Methanoregula sp. (assembly GCA_039698055.1). Lineage (GTDB taxonomy): Archaea > Halobacteriota > Methanomicrobia > Methanomicrobiales > Methanospirillaceae > Methanoregula. The sequence continues at coordinate 14,696 of JBDKTL010000032.1, read as the reverse complement.
CCTGAACGGTCTTAAGGAAGTTGACCGGGACGATATCCCTCTTGAATGCCAGATTTCTCATCGCCATGATCACATCGGTTGGCGCGATGTCACGCGGGCACCGGTCAGTGCAGCTGTAGCAGGTGGTACAGAGCCAGAGATCAGGGTCGGTCAGTGCTTCGTTTTCGAGCCCGAGCACCGCTCTCCTCATGAATTTGCGGATACGGTAGGTGCTTCGCGGGGCAGACGGGCATGAGCCTGTACAGGTCCCGCACTGGTAGCACATATGGGCGATGGTGCGTGAGACTCCTTCTACTTTTTTTGTGAAATCAGGAGCTGAATCATCTCGATAATATCGCTGGTCTTTAAGTTTTTTCTCCAGCGCTTCCGGGTAACCTTTTGTTCTTGCCATGGTAATCCCTCACGCCTTCTCCATCATTTTCAGTCCAACCTGCCCGGTGATACCCTCTTTCACTTTCGAGGTTCTTCTGGTGAAGAGTTTTTCTTTGATCTTCTTGAACAGGTCAGTTTCCGTGCCTTTCATACGGATTCCGGTTCTCTGGAGAACGATGATATCCTCGCCAGGGCAGGCATTCACACATGCACCGCACAGGATACAGTAATCCTTGTTTACCGCGATGGTCTTCTCGATCTCATGACCCATTTCAGCCGCAGGCTTCGCGGATGGAAGGTAAATTGCGTTTGCCGGGCAGATTTCGGCACACGTTGAGCAACCGCCGGGGCATTTCTCCGCATGGAACTCGATGTCGCCTTCAAAAATCTTTTCGACAGTGATTGCCTCAGTCGGGCAGTTTTTCGCACACCATGTGCAGGTGCAGCAGTTTTCCTGGATGATGCTGACTTTACCGTCAACCTTGTCAGAAATAACTTCACGCTCGACGGTGATGCACTCTTCAGGACAAGCCTCGACACAGACTTTGCATGCGTCACATTTGGTTTCGTCCCAGATCACATCGCCTTCGACTTTGCCAACCTCTGCCGTGAACTCCTTGTGTTTCACGGTAATTGCCGGGCAGAGTGCACCGCACAGACCACAGAGTGTACATTTCTCTTTGTCAACCGTAAATGTTGTCTTGGTCTTGATCGATGTCTGACGATCTTTTGCACCGGCAACCGGTCCCTTGTATGTTCCTTCATATGCGGGAACGTTGCGGTCAATGGCGTCACGCGGGCAAACCTCTTCGCAGATCGTGCACCTGACACACTTTTCGTCATCAATCTCTGCCTTCATGTCATACTGCGGGAATCCTTCTTTTTCAAGGATCGGGAGCCGCTCCTGATTGTCTACCTTCAGAGTTAATGCGTTGAACGGGCACATGATAACGCATACACCACAGTACGAGCACTTCATCTCGTCAACATCAACGGGAGCTGCGTAATCAATTGCACCACGCCTTGATGCACCGACAAGTCCGAGGACAATAGCTTCCTCTGGACATGACTCGACGCAGATACCGCATCCTGTGCAGGTCTCTGAATTAAGAATCAGGTTGTTCACGTTCTGAAGGAGCTTTTGCTCCATCACAACGTTGACACCATCCCTTTTTTTGGAGTATTTTGGAAACAATGCCATGAAATAACCCTCACGCTGTTCTCTTATTGTACCTTTGCCTGTGCTCTGGTTTCCCAGGGCCCTGCCAGCCTTATAACATCATGCGGGCATGCCTGAACACAAACGCCACATCCGGCGCAGAGCTCACCTTTAAAGTCGAGGACGATCGATTTTCCGTCCTTGACTTTGTAGATCTTTTCCTTTGAGGACGGATCTACCGTGTGGAGCTCAAGTGCGTCCACCGGGCACGCAACGACACAATTGTTACAGCCGGTACAATGTTCCATGTTAATATGCACTGCAAATGTCATGATTTCACGCACCAGCTACTATGATCGATTCTAAAATCGATTATCAAAAGAGTGGAAGAAGAATATAGATAAATGTTCTGAAATTAGTGCGTAAAATCGACCAATTAATTGAAGTTTTTTAGTTTTTCAATATATACTATATAAATGAGTCAACTAAAATAACTTTATCTTTGTCTCATTTTTCAATGCGCTCTAAAAAACTGCAGATTAAATTAGAAAATTTATTCAGTAAATATCGAGGTACTCTTGGTATACCGGAGGTTATGTTATGGAAATCAACGGCGTTACTATCGACAACACCTACGCTGAGGCATTCCCTACATGGGTATGCCGGGTGATTATTACTGCGGTTACGAATGACTGGGCACGCAAAGCGGCAACAGAGGCAACCGGGTTTGCAACATCTGCAATCGGGTGCCCGTGCGAAGCTGGTATCGAGTGCGATATACCTGCATCGGAGACTCCCGATGGACGACCGGGCGTTGCAATTCTCATCTGTGCCGGCAAGAAAAAACTCAAAGAACAAGTCGTTGAACGACTCGCAGAATGTATCCTCACTGCACCCACAACCGCTGTTTTCAACGGTATCATGGATGCGGAAGAGAAGATCCCGGTCAAACTCCACTTCTTTGGTGACGGTTATGAGTACCAAAAGGAAGTTGGTGGCCGTAAATGCTGGGTCATCCCCATTATGAATGGCGAATATGTCGGAGAGGAAGAGTTCGGCATTGTCAAAGGCGTCGCTGGCGGCAACTTCTTTGTGATGGGTGAGAACCAGATGGCGGCCCTCATTGGTGCGCAGGCAGCGTCTGATGCGATTGCCGAAATGAAAGGTGTCATCACCAGTTTCCCTGGCGGTATTGTCGCAAGCGGTTCCAAGGTTGGCAGCCTGAAGTACAAGTTCATGGTGGCATCCACAAACGAGAAGTACTGCCCGACACTCCGCGAGAAAGTTGCAGATTCAAAGATCCCTGCAGGCATCAAGGCAGTCTATGAGATTGTTATTGATGGAGTGGATGAGAAGAGTGTTGCAGCAGCAATGGGTGCCGGTGTCAAGGCCGCGGCCATGGTGCCGGGTGTGAAATTTATCTCCGCAGGAAATTTTGGCGGCACGCTCGGACCCTACAAACTTGAGCTTCACAAGGTACTCTAATATTTCCCTCTTTTTATTTTCCGTTAATATTTAACGTGGCAACCCGGACAGCTCTCTATATATAGTGTTATTGCCGATTCTCTTGTTAACGAAAATTTCGGCGATAACATGATCACACTTACACCCGAAGATGTGAAGAAGCGGTTTGGGCAGCTCTTTGCAAAGAAATTTCTTGTAATGGTTGACGAACGTGCCGGTATGGCGGAGATTATCGAGCAATGCCATGCCCGCGGTACTATTGAGTGGGATGCGATGAACCGGCGCCGTGCCGGAGGAGCTGTTACGTCGTGCGATGTTGAAGGCAGTTCAATGACCATCCATGCAAAGCTGGGAAGGCATCCCGTGAATTTTGGTGCTGCTTCAGATACAATCGGTGGACAGGCCCTGGAAGCAGTGGAAATCAACGGTGCTGAAGTTATCACTACTTGGATGGGCATCGCAGGTGCCGGTGTGGGCGTAGCTGCCTGTCTCCCCCAGGCTCCCGGTGTGATCCGGGCGGAATACCCGACAGAAGATGACCTGAAAATTGGTGGTGCCCGCACAAACCGGGTTCATATCGTCTCGCCACGGTACGAGAAGGTCTGTTTCGGTATTGATGATACGGATACGAAAACAGAAGGCGCTACCTGGGTGATGGCGCTGAAGTGTGCACAGGCATGCACCATTGAAGGAGTCGAATTCCTTAACATGCGGTTGATCCAGCTCAATCCTGAAGTACCGAATAAAACCACCAACTGTGTGGGGTCGGCACTGAATTTTGCAGTCCTTCCGGAAAAGGTTGTCGAATTGCAGGAATATATCCGCACATTTGTCGAAGGGCACACATTTTCACCGGATACCGGGATTGCGTGTTACCGTGGGATCGGGTTTTCAGAGGATTCTGCAGCGTTCAAAGGCGTCAAGACCGAAATCATGACGCTTGTGCAGGCAGAAAACGAGGCGGAAAAACTCGGAATAACGTTCCTTGACCGGAATGGGAAAAAGGGACGTATCGGGGCTCTTGGTGCAGTATTGTGGGGAAACCGGGGAATAGAGGCAGCAGGTTTGTATGGAGAGCATATCTGAACCCTATATTATTCACTATCCGCAGATTGTCGCGGTAGCGGACGAGGACTCACGTAACGTTGAACTTATCGAATTTTTCGACTGTGTTGGCGGTGCGATGTGGTCGCGGCACCATTATGTGAAAAGCCCGCTTGTGGATTCAGCCCGGTGTGTCGGTTCAACGATGCGCTACATGCTTCATCCCGGTACTGTCGATCTCGCTCTGGAAGGCTCGCGGTTCCCGGCGGGGATCTCCGGAGTCGTGGTGGATGAGGACGAGATTGAGATCTCGTATATTGGCATGGGTGGAGGAGGTGTTGGCGCTACTGCCTGCCGTTCGGATGCAAAAGGTGTCCTCCGTCACCAGTCTGATCCTGCCGGTGGGGGAAAAATAGCCCGCTCTACTATCTGGCTGCCCCAAAGACAGCGGGTACTCATCGGGGTAGATGATACGGACACCCCGGAAGAAGGAGCGACATGGACCCTTGTCCACAACATATCAAAGGCGGTTGAGGATGCACAATCTGCATACCTGTCACATACAATTGTGCAGTTGTATCCTGTTGCGTACCGGACCAAGAACTGTGTAAGCCTTGTACTTGAGTTTGCCACAACTAAACCGGACCGGCTTATTGAGCGATTTCACCATCTTCTCAAAAAATACACATTGTCGGAAAAAACCGGTATGGCTGCATACACCGGGTTCACTCCTTCAGATGTACTGCTGGCTTACGGGCGGAAAGTGAAGCGTGGCGAGGTGGACTCGACCCTTTTTGACAGTCTTCACGATAAAAAACTACGGGTTTTGATGAAGGGACGAGGAATAACCGGGGCCGTTGCAGCACTGCCATTTTACACCCGTTTTGACGAGGCGCTTGAATTATGCGATGGAAAGACCTGAAGGCTGACCTGCTTGCTGTTGGTTCTGCCAACCTGACTGGAGAATTGGCTGAACGGTATATCGCCCGTTCTACTGCCGGGCCGGGAGCGGGAGGAGGTGGCGCGATCTTTTTTTCGATGGGAACACACCGGGTCAAGTTCGCACTGAATCCCCACAGCAGCATAGAGATTGCTCACCGGGGAGACGGTGTTGCGGACCTATATTATAAAGGGGAGCTTATTCCCGGGCGCCTTTTTGAACCGGGACTTCACTGCCCGGAACAGGCGTTCATTACAATAACGGAAAGTTGTATTTTCAAATGCCGGTATTGCTCGGTTCCCCGGCTTTCGGGGCGACGCAAGACCATTGAAGAGATCATGGCACTGGTGGAATCGGTCCGCCATAAGGTGAATGCCATCTCAATCACCAGCGGTGTCTCGGGAAGTATTGAAGAGGAAGAGGCATATGTGCTTGATGTGGTCCGGCATCTCGACTTTTTCGGGCTTCCCATTGGCGTTTCTATCTATCCTACAGAGCAGACCCCGGAGCGGCTCAAAGAGCTCGGGGTTGTTGAAGTGAAGTTCAACATTGAAGCAGCGACGCCGGAACTTTTTAGTAAAATGTGTCCGGGCCTTGACTATGACAGGCTCTGTCAGGTCCTTGATAAGTCGGTGGAGTTGTTCGGGAAAGGCAGGGTATTTTCCAATGTCATTATCGGTCTTGGAGAGACCGATGCCGAGATGGAAGCCTGTATTAAAAAACTCACTTCGCATGGCGTGATCCCGGTCCTGCGCCCGCTCAACCCGGTAGCAGAACTTGCCAGATGGCAGCGTCCTTCAGCAGAACGCTTAAAAAAACTGTATGCGGTGCACGAACAGGCGCTGGAGGCAGGGGAACTTGATACACGGCAGGCACTCACAATGTGCACGAACTGCGCCGGGTGTGACCTGGTGCCGGGGAAGGACTCATGAACGGCTGTGATGCTCTCGCTGAAGCGATTCTTACCTGTTCTGACCGGCAGTATACGGTACCGGGATATCCTATCACGGAGCTGGGAACGCTCACAAAAGCCGAGATGGTCATCAACGAAAAGACGGCGCTTGAATATGCACTGGGGGACTCACTCTTCAAACGGCGTGTTGCAGTTATTATCAAAAATGTGGGCTTAAATGCCTGTGCCGATCCCCTTCTCCAGGCAACTGCACAGGGTCTTGTCAGCGGCGTGGTCATCATTGCCGGTGATGATCCGGATGCTCACGGGTCGCAGACCGCACAGGACTCCCGTTATTACGGGGAACTTGCCGAACTCCCTGTCATCGAACCTGATGAAACCTCCTGTTATTCCGGTATGGAGGCGGCGTTCCAGGCATCAGAGCAGTTTTCCCGCGTTGCGATACTCCGCCTGACTCCGCAGATCCTTGAGGCAAAAGTCACGGGCGACCCGGTTCCCCGGCATGACCACAAGGGCAGGATCTCCCCCAGGACCTGGACAATGAACGGCAGGGTAAGTGCCGCTGAGGAACTGTACCGGACGATGTTTGCATGGTCTGATTCATCTGTTTTAAACCGGTGGAATGGGGAACCGCTGGGCGTCGGGGCAGAACCAGGGAATTCGCGGGTTGTGACCGTTAATCCCCTCCCGGCGCGAGCGGCGCTGATGCAGATAGTCCAAGAGTATGGGCGAACGTTTGTCCGGGATCACCGTGGGCTCCAGCCGCCCGTGCCTCAAAAGCGTCCCCAGACTATGGAGGGCCGGGGGTATCATCACACGTTCTGCCGTGCGTGCCCATTCAAGACCGCGCTGGACATTCTCAAAAGACAAGGGATGCACATGATTTGCGATGCAGGATGTTCGGTGCTGGGGATGACACCACCCTATGAACTGGGGGTAGCAAGTTATGGGATGGGTTCGAGTATCGCAGTTGCCGCCCGGAGTACGGGTGTAGCACTGGTCGGCGACTACGCCCTACTGCATTCAGGACTCAATGCGCTCATTGATGTGTACGAGAAAAGACTCCCGCTTCTCTGTATTGTAATGAAGAACAACTGCACGGCGATGACCGGCAGACAGCCCATCTACGATCCCGTCCCCTACCTTGCATGGGCAAAGCCGGTGATCTGTCGTGCAGATGATGAAGAGCAGCTTATCAGGTATATCCGCCTCCCTGAAAAACCTGTGACCGTGATTGTAGAAGGCGAATGCCCGGAGGGGGCAAGTCATGAAACCGTGGAATATTGAGATTTGTGATGTGACGTTGAGGGATGGCGAACAGACACCCGGTGTTTCGTTCTCATGTGAAGAGAAGGTTGAGATTGCCCGGATGCTTGATACCATCGGCATCGAAGTGATCGAAGCTGGTTTTCCTGCGGTTTCTTTTCAGGAAAAAAAGTGTGTGACTGCCATCGCACATCTCGGGCTTGAGTCCCGTATCTGCTGCCTTGCCCGGGCTCGCAAGCCGGATGTTGATGCGGCTATTGATTCCGGTGTGGATATGGTGAGCATTTTTATCGCCACGTCTGACCTCCACATCCGGCTCAAGTACAAAAAGCCCCGGGAACAGGTACTTGACGAAGCCCTCGCTCTCGTGGACTATGCCCACGACCATGGCGTGCAGGTTAGGTTTGCCGCAGAAGAGGCCTCCCGTACGGATCCAGTTTTCCTAAAAGAAGTGTTCCGTAAGGGTGCGGAGCACGGTGCCGCACTACTCAGTTTTGCCGATACTGTCGGGTGCCTGATTCCAAGCGAGATGCAGGTCATCATGACGGATCTTGTCGCAACGATTGATCGCCCGCTTTGCGCCCACTGCCACAATGACATGGGCTGTGCGGTTGCAAACACGATCACTGCTGCACAGGCAGGTGCGTTCCAGCTCCACACCACGGTAAACGGCATCGGTGAGCGATCAGGCAACGCGTCGCTTGAAGAAGTGCTTGTGATCCTGCGCATGAAAGGTGGGATAGACCGGTACGACCTCTCGCACCTCAATGAACTCTCCCGGATGGTGGAAAAATCGTCCGGCATCATGCGGCCCCGGAACAAACCTGTTGTTGGCGAGCTTGCATTCTCACATGAAAGCGGTATCCATATCGCGGCGATTCTTGACGATCCCCACACGTATGAGTATTTCCCGCCCGAACTTGTTGGCGGAGAGCGACGGTTCATTCTTGGCAAGCACACCGGGAAAAAAGCACTCGAATATGTCGTATCTTCACTCGGCTGTGAACTTACCGAACACCAGATCTGCCGGGTGCTCGATCTAGTCAAGGAACAATCCGAACAGAAGTGCACGATTACTCCCGAGGTTTTAAAAAAACTGATTCGCAGGGCACAGGAGGAAAAACCGGTATGAGTACACTTTCCGAGAAAATTCTCGGGGCGCCTGCCGGAGAATTTGTGGACCGGCAGGTGGATCGGGCGTATGTGCACGATGGTACCGGAGTTCTCACGCTTGAATCGTGGAAGCGTATGGGTGCAGACCGGCTCATGGATGCTTCCCGGCTCTATGTGCTCTTTGATCATATCAGCCCGGCAAACAACAGCACGACAGCGGCACTCCAGCACGAGCTCCGGGATTTTGTCCGGTGCTCGTTCATGCATTTCTCTGATGTGGGCAGCGGAATCGGCCACCAGCTGATGAGTGAAGGCGTGGTATTACCGGGTGAGGTTGTGATCGGTGCCGACTCGCACAGCTGTACACTCGGGGCGTTTGGGGCGTTTGCAACAGGTATCGGGGCAACGGATATGGCTGCAATCTGGTTGAACGGGGCAACATGGTTCCGTGTCCCCGAATCTATCGGAATCAACCTGACAGGTTCGTTCATTGGTGCAGCGGAGGCAAAGGATCTTGCCCTTACCTATGTAAGCAGACTAGGGATGGATGGCGGGACATACCGGGCGCTTGAGTTTATCGGAGAGGCTACGTCACGGCTTTCAATCGATGAACGACTCGTGCTCTGCAACCTTGCCGTTGAAACCGGTGCAAAGGCCGGCATGTTTTACGCTGATGCCGTTTCCGTGAATTATCTTGCCGGTCTCGGCCAGAAGGTGGAAAAACAAATACCGGAACCCTGCACTTATTGTGGGGAACTGGATATCGATCTGTCTGATATTGTCCCCCAGATTGCACTTCCGCCACGTGTGGATACGATAAAACCGGTGTACGATTTGGCCGGGCTCCCGATTGACCAGGTGTTTGTCGGCACCTGCACGAACGGGAGGTATTCCGATCTTGCCCGGTTTGCCCGTGGTGTCGAAGGAAGGAAAGTGGCGGTCCGTACGATTGTCGTCCCGGCTTCCCGTGAAGTTCTGGTAAAAGCAATACGCACGGGTGTGCTGACCGATATCGTTGAGGCGGGATGCATAATCGGGACGCCGGGGTGCGGACCCTGTCTTGGCGCCCATATGGGAGTGATTGGGGAAGGGGAAGTCTGCCTTTCAACCGCAAACCGGAACTTTAAAAACCGGATGGGTGTCGGTGGGGAGATTTACTTATCCTCGGTTGCAACCGCAGCAGCGAGTGCCCTTGCAGGTGAGATATCCGAACCGGAGGTGTCATGATGAAAGGCGAAGGGCATATGGTCTGCCTGGGTGCGGATATCGATACAGATATGATCATTGCCGGACGGTATCTCCGTACAAAAGATCGCCATATCTGGGGAGAGCATGTTTTTGAAGATCTCGATCCGTCCCTTGCCCCACGGTTAAAAGGAGCCGTGCTCGTGGCGGGGAAAAATTTTGGTTGCGGCTCATCCCGCGAACAGGCAGCAATCGCACTCAAGGAAGCAGGTGTCGTTGCAGTTGTGGCTCCGGTGTTTGCCCGGATTTTTTTCCGGAACGGGATCAATCTCGGCTTGCCGCTGATCGAGTGCGATCTTCCCTGCAAGCCAAAATCGCTGGTGCGATTCGATCTTGCCGAAGGCTGGGTGGAAACCGGGGGAAAACGGCACATGATACACCCTTTATCGCCAAGGATGCAGGAAATACTCTCAGCAGGCGGGCTTGTTGAATTCTGGAGGAGTCACCCGTGATCTTTCCCGAGCAGTGCAAACATGTCGGCTGGGCATCGACAAAACCCTGCGGCGACAAAGTGTATTTCCTGAGCCGGTACATTGTCTGTGAAACGGGCGACGGTTTTGAATTACACGAAGTGACCCTTGATCCCCATGGCAAGGGAATGATGCGTGGCATCGTTTCGTCACGGGTTCTAGCCCGTGCACCGGAAGTGTATCGCTACCCGGAGAAAGTGAACCTGAACGATCGCACCCGTCTTGTCCAGCTCGCACGTGATTCAGCGTTCAGGTGCACGATATTCACCGGTCTTGACGAACACATGACGTTTGTCCTCGATCCCGATCTATCGGGTTTTCTCACCATCCATGTCTACGATGTAACCCCTCCCCGCCCGAGCCTGTCGGCCACAATCCGCGAGCTGGAATCCGTGGGGCTGTTTGGCGAGTTGTCGGTAGTCTTCTGCCATCATATCCGTGATATCACTCACATTAATGCAGATGTCTATCCCTGCCGGGCGGCAGGATTTTCCCGCACGCTGGATGCAGATCCGATGGCAGGTGGCGAACGTATTGCCGGGTGCCTTACCAGTGCCCAGCTCTCCGCAGAATGCTACGGGAAACCATTCGAATTTGAAAACATCTGCCCGCTTGAAAGCGTAAAAGAGGAACCATTCATCGCCCGGTGTTGCCGCTCCGAATGCGAAGGGATTGGTGAGCGGAACGGGAAGTTGGGCATGGTAGTTCACTGGGGAGCGGGCCCGGCAAAAATTGCTGAGAGTATCAACGAACTTGTGGCCCGGTGGAGAGCCAGATGACCCGGGTTGCCATTGTTGAAGGCGACGGGATCGGCCACGAGGTAATCCCCGTTGCACAATCTGTGCTTGAACTGCTCCACCCGGAATATGAATATTTCCCGGTGGACGTCGGGTATGGTAGGTGGGAAGTGACGGGATGCCCCTGTGCCGACCGGGACATACAGGATCTCAAAACAGCGGATGCGATCCTCTTTGGCGCCATAACGACACCTCCCATGAAAGATTACCAGAGCATTGTTCTCCGGTTGCGAAAAGCGCTTGATCTCTCTGCAAACCTCCGGCCGGTGAAGGGCAACGGGTTCGACATTATGATCGTCCGGGAAAACACTGAAGGGCTCTACTCCGGCATTGAAGAGGTTTCCCCAGATCGGGCGACAACCCTGCGGGTCGTGACCCGGACCGGTACTGAACGGATTGCCAGAAAGGCGATCCAGCTTGTGCAGGAACGAAAAGGTCGCCTGACGGTGGGGCACAAGGCGAACGTGCTCAAGTCTGATGTCCTGTTCCGGGATATCTGTCTTACGGAGGCAAAGGCAGCAGGTATTCCCTGTTCGGACAAATATATCGATGCACTCTCGCTGGATATTCTCCAGCACCCGAAGGTATATGATGTGGTAGTAACGACGAACATTTTCGGGGATATCCTCTCGGATGTTGCATCGTATCTGGTCGGTGGCCTTGGTCTGGTGCCGAGCGCAAATATCGGTGACCGGTATGCCCTCTTTGAACCGGTGCATGGCAGTGCTCCGGATATTGCCGGTAAAAATATCGCGAATCCGATTGCTGCCATCAGGAGTGCAGCGATGCTTATCTCTCATCTTGGTGACAATCAGGGAAGCGAACAGATTGAGACTGCGATCCAGCAGGTTCTCGACAGGGGCATCCGCACCCGGGATCTTGGGGGATCTGCCGGTACAAAAGAGTTTGGTGAGGTGGTGATAAAAGCGCTGAGCGTTCTCAGCCGATACTCCTATTAATCCGTCGCGGAATATTGGTTACATATGGCAGATTATGTGATCGATCATGCATTTACCTGCCCGCACTGCGGGTTCAGGTGGCGCACATCCGCGACTACCCCGACGCTGCACTGCAAAAAATGTAACCGGTATTTCCCGAACCCATGGGCTGCAGCGCCGGCATCGGAGAAGTAGGGCGTACGGTATACCGGGATAGAAACGAGATCATAACCGGCGAGGGCAGGGATACGCCGTATTATACGGTTCCCGTTAAGGATTGCGGAGTGAGAACTCCTCCTGTGTTTCTGCGGGGACCAAATCTCATGAAACGGGAACGAAGCGATCCGGCCCGAGGGAGAATAGGTTGGGGGGTTGTGCCGGCGACTTTATGTATACCCCAGAAAATACATTTCATTATGCGGCACCTGGGGGTATGGATCCTGTGCATGCTTGTTCTCACAGCAGGTATGCCTGTAGCAATGGCAGGTGACGGCAATACTCCCCGGGCGCCATCTCTGTCCTTTCCCGTGAATGACAAATCAGGGGTTTATGGCCCCGCCGCCCCGGTTCTCCCCCGGATCAGCCTGTGGGATCCGCGATCGGTTCCGCGATTCTATCGTGAAACCGTTCCACCCGGGATTAGCCGGCAATGGATTGACCTGTCATGGAACAACCCGGACAACCCGTACACGGTCGTTGTATACGCCCCGGATACTGTTTTTGGCCCGTTCCAGAATACTGATAACGGTTTTCGCAACGGCCGGATCTTTCTTTTAATCTCCTCTGAAGAAAATTTGGCTCCTGGTACGTGGTACTACCAGATCAGGGCCGGCTGGTATGGCAATGACACATTTCGAATCTACCAGAACAGTGGGGCAGCAGAACCATGACGTCATGGTATATTCGGTTGTTTCTTCTTCTCATTCTGGCACTGGTAACTGCTGCGCCGTGCATGGCTGCGGGGGCATATCAGGTCCAGTCCGGGTATGCAAACCCCCCGGGGCCGTTTACCACCCCGATTGTCCCAAAGGAAATACCGGTGTGGGAACTCCCTTTTGGCACCCTTGTTGTGTCCATTGTATGCTGTCTCCCTGAGTTCATTGCCGCGATTAAGATCTGGGCAGCACTCGGGTACCGCCGTGTGTCCCGGTCTAACGTGTTGGAGCAGGAGATTCGTTCCTCGGTTTTTTCTACCATCCAGGGGAACCCGGGAATTCACCTTCACGGTCTTGCCCGCGAGACAAAGACACGGCTGGGCACACTCAGGCACCACCTGCAGATGCTCTGCCTGATGGGAAAAATTACCAAGTGCAGAGATTCGGGGACCGTGTGTTTCTTCGAGAACAACGGTGCGTATACCCGCACAAGGAAGTTAGTTCTCAAACACCTGCACAACGAGACACGAAAACGGATTCTTGACGTTCTCAAAAAGGATCCGTCTGCCGGGCGCAATGAGATTGCCGCTATGCTCGGGTTCACGGGCGCCACCATTACGTGGCACATGAAGCGGCTTGAAGAAGACAGGATAGTCTGTGTGATGAAGAGTGGAAGAACTGTACGATACCTGATACCCGTAGACGTGAGCCGTTGTCTGGATGAATACCTGCCGGCATGACTTGGGCCTGTTGGCGTTTTTTAATCCTGTCACAACATTGGGACATAGTAAATATGATGAAAAAATGGATCGCTCCTGCCATTAGTCTCATGACAAGTTAACGATTGTGCGGGAATTTCCTTAACAATGAACATCCCACGATGGTTCCGGAGAACTGCGATGCCTGATCAAAATCCACCTGTTCCTTGGAGGAAATATGGGACTCTCCTCTTTGGTGGGATACTCGTTGTCGTACTGCTATGGATGATAATCCCGGTCATGTTTCCTAGAACACATGATACGGTTTCGTGGGCAGCGACCTCGCCTACAGTAGTAACAAACCTGCCTTCAGGTGAGAACTGCACATTTAGTCCCCTGGTACCATGGAACGGGGAGGTGTATCTCCCGGCAGGGGATTTGTGTTACTTCAGGATCCATTCACCACTAGTGTTCCTCAACGACCTGCGCATGCATCCCTGTGAGCCGGTCTCGGTTATCGGCGTTCCTGCGGGCTGGATTACGCGGCAGGATGCAGAACAACTCATGCAGTCGATCGATTCAGTGGAGCCTGCTGCGCCGGTTGTGTCCCCGTTAAGCTCGTACTGGCCATTCAACAAGACCTCAACGGTGGGAAACGAAGCGATGTTCCTGCTGGAAGGATACCGGATCGGGAGGTATCCCCCCGGCCTTTGTTCCCTGCAATATTTCCATCCCAACAGGACTGAAATGCGGGTGTGGTGGGAACAATTTGGGAAGGCGGGGATCCCCGATGAGCGGGCAGCAGTCAGGCTGGTACAGGATACCGATCCAGACCTCTATGCATATCCTTCAAGCCAATTTCCTGTCAAAACCATCAAGACTACAAGAGCGGCTGATGGCTGGTATGTCGCATTCATCGTTGAAGGATCCGGGGTTCCGATTGTTTCTGCCCGGTGCTATTTTGCCGGAGATAACCGGCTCGTCCGGCAGACCGGGCTGGTAAGTCATGCCCTCATGGTCATGCCCCAGAATTTCTCTGCGCAGATGTGCGGATAACCGGAAATCCCTTGGATGGCTTGATTGCCCGGCAGGACCTCAGGAAGGGTCTCACCGGGAACAATCGCTCATATCAAGTGCCGGTCATGAACATAACCCCTCTTTGAGTACAATAATTAATATCCGTTTGTGCAGGGAGACTCTTCGGATCCTGATGTACTCCAGGAAAAGACAGGGATAAGATGGGGTGAGTGGTTTATCATTCCCGAAAAAAAATTAGGTGATTATGTAACATCCGCCGCAAAGACCAGTTAATGCAACATCAAATCCACAAGAATTTCAAATAAATCTTTCTCCCGGTTGTTGTATCACCATTCCATTTCTTTGATATAATAAAGGAACTTCT
>JBDKTL010000031.1:0-62270 GCA_039698055.1 Methanoregula sp. | reverse complement strand
TGCTCTGTAGAAAACCTCAATGGCGAGAAATAGTAAGAACCTGTGAATGTTACAGACAATCATTTTGTTAGCGATTTCTTTCATCTGCATCAGGAATCTTCGAGCTTTGAGATCGCCACTGAACTTTCTTTTCAGGACAGAGAATTTATTTTCCACAAGTTGTCGTCTTGGATAAATGGTGTTATTAAACTGTTGAGCCATTTCTTGACGATAAGTACCCCCTATAATTTCGTTATTCCAGGATCGGATAGGGATAACAGAATTGGCATGAAGGTCTTCCCGGATCAGCCGATGAATCGCTTCAGAGTCATATCCCTTGTCCATGACGTAACAATCAGACTTTCGGATTTTATGACATTGTCGGAGTAATTTCACGGCATGTCGGGTATCGTGGACTCTGCTGTTCGAGGCAACAAATCCGGTAATCACCTGTTGACCGGTATCAACTGAGATCGAGATTTTCAGGAAATGTTTTCGGATCTTGCCTGTTCGTTCTGAAAAATAATGGCTGCAGTACCCACTGGTAAATCCGGATGAATCGATTGCGGTTATCGGGATTGTATCATCAGAGGTTATATTACTGCATTTTTTGCCCTGATTCCAATGGCACTGTACATGATCGTCGCGGTCATGCTCACGATCATTGCTGTGTTCTCCATCTACGATGCAGGGCAGCTCATTGTCACCATGATCGTCACCCGCGATTTTGCAAACGGTCTCGTGAACGTGATCTATGCACTGCTCCTCACCATCACGATCATCGTGCTCTTTGAAACGGTCACGGTCTATTTCAAGACAAAACACGTGGAAGTCCGGGCACTGCTTATTGCCGGCATCACCGGCATGGTTCGGCATATCCTTGTCTATAATGTCGAAACCACGGATGCGCTCCAGATGTTTGCAACCGTTGCCCTGCTTGCGGTGCTGATTGCCGGTGTTGTGCTTGTTAAAAGTGAAGTGACGACATCGTAATGAGTTATTCTGTGAGCAGGAACACCGTAGCGGGATGCAGATGCCACACAGGAGTATGAGTCTTTTTATGCAAACCCGCCAAATCACGGATCACGAAGTGAGTGCTATGGCCCCTGTTATCGAAGCCCGCGAATTGCGAAAAACATTTGAATCCACACATGCTGTGGACGGCATACAGTTTTCGGTGCAGAAGGGGGAGGTGTTCGGGTTCCTTGGCCCCAACGGCGCAGGAAAAACCACAACGATGAGGATGATCGAGTGCGTGTCCCCCCGTACATCGGGCACGCTTCTGGTCTTTGGCCGGGATCCGGATACGGCACCCTCAGAGATTAAACAGCAGATCGGCGTCGTCCCGCAGGAGACCAATCTCGATCCGGATTTTACCTGTTTTGGCAACCTTGTCACCTATGCCCGGTACTTCGATATCCCACCGGCCGAAGCAAAAAAACGGGTTGCAGACCTGCTGGCATTTGTCCAGCTTGAAGAAAAGCGCGATGTACTCATCGATAAACTCTCCGGCGGCATGAAGCGCCGGCTCATCCTTGCCCGGGCGCTCGTCAACAACCCATCGCTGCTCGTACTGGACGAGCCGACGATCGGGCTTGATCCGCAGGCACGCCACCTCATCTGGGAGCGGCTGAAAATCTTGCAGGCACAGGGCAACACCATTGTGCTCACGACGCACTACCTTGATGAAGCCGCCCGGCTCTGCGATCGGCTGGTGATCATGGATAACGGGAAAATCCTTGTCGAGGGCACACCGGCAGATCTGGTGAAGCAGTACGCAGGCAGCGAGATCGTGGAAGTGGAAAAAAGCGACGGGGTGCTCGCATGCCTCGACCGTATGCAGGTTACCTATGAGATCGCAGGTGACATGGTGCAGATCGCTACCGAATCCGCCCGCGATGTCGCCCGGAACCTGCTCGATACCTGCCAACCCGGAAAGGTAATCACCCGTCCGGCGACGCTTGAGGATGTATTTTTAAAACTGACCGGGAGGACCCTGCGGGAGTAACAAACCATGCCGCACATCTGGTCAGTTCCCCGCATCAGCCGCCGGGCATGGAAAGTCTGGCAGAGAAACCTCGAAGTGTTTGTCAAGACGTGGAAGGTGAACTTCTTCCCGCCGTTTATCGAGGCGCTCCTGTACCTTTTTGCCATCGGACTTGGTATCGGGACGTACGTTGGGGCAATTGACGGGGTCCCGTACGTGGAGTTTATCGCACCGGCGATTCTTGCGATATCGATCATGAACTCCGCATTCTTTGAATGCACGTACGGCTCCTATGTCCGGATGTATTACCAGAAGAGCTTTGACGCGATCATCGCAACTCCGCTCACGATTGAGGATGTAATCGCCGGAGAACTGCTCTGGGGTGCGACAAGAAGCGTTATCTCGGTGGCGATGATGATCCCCGTGTTTGCCGCATTTGGGGTGATCTCCCTGCCGGCGTCCCTGCTGGTCATCCCGGTGGCATTTCTCGGGGGCCTGATGTTTGCGGGTATTGCGATGTGCTTTACCGCGATCACACCGAGCATCGATACGCTCAACTACCCCTCGTTCCTGTTCATCACACCGATGATGCTCTTCTCGGGGACATTCTTCCCGCTCACGCTCCTCCCGACAGTCATCCAGTACGGAGCGCTCGCGGTGCTCCCGCTGACCCACCTTGTTATTGTCGCCCGTATGTTCACGCTCGCGACACTATCGTGGACGATTATCCTTCACCTTGCATGGATTGCCGTAGTTACTGCACTCTTCTGTGTCATATCGATCAACTTGATGCGGCGCCGGCTGATTGCATGAGATAAAACAACCCACAGAACAGAGGTCATTTTTAAGATCCCCGAACTTTTTCTCTTACATGCTGATGAAAAGAGGGGCAGATACGATTTGCTGAGGGGATTTCTTTTTTACATTGGTGCGAATTTTAAAACGATGGAAACATCGTGGGGGTAAAACGCAGAGAGGGCCACCTCATGCGAAAAAATGTTTATTCATTTTCCATTATTTTTTTGGGATATTTCCACCCGTTTCCTTGAGGATAGCCCATCTTTGCACATGCTGGAGATTGTTCTGGAATCGTTTTTCCCACCATTTCGCTCAGACCCCGGTACGCCTCATCAATCACGGCAATTTTTTGTTCAATTTCTGCCAGCTGGTAATCGTGGCGCAACTCTTTTAGTAAAACTTCAGTCTGGTGCTGCATGAAAAGATCGCGATCAATATCGATGTCAGAGAGACCGATCTGGTACCAGCAGAGCGCCGTGTACCTGGCATCGGTATACTGCACGAGGGAATACCAGAGGTTATCACGGTACTGCCAACCTTTCTCCTGTTCAAAGGAAGCAAATGCCAGGGTAATCCTGTCAAATTCATTTTGCAGAAGTTGTACGTGCGGGTCATCGGGTTTCAAAGATTCAATAAGGAGTGATAAACCGTATTTTTCTTCGTAGGGTGCAACGGCACGATAGCGTCCAAAGGGGGTCAGTTCTGATGAATGTTCAGAAGTTTCCTGCACGCTGCGTTCATATCTCTGTAACCGGTGTTTGATTATGTCAATGGAGAGTTCGTTCATGGGTGTTCCTGTCTATCAAACGGGTGATCCGGAATGCATTCGTTAACGACGATAAAATGTGGTATATGATTGCCGTTTTTCCTTTAAATAATTACAACAGTACCGTGTAGGATACCATGTATTTTTAAAATGGACGGGTCTGGTTAAGGGCGCTGGCCACCGGATGATATAAACCGAAGCACGTACAGTTCCTCATCCTCAACCTTCTGCTGCGCTGCGATGGTCATTTCTAACCCGTACCGGGCAAACAATTCACGGACTTCGGCAAGCCCGGTTAAAGAGGATACAAGAAGCAGGATCCGTCCGCCCGGTGCCAGCACCCGCCTGACATCGCGGGCAAACCGTTCGATCACCAGGCGCCCGGTGGGTCCACCGTCAAGGGCATATTCTAGCCAGTCGTCAAGGCGCTCTTCGGGTTGTGTCGGGAGATACGGGGGATTGAAGATTACAAGGTCAAACGCTCCCCGTATACCGCTCATGAGATCGCCATGCACGACATCGACACCCTGCGTGCGGGCGCAGAACACGGCATGGGGGTTGAGGTCTGTTGCGACAATATCGCAGGTATGCATGAGTGCGGCGGCTATAGTCCCGGAACCGGTGCCAATCTCAAGCACCCGGTCACCGGGTTGTACTTCCGCACGGCTGGCTTCCAGCAGGAGATACGTGTCGGCTTCCGGCTGGTATACCTGATCGGGGTTTCCCGGCATAATCAGAGAAATGATGGGGCGGTGTGCCTGAAAAGAGATTGCATGACTTACCCCAAGACCTGGTCCTGACGGCATCCGTTGAGATAAAAATCACACAATATTTGTGATCGTTGCAAAATCTTCAAGATACAAAGCCTCAGGACGACTTGACAGGATCTCCCCGGGGAGTTTTGCAAGCACCCGTTCCACCCAGTCATGGTCGAGCATCCCCAACGATCCTTTCAGGCCGTTTTTCACGGTCTTTCGCCGG
Source organism: Methanoregula sp. (assembly GCA_039698055.1). GTDB lineage: Archaea > Halobacteriota > Methanomicrobia > Methanomicrobiales > Methanospirillaceae > Methanoregula. Next base: position 57,759 of record JBDKTL010000031.1, on the reverse strand, counting down.
TGGGAGAACAGCGCCCGCACGACATTGGCATAGCGCTTGTTGTCGTCAATGGGAAAGATAGGGGAGCGGGGGAAGATCTTGAGCACCATCGAGTGAACATGAGGTTTTGGTGAAAAACTGGTGGGAGGAAGCTCAAAGCATTGCTGAACCGCGGCGTACGTCTGCACCATCACCGACAGTCGCCCGCAGTCTTTTGTGCCCACCTTCGCCACCATCCGCCGGGCAAACTCGCTCTGGTACATCAGCACGCCAACTTCAAATCCGATATCGAGCAGACGGAACGTAATCTTTGACGAAACTGAATACGGGAGGTTGGACACCACCATCTCAAATGAGGGAAGATCGCACCGTGTCGCATCACCCTGCCGGACAGTCAGTGTGCCCTTTATGATCTCATCGGAAAAACGATCGTTGAGTTCTTCGCAGAGTGTCCCGTCCAGTTCCACCGCATGGACAATCGCACCGCGATCGAGAAGTGCACGGGTCAGTGCCCCGTTGCCCGGCCCGATCTCCAGAACCTGTTTATCCTGCACATCGGCAAGAGCGGCGATGCGCTGCACAGCATTCTGGTCCACAAGAAAATGCTGGTCGTGGTACGCTTTCATGACGAGGTAAACACGTGATATTTAACCGTTTTATCCTGCAGTTCTTCAAGAATACGGGCCTGGATCATCTTTTCCGGGTGAGGAATGGCCTTGATCCGTGCAGAAATATCCGCAAAACTCTCAAACGGTTTTTTCGTCCGGGTTTCAAGGATCTCCCACATCAGTTTCTTGCCGATCCCGGGCAGGAGATGGAGCATATGCAGTTTGGGCGTGATCGAGATTGACTTGTTAAAAAACGCAACAAATTCCGGTTCACGCTCTTTTATCACCTGCTCGATCACAAACGGCAGTTCTCCCCGTGCTGTCGGTGTCAGGTCATCATAGCCTATCCGACGTTTCACCCGCTCGATCTTATCCCGCTCTGAGTCACCGATATATACCTTGTCGTAGAGGTTGATGACCACCGCAGCTTTTGGCACCAGCTCTAAAAGCTTGAACTGTTCAAGCCCCATTGCCTGGACAAGGGGTTCTCGTTTAAAAGGGGGACGGGGATCATCCGGGTGCCCCTTCATGAGCACATCCAGTACGATCGCATTGACCTCTTTTTTCTCCGCTTTCATCATCACACCTCAGAAGTGTGTGGTCACAAGTTCGATGATTGCGTCGATCTCTTCAGGAACAAGCGTATACCGCTCTTTTGCAAAGATCGCCCGTACTTCATCCCGGCTCTTTGGCATGATATTTGCGATCCGGTAGGCGATCTCAGGCTTCATCTTCTCGAGTTTGACGAGTTGAGCGACGAGATCCTGAGATTTTTCTGGTGTGGTCTTTGCAAGCTGATTGACATGCTCCATACTGCGCCGGAACTCATACGACAACTCCTTTTCAGCGGAAATCCGTTCGGATTCCACACCTAAAAGGACAGTGCGCAGTTCTGGCAGTGTTACCCTTTCTTCGCTAAGTATACCCTTTACTTTCATGCCAATCACCTGACAATGAGTTTACTTTTGCGCTTTTAGATGTTGTGGTCGCGCAATGACGGTCTTTTCTGCGTTGCCGTCCTGAATGGTAAGCATCCATGCACGGCCGCGCTGGCCGATAACGGTTCCGGTCAATCCGTGGAAACGGCGGTGCGGCATCCCTTTCTGGATACTGGGGTTCACGACAATGTGAACCTTGTCACCGGGCTCGAACTTCTGGATGACGGAGGTGACCGGTGGCAATCCACGCTGTCGTAATTCTTTCTTGAACTTATATCGGGTCTTTTTTCTTGGTCCATTGTGATGTGCCATAGTTATTCTCCCTCCTTTGTACCTTCGACTTCCACGACATCAAGACTGGTGACGTGCGCCGATCGATTCAGGATCTCGGCAAGACTTGGGTGTGTCCTTCCCTGATCGCCTGATATAAGTTCTTTGATGTAGAGGCCGGCTTCGCCGAGAACTTCAACAACAAATCTGCCGTCCTGTTCTTCAATGAACTCGATATCAAGGACTGTTCGCTCACGGATCTTGTCTGCTCTCCGGTGGGCGACTCGTTCGGGCGTGCGCTGCTGTATTGTGACGCCTTTCAAGGCTTTGAGGGCATTTGCGAGCTCTTCCGCAGATAATGCACCTTCAACCTCGACCAGGATCCTGTATTTTTTATGCGCTTTACTGGATTTAAGGGTTTCCACTTCCGTCCGTTCGCTCCAGCGCATGATAGACACGGAAATCCGTCCATCCGCACCCCGGTTGATCGCTTCTTCCAGTGCAGAAAGATCCATTCCCCGCTTTTTCGGCGCGACAACTTCCAGGATAAATGGCCTGCCGGTACCGATCATCCGTGCATCGATATCCTCTCTCCCGGCGCCGTGGAGAACAGCATTTTCCGCGGCAAACGCCTCGATAACCGGACGTCCGATCAGCTCCTCAACCGAATCCAGGTACTGCTTACCTGTAAAGTTGCACTTCTCACACCCGGCACCTTTGCAGGTCCGGCAGTTCCAGTGCGTCTGGGGGATGCCGCGCTCAAATTTACAGTACCGGCCATAAAAGAAGACCGAGTTGATCTGTACTTCCACGATGTCCCCGGCTACGTCAAGGATCGCGACAAGGTCCGGCTTTTTGAAATCAACAGTTTTTCCCGTGATCAACGAGACCGCTTTTCCCACTTCCCGGTTTACCTCAGACTTAAACGGTTCGGGTTCGGCAAGCGCAAGATCGCTCCAGATCATCTCTTCATTTTCCGCGATGAGTGGCGGTACGCGGCAGCCAACGAGGAATGAGGAATATTCGATACCCTCAAACGCAGCAACGACTTTTTCTGCCCATGCGGGCACGCTGTCAAAGAAGTTCCCGCACACCCAGCAGGTGCCGGTAAATTTTGTGTAAGGCTGGTTTTCCGCAAGTGCCCGGGCTATCCGGAGCCCCTGCCCCCGTTCATCGTTCGTAAGCCCATGTGAACGCTTGCCAAAGAACCGCCCGAGGCAGTGATCGCAGCAATCCCCGTAGGAAATGATCTTTGTTACCTGTTCGTGTATGTCCATGTTCATATCCTCCGGTCAAGTTCGTTCTGGAGCACGGTTATTGCATGATCCGCGTGCAGGCACTTTGGCCCGACAGAATACCGGGGGCAGCCTGCGATAAGCGCTTCTTCCTCCGGTGTAAAATTCAGATGATCGGACAGGAGGAAGGCACCGGGAAGCGCTGGTGCAGTGCGGACATCGATGCCCGTCTCATCAAGCACGGCAAACGTATGTTCCGAGAGGAGCCGGGCAAGCCCGCCGTTACGGACAGACACCCCCGGTGAAGCCTCACGGAACTCGCTGCCACAAATGGTATCGAGCGCTTTTTTGATGAGCGCCCCTGCACTCCGTTCATCCGGGGAAAGCGACCGGATCTCCGCACCGCAGAATTTTATGGTCTTATGCCCTTTTGGTTCCCCGCAAAGGACCAGATCGCAGTCCACATCTTTGCGGAGATCGTGCGAGAGAAACATCGATGCGTTCACGCACCGGCACAGCACATCCATACGCCCGGCGCCAGGAAGATCGTTTAAGGAAAATCCCCCGTCCGTACGGGCAAGGTGCCCGACAATGGCAAACGAGGTCATATTATTGCATTCCGGAGAAACGCTTCATCATGCGCTGCATGTTGAATTTTCCACCGGTACTTCCCCGCAGGCCTTTGAGGGTGCGCTGCATCATCTTATAATATTTTAAAAGTTCCCGCACTTCATCGGGTGTCGCACCGGCTCCCCGGGCGATCCGCTGCATCCGCGAACTGCTGATGAGTCCCGGGTCGTCGAGTTCTGAAGAAGTCATCGAGTCCATGATGATCCGGTACCGTACCATTTTGGTGCTGGTCACATCATAGACACCTTCAGGAAGTTCCATGTTGCCAAGCGGCAGCATGCTCATGATCTGCTTTAACGGACCCATCTTGTTGAGCGCTTCAAGCTGTTGGTACATGTCGCGGAGGGTAAACTTGCCCTTCATCATCGCGTTGATGTCCATATCATCGGCTTTCAAGGATTCCCCGGCTTTTTCCATCAGCGCCCGGAGATCGCCCATCCCGAGAAGCCGGGAGATAAACCCGTCTGAGTCGAACCGCTCAAGATCTTCGATTGTCTCCCCGGCGCCGATGAATACAATCCCGCTCCTGGTTTCTGCAACAGCTGACAGCGCACCGCCACCCTTTGCCGTCCCGTCCATCTTGGTGATGATGACACCATCGACGCCGATGGCTTCGTGGAACCTGCGCGCCTGCTCGCTTGCCTGCTGGCCGAGCGCTGCATCGATGACCAGCCAGCGGTGGGTCGCTTTTGTGATCGTGTTCAGGTCGATGATTTCCTGTATCAGGTCGGATTCAAGTGCGTGACGCCCCTGCGTATCAACAATAATTACTTCGAGGTCTTTGTACGCGACAAGCCCTTCCGTGACAATTTTGCGTGCATCAGTGGCCTTTGGATCGCCAAAACAGGGAATGTTGATTTTCTGGCAGAGCGTGGAGATCTGATCGTACGCACCTGGGCGGAACGTATCTGCGCAGATAACCCCGACTTTCATTCCTTTTTTCTGGAAGTAACGGGCGAGCTTTCCGCAGGTCGTGGTCTTGCCGCTGCCCTGCAATCCCGCCATGAGAATTGTCTGCGGTTCAAGTTTTACATCTGAAGAGGCCCAGATAAGCCGGACGAGTTCCTGGTAAACGATGCGGAGCACGTGCTCGCGGACGTTAGTATTTTTTGGCAGTTCTTCGTCAAGGGACCGGGTGCGGATCGCCTTTGAGAGATCCATGACGAGTTTGACGTTGACATCTGATGCAATGAGCGCCCGCTGGAGATCCTTGACCAGTTCATCTACCGCCGCACGGTCAACGACCGCTTTCCCGGCAAGTTTTTTGAGTGCATCTTTTAAGGAGGATGAAAGGTTGTCAAGCATCAGAGATCACTTCCCAGCAGTTCCTCAACGACATCTTTTGGCGAGAAGGGGATAATATCGTCGTACCCCTGCCCGACGCCAAGAAACATAAGCGGTTTTCCAATTGTGTGCGCAATCGAGATCGCGGCACCGCCCCGCGAGTCCATGTCGGCTTTCGTGAGCACCACTGCATCGGCACCAACCGTCCGGTCAAACTCTGCCGCCCGTATCACCGCGTCGTTGCCTGCCACGGCTTCATCGACATAGATCACGAGATCCGGTTTCATGACACGTTTGATCTTGTCGAGCTGGCTCATCAGGTTTGCCTTGGTGTGGAACCTGCCCGCGGTATCGGCAAGCACCACATCGATCTTGTGCGAGATGGCATATTGGACAGTGTCAAAAAGCACCGCAGAGGGATCGGCTCCGGCCTGGTGCTGGATGATCTTGATGCCAAGGCGCTGGGCATGCACATCGATCTGTTCGATGGCACCGGCGCGGAAGGTGTCGCCGGCACCGATAACGACCGTGAACCCCTGTTTTTTCAGGTATGCACCGATCTTTGCAACTGTGGTCGTTTTACCGGTCCCGTTCACACCCGTAAAGAGGATCCTGACCGGGCGGGGATGGGTTTTGATAAATTCCAGCAGGTCAAATCCGTTCCCGAGCACGCCAAGCAGTGCAGACTTCAGGGCATCTACAACAAGCCCGTCGACAGATTCGCCAATCTTCCGGTGTTTGCCAACCAAATCCTCTCTCACATGGGAGATGATTGCATCAGTTACCGGGAGTGCGACATCGCTCTCCAGAAGCGTCATCTCAAGTTCTGACAGCGCATCCAAAAGATCTTTTTCCGAGACGACCAGTTCCCGGTCACGAACAAGAATTTTTACCTTATCAACAAACGAGGGGGGCGCAGCAGAAGATGTTTTTTTGACGGTGGCCTCTGCTGCGGTTGCCGTTGCTGAAACGGGGGGGGATCCCGTCGCTCCGGGAGCGGCGGGCGTTTCGGCACCCTGGATAGTGCTCCCCAGCCGGTTCCGGACTTCTTTTAACCGTTCCTTAAGGCCCCCGAACATGAAAAAATGTGCTCCGGTTTAATCCTGTTCTGCGTTTTGGGGCTGGCCAGCGGACATCACCTGCTGGTAACCGCTCTCGATCCGTTTTGCGATCTCGTTCATCTGGCCACGCAGCCGGTTGAGTGCTTCGGCCACTTTTTTCTGGGAGGCTTCCATCTCCGTGAGCCGGTCCTTGAGATATTCAACGGCGTCCTTGTTCGTCTTCTCGACAATCACATCGGAGCCGATATTCAACAGGACTTTTTCCGGCTCAAGCACTTTTGCCCTGAGGCTTGCCCCACCGCCAATCTGGAGGAGAACGGTTCCATCCCCGGAGACTGCCAGGGATTCAAGTGCCTCAATCGCGGCAAGGGCTTCCATCCGGCCATTTTCCATGAGTTCGAGCTGGCTGGCAAAGATCTCTGCCTGCTGCCCGTATTCTTTCAGGTAATACTGGAGCGTCTCAAGTTCGCGCTGATCCATTGGTTCGTTAGTATTTGCCAAGATTCCCCACCGCTTTTTTTATTATTGCAGATCTTTTCTTACTCCTGATATGTATGACCTTTATCAGCATAAATACATCTTTGTGGGAATAAAAAAACGGTAAGGATCGGGTTCCCACAAGTCATAATCGGGTTTGCCCCTGACGTGTGCCAGGTTCCGGGTAGTCTGGAGCTAGTATGTACAATTTGATCAGTTACCGGGGAAGGGGAATGACTTGTGCAGACAGGGCCTGCTGAATTTATGTTTTTGTCAATAAGGCTGCCGGAGAGTTCCCGGAAACGGTCCGGGAAATTGGTGAAGCACCGCCCGGATGTTTGAGGTAAAACACATGTGTTACCGGAAGTTATACAAAAAAATCCCGGATCCTCAATCGGAAATCACACAAGAAAACGATACTGAAATAAATTTAAAAAAGACCAAATCCCGTATCCCGGTGAACCCACCGGGATATCAAAAAAAGTGTTATTCACCCTTTAAAGGGGACACACCGGTAATTTTGATATAGCGGCGTTCTAACCGGTGCTTGCTGCCAAGAACCGTGTACGTGCGCTCCTGCGCCTGCTTCTCGTTGGGTGCCGCGATCACTTTTGTGTACGGCATCCAGTCTTCACCCATCAGGAAAGTTCCTTTTACCTCAAACTTCTGCATTACCATTCTTCTCACTCCAGAAATCCAAATATATCTTCAATTCTGCCAAGCTCAAATCCGCTTGTTGCATTGCCGGCAATATATCCCCGTTCGTTCACTAAAAGGCCGGTGCCGATAAGTCCGCTGCCCATGTTGATCGTGCCGGTACCGACAGGAACCTGTGCAACCGCTTCAAGACGGGAAATCTCCGATACATGCGCCCGCGGGTGCACGATTACGCCCTTGTTGGTGGCAACCCCGGCCATACCGACCGTTTTTACCCCGCCAAGGGTCAGGAAAATCACGTCAACGCCAAGGAAGTCCCCGATCTCTTTTGCAAGATCTGCGGGCATATCCGGGTGGACAGCGGCAAAACGGTCGTTTGCCATGATCACATTCCCTGCCGCATTCATCGACTCAGTAAGACGCATTACCTCGCGGTGTTCGGACAATACCGCAAGCTCCTCATCAGTGACAAGCCCGGAGACAATAATCCCCCGACTGTTACCGGCGACAAGCGAACCGATAATCGCACTGCCCTGGATAGTTGTAATTACCAGTTCGACATCAAGTGCAGATTTTATCGCATCCTGGAAATCCGCGGGAGATTCCGGGGGAATGATGGCAATATCGCCAATGACCCGGGAAAAAACCCCGATATTCGGATCTCCGCCAAACGTGATCGTACGTTCCATATTGTTACGATTCCGGTGCAAGTTCCGCCTGAACCTGCCCGTCCTCCATCCTCATGGCACGGATCCGGATTTTTGATGGCGGCTTCTGGCTACCCCGGCTCCATACCTTTTCATTGATACCCTGGTCAAGCTTCACATCTTCACTCTTCATGTGTTTTGCGAGATATTTCCGGATATCCTTAATTGCACCGTTCGCCCGCTTCCACCGGGGCATCCTGCGTGCTTCCCGAAGGGGAATAATATAGATGTGCTCCTGCATCTGTTCTGCCATGATTTACACCTTCAGCGTGCTTCTCCGCCAGTTCCGCCTTCTCGGGTGCGAAACGACGTTGCGCTTGGTCCTGATGGTCACCCACTGGGGCACACGCCGGTTCTGGTCGCATGCTTTTGCCAGCCGGATTTTTCTGCCTTTGCTTAACTTACTCATGATTTTCTCCTGATATCAGTTTACTTTTCTCCCCACAACCAGTGACTGATCGTGGTGCGCCGGAAACAGGGACGCGGGATCGATCCCGCGTGCACGGATCGCGTCCCTGAGTTCGGATTCGTAGTCGCCATTTGCAATCGTCCCGGTTTCCCCATACTTCACGACAAGGAACCGTTCCACGAGCCGGTCGACTTCCGGCTTGACATAACCAAGCAGGGGCCGTACATACGAACTCCCTGTCCGGTTGCCAAGACTCTGCACCTCTGCCCGTGTCAGCATCGGTACCCGGTCATTAAACCGCGTGCCATCGCCGACAACAGTATACTCGTTGCAGAGAGTTTCAACAGCAATCCGGTGTACACGGTTTATCGCATCATTCGGATATCCGCAGGCAACCACCAGATCTGTCATTTCGTTCTTCAACTCTTCGCTGAACACTCGTTTTTTCAAAGGAAACCCCAGGGATTCTGCCGCCAATTCTATTGTGGGGATTAAGCGGGCCGGGTCAAACACAAACGTGTTGAGTTCAACCTCATAATACGTACCCAGCATTATTGCTGCAAGGGAACTGTCCTTCCCGCCGCTGTAAAGCACTCCTGCTTTCATCACTTGCGTGTGATTGAGTAATCCCGCTTGGCCGGCGCAATCTGCCGGAGCAGTTCTTTGAGCTGTGCATCCGTAATTTTCTGCTTGAGACGCCCGCTCTGGGCGAGCTGCACAAGTTGCTGTTCCACGGCACCGGCAAATTCCGGCTTGGTCAGTTTGATGGTATTGAGGCGTTCCCGCGCATTTGGTTCGAGAGCCTGCATAAGCACCATCTGGATCTGAGACTTGACACGCTCCTGCTGCTCAAGCTCTGCCTGCATCGACTGCTGGTTTTGCGCCTGCTGCTGCAGTTGGGCCATCCTTCTCTGTCGGATTTCACTGAGCTCGTCATCTCCCATGGATACACCTCACTTTTTTACCGGTATGCACAAATTTTTTTATCTGATTTCCACGTGAATCTCACGCGTCAGACTTTTCTGCTTTTTTGCCTTCAGACTTCTTTGCAGCAGGCTTTTTATCGCCTTTTACATCGTCAGTCTTTTCTACGGCTTTACCCTTCTTGCCTTCGGACTTCTTGGCCTCAGCTTTCTTGGGTTCTTCAACAACTGCTTTCACTCGCTTGGGCACGGGTGCCGGCGGATGAATCGATACTTCCCTTGCAACGCTGTCCAGAAACGCCATACCGGCGGGGGACACTTTGCGCCCGGTCTTGTCATGGAGAATGAAACCAAGCGCCTCCAGCTGCTGGAGGGATTTGCGAAGGATCGATCCACTGCCTTTCCTGAATGCATTGGGCTTTGAACCACGGTTCTTTTTTCCGCCGTAAAAACTCCGCATTCGTTCGACACCCAGCGGGCCGTCGACATAGACGCGCCTCAATACTGCAGCTGCCCGGATAAACCACCAGTCGGGGTCTTCGGGCGGCATCTCTTTATGGGTCCCGGTCTTCGCAAAGGCAGCCCATACCGGAGGAGTAACTTCTTTGTGTTTTTTTAACTCCTCGGCAACCTGCCGGATGAGGTGGTCAGCCGGGACATCATATACCGTTGTCATCTAAAATCCTCACTGTTGAATATCAATTAACAGTCTATACATATTAGCGGATAAGGTTTTTATATATTTCTAGAATCCGGTTGCCGTCATACCGGAGAAAAAACACTTTAATTTTTTGAAAGTTTCCTGCGCTCGGAAAGCACCATCGTGCGCCCGCGGACTTCAATGAGCACCGCGTTGGCTTCCCGTGCAATCGCTTCCGGATCGACTTCCGTGTTCTGGAGCCATTTTACTTTGATCGTTTTTCGTGTTTTCAGCTGCGCGACAATCTCTTCGATCATGGTAGGGCTGTTTCCCTGTTTGCCGATCCAGACAGTCGGTTTCAAATCCTGCATCGATTGGTCAGTTTTCTTTGGCATGTTGTTTTTCCACCCGGTAACGTGTTGTTTTTCTGCAGGCACCGCAGGTGACGGAAACATGACCCCGGTGCACCCGCACCCGCATATTTTTTCCGGGGACAAGGAAGGCATAACAATGATGGCAGTACTGCCTGCGGAACTCCCGGTCAATCCGCACCCGCTGCCGCATGGCAATCCTCCGGGCAAGTTCCACGTAGCGGTTGCTTTGTGCGGGGGATTCGTGGAAAGCCACTTTGGCCTGCTCAAACAGGATCGCAATCCGTTCAAGCGCGATCTTTTTTGTCGAGGGATTTTTCGATCGGTCCTTCAATGCCAGCCTCCGGCATCCGGTTGCCAGTAGTATTATCGTGCCAGATAAAAAAGGAACGGTGTGCCGGCAGCCAGTACATGAAAACTCCGTTACCGTACAAGCACTTTTCTGCCATCAATCACCAGCCGTTCTTCGCAGAACAGCCGGATCGCTTCCGGCAGGCAGATATGTTCGTAGTGGAGGATACGCTCGGCAAGGGTGTCCTCATCGTCGCGGTCCAGGACCGGTACGCAGTGCTGGAGAATGATCGGACCACCATCAAGACTTTCATCCACAAAATGCACGGTGCACCCGGCAACTTTAACGCCATGCGCGATTGCCTGCCGCTGGGCATGCAGCCCGGTAAAACTGGGAAGAAGTGCCGGGTGAATGTTGATTATCCTGCCGGAGAATGCCTCGACAATATCGTGCCCGACAATGCGCATATAGCCGGCAAGCACAAACAGGTCCGGGTCAACACGCTGCATCGCAGAAAACAGGGCCCTCTCATAGACTTCGCGCGACGGAAACGAATGGTAATCGATAACCGTGACAGGGACATGAGCTTTTTCTGCCCGCTCAATTGCATAGGCCTCCGGGTTGTCCGTAATGAGGGCCGCACAGGTGGCAGGGATCTTCCCGGACGCAATCGCATCGATAACTGCCTGGAAATTCGATCCCCTGCCGGATGCGATCACCGCGATACGTTTTGTCATAAGCTGTCTCGTTTATTCTGCTTACCTGGCGCCGGCATCCTGCTGATCCTTGCCAGGATGGACAATACATTTTACCTTTACAATCCGCCGGCCATGCATCTGGATCACCACAAGGGTCACCCGTCCTGATTCTATCTCCACTTTTTCACCCGGGTGCTGGGGAATATGGCCGAGCCGGTCGATAAGGAGTCCGCCGACCGTTTCATAGGATTCATCGATGGGCAGGTCAAGTTCCAGGCGCTCGTTGATGTCATCGACCCACATCTGGGCATCGAGCACATAAACCCCGTCGGAGATCTTCTGGACATCGGGTTCCTCCTTGTCGAATTCATCCATGATATCCCCGACAAGTTCTTCAAGGATGTCCTCGACCGTAACGATGCCGACAAAACTGCTGTACTCGTCGATGACAATTGCGATCTGGACCCGGTGCACCTGCAATTCCTTTAACATGTCGTCAATTTTTTTCGTCTCAGGAACAAAAGTGGGGTCATACATGATCTCTTTAATCGAGAGATCCGGTCGTTTGGAAACCGTCGCAGCAAAGACATCCTTGACATTCAGGACACCGGTGATGTTGTCAATCTGCTCGTGGTACACCGGAATTCGCGAGAAGCCGGTTTCGCTGAAGATCCGGATTGCCTCATCGATGGTTGTGGTGTCTTCCATGATCACGACATCGACGCGGGGCGTCATGATCTCCCGTGCAGTAGTATCGCCAAACTCAAGCACGGAATAGAGCATGTCCTGTTCGCCCTGTTCTATGGAACCGTCTTCCTTTCCCACATCGATCCATTCCTTGATCTCCTCTTCAGTCACTGCCGGTTCCGAAGTTTCCTTGCCGATCCCAAACGACGGGCTCACTCGTTCGACAACCCAGATAAACGGCATAAAAATCTTTGACAGGAACAGGATAACCGGCGCAATAGTGAGCGCATAGGAATCAGATGCCCTCGAGGCATAGATCTTCGGGCCGATCTCACCGAAAACCAGAAGCACGATAGTCACAAATCCCGTGGCGATGCCGATACCAATATCGCCAAATATTCGGAGGGAAATGGCTGTAGCGATAGCAGCAGCGGCGATATTGACAACCGTATTACCGATAAGGATTGTCGTCAGGAGATGTTCCGGTGATTCTTTCAGGGCGCCAAGAGCCTTTGCGCCAGGTCTGCCCTCGTTAATAAGTGTCCGTGCTTTTGCCCGGGTGATCGAGATCAGGGCAACTTCCGAGCTTGAAAAAAATGCAGACAGGATGATAGACAGGATGAAGAGCAGGATTCCACCAATATCCTCTATCATCTCAATTCACGCCGGTTGAAGGCACATTGTACGGTATGGTTCATAGATGCTGATACACCACTATATTCGGGGGGAGATTACATAAACCCAGCGATTAATTCAGGCATTCGTGCATGAATGCAGAATCACGGCGAAGAATTGCAATCTTTTCATCGGCAGACAGTGTCCGGGAGAAATTGAGATCGTCAATCTCCAGTACCAGGCTGCCGGAAAAATGATGGTCTTTGAGTGACGCAAGTATCCGTGCGATACCGGGGTCCTGATCGAGCGGCAGGTGCAGCCGGTGTCCATCCACCCGGCTGATATGTACATTGACCAGCCGGTCTGAACAGAGATCGATATACCGGAGTGCTTCTTTTTCCGATTGTGCGAGAGCATGTGCTGTATCGAGGGTAAAGAACAACCACGGTTCATGGTCAAGAACTTCCCGCATCCGGTCCGGCGTACAGAGAAGTGAATTTACCTTCACTTCCATGTTCTCCATCGCAATACGGATATGATTTCCCACCGTTGCCCGGTGAAGTGCGGAAATATAGGTCCGGAACCGGTCTTCATCCGCTTCACCGGGAGGTCGTTTTGCGGTACGCCTGCCCGGGTGGACGGTAAGGGTGCGGGCTCCCAGCGATTCGGCTACTGATACAGACCTGACAGCTGATGAGACCGACACTGCCGCAACTTCCGGGTTGATTGAACAGGGATTCAGGTCGAGGATAGGAGTATGGACGTTCAGTGAGGTAATGCACGGGTGCAGGTTCCGGCTCGCGATGACTTCGGGCACCGGGAGATTCCGGAGCCAGAAATCGGGGGTCTCCAGCCAGAATTCCATCCCGTCAAGCCCGGCCCGGCTTACAAACGAGAAAATTTCACTGATGGTGTACTCGTGAAAAAACATGCTTGAGACACCAAAAGATACCATAATACTATTTGATAAGCGCTTTATGCATAATACTTGTTAATGGACTGGTTTTACACTCCTGAAAAATCGGAAGTCGGGATTATTGCTCCGCTATCGGTCAGCGAAGTATCCCATATCATCGGGAGTCTTCTTGAAGACAAACGTCTGCAGGATATCAGGGTACAGGGAGAGATCACGAACTATACCCACCATGCACGGGGGCACCGTTACTTTTCCCTGTCAGAGAAACGTGGGGAGAACGGGAGCACTGCTGCGGTCATCAAATGTGTGATGTGGCGTTCGGATGCAGACCGGCTCACGTTTGACCCGCAGGACGGCATGGACGTAATCATTGCCGGTTCGGTCAGGTCATATGCCCCGCACGGGACATACCAGCTGCAGGTAAAAGCGATGGAAAAGGCGGGGCTCGGCGAGAAGTACCTGCTTGTCGAAAGGTGGAAAAAGGAACTTGCACAGGAAGGCTGTTTTGCGGCAGAACGGAAACGACTGCTCCCACAGTACCCCAGGAGGGTCGGCGTGGTTACCTCTGAAACCGGCGCAGTCATCCACGATATCAGGATCGTGATTGAGCGGAGGTACCCGGTCGAGATTGTTATCTCGCCAACCGCAGTGCAGGGTGAGGATGCCCATGGCCAGATTGCGCACGCGATACGCCGGCTTGCCGGGCTGGTGGACGTGATCATCATTGCCCGGGGCGGAGGGAGTTTCGAGGATCTCTTCCCGTTCAACCAGCCGGAGGTCGTGAGGGCGATTGTCGCCAGCCCGGTGCCGGTAGTTTCGGCGATAGGGCACGAAGTGGACGTGACGCTTGCCGACCTCGCAGCAGATATGCGGGCGCCAACCCCGTCAGCAGCAGCAGAACTTGTCGTGCCGGACCAGAAAGAACTGCGGGAGCGGCTGAAGGATCTTAAAAACCAGATGAGTTCCTCGCTGCTTTCCCGGGTGGAACGGGCACGCGAAGAGTGTGCCGATCTCCGGGACCGGATCAGGCCCCGGCGTTTTTTGGGAAAACTGGAAGAACGACAACAGAATCTCGCTGATCTGGCAGAACGGTTCGGGCGGGCATTCCAGACAAGAACTGAGCGCGAGCGCCTGATCCTTTTCCGGTTACAGACCGCACTTGGGGGGGTAAATCCGTCAGCGGTACTTTCCCGGGGTTACTGCGTGGCGGAAAAAGAGGGGCGGGTCGTGAATTCAGTGACCGAGATCAGGGCGGGCGACCGGATGAAGATCCGGTTCTCCGATGGAAAAAGCATTGTTGCCGTAGAGCAGGTGGATCATGACAGAAACATATGAGCAGAAGATTGAGCAGTTGAAGCAGATTATTGCAAAAATTGAGGATGGGAACACCAGTCTTGACGAGAGCATGCGCCTCTACGAGCAGGGCGCGATACTGGTCAGGCAGTGCGAGACGCTGCTTGCCGATGCGGAAGTAAAAATTTCCACGCTCAGCCGGGACACGTAACGGTCAGGGTGACCACCATCTCTGCCCCGGTTTTCAGCGCGGCGATCAGTTCTCCCGGCAGCGTTCCTGCAACGTTATCTGAAAGAATCCCTACCGTCCGTGTGCAGACAAACGTGCTTCTCCGCCAGACAAGGTCGGTCGGATGATTGAGCGTGAACTGTGACGACCCTTGCGATCGTACTTCAGCTTCAATCCCGGCACAGGAAAGATGCGTTACGAGTACCGCGCTGTCATGCGCCAGCACGGCTTTGAACGCCGCAGAAAGCCCTGCACATCCTTTGTCCGCGCCAATGCCGATAATGCAGTTCCCATTGGAAGTCAGGTACCCTTCGGTAGTCACTTCAAATGTGGTCGGGTGGGTGCCAAGGACGAGCGGATGACCCCGGCACCGTATGGTTTCCTGCGCCTTCATGCTTTATCATGTGAGGGTTGCCATTCATATTTTAATGTTTATCACCGTTACCTGCCCGGAATGCAAGGACGAAACTGAACACGAGGTTGTCGCCGAATCCCGGGATATCCTTGTACGGTGCACCGCCTGCGGGCACCACCACCATATTCCAAAAGAGAAAGAGCAGCAACCCCTCGTCGTTAAAACAATCGTTTCACGCGAAGGAGAGTCACTGGTCGGGAGTATTGAATTTGCACAGGATGATGAAGTGTTTGTTGACGACCATCTTGTCGCCGAAGTGGGAGACGAAGCATACGGTGTTGAAATTTCGGCGATCGAATGCGGCGCAAAACGTCCCCAGCGGGCAAAGGCAAAAGATGTCACCACCCTCTGGACACGCACGATAGACCAGGTCGTTGTGAAAATATCCATGCATGACGGGCGCAAGACGATCCCGCTCTACATGGAATGCAACGGGGAGACCGAATTTGTTGTCGGTGAGAAATACGTGGTTGATGCAAAGCGGTTCAAGATTTCCCACCTGAAACTGCGGGATGGTCCGCTGATGAGAAAAGAAGGCTGGAAGACAATCGCACACCGTATTAAACGGGTATACGGGATCCGGTCATAGATATTTTTTCAGCGCCGTTTCCAGTTGTTCGCGATGGACAACACCTTCCATCCGCTCTTTTACTGTCCCATCCTGGATCACGATGATCGTCGGGGTCACTTTCAGCTGGTATTCCCGTAGATATTCCGGATTGCTGACCGCATCGATTTCCTCGATCGGGATGGAGAGGAGTGCACTTACCTCTTTGTTAATCGGTGACTGCTCCCTACAGCCCATGCACCCGAACTGGTAAAAACAGATTACCCGTACTGCCATGCACAGACATGGATATAAACGGTTAAAAAGAGTATGGCCGGGGGTTATCCCTTGTTGATCGAAACAACGCTGATGTCCATATTCGGGTGAGAAAAGTCAAGGATTATACCATCACCGGTTACGTTTGCAATCTCCCCCATCCGGATATAATAGACAGATGTGTTCGTGATTGCTGCCTCAGGATCATCCGATACACCCAGTGAAAGCACCTGGCCGACACGCATATCTGACAAATTGAGATTGTTTTTCATCAGCTGGTCATCGGTCCAGTTCTGGGTCATGGGCTTGCTGGATTCTGTGTTGATCGTTTTCTTTTCATTTGTTTTCAACCCAAGAATGCCGGTACTGAGTTCATCGTATTCACTGGCGAAAATCGCGTACTTCTGCCCCCACCCGGACTGAGATGTATATACCTGAACAGGATATATCGGCTGGGTGAGCGACTGGTTTGCCGTTATGGTCAGCTGTTTTGAGTAGAGCGCCTGATCTCCTGAAGCGATGGCTTGTGTATAGATTGCCTGGTCAGATGTGACGAGAGGATAGCCATGTGAATCGCGGATCGTATAATCAAGCACAACGACATCACCGGGTTTTACCGATGCAAGCGAGGTCATCCAGCTCGATCCCATCGATGATACGACCATCAGAACTACAAAAAGCACTCCCGCGATGATCGCAAGCACCTTGGTCCATCTTTTTCTTGATTTTTCTGCCTGTTTCTTTTCGCCCATTATTGCATCCTCCTTATTAAGTCATTATCCAACCGTCATAAACTATTCCGCACATATCCGCCCCCAACATTAATGTTTATATTATATTGATACTAACTTAAGGTTAGCCCATTGGGAGAAGCGTGGGCATACAGGTAATGGAGGTAAATGAATGGCATGGAGAAGATATCCGTTTGAATCGGTATGGCAGGAGATAGAAGAGATGCGGGCGGAGATGGAGAACATTTTCCACCAGGTACAGACTGGCGGAAGGCTTCTCCCTGCCGGAGGAGTGTCTGACCGGATGCTTCCGGCAATCCGGGGAGAATTCAGGGTGGATGTCCGGGAGCATGACGATGAAGTAATCATTGTCGCAGATCTCCCTGGCATTGATAAGGAAAATATATCGCTGCGGTTACTCAATCCCAGGACACTGGAGATATCCTGCGAACGGAAAGGAGAAAAAGAAGAAAAATCTGAAGGCTACTACATGCGGGAGCGGGTGTCTGGATTTATGGCAAGGAGGGTCATGGTGCCCGCTGATGTAAGCGAAGCAGACTCCGCAGCAAGTTTTAAAAATGGTGTCCTTGAAGTTCACCTGAAAAAGACAAAGATTGATCCAAAATCACGCATCGAGATCGAATGAAAAAATACCACTCCTCCTTTTTTTACCGATCCCTTTTAGTTATCTGCGCTGAAATGTGGTAGTGATGGACAAGAAAAAGGTCAGGGATTACATGACCTATGATGTCGTCAGCGCGGATCTCCATGGAACCGCACAGGACGTCATTGAGAAAATCCAGAAGACCAACCATGATGGTTTTCCGGTAGTCGATGGCGATGTCGTGGTAGGATACATCGCAGCCCGGGACCTGCTTTTTGTCAAACCCACCGAGACCATCGAACAGGTCATGTCCGGTCATTTGATCGTCGCTGACCCGGATATGGATATCACGGACGCGGCACGGGTGATCTTCCGCTCCGGCATCCAGAAACTTCCCGTGGTGGATGAGAAGAACCACCTCCTTGGGATCATCTCCAACTCCGATGTGATCCGCTCGCAGATCGAACACGTTTCACCGGAAAAAGTGTTCAATTTCATGACGACCCTCAAAAAATTATATGGTGTCGATCCGACGCTCAACCGGGGCATCGTGCCGGTGAACGAACTGCTGCCCACCCAGTCCAAAGTCTACGAGGATGAATTGGAAGGACGCATCTATGAGATCAAAAAAGGGCTGGCTGAACCAATCATTGTGGTAAAACGACCGGGAAAAACCATCCTTGTTGACGGGCACCACCGGGCAATCGCAGCAAAACGGCTGGGCATTACCGCACTTGACGCCTACATCATCGAGATCAATGAGAATGTCGAGCTGGGGATGGAGCGGACGGCAGCCGCAATGAACTTAACAACACTTGACGATGTACAGGTGCTGGATTACGCCCGCCACCCGCTCGTTGCCATCACGCACCGGCTGGTAAAAAGAGGTTAGGATCCTTCACAGCGGAGATCAAACTTATCATTCAATACATGCTCTTTTACGATTGACCCTTCACTGACCACCACTTCCGGCCAAAGCCGGGTTTTGGAATGAACGACTACATGGTTGCGGAGCACGACACGCGGCCCGATCACCGTGTCATTTTCGATGGAGCACGCCTCGCCGATATGGGTGTCATTGTCGATAATGCTTCCCGAGATCGTGGTATTGGCGCCGATGATAACCCGGTTGTACAGCGATGATGAGAATATTTTTGCATTGTTGCGGATGATGCACCGGTCACCGATACTCGTGTAAGGGCCAATCAGGACATTGTTGCCGATTGTTGTTCCGGACCCGATGGCAACCGGACCGATAACTTTTGTATTCTTGCCAAGCGTGATGGAATCTCCCAGTTGCACCGGGCCCTGCACATGAGCGCCGTGCATCGAAAGATCCCCGATGATATCGGTGATGGAAATATCCTGCAGTTTCCAGCGTTCTGCCTGCCGCAGGGAATGCGGGCTCCCGACATCGGTCCAGTTGCCGCGTGCAAGCCAGCCCTTGAGCACCAGACCCTTGTCCATCAGGCAGGGGAAAAGATCCCGGGCAAAATCAGATTTCTCACCGGACGGTATATGGTCAAAGACTTCCGGGCTGCAGACGTACATCCCCGTGCTTGCAAGGTTTGAGAAGATCTCACCGGGAGAAGGCTTTTCCTTGAACCTCCTTATTGCGTAGCTGACATCGATCTCCGCGATACCATATTCACCCGGGTCATCAATCGAGATCAGCCCGATAGTTGCAACGGCTTTTTCCTTCTGGTGAGCACGGTAAAACTCCAAAACATTGAGATCGGTGACATGGTCCCCGCCAACAACGAGAAAATCCTGGCCGTCGAGATACTGCTGGGCGTTCTTCACGCTGCCGGCAGTGCCGAGTTTGGTCTTTTCGTGGACATAGGTAATTTCAACGCCAAAGAGCGATCCATCGCCAAGAGCCTCCTCGATATCGGTCCCCTTGTATCCTAATGTCATCACGACTTCCCGAAAGCCCATGTTGGAGAGGTGTGAGACAAGGTGCTGGATGGATGGGCGGTTGACAATCGGGATGCAGGGTTTTGGACGTTCGAACGTGAGGGGGCGAAGCCGTGTCCCTTCCCCCCCGCACATGATACACACCTTCATAAAACAATTTTAGCGCTGAATTGCTTTAAGTATAGTGTCGGTAAACATGTCATGAGGAGATTTGAGGGAAGATACATGGGTGCCGATACGAACCGTGAACTGACCGCCACGAAAGGAAAAGTCCAGTGCCTGCCGGAAAAACAGGAGCCGGTGGATCATTGCCGGTTCTGTATCCACTGCCGTGAATTCAAAGTCGGCGGCGCATGGGTAAAATCACCCTCACTTGCCTATTGTGTGAAATGCCGGGTAACGGAAAATGTGGATCTTTCACGTGTCGAAGCGGTAACCTGCGCCGATCACCAACAGGAAGGATTTCACAGCATCACCAGCCTTATCGGGTAAAAAATCCGGAATGCCGGGCAAGACTCATGCATCCAGCAGGGCGACAATTGCATCCATATCCACATGTTCTTCAAAAACATCGGCAAGTGCGTCATAAGGATCGCCGGTGGCCTCGGGAATTGGCACAAACGCCAGTCCTTTTTTCTGGTACAGGTATGAAAGCAGCGCGTTTGCCGCTGAAGGGTTGGTAAAGAGCCCGTGCATGTACGATCCAAAAACCAGTCCATCAGCACTCGCACATCCATCGCCAGCGAATGCTTCCCGGTCACGACCAGCAGTTGTTGTACCCATGTGAATCTCGTAACCGGTGACCTCTCCCATACCGGAAAGGATCGGGGAAATTGGGTTTGCCTTCCGCTTGACCTGCGTTGTATTCTTCGCATATGACATGAATTGGGTAGTACTATCCAGCAACCCCAGTCCTTCATAGGTACCAGCACTGGATTCAAAACCCGCATCTACCAGTTGCCGTCCCAGCATCTGGTACCCGCCACAGATGCCGATGATCGGAATCTTGAAGGTACGTGCTTTTTGGAGTTCGCGATCGGTGCCGGTCGATTTGAGCGCGGCGAGATCGTCGATGGTATTCTTTGTGCCGGGGATAATGATACAGTCGTAGGAGTCAAGCGGCGTACCAGGGGGTACATAATCGATAGCGGCATACTGTTCCAGCAATTCGAAATCCGTAAAATTTGAGATATGGAGAAGACGGATGACCGCAATCCGGATGGGAGAATCCATGCATTTCTTATCGCCAATAGAAAGGGAATCCTCGCTGGGAAGCGGGATTGAAAAGTACGGCACAATGCCCAGAACAGGAACCGGGACAAGATTCTCGATAATTTTCACGCCGGACGCAAAGATTTCAGGGTCGCCACGGAACTTGTTGATGATAATGCCTTTCACGAGCGGGCGCAGTTCTTCGGGCAGGAGCTGGAAGGTGCCATAAATCTGTGCAAACACACCGCCCCGCTCGATATCGGCCACAAGGATGATTGGCAGGCGGAGCACCAGCGCCAGCTGAACATTTGCGATATCCCGGTCGTACAGGTTGACTTCCGCGGCGCCACCTGCACCTTCGATGACCACATGGCCAAAGGTTGTTTCGAGGCGGCTGAATGATGCAAGTGCTTTTTTAAGAAGATGGGGGGTTTCCTGGTAATATTCAGTGATCGGGACATCCTTGTACGGGTGCCCGTACAGGACGACCTGTGAAACGCCGTCCCCTTTTGGTTTGAGAAGAATGGGGTTCATGTCAGGGACAGGTAAAAGCCGGGCAGCACATGCCTGCATCGCCTGGGCCATGCCAATCTCCCCGCCGTCCTGCGTCACAAACGAGTTCAGGCTCATGTTCTGGGACTTGAAAGGCGATATCGTGATCCCACGGCGTACGAGGCATCGGCATATTGCCGCGACCGTCACACTTTTTCCGGCATGCGAGGATGTTCCCATCACAAAAAGGGACATATCACTAGATCATGAACACGGGACTTTAAAACAAATACTCTATTTATTTTAGTGATTAATTTGAGAGAAAACCTCAAAATGGCCAAAGCAATGCCAAGTAATAAATAACGGGGATATAAAAAAATAGGTGTAATGATTGGTGGCATTTGCCCGACGTGTGGACTTCCTAACGAACTATGTATCTGTGAGGAAGTAGCAAAGGAACAGCAGAGGATCAATGTCAAAGTCAACAAACGCCGGTACGGGAAAGAAGTAACGGTTATTGAAGGCCTTGATCCAACAGATATTGATCTTGAAGACCTTTCCAAATTCCTGAAAGGGAAACTTGCCTGTGGCGGGACGGTAAAAGGCACCTCAATTGAGCTGCAGGGGAATCACCGTGATCGGGTGAAAGCCCTGCTCTCTATGAAAGGTTACAATACCGAGAATATTTCCTGATATATGATGTAACCTCTTCATTTTGGGTTAATTTTTTATCTTTTTTTGGTTCCCGAAGGCGGGGGATTTTTCGTGCAGCATAGCGTATTGGATACGTGCGTCCCTCTGCCCCGCATTTTTTTTCGTTTAACGCGGGGATATTCAAAACAGGATTGACGGCAAAATTGTAGTTAAGTACCGTTAATTTGAGTGGATGTAGTCAAAAAAAAATCCGGGAAAAAAGTTCAGATGAAGAACCGGAACGTGACCCACGATATGATGAGCATCATCGCCGAATATTTCAGGCCGGCAACAACTCTTCCTTCACCCATCTGGCCGGCGCATAATCCGGAAAAGAATCCCTGGATCATTGCTGCATGCGCAAACAACCGTTTATACGCCGGGAGATCGATCCTCCCCATGAACTGGCTCCCGGCACCGGATGCCGAAGCTGCAATACCTGCCGTTGCCATGGTCGTCAAAAACGTGCTCACAAGGATGGCAATCACAAACAGGAACACGCCAAACGAGACGATAACAATGATCACGTAAATGAACATGTTATTCCGGCGCTCCTGGGCAAGGTTCACCACTTCAAAGGTATCCCGCGCTGCTGCCCGTAGCACCTCACTCACGTCGCCACCGGCTTTACTTGCTTTTGCGATCAGGTCGACACTCCGGTCAGCCATCGGCGTGCCAAGGTTTTTCCCGAACCGGTACATCGCCTCGACAAACCCGACACCCCATGACATCTCGTTGTCAAGCTTCCGGATATGGGGCGTGAGTGTCCCGTACTCCGCGCCGGCAACAAGGTGAACGGCATTGGGGAGCGTCATGCCGGAATCATTCATACCGGCAAGGTCGCGGAAAAAGTTTGGGAGTGCATCTTCAAGGTTGTGGACACGGTTCTGCTCCTTAAAATCTAGCAGGGCAAGAGGAATAATCGAAACCAGCACGGCCAAAACGGCAAAATCATCTATCACCGTAGAATTGAAAAGCACCTGGATACCATACGATTGGACCATCGAAATAAAACCGCCGATGAAGATAATGAGCGATAGCGGGAGGCAGACAATCAGAATATGCTCTGGTTTCTCGGTAAGCACCTGGAACGGGTGCTTGAAAAACTTCCCGAGGCCCTCGCGGCTCTTGCGCTCACGCTCCAGTTTAACGGTAATCTCGTTAAGTTCTTCTTCAACCGTTTCTATCTCCCCACGGGTAAGCGGGGGGAGCGGCGCTGTTTTGTGTCCAAGCAGGCCCGTGATTTTATCCTTTATTGCCATAGTTAGGACTCCGGTGTCATGGAACTGATCATGATCACAAACATCATCGTGCCAAACGGAATCATCAGGTAGATGATCAGGTACAGGAACATCGGCTTTGAATCCCCGCCAAGGACGGACATAATGGATTGCAGGATGATCATGAACAGGGTGCCTGCTACCATTGCCGTGACATAGGATTCCGCAATCAGCGCTAATGTGTCAAGGAACATCTTCTGCGTCTGCCGGTTCTCGAGGGCATACTGGTCAGCTTTTGTGCGGAAATAATCGGTCAGGTTCCCCCCACTTGAAATGCTCGCCATCGACCCCTGTAAAAATTCCTTGAGCCGGAGGCTGGGTGTGCTCGCAGACACGATCCTGAGCGCATCGATAAGATCCCTGCCGAAAATATCAATCTCCCGGGAGATGTACCGGGCTTCCACAGAGCTCTCACCATAGATCGGGCTGTCCCCTAACTGGCGGAACACTTCTGCCGGAGTGATTCCTGACGTTGACATTGCCGTGATATAGTTAATTGCATAGGGAAGGGTCGCATCGATATTGCGGCGCCGGTTGCCGGCAACGACACTCGGGTAGACAATAAAAATTGCGTACGTGATCCCTCCAAACACAAGAAGTGAAAAAAGAACGACAAAGATCGTGCCAAGGAGAAGGCTGTTCTGCGCAAGAACCAGGAACGCTTCCGGGACTTCGCCCCTGTATTTGATCAACGCGGGAAGTTTGAGTATCCAGGTAATAAAACCAAGGAACACCGCTGAAACCAGCCCGACAAGAATGGAGCTGACAAATGCGGTGGAGATATAGACTTCAAACGGTGTCTTCAACCGTGCCGAAATCAGATCATTTCTCAGCTGGGCATACTGTTCCCGCTTTCCCTTCATGCGCATACCCAGAAGGTTGAAACAGAACCGTTCGTAACTATTCATAGAGATCTTTCCTTACGCGTTCTACAACCACTTCAGGTTCCCGGTAATAGGAGATGAGGATCTTTGCAACATCCTTGTAGTGCCGGATCTTCTTGATCCGCATCCATTCAAGGACTTCCTGCCGGCGCTTGAGCTCCTCGCGCATACGGTTCTCGCTCCACCCGCGGGCTTCCATAATCTCTTCAAGGAGATATGATTTCCCGGAATAGGTGATCTCGTCGGTAGCCGAACGCCATTTGAAGACTTCGTTCGTGATTAACTCGTTTGTCCGGGGATCTATATCGAGAATCTCGATAATCTGTTTGTTCCTGCGGATCCGTTTTCCCCCCACACGCGCCTGCACCTGGATACAGACAAAATCCAGGGCGGATAACATGTTCCGCGGGACATCCATCGGCGGGTTTTCAATACGGTGCACGACGCTGGATACCGAATCTGCGTGGATCGTTGAATAGGTAATATGGCCGGTACTCATTGCCTGGAACAGGGTCTGGCATTCCTTGCCACGGACTTCACCCACGATAATATACTCAGGACGCTGTCGCATTGCGGCACGGAGGAGCTCGTACATGTTGATCTCTCCTCTGCCGGCAGTATCAAACGAGTCACGGGTGACACTGGGGATCCAGTTGGGGTGCGGAAGCTTCACTTCACGGGTATCTTCAAGACTGACAATCTTCGACATCGGGGGAATGAACAATGAAATTGCATTCAGTGCGGTCGTCTTACCGGACGCAGTCCCCCCGGCAAAAATAGCAGACTTCCCGTTTTCCACGGCAAGCCAGATGTAGGCAATAGACAGCGGGGCAAACGTGTGCCATTCGATAAGATCCGTGGGAGTGATCGGTTCATCCTTGAATTTACGGATAGTAAATGTTGACCCGTGAGCCGTGACTTCCTGCCCAAGTGTCATCTGGATACGGGACCCGTCGCTCATGGTTGCATCGAGGATCGGCTCAGCAATCGAGATGTATTTGCCCGAACGCTGGGCAAGTTTTGTGACAAAAGAGTCCAGCTCTTCAGCATTATGGTACATCAGCGTGGTTTTCATCGATTCATAGCTCGCGTGGAATGCAAAGATGGGGCTGTTCACACCATCGCAGGAAATATCCTCGATATATTTATCGTGCATGATCGCATCGATCAAACCGTCGCCAAGAAATTCCTTGTGCATGTTGTACAGGATCTTCTCTGTCTGGACCGGGCTGAGTTTCAATCCATAATCGGCTAAAATGTCATTCGTAGCGACCCGCAGCTGCCGGCTGGCTTCCTCTTTTGAGATGTCTTTTGTATTGATGTCAAGCGTTTCAAAAAGACGCTCTTTAAGCTCTTTTAACAACTCCTTTTCCGGTTCGGTGAGAACCGGTTCGATAACCTGATACGTGTATTCATGGGTGGAGTGGTCATAAATAACCCGTATGTAGGCATAAGGATCGTTGACCGGGTACATCTCCATTTCTTCGATGCCGGGATGGGCTTCAAAGGAAAGATCGACAAGCGGGCCATGCACTTTTGGATTGTACTGCTCCACTTCGGAACGTATTGCCTTGAAAAGGGCCGCAAGCCCGAATTTTTTGACCGGCGCAATCTTTGTTTTTTCCTGATCGAGCCCGAACTCAGAATCGATATCGAGATCTTTAAAACCGATGCTGGAAAATTCGCGTTTCCAGATCTCTGCCATCTCCGGGGGCAGGGTGCCGGCTCCCGTACTCTCGAAAGCACTGACGCGCCCGTGCAGTTTCAGTTCATCAATTCTGAAGGTGGCGCCTTTGGGGAGAATGAGCCCGGACAAACCGGACAACTGGTCGACACTGATGATCCGCTCATCGGTGGCTGTGTTAAGGGTGGTTCCGGAATCCTGTATTGGCTTTGCCGGTTTTGCTGAAAAGAACCCACGTCGTTTTCGCGGGTCTTCATCGATAATTTCAACAACAGGTTCCGGTTCCTGCAAAGGTTCTACCGGGGAGGTGGGTATTTTTTCTGCAACGGCCGGTTGCGAATCAGGAGCGGGTGATGATCCGGGTTTCTCAAGGATCTTTTCAAGTGCCAGCCGGACATCCCGGCCTGAAAGATCCGTCCCTTTTTCCAAGAGTGGTTCTGGAGTGGTATCTTCGAGGAGATCGTCAAAATCCGGGACTGGCTGGGCTGCATCCGCGGGAGGTGTCGCAGATTCCGGGGATGGTGCAGGAGCGGTGGTTTCCCGGGGCGTCCCTTCTGTTTTTTCCATCCCCAGCCGTTTCATGAGTGCAGAAAAACTACCGGCACTTCCCGACTCGCCCGGGCTGACGGGCATTTTTTCCTTGTCAGAATTCTCTTTTTCAGGATCAGGCTCGTCCTTTTTTTGCCCGCCGATTCTTTTGAGGAGGTCACTCAATTCATTATCCGGTTCTTCTCCTTTTTCGTTCAACCCTTACACCACCCTTTTACGGGGAAACCCGGTTCCCCGTGATCACATGAAATATCCTTTTGTATTCGACTATATCTATTCTCTCTTGTGAATCCCTGCCTGGGCGACAATGACCGGAAAAAACGCTCACCTGCTGCAATAAAATTCATGTGCCCATCTCCATCTGGATGCTCTTTAAGAGGACACGGATGAGTCCAAGCTGTGCATCGGCTGTTGCCACAATACAAAGGAACAGGTCCCCGCAGGGAGCGATAATGATCTTGTTGTTTTCTGTTTCAAGGATCAGCTGGTTGGGATCTCCGAAGCTCATTTCTTTTGCGATCCGTGTCCCTGCCCGCATAAGATCTTCTGCCAGCGCAGCGATATGCTCAAAATCCGCATCCCCTCGCGACAGGACCGGGAATCCTTCAAAAAATGCAGACGCGGCAATGATACCGGGCTGTGAGAGTATTTTTTGCAGGATTGCTTCATCGAACGATACGG
This sequence comes from Methanoregula sp., assembly GCA_039698055.1. Classification (GTDB taxonomy): domain Archaea; phylum Halobacteriota; class Methanomicrobia; order Methanomicrobiales; family Methanospirillaceae; genus Methanoregula. The sequence goes on along the minus strand of JBDKTL010000031.1, from coordinate 30,875 downwards.
GGGCGTGAACCGTGTGCGCAGGCGATTGCCCGGCCTGCTCATTGTCTCCTGGCTCCTGAAGGGTGAGCAGAAGATGCCCCTGCGTGCACTGTGCCAGTGCCTCTTCAAATTCCGCCTCAGTATAATTTTTCAGGCAGAACGTCTGCCGGGGCATGCCGGTTTTATTTGCATCGCCCATGAGATACTCAAGAGCCATCTTTCCCCGGTAGGTTGCACGGGGGTCGGCAAAAAACGCCGCGGCAAGATTCCCCCGGTCAGTGAGAAGAAACCCATGGCCATCTGCGGTATCGATCTCTATCGCCCCACGGAGCGTCATCAGGTAACGGATCAAACCTTCATCCTGAAGGTTTGTGATGACGCCGCCATCAGTTCCTGCCGGCAATTTCATAAAAAAACTTGTTTGAATTAAAGAGCCGCTATGATACGTTCTTTATTCTTTTTTAATTCATAACGTATTCTTCCGACGTTAGCAGTCGAATCTGCAACAAGAGCGATCAACTCGTCAGCCGAAAGCGGCGCAAGAATAATAGATCCTTTTTCCAGTTCAACAAGCATCTGTGCAAGTTCTCCTTTGCCCAGAGTGGATCCCATTGCTTCTGAAGTTCCAAGACCCGTCGAAGCCATTGCACCCAGTGCCTCGATATCCACTTTCCCCGCTACGGCACTCTCAATCACAAATCCATCTCTTCCGACAACAACTGCAGCTGATACCCCTTCCACTTTCAGGAATTCTTCCAATAACGGCTTCAGCATTTTGACACCACTTAATAAATGTATCTCTCTGTTTCTTTCTATATTAAAAGGTTGGGCTTTGTTATGCGGTTTCCTGCATGAATAATGGCCTTGATGAAAAAAGACGCTTCAATATCAGTGCAATTTATTTTCACAATAAAACGGGCAAAAAAGAAATTTCCCGGATAAAGGCCCCGGCAGCACCTTTTCACCCGCATCGTTAAAAAGAAACTATATAGGTGAAAACACATCACTAAACATATAATGCAACTCCCGCGTGGAACATTCCGCGAAATCAAAAAAGGCCAGAAACTCGGTGACCTTCTTGAAGAGCTCGGGCGCAGCAGATTCTCCGGCATCTGCAGCATATCATTCGATGAATCTATCTCAACACTCGTGATGAAGTCGGGAAAATGCATTCTTGCAAAATATGCACATTTCGCGGGCGATGCGGCATACGATGAACTGGGACAAATGCCAGACCAGGATGTTGATGCGGCACTCTCAACACTTGACGAAGCACAGCTCCAGCTCGCCCTTGAATTCAACAAGGCTGCACGGATTATTAAAACCGGTAAGGCCGCCCCGGTACACCAGAAACCTGCTGAACCTGCGCCGCATATCGTTCACCAGACGGTAGAGAAGGTGCCTGCACCTGTTCATACAGCCCGTGTTGCCCCGGTACATGCGACGCCAGGAGAACATTCCCGCCCGGTCGTTAACCAGTCTGTCCCTGATCCGACACCGTCAGCAATACGACCCGGCGATCTGAAACCGGCCAGGCACCAGGCAGGCTTTGCGTCCGAAACGGTGACCGTGCATCCCAAAGAGCCCCCAAAAGCCATTCCGGAAGAAGAGGAGGACAAGGTAAAACCGGAAACGAGCAGTTTTGAAAAGGATATTGACACGTTCGATACGATGGATATCAGCAGTGTTACCGATAAGATCCGTAATGACTGCAGGACCATGGTCAAACAACTCCATCTCGATCACCTGATGGAACGAAAATAATCACGGATAATACGGGAGGAATAATCATTGGTTTTGCTTTTGTAGATACTGATATGATCCTGCTGCCGGCAGTTGCCCTCGCAATTATCATTGCCGGAATTGCCGCATGGCTGGTCGTCAAACGGTATCATGCCAATAAAACCCGGATCATGCAGACGATTACGCTTGCCGAACAGATGAAACAGCGGCTGGATCATTATCACAAAACAACGATCCCGAACGGAAGCGAACCTGCATTCTCTCACATACCGGTGCGCATAACCCCCATTATGCCGGAACCCGCCAATATCGATTTCCTGACAGGTAAAACCACGATCTCCCAGAGCCTGGATACCCTTGCAAAAAAATATCATGTCGATCAGATAACCCTGGCAACCACGGATGGACTCCTGCTTGCCTCCTCCCGCGATGCGGGTGCCTCCAGTGATGCGGCCACGTTCTCCCAGATAGTCACTACTGACCCGCGGACGAAGATTCCAGGTGTCTTTATCTTTCGCATCGACCATAAGGGATCCACGATTGTTGGCAGCGTCAGGATTAAAACGGTCATTGGCAGCGAAATGGAGCGGCAGATAAAAGACGATACAAAAGATATTTTAAACTGGTGGATATAACACGAATATAAGAACGAACCACATTATAAAAAAAATTCATTAGCCTTATATTAAATCAGGAATGATACATTCACCACGGGTGTTCGATGGTTAAGGTTTATACAATCGCTTCGGGCAAAGGAGGTACGGGTAAAACCACCGTTTCTGTCAATCTCGGGACGATGCTTGCCCAATTGGGAAAGGAAACCTATCTCATGGACGCCGATATCGGCATGGCAAATGTCGGTTTGATCCTTGGATTGCAGGATGCCCCGGTCACCCTGCATGAAATTCTCGCGGGAAAAGGCAACATAAACGATGCGATCTACGAAGGCCCGGCAGGACTCAAAGTCATACCCAGCGGGATCTCGCTGCAGGGATTCCAGCAGGCAGATCCGGATAAGATCCGCGATGTAATGTCCGAGATTATCAAACGGTGTGAATTTTTACTCATCGATGCTCCTGCAGGAATCAGCAAAGACGGGGTTGTTCCTCTTGCCGTTGCCGATGAAGTGATCTTAGTGGTCAACCCGGAACTTTCATCCATCGTCGATGCCCTGAAAACAAAAATCCTCACCGAAGTTGTGGGCGGGCATGTGCTGGGCTCGATCATCAACCGTGTCGATCAGGATAAAACCGACATCATCACCAAAAAGATGGAAAAGGTTCTTGGGGTAAAAGTAATAGGAATCATCCCCGAAGATACAAACGTCCGGAGAGCGGCGTCAGCAAAAACCCCGATTGTCATCAAGTATCCGGATTCCCCGGCATCAAAGGCAATCCGCCATATTGCATCCGATCTTATCGGTGTTTCCTATAAAGAAGAGCAGACCGTTCAGGCAAAAGAAGGATTTATCGACCGGTTTACAAAAGCCCTGTTCAAGAAGAAATCAGAAAGATAATTCAGGTATTGCCGATATTTTTTATTTTCCTTTTCCCCGTATCTGAAATATTATTCCCATCAGGTCCGTGAGGCCATTTTTATCTCGTTAAGGGTTTTTTCCCGCACATGCACGTAGATACCCAGCAGCTCATTATTCTCGTTCTTCATCGGGCGCGCAGTGACACCGACATACCGCTTTTTATTGGTTTTCGTCACAAGAACGGTATTTAACTCGTAATTGATCACGATCATCTCCCTGATCACGTCGAGTGCCGGGTCAGGAATCCGTTCGCCGGTCAATTTATTTACAAGAATCAGGACGTGCCGGAGGAATTTCATCAGCACATCCGGTTCGTTCACATCAAGAAGCCGCAGCGTATAGGGATTGAAAAAAATGACCCGGCCTTTAATATCGGCAACCATAACAGCTTCAAGCGCCGGCATGATCTTTTTGAGATCCAGCGTGGCAAACTTATCGAAATATTTTTTCCGGATATTGTGGTTATACAGCGCGATCTCGATATTGGAGGTGAGATCGTTTGCCGTAAAGGGTTTGAGAATGAATCCATAGGGTTCAGCAATTTTTGCCCGGTTGAGAACATCGTCGTCACACTGGCCGGTAAGGAAAATGATAGGGATACGGAAGAATGAGAAAATATACCGGGCAGCAGCAATTCCGTCAAGAGTACCTGCGAGATTGATATCCATGAGGACAATATCCGGGACTGTTTCAGCTGCCCTCATGATGGCATCTTCGCCGGTAATCACTTTCCCTGCCACATGGTAGCCTTTTTTTTCCAGCATGACAGCTATCAAACCTGAAATAATTTCATCGTCTTCAACAATCAGGACCTGAACTGCGGGAGCCATGCTAAACACTCGGCGATATTTCTGGTAAAGATATAGAGGTAATGCTATTTAATATAGAGGTTATGAATTTACGCCCAGATTTTTGTTTATTCTTTTTTATTCGTGATGGTAAAGACACAGAACTCGTTTCCTTTCGATCTGCACGCAATCTCGCGGCCCTGAACTTTTATCCCAAACGCACCTTCGACAATTCCGGCAAGGAGCCCTGCCGTGCAGTAACAGACATTTTTCCCCGTACTGCCAAAGGCGTCGGATTCAACCGTGTGTTCAAGGGTCAGGGTTTTTGTCTTTGTGGCTTCGTCCCACTCCATCTTGATAATCTTGAACCAGCCCATCTGGGAGTAGAACGTAAACGCCATATTTGCCAGCGTATTGGGGTTGGTTATCCCCATTTTTTTGTAATGTTCGACATTTTCCTTCCCAAGATCCATATAGGCACGGTAGTTCACTCCTCCGGCGGGCAGTTCCCCCATCGTCTTTTTCAACGAGTTCATCATGGAGGAAAAAACAAACCTGGGCATGATGACAACAGGGTCGTCGATGAGCTTGATGGTCCCGTCAAGCGGTTTGTGCTCAATAAACTCGGTGATAGCGGAATCCCCGTTCACGATCGCCTGAGCTTTATATTTCCAGCTCGGTTCAACCTGATCGGCAACAAATTCGCAGCAGTCATCACCGTTTGCAAAACATTTGGTTTCAAGACAGTACCATGACTTTCCGGTAACCGCCATGAGCACCCCCTCTATCCAGCCCATATGAATACCGCAGACCGACATTTTCCAGTCCTTCATTACCTCGGACTCAAAAGTGTGGGCGGTACGGAGGATAATTTTCTTTTCGCCTGCTTCGACAAGTTCAAACGGTGCCCCCCAACCCTGCTGGTGCTGGAGTTTGAAAACGAGCATGAGAAATTCAGCAGGTTTTAAGTCCATCCCGAATTTTTTGAGCAGGTTATACAGGCCAAGGGAGCCTAAACCAACCGAGCGGTACAGTTTGCGCATTGCCTTTACCGAAAGCTTCCGGTTCAGGTTGGCTTCGTACATTTCGTACACAGCCTTGATCATATAGTTCGGGTTGCTTGCGGTTTTTACCCCAAAGACGGAATATGATCCCAAAACCGGATCAAGTTCCAGATAGGGTGTGATAGTCTTTTCACCCTTGATCAGCGCTTCAAAATCCTCACGTCCGATCTTCATAAGCGATAAATCTGCTCCGATCTAATTAAAGGATTTCGTCTTTGTTTTTATCGGGATGACCAGGAATTCGGGGATAACGATTGAGCAGCCCGGACTTTTTTACTGTCAAAGGTCAAGGGTGATCTGAGGGTGCATTTCGTCAAACGTGATCTGGAAATTAGTCACCGTCTGGGATCGATCCTGCACCATGCAGGTGTACATTCCGTGTAATACACGGAAACTTACCGACCCTGTACCCGTGGTACTATCGCTTCCGACGATCTGGCCGTTTTTCCTGATAGATACCCGGACACCATTCAGCGGGGAATTCTCACGACGGAGGGAAATCGTCAGCACCCCGATTCCCGCACGTTGTACGCCAATCTCGGGGACAATATAGGTCGTGCTCTGCCTGAGATGCGATTTTTCGAAGACCCGGCAGCTCATGACAAGCGCATCGATAATGTCGGGTTTCACATCGCAGAGAACGAACTGTTCAGCCCCCCCGATCAGCATGATCGCCTTGTCACCATAGAGTGTCCCGCTGGAATCGATATAAATTGCGCCTTCGGGTTCACCGTTGATAAATGCAAGGTACCTCTCCCGGGGGGGATCTTTTGCAACCGCTAACCCGTTGATACTCCGGCTGGCAGCAAACTGGAGCAGCTCGGCAAGCGGAAAGGTGCCAAGATATTTTGATCCTTTCAGGATTGTTTCCAGCAGCTCCGATATGTTCATAAAAAAATCACCTCGATTTGCGCAGATATTTTTTGTGCGGTTACTATTCCTGTTGGGATGGGCACCGGTTGTCAAATGAAGTATTTGTAGGGAAGATATTATATATTACTGAAATAGCGTGTAACAATTCCGGATATTTATACATGCAGATATTTACAGATTCCGGCTTGTTTACCGGTGTAATCAGGTAGTAATCCGCACATCACCAGCATCCGGGTCTATCGCCATACATAAGACCTATCAGAAAAAAGGGTATAGGGAGTATGATTCTTTACCCGATGATCATTTCCGCGGTGGCTGTCCTTGTCACCTTGGTCTATGCATCATATCTTGATATCAGAGACCGGCGTGTACCGTTCCGGACGTGGATACCAATGCTCATTATTGGCATACCCTCAACGATATGGTTGTTGTACGATACCACCACCAACCTCAGCCTTGTTGTGGGTTACCTTGCCCTGGTTGCGGCGTTCTTCTACGCCAACTACCTTGATTCCCGCGAAGACACCGATCCGATCAAATTCCACTATCTTGCTGCCGTACTGGTTCTGCCGGCACTTTCCTGGTTTGTCCTTGCTAAGACGGTCAGTATCTCGCTTGTGCCCTGGTACGGCATGTTTGCCGGGGTTCTTGCCTACATCACCTATGAGGAATACAAAAAGTCGCGTGTGCAGACAACGAAGCAGAAAAAAAAGGCACAGCAGGCAAATATCAGCGACACGCTGAGCCGATGGTACTTTATGCTCATTGTGGTCATCTTTGCCATCGCATCATTCTACATGATGTTTGAAGGCGGCTGGGGATTGCAGGGCATCTACATCCCACTGGCGGCAGTATTCTGTGGCGTGTTTTACCTGTTCGGGCGGATGCACCTCTTTGGTGGCGCTGACGCGTGGGCGCTCATCTTTATTGCGTTCTGTATCCCGACATTTCCCTTTACGCCAATCCTGAACAACCCCCCGCTGGGCTTTTTGTCGTTCTCGGCACTGATCAACGCCCTGATCCTCAACCTTGTCGCCCCTGTGGGTATTTTTGTTACCAATATCGTCAAAGGCAACCGTGCGCCGCTGCCCTACATGTTCTTTGGGTTCCCGGTACGAGGCGAAAAAATACAGGATTCATGGGGTTTTGTCATGGAGGACTTTGTCGAGAAAAACGGCACCGTCAGCCGAAAGTTCATCGGATTTTTCGATTCCCTGCGGAGAATGTATTCCGGGGAGGGCCGGATGTATACAAAGGACTTGCGAGAACACCCGGAAGAATTCCCCCGGGAACTTGCAATGTATAAAAAAGCAGGAACTGTGTGGATCTCGTATGCGGTGCCGTTTATCATCCCCATTACTGCCGGGCTTGTCACGTCGATTATCTTTGGGGATTTTTTGCTTGCGATCATGAATGCGATTGTGTGAGGTGTAACCGATGCTGAACCTGAAATTTGCTGACGGGTTGATCCCGGTAATTGTGCAGGATGAAAAAAACCGGCTGGTGCTGATGATGGCATATGCAAACGAAGAGGCAGTCAGGCTGACACAGGAGACCGGATATGCCCACTATTACAGCCGGAGCCGGAAAAAACTCTGGAAGAAAGGTGAAGAGAGCGGTCATTTCCAGAAGGTGATCCGGGTCCTTGCCGATTGCGATGAAGACTGTCTTATCTATGAAGTCGAACAGCTGGGTGCTGCATGTCACATGGGATACCGTACCTGTTTTTACCGGACACTGGACGGGGACGTGATCGATGAGAAGATTTTTGATCCGGAAACCGTGTACGGGAAAAAAGACCATTAATACCCATTTTTTTTGACAATATCTTGAAGTTCCCCGCCATCCACGTATACACAGGACACCATGGATACCGGCCCACGGGATAAACAATCCCTTGATATTTTAAAACAAAAAACCGCACGCCTGTCTATTATTTCCAATACCGGGCTTGTCGGAATGAAATTCGTCGTCGGGTTTGCCATCGGATCGGTGAGTATCATTTCCGAAGCGATCCACTCGTCCATGGATCTCCTCGCTGCCATCATCGCATTTTTTTCGGTGAGAAAATCCGCAGAACCACCCGATGCCGGCCATTCGTTCGGGCACGGTAAATTTGAGGATTTCTCTGGATTCATCGAAGCGATCCTGATCTTTGTTGCAGCAATCCTGATTATCACGGAAGCGACAAAAAAACTGCTCGGTGAAGCTTCGGAACCATTCTCACCAACGCTGCTTTTTGCCGGTATCGTGGTGATGGGGATATCGGCGCTTGCCAACTGGTATGTCTCTTCGCGGCTGATGAAAGTGGCAAAGGAAACCGAGTCCATCGCGCTTGAAAGCGATGCATGGCACCTGCGGACTGATGTCTATACTTCGCTGGGTGTTTTTGCCGGCCTGATCTTGATCCGGATCACCGGTATCGCCAGCCTTGATTCCCTTTTTGCAATAGGTGTCGCCATTGTCATCATGAAAGCCGCGTATGACCTCACAAGGCGATCTCTTGCCGATCTTATCGACCATAGTATTCCCCCTGAACAGGTCAACCGGATAAAACAGGTCATCTGCGAGCATTCAGGCGATTATGCAGGGTTCCACGGCCTTCGGACACGACGGTCCGGCCCGGATATCTTTATCGAATTCCACTTGGTTGTATCAGGGACGATATCGGTGAACCAGTCCCATGATTTAGCCGATCACCTCGAATCGGATCTTCTGATCGAGTTCCCCCGCGCACATATCACGATCCATATTGAGCCCTGCAAAGAGGGCTGCACCCGCTGTGGTTCGTTCTGCACGTATTACGAGAAACAAAAGAAATAACCGGTACTACCCGGTTACTAAATTATTTTTTTTTCTTATTCCGAAATTATCATCTGCCGGGGGGAAAGGAGCCACTGGAGCTCTCCGAAGGGCCGGTACTGGGACGAATAATTCCGGATTTTGGCAAGTCCGCCCTTTGCCATCACAATAGCCGCAGTGTCGGTACCGGTGATGATCCTGCTGATGAGCATGGAAAGCGTGGGTTCATGACCGACAATGAGAACTTTTCCGCTTTTTTCATATTCCCCCAGATTCCGGCAGATCGCGTCAAGATCCCCAGCAACGGCAAGCGATTCCCACACGACGACCCGGTGTTTTGCTCCCTGGAACGATGCGATGATCTCCGCCGTCTGCCGGGCCCGTTTCAGGGGGCTTGTCGCAATAACATCAAAGTCATACCCCCGCGATACCATCCACTGCGCCACTGAAGTAATTTCGTCCCTTCCCTTGCCGGTAAGCGCCCGATCGGCATCATGTGTGGTACAATCTGCCGGTTGCGCCTTACCATGTCGTAAAATGAACAGATCCACACACAATGGACGCCGTTCCTGAATATGAGCGTTGTCACCGGGCAGGGTCATTACCGGCCGAAAAACAGGATCATGGCAGGCAATCCTTCCGGTCTCCAGTTCGATCGGGATTTTCCTGTCCATGGGTTTCTAGTGAATTTCAAGCCGTTCGCCGGTCTGCATATAGTGAACGTTCTCGGCAATCTTGCAGGCATGATCCGCACAGCGTTCGAGGTACCGTGCGACCATGATGTAATGTGTGCAGCGCGAGATGGTCTTTGGATCTTCCATCATGTAGGTGATCCCTTCCCGGAAGATCGAATGCCGCAATGAATCGATCGTATCGTCACGTGCTGAAAATTCCGCAACCGAGCTTATATTTTCCGACGCATACGCTTCGATGGAATCATCCACCATATCGATCACGAGATCGGCCATGTGGGGTATGCTCATCATGTTTGCGATATGGGGTTTGTCGGAAATTTCCTTAACGATATTTGCAATGGATTTTCCGTAACGCCCTATACGCATGGAAGCCTCGATCACCTTTAAGGTGCAGGCAATAGTCCGCATGTCTTTTGCCATGGGCTGGTTGAGTGCAATCATCTGGTAACAGTGTTCTTCAATCTGGATATTCAGGACCCGGAGTTCTTCCTTGCGGTCGATGACCGACGCAGCCAGTTCCCGGTCCTGCCGGATAAGAGCGTCAACAGCGGTCCGGAGCATTTCACGCCCAAGATTCGCAATCCCGATCGTATCCTTTTTCAGGTTAATTAATTCGGTATGGAATTTTTCTACCATTTCCTCACCTATCCGAACCGGCCGGTGATGTAATTCTCCGTCAGTTCTTCTGTTGGATGTTCGAAGATCTGTACTGTTTTCCCGCACTCGATGAGTTTGCCAAGGTACATGAACCCGGTGTAGTCGCTCACCCGTGCAGCCTGCTGCATATTATGGGTGACGATAATAACCGTATAGTCTTTCTTGAGCAGCTCGATAAGGTTCTCGATTTTTGAGGTTGCGATTGGATCGAGGGCGGAGCAGGGTTCGTCCATCAGGATTACTTCGGGTTCGACAGCAAGCGTCCGTGCGATGCAGAGCCGCTGCTGTTGTCCGCCCGAGAGCCCGAGCGCGGAATCGTTCAGCCGGTCTTTAACCTCGTCCCAGATAGCTGCGTGATGCAGGCTTCGTTCGACGATTTTGTCCAGTTCAGCCGCATTACTGATGCCATGCACCCGGGGTCCGTAGGCAACATTCTCGTAAATGGATTTGGGAAAGGGATTTGGCTTCTGGAAAACCATCCCGATCTTTTTGCGGAGATTGACCACATCGGTGCCGGGCGCGTGGATATCTTCATCATCGAATAGTATCTCGCCGGTGATCTTGACATGATCGACCAGGTCGTTCATACGGTTGAAACATCGCAGGAGCGTCGATTTGCCGCATCCGGACGGACCGATAAGAGCAGTCACGTGCTTTTTCGGGATCTTTATCGACACTGACTGGAGTGCATGTTTTTCCTGGTACCAGAGATTCAGGTTGTTTGTTGAAATGATCGTATTTTCAGACATGTTATCCCCTTGCCTTGTTCTGGAAATGATTTCGTAACAGGATCGCAACAGAGTAAAACCCGACGACCATGATGAGAAGGACAAGCGCCGTGCCGTACTTGTTCACCGATGATCCCGGGATGTTGGTCGCGAGGATATACAGGTGGTACGGCAGCGCCATGACCGGCTGGAAGAGCGAGGTCGGTAAGAACCGGGATGAAAAAACCACTGCGGTAAACATAATCGGTGCAGTTTCACCGGCAGCCCGGCCGATGGAAAGGATTGCGCCGGTCAAAATTCCCGGGATTGCCGGAGGCAGGACAACGTTGCGGATGGTCTGCCATTTCGTGGCGCCGAGTGCAAGGCTTCCTTCCCGCAGGGAAAAGGATATGCTTTTTAAGGATTCCTCGGTTGTCCGGATAACTGTTGGCAGCACCATCAGCGCAAGCGTAATCTGCCCGGCAATGAGTGAGACACCAATGTTTAAGTATATCACAATAAACGAGAACGCAAAAAGACCAAAGACAATGGAAGGTGTGCCGTTCAGGAGATCGACGCCCGTCCGTATCAGCTGGGTGATCCTGCTTTCCCGCGTGTATTCGACAAGGTAAACTGCCGCACCCACACCAAGCGGAAGGGCAATGGCAATTGCACCGGCGACAAGGTACAGCGTTCCCATGATAGCCGGGAAAATCCCGCCGGCCCTGCCGAGATCGCTTGGCGGCTGGGTCAGGAATTCCCACGTGATTGCAGGCAGGCCGTGAACGATGATGTCCTCAAGGATGATAGCGAGAATCACAATCACAATTACTGCCGCAGCACCGACAAGGACAAAGGCAGTCTTTTCGATCTGCCTTGGGGAAAGCCGGTCTTTGCCGAAATACCATGCTGCTCCCAAAGCCAGCACCAGTACTGCAGCCCACCAGGGCAGGGCAATAAAGAGCAGAACTGCAAGACAGAGGAGGACGAAAACCACCCCCCCGGTAAACAGGGATTTTTTAGTTGCCGCAGTAATGAACGGTTTTTTTCCCGGAGTAGACGTTTTTCCTTCCCGAAGTTTTGACAGGATCCAAACGGCACTCATGTTCACGATAAGTGTGATGACAAGCAGCACGACAGCAACACCAAAAAGGGCATGATAGTGATCGCTTCCCACCGACACCTCCCCCATCTCGATGCCCAGTGTCCCGGTGAGGGTCCTGATCGGTGAGAGTACGTTCCAGATCGGATCGGGAATGATTGCTGCATTACCGGTAACCATCAGCACGGCCATGGTCTCACCGATTGCACGGCCGATTCCAAGAATGGTCGCCGCTGCAATGCCGGAGAGTGCGGCAGGAACGATCACTTTACTGATAGTCTGCCACCGGGTAGCTCCAATCGCAAGAGAACCTTCGCGGTACTCGCAGGGCACGGAACTGATTGCATCCTCAGACACGCTGATGATGGTAGGAAGCGCCATGATCCCAAGCAGGATCGAGCCGGCAAGCCATGTTTCACCCGTAGGAATCGAAAACGTTGTCCGGATAAATTCCGTGAGTACAATAAGCCCAAAGAAACCATAGACGACTGAAGGAATGCCGGCGAGCAATTCGGTAGCCGGTTTAAGGATACTTTTTATCCGGGGTGATGCGAGTTCAGATATGTAGATTGCACAACCGATGGAAAGCGGGACGGCAAAGCACATTGCACCGATGGTGACAACAAGCGTGCCAACAATCAGCGGGAAGATGCCATACGATGGTTCAACCGCTGTTGGTGTCCATGATGATCCGGTGAGAAAGTCGAATATGCCGACTTTTTCAAAGATCGGGTAGCCGTCCCGGAGCAGGAAGAGAAGGATAAACGAGATGACAATAACTGCAAAGAAGGCTGTGCAGAAGAAGACCGTTTTGATCGATCGCTCTTTAAGCAATGAAGAACGGGCAGTGCCAGTGGATCTACCTGTCGTAATTGTGGGTAAGAATTTCATTCCCGTTGCCTCGGTTTTCGTGAAAACAAAAAAAATTAAGGGGATGTGCCCGGAAGGTTATGTTACAAACCCATTAACTGGTGATTTTGACGTATCCTTCGTCTTCAACAATCTTTTGTCCGGCAGGACTGAGGATATAATCGATAAAGCCCTTGGTAAGGCCGGTTGGCTGGCCATTGGTTATGACATACAATGAACGGGATACCGGGTAGGTCTTGTCTTTTACCGTGGCGATACTGGGGGTAATGATCTTCTGGTAATTATACCAGATGGGCAGTGGCTTGATATCGGGAGTAACAAACCCGATGGATACGTAACCAATCGCGCCGGGTGTCTGGGCAACAGTCTGGGCAACAGCACCGTTGGAGTTCTTTTCCAGCATCTTGTTGGTGGGCGTTGCTTTTAACAGGACGGTTTCATCAAAGTAACTGCGGGTTCCTGATGCACTGTCACGTCCGATGACGACAATCTGGTTGTTGGTGTTGGGAACATCAGCTCCGGTGATCTGGTTCCACTTGGTGATCTTGCCAAGGTAGATATTCTTTGCCTGGTCAAGGGTGATGTACGGAATCGTGTTTGACGGGTTGACGACAAGTGCAATGGCATCCTGTGCAACAGTGGTGACTACAAAGCTGGGATACTTGGCCATCTCAGCCTCGGTTACCTCACGGGAGGACATCCCGATGTCAACGGTTTTTGCACCGATTGCCTGGATACCGACACCTGATCCTCCACCGGCAACCTGGATGTCAGCTTCCGGGTGTGAGGCCATATACTGGTCGGCTGCTTTCTGGACAATGGGGAGAACCGTTGTTGAACCGCTGATGGTTATGCTCTGTTTCTGCGCAGGTGCTGCAGGTGTTGTCACGACAACGGGTACAGATGTACTGGTGGCCACTACTTTCTGTGTAGTGACGGCCGTGGCAGTCGGCACAGGAGTTGTTGCAGTGTTCTTTGATGTGTCAGTACAACCAGCCGCGAACAGCGTGATGATGAGCACCATCGCGAGGCTCGCGGTAATGAAGAGAGTTGTTGTTCGTTTGCTCATAATGTTCGGACATAAAATTACCCCCGGTTAATATACACTTTTTCGACATAAACTATACCAATATATATACTTGTTAGAGACAACTAGAGTTGTATAGTAAATTAAGAGATACGGTGAGGGCGAATCGGTATGGAAATACGAAGGGTACAACTGACCGGGGGATCGTCCTTTGTGGTGACGCTCCCAAAAGACTGGATCACGGATATGCGGATCAAGAAAAATGATCCCGTGGGCCTTATCGCCCAGCCGGACGGCACGCTGATCGTAACAAAACAGATCACCGAAGAGCCGCTCCAGCGGGTCAAAGAGATCGATATCGGGCACATCACCGACCCGGCATTCCTGTTCCGCATACTGATTGGTGCATATATCACCGGCTTTACAGTAATAAGGATCACATCAAAGACCCGTTTCCCCCCGTTTGTCCGCACGGTCGTGAGGGACTTTACCCAGATGACGATCGGGCAGGAAGTCGTAGAAGAGACTGACCTCCTCATTACGGTCAAGGACCTGCTCAACCCGTCAGAAATGCCGTTTGACAATACGCTCAGGCGTATGCTCGTTATTGTGAAAAACATGCATGCAGATGCCATCACCTCACTTGAAACCCGCAACCGGACGCTTGCAGCCGATGTTATCACCCGGGATATGGATTCAGACCGTCTCAACTGGCTGATCGCACGACAGACCAACATGATCATGCAGAATACCGGCCTCTCCCGCAAGATGGGTATTTCACCGGATACGGCCCTTTTTTACCACCTTATCGGCCGAATTATCGAACGGATTGGGGACCATGCCGTCAGGATTGCAGAGAATGCACAGCCGGTCATGGATATGGAGATCGATAAAAATATCCTCGCATCGCTCAGGAAAGCCAGCACGATGTCGCTTGAGATCGTTGACCGGAGCCTGGCTTCGTTTTTCAACGGCGAAATAAAACAAGCCAATAAAAATATCGAATCCCTTTCGTCACTGGAAAGCATCTGCGAGGAGATCAGCAATATGGCATTTCGGCAGGAGACGATGGTGGCAATCTCGGTTAGTTATATTGCCGAGAGCGTCCGCAGGACGGGCGAATATGCTGCAGATATTTCCGAGAATGTCATCAATTATCTTGTCCAGACAGAACAAACAGGACGGAAATAGCCGGGCAGTAATCTCGTATCATTCACCTTTTTTAACCGCATATAATCCAAAATCAGATTAAATGGAGTGTACCATGACACCGGTACGGACACCTATATATTTTCGGAGTTGACTATATTTTAAATCGGGAAAGAATATATTTGACCGGCGCATATGCGCACATGTACAGTGAATGATATACGGGCAGGACTGGACTGACCTATGGATACCTCCATGAAGCAGGACGAAGGTTCAATAAAAAAGCACACGTTTTTCCGGCATATCGTGATCGGCATCCTGCTCCCGGCCGGCATTGCATTCCTGATCCTCCTGGTATTCCCGATGACCGTCCTTGCGGAAAACCTGGTATGGATCGGCCTTGCGGCGCTGGCGATCGTGATTGTTTCAGGTCTTGCAGCCCTGAAAAAAAAGTGACAGGCACCTGTCGGGCACGGCGTAGTGCATCAACAAAAACCCGTTTGTCTCATCGGTAATCCATCCGGGGATACGCACGGATCACATCGGCCGTTGTACCAGGATCGGGTTTCCCACTCTTTTTTTTAAATGGCAGGGGCACCGGAAGCCGTTACGATTACCGATGCATTCTTCGCGGAGTCCCGGGGTTCATTGATGGAATTTAACCTGGATCAGGCGTGCACAATAATCGTGCCCCGGATTCCTGCCTGCTCCATACAATGGTAGGGATACTCTCCCGGTAATGTAAACGTAAACTGGTAGACATGCACCGGAACGAGGATAGGTGAAGTAAACGAGTCAGGTACCCCGGGATCGGACTTGATGGTGCAGTAAGGCACATCCTCATTGATCCAGGTTACTGTCGTTCCACGGATTGCCATCAGGACCGGGGGATTCATGATCCCGTTCTGGATAACAATCGTTGTGGCAGCCGGGTACGACGCCGATTTCGGCGGCGGGGAATCTGAAGGCTGCGATGTGCATCCCGCAAGTATGCTGAACGCGATCAGGATGAAGATAATAACGCATGATCCGGTTTTTGTGACAGCAGATCGCATTGGCATCTATACTGGTTGGTAAAAAACATTTAAAAGGTTCTTGGTGGTGCAAAAAAGCCTACATTTATTGCACGACGTCAGACTGCCTGCGTTGTTCCTTCACCTACCGGTGCCGGACATCGGCCAACAGCGGGATTGTGGATTCCCGCACGGGTCAGGAAGGCAGGAGAGGGTGACGGCATATCACGGGCTGGACATACAAATGTACCCGCCCGACCCCCTCCAACAACTCCGGCCCTGTGTACACACAAATTGCCATCGTAAGAATGCGTTATTTTTCATGGAAATATGATCGATGATGGAGGGGGTCGCACAGGTACATTTATTTTTTTGCCAGCGTTAGCGGCTGCTCATTGTGACAAATTTGTCGTCACAGATTGCCGGTGTCATGAGGATATTTTGTGAGCGAAGGGGGGAGGGGGTCGGGCGGGTACATTTGATACTCTCTACCTGTACCTGCGACAAACAATGCAAGCAAAATCAAATTGAAATATTAATCCCAGTTAATCGTTGACATACAACTGCTGGTGAGCGATTGACCGTAATTTCTCAAGCACAAGAAAAATGGAATGAACTCGCGCGAGTCTATCCATGGCATTTTATTGGTTTTATCATTGCAGCGATGCTCATTCCAAAATTTTACGATCTTTCTAATGTTTTCTGGATCGGAAAAATGAGTTTAAATTCTCTGGCAATCTCTGAACAATACGAGTTCATTGGTGTAACTATTGAGATTGTGAACGAGATGATCCCCTTTGGGATTCTGGCGCTCGTTGCACAAAATTACAAAAACCGCGAAAAAATCCTGGAAATTCTTAAAGCCGGTCTGATCATTCAAGTGGCATTTTCTCTTTTTGTAATGGCGATTGTGATCGGGTTTACGCCATGGTTTGTTTCAACAATTGGCACACCTGCCTCTATCGTGAACGAGACAACAACATTCCTTGTCCTGAAATCAGTTGCACTACCATTCGAATCCGTAGCCCTCCTCCTGCTCATCGGGATAAAATCGATGCAAAAAGGAAAAGAGGCGTTGTACATTGTCCTCATTTCTGTAATTGTAAATATGTTCCTCGATATTCTCCTTATTTCAAATTTTAGTTTCTCATTGCATCTCGGGCTTCACGGCGTCGCAATCGGGTACGTGATATCAAAGATTGTCCTTATGATAATCTCACTGGTTTTCATCACCAGCCTTCTTGAGATCAACTGGAGATCCTACCTTTTTCTCCCGTGGCGGAATTATGTAAAACCTCTCTTTTCCATTGGGGGCTGGACCGGTCTTGACTCCCTTGTGAGAAATACCGGATACGTCGGAACGCTGATGGTTCTCAATGCAATGGGAACCGCCCAGTACGGCGGTTATAACCTTGCAATGACCGTGATGTGGACGCTCATAATTCCGGTGCTCGCATTGGGAGAAGGAACGAGTGTTGTTGTCGGGAACTATTTCGGGGAAAAGAAGATCAAGGAAATGAAAAGTGTTGTCCTGACGTCGTTTATTCTCATTATAGGATTTATGGCAGTTATTTCAATCCTTGGAGTTTTCCTGTGGACCCCGCTCTCAGAGTTTTTCAACCAGAATCCCGAGATGGTAGGATTTTCATCCATGACTTTCTGGTGGCTGATGATTCCCTACGGTCTCTTTGGAGTCAGCACTATTATCCGGAGTATATTCTTTGGAACGGGACAGACGAGGTATATCTTTTATCTGGGGTGTATTGCGAATTTCCTGCTTATCATCCCGTTCGTAATTCTGGTAAAGATGGGATTCATTGCGGCTACTTTTGAGAATGTGATGATCCAGTTCGTGATAGTATTCATTTGCGATCCCGTTATTGGGTATATTTTTGTCCGTCGTTTGATTAAGCGGATTGAAGTAAATCCGGTCTGATTCCTTATTTTTTTTATTGAATTGGAATAAAGGGGGGTCGTAATAAGCTCGCAAAATATCATCCCACCCCCCGAACTCCTTATAAACCCCGCGGGGTAATATCTACCGTATCAACGATCTTTATGGTCGTTGGACAATACCGGTATATACGGCATGCATTACCGGAGTGCCGGTGAAACGGGAAACGTGCGAACGCTCGCAAAAGTTTCCCGCAATTCAGGAATAGTATACAACATTATACCATAGAACACGATAGGGAGGAATAATATTTTATGATACTGGTACCTGATACAAGCGTCCTTATTGACGGGCGCATAACCTCGATGATAAAAGCCGGTGAATACAAAGGCGCAACAATAATCGTCCCCGAAGCAGTCATTGCAGAACTTGAAGCCCAGGCAAACAATGGACGAGAAATTGGTTTCTCGGGCTTGAACGAGCTGCAGTCCCTCTGCAAAATGGCGGAAGAAAAAACCATAGAACTCAAATTCTCCGGGATCCGGCCAACGCTTGAACAGGTAAAACTGGCAAGCGGCGGCGAGATCGATGCGATGATCCGAAACATCGCCATCGAGAACTCTGCACGGTTTATCACCAGCGATAACGTGCAGGCAGAAGTGGCACGGGCAAAAGGACTGGACGTTATCTACCTAAAGCCGCAGATCAGCGACTTTGTCCCCCTTGGGATCGACCAGTTCTTTGATGAACACACGATCGCGGTCTACTTAAAAGAGCGGTGCAGCCCCTCGGCAAAGAAAGGCACGATCAACGACATGAAGCTCGTCAAAATTCGCGACCAGCCGGTCAGCGAATACGAGCTTCGCAACCTTGCGCAGGAAATTCTTGAACGGGCAAAACGCGATCCCGACGGGTTTATCGAAGTCGAAAAACGCGGTATCACGGTGGTGCAGATCGGTTCGATGCGTATCGCTATCGCACGCCGGCCATTCTCGGACGGCATGGAGATCACCGCCGTCCGCCCGATCGTGGACGTAACGCTTGAAAACTATGCAAAATCCGACATCATCAAAAAAAGGATTGTCTCTGAAAAACGGGGGCTCATCATTGCCGGTTCCCCCGGCTCGGGAAAGACCACGCTCGCCCAGAGCGTCGCGACGTTCCTTTCCGATGCCGGGTTTGTCGTCAAGACCATGGAGGCACCCCGGGAATTGCAGGTGCCGGACCAGATTACCCAGTACACGACGCTTGACGGCAGCATGACCACCACCGCAGACATCCTCCTGCTCGTCCGCCCGGACTTTGTCATCTTTGACGAACTCCGCAAGAGCGAAGACTTCGGTGTCTTTTCCGACATGCGGCTTGCCGGTCTCGGCATGGTCGGCGTTATCCACGCAAACAGCGTGCAGGACGCCATCCAGCGCTTCTCAGACCGTGTCGACTTCTCCGTGCTCTCGCAGGTTGTCAACACGATTGTCTTCCTCGAGCAGGGCGTCGTGACAAAGATCTACGATGTCGGGTTCACCATCAAGGTCCCCGAAGGCATGGCAAATGAGATGCACATCCGGCCGGTCACTACCGTCACCGATTACGAGACCGGAAAACTCACGCTCGATATCTTCCGCTACGACGGCCAGACCATTGTCATGCCGATGGTATCGGTACCGGCGGCTCCTGCCCCGGTAAAAACCCCGCAGGCTCCACCGGCCCAGCACTTCGGTCACCCGGTAGCCTCGCTTGATAACACCCACAGCTCCCTGTCAGCGATACAGGACGCAACCCCGAAACCGGAGAACGAAGACCGTCCCGGCTGGAAACTCATGGAAAAAGAGATCCAGCGCGAGATCGGGCGGTATACTGACGGTGCAGTGGAAGTCCAGATGATCAGCGACACAAAAGCCGTCGTCTATATTGACGACAAGGATGTCCCTGCCGCCATCGGAAAAGGGGGCAAAAACATCTCAGCCATCGTCAATAAAATCGGTGTCGGGATCGATATCAAGCCAAGTTCCGATTTCGAACGCCAGCAGCAGCAGCCAAAAAGCGAGGGGGATTTCGATACCGGCGGCGGGATAAAAATCACGACCGACAAAAAACAACTCACGATTGTTGCCCCTGACCAGAGCGGTAAAATCGTGGACGTCTTTGCCGGCAAGGAATATCTCTTTACCGCAACGGTCAACGAACAGGGCGAGATCAACCTCGCAAGAAATTCCAGCATTGCGCAGGAAATGATGAGACGTTACCAGAACAACGAGATCATCAAGCTGCGGCCGGTATAGGACAAACTACAACACTATTGTTTTTTAAAAAAAATTGTGGAAGGTGAATTAGTTTTGAGCGAATTTGATCTGGGCAGATTTGAAGAAGAAGCACAGGAACGATGGTTACATGCATTTGAGTCCAATCCCTCAAACCTCGAAAAATATTACCTGAACGTCGCATTCCCGTACCCGAGCGGCGCCATGCATGTCGGCCACGGCAGGACATATATTGTTCCCGATGTCATCGCACGGTTCTGGCGGATGCGGGGCAAACAGGTGCTCTACCCGATGGCTTTCCATGTCACGGGTGCACCGGTCGTCGGGATCTCCAAACGGATCGCACGAAACGATCCAAAAACGATTCACCTGTACCGGGACCTCTACAAAGTCCCGCAGGATGTGTTAAAGGAATTCACCGACCCGCTGACCATCGTCCGGCACTTTGCCGCCGAATACCAGCGGGTGATGACGGCATGCGGGCTCTCCATTGACTGGCGCCGTCGGTTCATCACTGTCGATCCCACGTACAGCAAATTCGTGGAATGGCAGTGGAAACACCTGTATGAAGCCGGGCACGTGATCAAAGGAGTTCACCCTGTAAGGTACTGCACGGTGGACGACAACCCGGTCGGCGACCACGATCTTCTCGAAGGCGATAAGGCAGAAGTGATCAAGTTCACGCTGGTCATGTTCCGGTACGGGGATGCGTTCATCCCCACAGCCACCCTTCGCCCCGAAACGATCCACGGAGTGACCAACCTCTGGGTCAACCCGAATGTCACGTACGTGAAGGCTCTTGTTGATGGCAGGGCATGGATCATCTCAAAGGAAGCAGCAGAAAAACTCGCCCTGCAGGACCACACGGTCGAGGTCAAAGAAGAGATTGCCGGTAAAGACCTGATTGACAAAACAGTCAGCCACCCGCTCTGCGGAGAAGTCCCGGTTCTTCCCGCAGACTTTGTCGATGCCGACATGGCAAGCGGCATGGTCATGAGCGTTCCCGCCCATGCACCCTTTGACTACATCGCCCTCCGCGACCTCCAGCAGCAGGGAAAATATACGCAGATCAAACCGATCCCGCTGATCAAGGTTGAAGGATACGGCGAGATCCCGGCACAGTTCGCTGTCGAAAAAGCCGGTATTGCCCACCAGATGGACAGCCGGATGGACGCACTCACGCAGGAGATCTACTCTGCCGAGTTCTCGAAGGGAAAACTCTTCGCGCAGTTCGGCGGCAAACCGGTCAAGATTGCCCGTGAAGATGTTGCACAGGAAATGATCGACAAATATGACTCGGCAATCATGTACGAGTTCGATTCCCGGCCGGTCATCTGCCGGTGCGGCAACAAGGTGATGGTCAAGATCCTGCACGACCAGTGGTTCCTGAAGTACAGCGACCCGGCATGGAAGGCGCAGGTTGCCGATCACTTAAAAGACATGACGCTCGTTCCACCGGAAGTCCGTGCCGAATTCGACCGGACCGTGGACTGGCTCAAGGACTGGGCATGCACCCGCCGTGTCGGCCTTGGAACCCGGTTCCCGTGGGACACCACCCAGTTGATCGAGCCGCTCTCTGATTCGACCGTATATATGTCGTATTACACGATCGCCCACAAAATCCGCGAGATCGACTCAAAACTGCTCACTCCCGAAGTCTTTGATTATATTTTCCTTGGCAAAAAATCCCCGGACCTTCCGGAAAAGAAGAAACTGGACGCAATGCGGGAAGAGTTCGAGTACTGGTACCCGTATAACTTCCGGTTCTCGGCCAAGGATTTGATCTCAAACCACCTCACGTTCCAGCTCTTCCACCATGTGACGATCTTCCCAAAAGACAAACTCCCAAAGGGTATGGTCGTCTTTGGCATGGGGTTGTTAAACGGCGCCAAGATGTCCTCATCGAAAGGAAACGTGTTCCTGCTGGAAGATGCGGTTGCCGAGTTTGGCGCCGATACGGTCAGGATGTTTTTGATGGGCAGCGCCGAACCCTGGCAGGACTTTGACTGGAGAAACGAACTCGTTATCTCGACAAAAAAACAGATCGAACGGTTCTACACGACCATATCTGAGATAAAAAAGGCCAGTGGCGAACCACAGGATATCGACCACTGGCTGATGAGCCGGCTCCAGGCGCACATCGGGCGGATGACTGCCGCTCTTGAAAATTTCCAGACCCGGCAGGCGCTTCAGGAAGCGTATTTCGGTATTGAAACCGATCTCCGGTGGTACCGCCGCAGGGTGCCGGAAGGCTGTGCAGGCAGCACCGATCTTGTCACGCTCTGCTCTGTATGGACGCGGCTGCTTGCCCCGTTCATCCCGTTCACCTGCGAACATCTCTGGAAAGAGATGGGTAACAAGGATCTCGTATCGTTTGCCCCGTGGCCGGTTGCCGATGAAAAACTCATCAAACCGCAGATCGAACTTGCAGAAGAACTGCTTTCCCGGACGGTGGAAGATATCGAGTCCATCATGAAACTGATCCAGATCACGCCAAAATCGATCACCATTGCCCTTGCCCCGGCATGGAAACAGGAGATCTTTGCCATCATCGCACAATCGACCGACCGGAACACGGTGATCAAGGAGATCATGAAAAACGATGCGATGAAACAGCGTGGCAGGGAAGCCACTGACGCAGCAAAACAGTGCACGACACTTATCCACCGGCTTCCCCCGCAGGTAGTTGAACCGCTCAGCAAAGCCCCGGTCGATGAACGGGTAGTTTTTGAATCGGCAAAAACGTTCCTTGAAAAGGAGTTCGGGGTGCCGGTCCATATCGCCGATGCTGAATCAAGCGGCCAAGCAAAAGCATCGATGGCACTGCCGTTCAAGCCGTCAATTATTATTGAATAATTTTTTTCTGGTTCGGGTGCCGGGGTTTTTTTGGGAACGGGCAGTTCCCGTAATTTTCCCGCAACATACATCCACCGATCCGGTACCCGTTCGGTGAGGGGAGAATAACCCACTCATCCTCAACCTTTTTGATAAATCCACCGGACGGGAAAATGGCAGGGAGTACAAAGGATCGGTATACTGTCCGCCATTACCCTCCATCAATAATTCACCCGCGTGGGGTAATGGGATCGCAATTTTAAACAAACGCAATCATGACAATGTCCGACATTATTCCACGGGTTCGCCATGGTACCCGTGCGCTGCAAGGACCGTGATCACGGTCGTGACCCATTCGGTATCATCGCCATGACCGAGATCGTTTATGTGCGCATCGACATGGCTTTCGTGACCATGGACTGACGGAGCCCCGGACGCAGGGGATTGCCGGCTGTTGAACGGGTGGGG
Source organism: Methanoregula sp. (assembly GCA_039698055.1). Classification (GTDB taxonomy): domain Archaea; phylum Halobacteriota; class Methanomicrobia; order Methanomicrobiales; family Methanospirillaceae; genus Methanoregula. The sequence continues at coordinate 7,411 of JBDKTL010000031.1, read as the reverse complement.
CAGGGGGGAGATCTTTTCGTTCCAGATCAATTCCAGGGTTTCATCGTGACTCCTGAGCTCGTTAATGCCGATTACCTTACCCCGCACTTCCCCAGTTGGGGGGTGGTGGATCAGCATCCGGTAGCACTTGAATTCCCGGCAGATGCTGGGCCGGGTTTCGTAGATGGCGCAGGCAAATCCCTTCCCCTGGGGATTCTTTCGCATGAAGATACATCCTTTACTGGCAGGGCCGGAATTTTTCGGGTCCGATTCCGTAAAGGCTTCCTCGATCTCATCGGCAAACTCCGGATGCACATGAACCGGGAATATCTCGTTCGTGATCCCATAACGACAGAAGTAATCCCGCCCGGTTACCTGCCGTTCAATTTTGATAAATTCCCCGAAACTGGCACAACATTTCCCGCACCAGTTGCACTCAAACTTTGCCATGATACATCCATCCCCCCCACATGATATCAGATAAGATCCCACCCTATTTTGGCATGGAGCAAAGCAGACTAAAAGCCGCAGGGCCGTTTTTTTGGATCCTCCTGTGCAAATCGTAACGTCCCTGACCGTCTGCGTGGTTCGCAGACGGCACTCCCTCCTGATGACAACTTACAGATGTCCTGACGATAATGGTTGTTGGTTGAGAATAGTTTAAAAAATATGCACCGTTACTTTGCATGGCAGAGGAAAACATGATCGCTGGTTCACATAATCCGAAAAAAACTCTATGACTTCAGGAAGATCTACCGTTACTATTTGCGAGGGGGACAGATTCAGGCAACCTCATTTGAGAGGCGGATCACCCCTCAATGCCGGGGAGGAGTGATACGGATATACCCTGAATATTCAGATTCCCCTCAACTATCATGTGACAAGGGAAATTTTTCTGCAATCAGGCAGAAGCTCACTCGTCTGTTTTCCCTTGCTCTCATTGTAAGCAGCTTCGGCAATCTGGCGCTGCAGGGCAATCGAGGCAGCCCGTGCATAGATCTCGATAAACGCGTCATTGGCGATCGTACCCCCACTGTGGAGGATAAACAGGATATTTCCAAGAAGGTTTCCCCGCCAGACAAGACCTATGGAGTAGAAATCCCCAAGGTCGAATTCTCTCTCTATCTCCTCGCTTGATTTCTGAGGGATCTGCTCGAAACTGGCGTAATGGAGTTTTCCAGGTAGCCGGAACAATTTTCCGGTCCCCAGTATATCCGGAACCGTCCCATAGGCAGGTGATAAATCCCAGTTGCAGTTGTTATCGCGTGTCCGGGCAACGAACTCTTCTGCCCGGTACCCGAAGATCGCTTTTTTGTTCAGCGTTTTTGTTATGGGATCATACGCATTGACATCGATGATCGCATCCGGGATGAGCGCATCAAGACCCGCACCGATCGCCGCGTAAATATCGGCATTTGGGGGGAGCTCGGTAAATTCCTCAAGTTTCCGGGAGAAAAAATCCCGGTAGAGCATGGATGTCCGGATCTTTTCTTCGGTTTTCCGGCGCTCGGTGATATCTTCAAGGATAAGGGTCAAACCGCTGCACCCGTCTTCAAAAACGGTGGGCACCTGCTTCATGCTGAAAAAAGTTGGCAGGTTGTCAATCACCAGGGAAATCTCGACCGGTTTTTCCTTGTTATTCTCCTGTCCTGATGAGAGGATCTGACGGGATACTCCTTGTAAGAACGGGTGATCGATCTCATCAATTCTGCGCCCGATGAGGTCGTCCCGTCCTGCATGCAGGAGGTCAAGGATTCGTTCATTTGTCTGCAGGATCTTCAGTTCCGTATCCAGCACGAGAATGTAATCCGATGAAAATTCAAGCATTGCCGATATCGGGACCCGGTGGGAGTTGAAATATACCTTCGCCGTTCCGGTGACCTGCATCTCAACATGACCTGCATAATGAAGGACGTCAAGGTACTTTGCCACAAGGTTCCGGTTCATGTCCAGCCGGGCAGAGAGTGCCGATATCGTCATGCCCCGGGGTTGGTGTCGAAGAAGGCGCTCAATTTTTCTGATTTTTTCCGGATCGAGAACATTCATATCGGGTCACATATATGCTGAGAAATTATAGTTCCGGGTTTTTCTTAAGGCTTCTTATTTGCATCCGCAACTTTGCATGGCAAAGCAGCTGTGCATATTTCTATAAATACATCCGTGCGACGTTGTGATGTTGGATATGATTTTAAGGTAATGCTGATGAATGGGAGCGATATGATTTCCCATTATGCCGGGTTTTACGACCCGGACACCCGTCAATGATCACATTCCAAAATCTGCAAAGAGGCATAGTGGATGAGATAATTATGAAGTCAGGAGCACTGCATGGTCTTTCAATGCCGTGTCATAATTACTTGCAGATGGGAGAAAAGAAAAACGGGAGACCACATCTTCCAGCAAGAGGAGGGTTTATTCGTAAACTCTGAACCCGTGCCGGATAACGGAATGTGAATATATTTCGCAGGAGAAATTACCCAATTTAAAAAAAATAATTGCAAGATAAAAAAATTCCGAGAGGATCCCATGAAAGTCCTGAACCAGACAATTCGTCATCTTTTATTAACCTCCATTTTCCCTTTACTCTTTGTACTCTTTCTGCTCCAGCCAGCATGTGCCGGGATTCCCATCACCGGCCCTGCCACAATATCAGCACCGGGAGAATATGAACTCCAGAACGATGTGACGAACAGCCCTTTCACCCACCCGTGGAACGGGATATTTATCAACTCATCCGATGTCTGGTTTGATGGGATGGGGCATACCATCGACGGGATCGATGGTATTGGCGGCTCAGGGTATACCGATGTTCACGGAGTGTATGCATATTCCAGTCCTTCATTGTCCAATATCACCGTGAAAAATGTGACCGTAAATGCATCGTACCAGGGAATCTATTATAACAGTGTATATCTGGGTCGTATCCAGAATATTACCGCGACAAACCAGTGGATGAACAGCATTTTCCTGATCTCTTCAGGAGATAATATTGTGCAGGACTGCACGGCGACAAACGATGGAGGAAACGCGGTTGGGATCTGGGTTGGCAGCAATTCAAATTCCATTGAGAATATCGTTGCCAACAACAATAACGTTGGGTTTGCCACAAATGATGCGCATTCAAACTATTTCTCTAACCTGACAGGAAATAACAACAACAACGGATTCAGGTTTTACACGTCAACGAGCAATACCCTCGTCAACAGTTCTTTTGATAATAATGGCGTGGGCATAAGTGTGGAATCCGGATCTGATACGAATATTCTGGCCGGAAATACCATCAGCGGCAACAGTGGCTCAGGAATTTCCCTTGATACCTCAGGCTCAAACACCATTTACAATAACTATTTTTATAATGCTGCAAATGTGCTGTTTACGGGGACAACCCTGAGCAATATCTGGAACACTACCCCCGGCACCGGACCTAACATTATCGGAGGCGCACGTATCGGGGGAAATTACTGGGCGTCTCCAGGGGGGACCGGTTTTTCCCAAATCACTCCTGACCTGAACGCGGACGGGTTTTCAGATTCTGCATATTCACTGGCAACAGGAAATGCAGATAACCTGCCTCTGACGAATCTGTCCACCGATCCAAGTGCTGTTATCAGCGCGGGCGGAACCGTATTTATCGGTGAGAGCGGACTGGATATTACCGCTGCTGTCCCCGCAGGCAGCTCCATCGCGTGGTGGCCCCCTGCCGTAGATATCAATGTCACGTCCCCGACAATTACCATTCTTCCTCCAGACCGTTCGAACTTTTACGTTGACCCGACAGATTTTGTTGTGTATACCGGCAACTGGTATGTTTACACGGGCGTACTCCCTCCCGGATCCCTGGCATTTATCGTAAAAGACCCCCAACTCGATCTCGGAATTGAAGATGTAACCCGGGGTACCGATATTACAAATGGCGCTATCCTGCATGGTGACGAGCTGGGATTTCTGATTAACAGCAACCTTTTTACAGGTGCGCCGGGGACTCCCATCTCAATTCACGTTCTGGCACCCGGTGGAAGTACTTACTCGTCGCTCACGAACAAGGTGGGGACCACCACTTCACTGGGTAGCGTCCTTGTCTCTTCACAACCCTACCATACCGGTGCTATCTGGAATACTGCAAATGGCCTGTACCCTGACGGCGTCTATATCGTCCATGCAGAATGTAACCTAAACGGAATGAAGGACAATTACAAGAATGCCGGTGCAGATTATGTCGGAAAGACCGTTTCGCCGGCATACACCGTGACCCTGAAATCCTCTTCATCCTCAACTAATGGGGACGGTGGGAGCGGTGACAGCAGTTCGCCAGCTGCACCAGCCGGGGCAGCCCCACCGGCAGTTCAGCCACCAGAAGTCCAGCCGCCCGAAGCGCCCCCAGCGAATAATCCCGTAAGTGCCGCCGCTCCGGCTGCATCTGAAAGTTACCCGGTGGGATTTGACGGGATGAGCTATAATGCTGACGGCCAGGGCACCCTCGACATCAATCAGGATGATGCACGGGCAGCAGGGGCGACCGTCACTATGTTCTTCGACCGGGTAGAAGTATACCAGCACCACTCCCCGGGGTTGACAATCACGTACTGGGGCAATAATTTCACGGTCACAAGCAACCAGATCACCGGAAAAGTATCTCATGCCGAATTCACGACCGATCCACTGAACGCAACGCTTGGTTTTGGAAATGTCTCCGGGTCAGTCCACGCCACGCTTCCTATCCTCACGCAGCGGACACTGATCAACAACACCATCTCGGAATCGGTAAGTTACGATACTCGTGATCAGTTCAGCAGGATCACCAGCCGTAACGCCCTCACGTTACAGGACATCGCGTATACGCTTGATGTGAAAAAGGCCAACCTTACTACCGGTGCGGCAAATGTCACCTTCACCATCCCTGCCTCATGGGTGAACCTTCACGGTGGAATAAATGCGGTTCACATTACCCGGATCAGCGAAGCGACCGGCCAGACCGAACTGATCAGCACATCGTATATCGGCATCGATCCCTCGGACAACATGATCTTCCGGGGAGACTCCTCCAACGGCACCTCACTCTTTGGCCTGATCACTGCACAGGCAACCGCACTGGAGCAAAAGGAGCACCCGGATGCAACCTACATCCCGGCATCGAAGCCGGCCATGATCACAAATGTCGGGATGTTCGGATGGCTGTTAGACGTTATCCAGGCTAACCCGGTGCTGCTCGTTGCGGTAATAGCGGTCATTGCCATCCTTGTGTATTTCGGGTGGTGGAGGAGACGGTTGTGACATTTTCATTGTCAGGTGTACTGGTATGACACCAATCGAGGGATTGCGACAATCACGGGACATTCGCGGGCTCGTCCGGATGCTCGACCACGGGAATTCGGATATCCAGTGGCAGGCAGCTGATGCTCTTGGTACTTTGGGCGAGCAGGCATGCGATCCTCTTATCAGGATTCTTTCTTTTCCCAAGGTGCACGTCCGCCTTGGGGCTATTGAAGCGCTGGGTGAGATTAAATGTCCCCGGTCAATCGATCCCCTGATACACAACCTTAAAACCGATCCTGACAACGAAGTTCGCTTTGTTGCTGCCCTCGTCCTCGGGCAGATTGGGGATTCCCATGCTGTACCGGCTCTTTGTGAAGCACTCATGGACGGGGATCGCTACGTGCGGTACGGTGCGATAAAATCCCTTGAACAACTCAACTGGAAACCGGAGAATGAGATTATAAAGACGTACTCCCTCATCGCAGCACAGGAATGGCAGGATATCCATAAGATGGGACATGCCGCCGTGGAGCCACTGGTTCAAACCTGCCGGGATATCAATCCTGCAACCCGAGTACACTGTGTGGAGCTGCTCGGTGAAATTGGTGGCCCTGATGCGAAAAAAGCATGCGAATCGGCACTCATGGACAGGGACCCTGAAGTGAGATGGAGCGCGGTGCTGGCTTGCAGGAAATGTGGTGTCGATTCCACCCTCATTCCGATCATTCTCTCTGACCGGCCCAGAACAACTCCCAATCCTTTTGGGGCTGCAATCCTGAACTTCTTCTTCTTTGGCCTCGGTTACAATTACATCGGGAAATGGTGGGGTTTCCCGGTCTTCATGAGTTACATGACCCTTCTGGTTCTGGTACAGCTTCAGTGGGGACTGCTGCTCCCCTATCTCTGCGTGTTTCCGTTTACAGCGGTATCTGCAGTAATGACCTATTACACAGTAAAGAAAATCCCGGATATGTGAGGTGAAGAGCGTGCCCTTTTCTTCGTGGTTTACCCTGAAAAAACCGGATATCGAAACGTTAAAAGCGAGAAAAGATACCGCAGGCCTCATAAGGGCGCTGCGATCCCGGGATACAGAGGTACAGGTCGGCGCCGCAAAGGCTCTTGTTACCCTTGGCCCGGATGCCCTTGACAAACTGGAAACTGCACTCGGGACACGCAATAAAACCGTGAAACTGGGTATCATCGGTGCACTGTCCGAGATTGGCAGCCCCCGGTCCATTGCGCCTCTAAAACGAGCACTTACCGATGAGAACAGCGAGGTCCGCTGGCAGGCAGCCATTGCCCTTGGTGAGATTAACGACCAGGAAGCGATCGGGCCCTTGCAGCATGCACTCAGGGACCCGGATAAATACGTGCGATACGGGGCGGCATTTTCTCTTGCAAAACTCGGCTGGAAACCTTTGGATCCAGCAGAAAGGGCATATTATTTTGCCGGGATGCAGGAATGGAATGCAACAAAGGAGATCGGAAAACCTGCCATCCCGGCTCTGACCGGACTTCTTCGGGATCGTGACAGCAAGGTCAGGATAAAAGCAGTTGAACTGATGGGGGCAATCCACGATCCGTCAGCTATCCCGGCCCTCATGAAATCACTAGGCGATGAAAACCGGGAGGTCCGGTGGAATACTGTTCTTGCATCGCCTAAATGCGGGGTCTCCCTTACCTATCTCCCGCGAGGACTCTCAAAACGGCCCCAGACAACAAAAAACCCGCTGGTAGCAGGATTCCTCAACTTTCTCCTCCCGGGGCTGGGATATGGGTACCTTGGCAAATGGTGGGGTACGATGATCTTCCAGATCGATGTGATGGCAACCGTCTGGATCTTCAGGATGGAGGGGGATACAAATTCTTATACCCTGCTGTTCCCGATCTATCTCCTGCTTGCCATTCACGCATGGTATATCACCACGAAAATGCCAAAAGATCCGCCATAGACCGGGGATGTGTTCTTCAGAATATACAGAGAGGAACGGTACCTGCATATCACTTGTGCGCCCATATACTCAGGAGAGCTTTTGGTCAACCTGATTCAATATTTCATAGGACTTACGCACAAGATCTAGAAAAAAATTAGAGCGTGTATTTTGGATGAGCCAGATAGTCCGCGATGGCAGCTTTTACAATCTCCCATTTTGCATTGTAGATCGTGACGTTATTGATG
>JBDKTL010000030.1:0-105861 GCA_039698055.1 Methanoregula sp. | reverse complement strand
GTTTGAAGCGGACTAAATTAGGATTGAAATGGACCGGGCAGTTGTATGTCCAGCTCGCGTGCCACAACGTTTGAAGCGGACTAAATTAGGATTGAATCTCACGATTATAAACTCAACCGGGATGCGTGCCGGCTTCGAGCGAAACATCCACGAGAACAAGGATTAAAACCATCCCAGCGAGAGTAACTGCATTTGTGGGGATTCCTCCTTGCTCTGTACCATCAGGAGAACGCCTTATCAGATCTTCTCCTGGCATACCCTCATCTTTCAGGAGCCAGAGGTACCCCCTTGAGGGTATTTGCCCCAGTACGACAGACCCCCCAAGGGGGTACCTCATCATCAAGGAGGTACCCCTCCCGTTGCCGGAGGATCGCAGGTGATGCCCGCTGGTGGATCGCCAGCCAATCACACGAGTTATTGTGATAAAAATTTTTGGCCAAAAAAATCACAGCGCGAAACGGACTTCCTTTGCCGCTTCACACATGTTCTTGAGCTTCCAGAATGCCGCTTCCCGAGTCCTCATCCGCATACCACAGTCGGGATCGATCAGCATCGAACGGGCGCCGAACACTTCGACCCCCTTCATGATCCGGGTCTTGATCTCTGGTACGGTCTCCACGGTCTCCGATGAAGAATCGATGCAGCCATAGCCGATCATCCTCCCGGCCAGGTCACGGGAGCTGAACAGTTCAAGGTTTGCAGGGTTTTTGGAGAACTCAAAATCCAGCACATTGACGTTGATCTTCAGGATATCGTCAATAGCATTCTCAAGATTCCCGCAGACATGCATACAGGTGGGAATTTTCACGGCGGCCGTGATCCGTTCAATCGCCTCTTTTCCTACTGCCAGATCGGCAATACCCGTGGAGAATATCGGTTCATCGAGCTGGAGCAGGGTCGCACCCGCCGCTTCAAGGCTCCGTGCTTCCACAATGAGCGCGGTAGCGAGATCAAGAGCAAGTTCCTCCTTGTTCCGGTACATCGGCGTGCCGATGTGAAGCCCGTGAGCAAGCGTGGAAGGACCGGTGATAATCCCTTTTACTTTCGGCGCTTTTGACAGGGCAAATTTTGTATCCCCGGCAGTGATGGAACCTGAAGCCGGCTGCACTTTGCCGATCACGTCCTGCCCTTTGATGCCAGGCAGTTTTGCCGCAAATGCCTGGATCATATCTCCCCTCACCTGTCCATCCGAGATGATGTCGATCCCTGCAGTCATCTGGTCGGCAACGGCTGTCTCAACGGCGGAATGGAGGGGGTCAAAGAGACTTTTAAGGCCCCCGCCTTTCACCACCGGATAACTTCCCACAACCGTGGTCGCCAGCACTTTGTTGATAAAATAATTTTTCGCCATTTTAAAATCAGCACAGATATACAAACGGGTTGACTTTGCGCAATAAAAAGAGTATGTGATCAGGGAACGAGCCGGTGCATGTCACGCGGGAACAGTACTGCCTCGCGAACGTTTGAGAGCCCCAGCATTGTCATGATCAGACGGTCCGCGCCCAGTCCCCAGCCCGCGTGCGGGGGCATGCCGTACCGGAACGGCTTCAGGTAGAACTCAAAGCTTTCCGGGTTGAGCCCTTTTCTCGCGATCTGCTGCACAAGCATATCATGCTGGTGGACACGCTGTGCGCCGCTTGAGAGCTCCATTCTCGGGTGCATGAGGTCAAAGGCCTTGCAAATCGTTGGATCATCCTCGTAGGGCATTGCGTAATAGGGGCGGATCGAGCTTGGCCAGTCCACGATAAAGTAATGAGCGCCCATCTCGTCGCCAATCGCGTGCTCTGCGGCGGCACTGATATCGTCACCGAACTTAATCGGCTCTGCAATCTTCTTTGCGGCGATCTCGATCGCTTCGCTGTATGGAAGCCGGGCAAACGGGGCTTTTGGCACGGCAAAGTCCGTGCATTCGATGTTTGCAAGGTGGTCGCTGCACGTGACATTCACGTACTCGTAGGTCTTGACGATAAGGTCTTCAAGAATGCGCATGACTTCGAGATGGTCCGCGTAGGAAACCTCGATGTCGATCGATGTCGCCTCGTTGAGGTGCTTTGTCGTGTTGTGCTCCTCGGCGCGGAAGATGGGGCCGATCTCGTAGACTTTCTCAAACCCTGCCGCCATCATCATCTGCTTATAGAGCTGCGGGCTCTGGTTGAGGAACGCCTCCTTATCAAAATAGGCAATCGGGAAGAGTTCGGTACCGCCTTCTGTGGCAGCGGCTACGATCTTGGGTGTCGTGATGCCGATAAATCCCTCTTTGTGGAAATAATCGTTCATTGCATGCATCGCGGCACTTCGGATATGGAAAACTGCCGCCACCCGCGGTCTCCGCACATCAAGGAACCGCGCATCAAGCCGGGTATCCAGTTCAACTCCCACTTTCTCTGAAACATCAAGCGGCAGCGGGGTTTCTGCAAGATTTATAATCTCAAACGTATCCGGGACAAGTTCCCTTCCGCCCGGCGCTTTTTCCATCGCTTTTACTGTACCGGCGACGTGAACAACCGATTCACGGGACACCTGTTTAATGGCAGCAAGCACTGCTTCTGACACTTTCTTTTTGGGGATAGTTACCTGCAGGATGCCGGTCCGGTCGCGGATTAAAAAGAATGCGAGACCACCGAGGTCCCGGACCTCGTGAACCCAGCCGCAGATGTCCGCGTGGCCAACTTCCGGGGTGACTGATTGTATGGGTATGCGCATTTGAAATCCTATTATAATGAGCCGGGGGGGCTAATGGACTTTATGGGCAAGCTGTTTTATTTTCCCTACAATCGCGGGAAACTGGTGGTCGGCGAGGAGCGGGTAATTCGTCCCCTCGATACACAAACCCCCGTTCTTGGCATACCGGTATTTGACACCGGTTTCCAGATCACGCTGTACTATCCGGGGACGAATGGTAAAAATCCTGATTTTGATACGACGGTAACGACATCAAAGCAGGTACCCGGAATTGTCCTATGGCCCCACATCCCATCAAACATGAATGCATAGCCAAAATAAATTTTTCCCGGTATTTTTATGCGTTATCCTCACGATGGGCTGTCATGGCAAAACCTTCCGGCGCAGCATAACCCTGCCCGCCCACATTGGGCGAAAATGCACACCTGGTCAAAGCCTTCAAACGCCCGGGGCAAAAATACTATGTATATAAGCAGATAATATGGGGATACAGGGTATTTGTATGAAAACTCAGCAGCGTCCAACCTATTCATTCCTGATTCTTGTGATCGGGCTCATCATCATCAACACTATTCTTGCCCGTGTTGCAGTCCTTATCAGTCCCACGGGAACGAGCGGTGTTTCATGGGGATACTTCGCTATTGCATTCATGATCGTCTTTACGCTCTGGTTTGGTGCGTATGGCGCGATAGCCGCATATGTCGGTGGATTTTTGGGTGCCGGTGTCTTATCAGGAATTTCGCCTCAGGTAAGCCTTTACTGGTCGCTTGCGAGTCTCTGGCAGGTTCTCATTCCGCTTGTCGCATTCAGGGTGTTTGAGGCAGATGTAGGCATCGAAAACCGGCGCGATTTGTTCCACCTGATCCTCTTTGGAGTAATCCTTAACAACGTGATTGGCGCGGCATGGGGTTCGATCACGATGGCGGTTGGGAACGTCATTGAGTTCTCCCAAATCATGTCGGTATTTATACCCTGGCTGCTCGGCAACATGATCATTACCATGATAATCGTCCTGCCGGTGCTCCATTATTGCACTCCCCGCGTCAGAAAATCAAAAGTATTTGTCCGGAATTACTGGGATTAATCCAAATCTCTCTTTTTTTAGTAGTTTGCCTGCCTGTCAGGTATGGACGATGATGTACCTGGAACTGGCGACAGCAACTCTGTGGTGGATATGTGGGGCACACAACAGGTTCCACCCTGCCAGCACAAAACCGGGTGAATTAAAAAAAAGTTAAATATTACTGGGTATTTCGCTTCTTGATTATTTCGAGGGCTTCGAAAGCCTCTCTCCGGACAGACACATTTTCATCAGAGAGCATATTGGTAAGGTGGTCAACTGCCTTCTGGTCCCCGATTTCTCCTAATAAGAGTGCTGCCCGCTTGCGCACATCGCTCTGGTCATCCTTGAGCACCATGATAAGCGGTGTTGTTGCCGGCTGGCCGAGCATCCACAGGGCTTCCATAGCCCCCGTCCTCATGCGGACATCTCCTTCCCGGAATATCTGCATCAGCGGGGCAATAGCCGGGACGCCGAGTGCTGCAAGTGCCTTGATAACATCGGTGCGGACCGGGCGTTCGGGATCATCAAGTGCCGCCACCAGGACAGGTATTGCCCGGGTGTTCCCGATCTGGCCCAGCACTTCTGCAACACCTTTTCGGATGCCCGGGTTCTGGTCAGACATACCGTTGATCAGGGGCTCAATCGAAGGTTCACCGATGGTTACCAGTGCCAGTCCGGCTCTCCGGCACACATCTTCATTGGTGTCGATCAGGGCATGGATAAGCGGATCAATTGATGCTTCACCGATAGAGCAGAGGGTTGCCATCGCCGCCATCCGAACATGCTCCTTTGCATCGTTCAGGCTCTCGATAAGGGGAGCAACAGCCCGCGAATCCCCTATCCTGCCAAGTGCGACCGCTGCTTCATGACGGACCCATGCATCCGGGTCCCTGAGCGATTCAATGAGAGCGGGCACTGCCCGGGATTCTCCCATGACGCCGAGTGCCTGAACTGCCCCCCGGCGAATAAACGGGTGAGGCTGTTTGAGTGCCTGCATGAGCGGTCCCACCGAGGGTTCACCGATCAGCTGAAGTGCCCGGATAGTTTCCTGCCGGATGTCTTCCCCCGGTTCAGTGAGTGCCCCGATCAATGATGGAACCGCTGGTGCTCCAATCTTCCCGAGCGTATCGGCAGATCCTCTCCGGATGATCCAGTACTCATCCTTAAGCCCCTGAATAAGCGGTTCGATGAAGGGTTCGCCCAGATCGCCAACCGAACGGACGGCGTTCCACCGGGTGTCGAGATCTCCTTCAGTAAGGGCCCGGAGGAAGTTCTCGTTGCGCTCACGTTGAGCCTTTAACCGGGTTTCCTCCTCCTCCTCTTTTCCGGACTTAAAAAGGTTGAGAAATTTTTTGATAATGCCCATAGATTAACTCCAATAGGGAGTATTGGTATAAAATCCTTCAAATAGGTATCGGGTACCGGTGCTGCGCCAGTTCGTCCCTTTTAACAGGATCAACCAGCATTTCGACCGGTTTTTATCTTTTATGAATTTAAAAAAAAAAGACCGGATTGGCCTGCCCAATCATCGTTTCAAGAGTTAAAACCCACGGTGAATTGGGCTGTTCCCGATGTTGTCCTTGGAACATCGTAGGCAGTCATCGTGTAGATACCTGCCGGCATGGTTGTATCAATCGTATATTTGAATTTCCATGTTTTATCTGCCATCACGGACACCGATCCTAGGTCGGCACCGTTTGAAAAACGGTCAGGCCCGGAGAGCACAAGGTGAACGCTCGGGGCGCCGGTGGTGCATTGTCCTGAGAATGTCAGAACATTGCCACTCGATGCAGAATAGCTGCTCGAAGCAACCGTTACGATTCCTCCACCGATGACTGCAAACTGCGCCCGGTCGGTGCTGGTTTTCTGCGTATCTGTGGCCACCAGGGTATACGAGCCCGACAGGACGGACGATCCCGGGTTCCACGTGTAACTCCACGATCCAATCTGATCGGGTTTCACCTGGGCGAGCTGCACGCCATTGGTGTAATACCCCGGTCCAAAAAGGACCAGATTCACGCCACTGCATCCATTGCAGGAGCCGGAGAATATCTGGGAGTTACCGATGATCATCACATCCCTGCCTGCCTGAACGGTCACCACTGAGGATGCAGCTGTCGATGAAGTGGTTGCCTGTGGAGAGATTGTACCGTCCCCGGAAGACTGCTGGCCTGCCGTGCCTGGCGCAAGTGCGGCAAAAATCTGGGACGTGCCTGGTGTTACCGTGATCATTGCTGACCAGCTCATGTACCCGGAAGATCGGTATTCCAGCGTGTGGTTTCCCGGCTCCACATTAGGAATCGTGACTGGCGTGCTCCCCTGATACTGATTATCGAGATATACTTCTGCGCCCTGGGGTGACGACGTCAGGTAGAGAGTTCCTTTCTCTGTAACCGGGTTTGTCATGCACCCTGCAGACACCGCTGTCAATACGAGTATGCAAATAGCGATATTACGGTACATTTTTCCTTCCCTGGTTTCTCACGATAACCGTTATTGCAGAGCGATATATAGGTTTCCAAAAAATATGTCTAACCATGACGGGCGATGCTGCAGCATCAGCTGACCACGGCCAGATGAAGGATCTCCCTGGCAAGTTCGATGCTCTTTGCTTCGGTTGTCATCAGTGTGTCAAGCCGCACCGCATCGCAGACATCGACCGGATCACGGATATCATGGACAAAGAGATTGACAAGATCCCCATAGCAGTCGAGAGTGCCCTTTGAAGTCGGCTCAAATCCTGACGCCCTCATCAACGCTGCGGCAGGGCCGCTTACCGGAGCGTTTCCGATAAACGGGCTGACGGCGATAACATACCGGTCCGCGAGCGCCTTTTTAAGCCCGCCGCATTCAAGAATGGGAGTGATACTTGTGATAGGGTTTGACGGACCGATGACCACGACGTCACTGGCCTCAACTGCTTGTAGCACTTCTTCGGTTGTCTGTGGCGGTTCTGCCGAACAGCGCACGACCTCCCGGATCTCAAGGTTTCCCCGGGCACGGATCCAGTAGTCCTGGTAATGGATCAGGCCGATATCTGTTTTTATCCGTGTTGTTACCTCAGCATCGGTCATCGGCAGCACATTTTCCCGGACACCGAACCGGTCACACAGGTTTTTTGTGGCATTTGTCAGCCGCATCCCTTCCCGGAGCATTTTTCCTCTGGCGATGTGCACGGCCCGGTCACGATCGCCGATGGTTATGAACTCTTCAATACCGAGTTTTTCGATCTCTTCGTGCGTTGTAAAAGTATCGTCGCGGAGACCCCACCATGTGTCAGTGTTCAGCACGCCGGAAAAGAGATACATGACGGTATCGAGATCGGGAGAAATGTGGTTGCCGGAAATCCAGATGTCCTCGGCCGTGTTCACCACCACGGATATCTCATGACGGTCCATCACTTTCTGCATGCCGCGCAGGAGTTTTGGGGTGCCGGTTCCACCCGAAAGGAACGTGATCATTACTCAATACTTTTATGCTGGCTATATGAAGATTCTTTAGTGAACCTGTGAAGATCATAAAAGACCCGGTCCATGGCTATGTGGAAGTGGAAGAGTTCATCCAGCCATTGTTGGATTCCCCCGTATTACAGCGCCTCCGCTATGTCCGGCAGCTGGGGTTCTCGTATCTGGTCTACCCTGGCGCAAACCATACCCGGTTTGAACATTCGCTGGGGACGATGCATCTTGCGGATGTCGCATCAAAGAGGTTCGGACTGTCCGACGATGACCGGAAACTCGTAGTTGCATCGGCGCTCCTTCACGATATCGGGCACGGGCCGTTTTCTCATGCAAGCGAACCGATCATGGAATCCCTGCTCCATCGCACACATGACCAGATTGACGATATTATCGATACACGGCTTGGCTCCCTCCTGCGCTCGGAGGGCATTGATTCAGGCGATGTCTGTGCGGTGGTAAATGGCACGCACCCCCTTTCGGGCATAATCCACGGGGATCTCGACGTGGACAGGATGGACTACCTGCTCCGGGACGCGTACTATACCGGCGCACCCTACGGGACGGTTGATGCGCACCGGCTTATACGGAATATCCTCCGCACAGACGATGGCATCGTGCTCGAGGAAAATGGGATGAATGCCGCAGAATCCCTGCTTATCGCCCGCACGCTGATGCGACCGACCGTGTACTTCCATCATGTGAGCCGGATCGGCGAATGTATGTTCCATCTGGCAATGCTCAATCATATCGCAGCTGATCCTGCCTGCAGCATTGAATCTCTTCTTGCCCGGGACGACACCTCGTGTATGCACCTGCTCCTTTCATCAAAAAGTTCTCCAGCGCGGGAGATGATGCAGCGCATCTACGAGCGGCGGCTCTACAAGCGGGCGGTATATGCCGCGCAGGATCAGGTAAACTACGGGGCATTCCAATCCCCGGACCCCCTTATGAGTTCCCGCGCCTATGCAGAAGAAATTGCGGCACAGGCCGGGTGTGCCCCATCTGAAGTCCTGGTTGATATCCCCCCGTTCCCGCACGACATGTCCATGGAAGTGATGGTAAAGAACCGAAATGCAACGGTAGGGTTTGTGGAGTTCTCGCCACGTCTCCGGATGCTCAACGAGACCCGGCGCGAGCAATGGCGCCTGGGTGTCTATACGCTGCCGGAGTTGCGTGATAAGGTTACTGAGGCTGCAACAGAGATACTCCATGTAAAAAAACCAACGCGGCAGGACACACTATTTTAAAAAATCCCGGACGATCAGGAATTTCCCGATTTTTAAAAAATAAAAAGTTCTAATAGCCCCCTCCTCATACACTCACGCATATGAAACAATTATTAATGGTTCTCATTGCCCTCGTTCTTGCCGCAGTGCTTGTAGGAGGTTGTACCAGTGCCCCCGCCACTCCCGCAACAACACCGGCCCCGGCAACAGTTGCACCAACAACCGGGACAACAACGGTTCAGACGCCCTCGTTTACCCTGGGCGATCACTATCTCCAGAAATCGTATTCTTTCCAGAGTGAAAACGATCTGGTTACCGAGCAGTTCCGGGTGGATAACCCCTCGTGGGGCATTGAATTCACGGTGTTGCCATTAAATGACGACCTGCAGTACTGCTGGTTTGTGATGACCGTCACCAATATCGACACCGGGCAGAGTGATACCTATGGGTATGGCAGGGATAACGGGTTTGAACTTGACCACCAGATCCCAATGTACACGACCGGCCCCTACAAGATTGAGATGAAAGGAAACCGGGTCAAGGTGGATGTAAATGCCGCAAAAAGAAACCCGTGATATAACATGATTGAAGACTGGATTGTTGCAACCTGCGGGGTTGTAATCGTCGTATTGATTATTGCCGTGAGCCTGCTCAGGCTTCGTTCCGCAGAGCGCAGGATGCACGAGAGTACCTACAAACTCAAAGCATATACCGATCTCCTGAATTCCATTACCGAGATCAACCTCGCCGGCACGGACACGTATAAACTGGATATCGCGAAAAAGAGTCTTGCGCTCACCGTGAACCGGTTGAACCTTATTGCAAGTTCCGGCGTATTAAAAAGCGTCAATGACCTCCTGGACTTTTTCAACGAATCAAAAGATAAGGAGTTTGATGCGTTGCGGCTCCACAATATTCTCAACCGGCTGGTGATTGAAGCCCGCAGGGATCTCAACCCCTCCCATGCGAGGAAGGTTGAGGAAGCGCAGGTACGATACCGGTTCTTTGCACCGCTCAAAAAATAAAAAAACTTTTTTTATTCTGACGTGGAGACATCTCCCGCTCAAGAGATATTGGATTACGGGCAGATTTCTCCCCCCACTTGTCAGATACGGTTCTGCCACAGTTTTAAAAGAGAATTCCTGTATGCGGTTTTTATGTGAGCGGGTAAAAAAGTGTGATCCTGAAATATCAACGCCAAAAAAAAAGACGGCAAGCCAAAACAGCATATCCAGCCTTTTTTTGCCATAAACTCTTTTTAACTCCGGCTCCGACATTGGTACCATAACGAGAGCGCGAGGCATATATGAAAAAGGAATTTGTAGTCGGGGTGACGGGTGCAAGCGGAATCTGCTATGCCCGGCGCCTGCTGGAGGTGCTGTGCAGGGATGCAAATGTTCACCTCATTATTTCGGATGTTGCCGGGCAGATTGCCGCTCATGAAAGCGTGAACCTGTCCGGTTTTACCGCGACGTACCATGACATCGATGAAATTGCCGCCGGGATAGCGAGCGGATCGCACCGGCATGATGGTATGGTGATCATTCCCTGCAGCTCAAAGACGCTGGCCGCGATCGCGTCAGGATATGCCGATAACCTGATTACCCGCACTGCCGATGTGTGCCTGAAGGAACAGCGGAAATGCATACTTGTGACCCGCGAGATGCCGCTCTCAAAAATCCACCTTAAAAACATGCTCGCTGCACAGGAAGCCGGTGCAACCATCATGCCCGCGTGCCCCGGTTTCTATCACCGGCCAAAAACGGTGGATGATATGGTCGATATGGTGGTTGCCCGTGTGCTCGATCACCTGAATGTGGAACATACGCTTGCCGGACGATGGAGTGGTTACGATGCGTGAGTTCATTGAGAAAATGCGCAAAGAAGGGCTCGTCATAGATGTGAAGGAGCCGTGCTCTGTGGATATGCAGGCTGCAAAGATGGCGGCAGGTACCGACAAAGTCCTGTATTTTTCACAGATCGGGGGTGCCCGGGCGGTGATGAACCTCACGGCAAACCGGCATTCGCTTGCCCTTGCGCTGGGAATGGATGAGAACACGCTCCTGCACAAACTGGCTGATGCCCGGTTTGACGGGAAAGTAATTCCTGATGGCCGGCTGGTAATGGAAAAGCCCGACCTGTCCCGTCTTCCCATCATGCACCATTTCCCCAAAGACGCGGGAAAGTACCTGACGGCCGGTATTGTGTTCTCGAAATGGGATGGGGTGGAGAACGCCTCAATCCACCGGATGCTTGTCCTTGACGATCATCGCGTTGCCGCCCGTCTGGTGGAGGGCCGCCATACTCATGTTATGCTGCAAAAAGCGATCGCGCAAGGAGAGAGGTTGCCGATTGCTGTGACAATTGGATCGCACCCGGCAGTGACATTTGCGAGTTGCACCCGGGTTCCCACCGGAAAGGAACTCGCCTATGCGGCAGAGCTCATGGGCGGTGAAATCCGGGTAAAGGAATGCAGCAACGGAGTGCTTGTTCCCGATGCGGAGATCGTTCTTGAAGGATATATCGGCGCTGAACGGACTGATGAAGGACCGTTTGTGGATATCACCGGTACGTATGATCCGGTACGGCGCCAGCCGGTGATCGAGTTCACCGGTATATACACGAAACCGGGATTCATCTATCATGGCATCCTGCCCGGCGGCGATGAGCATAAAATGCTGATGGGCGCTCCCTATGAACCCAAGATCTACCGGGCTGTTGCCGGTGTTACTGAAGTAAAAAATGTGGTGCTGACAAAAGGCGGGTGCGGGTACCTTCACGCGGTTATCCAGATCAAAAAGAGTACGCAGGGCGACGGGAAGAATGCAATCCTTGCCGCATTTGCCGCCCATACCTCGCTCAAGCATGTGGTTGTTGTCGATGAGGACATTAATCCCCTGAACTCCGAAGAAGTGGAATACGCGATTGCCACCCGGGTAAGCGGTGACGAGGACATACTCGTTATCACCGGTGTCCGGGGCTCGTCACTTGACCCCTGCCAGAAACCGGATGGCACAAACGTGAAGGTTGGTGTGGATGCCACGATGGTGCTCGGACGCGAAGACGATTTCCGGCGTGCCACCTGGTGAACGCGATGCATCTCGATCCGTTTGACGAACAGATCCTTGCCGGCGAACAGGGTGAGACCCGGCAGAAGATGCTGGAGCTTCTCGTTGCATTGGGCAAAGTCTTTGGTGCCGAGCGACTGGTTCCCATCAAAAGTGCCCAGGTAAGTGGGGCGTCGTATAAGACCATCGGCAAATACGGTCTGGCATGGCTTGCGAGCCTTGATGCAAAGGCCGTTGTGCCAGCGGTGTTAAACCCGATCGGTATGCCACGCGGGCGCTGGCAGGAGATGGGTGTGGACCCCGGTTTTGCAGAGAACCAGAATGCCGTCATCGATGCATACGGGCGGCTCGGTATAAGGCTTGACTGTACCTGCACGCCCTATTACCTGTACGAAACCCGGTTTGGCGACCATCTCGCATGGTCTGAATCCTCTGCCGTCAGTTATGCGAACTCGGTGATTGGGGCGCGGACAAACCGCGAAGGCGGGCCGAGCGCGCTTGCGGCGGCATTGATTGGGAAAACGCCATGCTACGGGTTTCACCTGTCAAAAAACCGGCTTCCCTCTGTCGTCGTTGACATTCATGCTGACACAAAGAGCTGGAGCATTGCCGATTATGGCGCACTTGGATATTATACGGGAAAACTGGCAGGTAACCGGATCCCGTATCTTAAGGGAATTTCCCCGGCGCCCGACCAGTTAAAAGCAATCGGTGCGGCGATGGCGGCAACGGGTGCCGTGGCACTGTACCATGTGGAGAACGTCACGCCGGAAGCAAAGATCAACCACTACACTATCGCCGGCCTTGAAACCATCCCTGTTGAATCCGCAGATGTTACAGGAATCTTTAAAGATATCCCGGTTGACGCTGTGGCTGTCGGGTGTCCGCACTGCTCTGTGGCCGAACTCGGTGAGATTGCCCGGCTGCTGACGGGAAAAACCGTGACAAAGCCGTTCTATGTCTTTGCGTCACAGGGTATCATAGACCAGAACCGGCGATTTGTGGAAACGATCGAACGGACGGGTGCCCGTGTCTATGCCGATACCTGCATGGTTGTTTCCCCGGTGATGGAAAAGTACTCTGCAATTATGGTAAACAGCGGCAAAGCCCTTGCTTATGTGCCGGATATGTGCGGGGCATTGGCCCGGATTGGAACGATCGAAGATTGCGTAAATGTGGCGACGGAGTAGGGCCTCCACTTCCTCTCTTTGGCTACAAGTCTCCCCTTGGGCCTGTACCGGAAGATTTCCCGCACAAAAAAAGGGGCGGGGTCATTTGAGCGACAGAAGGAGATTCTTGATCTCCGCGACCACTGCCGGCGCCGGGTTGTGGCCCGGGCTGACCCCTTCCCCGTATGAAATGATCTTCCGCACCATGTCCATGTTGACCGTGGCAAAGGGTATCCCATCCCATTTCTTCTGGTCAATGGTGTTCCACGTGCACTGCAGCAGGTGTCCCAGGAGCAGGATCTCCTCTTCCTTAAGCGTTTGCCATGCCGGGCCAAGGCCCTGATGTATCAGCTTGATTGCCCATTCCACCCGCTTTTCGCGGTGGACATGATACAACCGCCGGCCCATTTCCGCCTGCGTTACATCCGGCATTAAAAATTCCCCCTCCCGCATTCCATGCGGGGGATGATGAGTCAATCCTCCTGCCCGCCTATATACTTTGCGGCAAACCGGGAACAACACTTTTGACTGGCTATGAGATTTCACTCTGTGGTAGGTAAGTTTATCAGCTGGTACCTGTATACTCTCAAAAAATTGTATGCCCCCACCAAACGAGGATAACCTGGGGAGACGGCGCTTTTTACTTCACCGGGAAAAGGCAGTTGAGCATGCGCTGGAGAGGATACGGCATGCCGTAGGATCCGAGTGGGACACACTTTCCTCAGAAGAACGGGCAGCGTTGAAGTTATGTCTTGCCGAGATATGGATGAACACTACGTATGAACGCTGGCACCAGTACTGTTTTTCGACCCTTACCGGACAGGATATACGGGAACTGGTGGCGCTCAGCAAGGACCTCGAAACCCGGCACCACCTCACCGATGAGACATTCAGATCATCAGAAGCAATCCTGTTACAATGTTCCAGCAACAATCCTCCCCATTAACGGCGCGCTTCTTGAAGTCTCCATAGATTAATATACGGGAACCTTCGTTAGGTTGTATCATTAGGAGGTACCAAATATGAGCGTAGCAGGTTGGGAGGTCCCAGTCGGAGCTGCCATTGCCTTTGCAGGCGGTGCCATTGGAACCGGCTGGGCCCAGTCACGGATTGGGGCAGCGGGAGCCGGGGCCATTGCCGAACGTCCTGAAACGGTGGGATCGATCATTATTCTGGAAGCGATTCCCGAGACCCTTGTCATTCTCGGTTTCGTTGTCGCTGCGATGATCATCCTCCTGGTAGAATAAGGCCATAAAAAAAACTCCCTGCCCTCTCTTGGGAGTATCCTGTTATCTGAAAGTAAGTTCTGGTGATTGCATGGCCTACGAAGATCTTTTGAGATCTGTTGAGGAGAGTGCGCAGGAGAAAGAGCTTGCACTCCGGAAAAAGGCCGCCTCAACTATAGAGGAGATCCAAAAGCGGGCACGGACGAAGGCTGAAGCGATCGGGCAGGCCCATATTGACCAGGCAAAAAAATCCATCACTACTGAACGAAACAAACTCCTTTATCTCACCAACGTGGAGAACAAGGAACTTTTCATCAGGGTCAGGGAGGCCGGATTTGAAAAAGCCTTCCACGAAGCAGCGACCCGGCTTTTAAACATTCGGCTCGACCCGAAATACCCGGCCATCTTTGAAAAACTCCTTGTGGAGGCAACCAGCACCCTAGGTGGCGAAGCGTTCAGTGTTCACGTGGACCCGCGCGATGAGGATCTCTGCAAAAAGTCCCTTGCCGCCCTCGGCATCTCCGCGGATATCCTGACTGACATCACGAGCGCGGGTGGCGTAGTGGTGAACCTGCCCGGTGATTCTGTCGTTATTTCGAACACCATCGAGTCCCGGCTGCAGCGGGCCCGGGAACGCTCAAGAAAAGAGATCCATGCAATCCTTGCCGGAGCGTGACCATGGATTACGGGTATATCAACGCACGGATGCGGGGAATGAAGAGCCGGCTTCTTTCCCACCGGGCCCTTGATGACCTGATCCTCAAACCGGATCTCGAATCCCTCATCGCAGACCTTGAGAATGGCCCGTACCGGGACGATATCATCGAAGCAAAAGGCCATTTGTCAGGAATCCTCTGTATCGAATATGCCCTCCGGCAGAATTTCATCCGGACCTTCCGGAAGATCCAGAATTTTGCACGACAGGAGGCAGAAGCGGAGGAGTACATACGGATATTCCTGCATCGCTGGGATATCCAGAACCTCAAAACGATCCTCCGCGGGAAGAATATCCATGCAACCTCCGAGGAGATTGCAGATTGCCTTGTGCCCGCCGGGGAACTTGACGAGGCAACTTTCCGGGAGCTTCTCAGACAGCCGGATGTAAGGGCTGTCATCGACATGCTGGCGACATGGAGGATCCGCTATGCGAAGCCCCTCACGGAGGCATTCCCCGAATTTACAAAGACCAAAGACCTTGCAATCCTCGAAAGTGCGCTCGACCGCTTCTATTATGCCGATGCCCTTGCTGCTGTCAAAGATTCCGGCTATAATACCACACTGATCCGCGACCTTCTCTCCATAGAGATCGATGTCGTGAACCTACGGACGGTGCTTCGGATGGTCCGGGACCACGTGGACCCGGAGGATGCCCAAAGGTATATTCTTCCAGGAGGCAAGGAGCTCGACGAGAAAAATCTTATAATGCTGCTTTCCCTTCCCACGATCGAGGACGTGATAAAAGCCCAAGCCGAGACAAGGTACCGTTTTCTTGCCGAAATCCCCGAATCAGTTATGCGGACACAAAAAATTTCGGCGATTGAGAAAGAGCTTGAACGGTTTCTCATCAGGAAAGGTGTGGGGGCATTTCTTCTCGACCCGCTCAGTGTCGCCTCAGTCATCGGGTACTTCTGGGCCAAGTACAACGAGATCACCAACATACGGATCATCTCCCGGTGCAAGACTGCGGATTTCCCTGTTGAGAATCTGAAAGAGGAGCTGGTCTATGTATAAGGTTGTTGTTGTGACTGACAGCGACCGTGCAACGGGATTCCGTCTCGCTGGTGCTGAGGTGCTTGAGGCCAGAACCAGCGAAGAAGCAAAGAAGGTGATCCCCGGACTGCTCTACCGGGACGATATCGGGATTGTGGCGGTTGACGAGGAGTACATGCTCTCGCTTGACGAGAAGATGATGGACCGTATCGAAAAGATGCACCGCCCGCTCATCATCCCGCTCCCTTCAAAATCAAAAGAGGTCGACCGGCGGACGTATATCGAACGGCTCCTGCGCAAGGCAATCGGGTACAACATCGTCTTAAAGAGGTGAAGATATGATCACGGGAACAATTGCACGAATCTCGGGCCCGGTCATCATCGCCCGCGATATGAAAGGGTCGAAGATGTATGACGTGGTAAAAGTGGGGGACGAAGCCCTCCGGGGCGAGATCATCCGGCTTGAGGGTGATGATGCGGTTATCCAGGT
The DNA here is from genome assembly GCA_039698055.1 of Methanoregula sp. Lineage (GTDB taxonomy): Archaea > Halobacteriota > Methanomicrobia > Methanomicrobiales > Methanospirillaceae > Methanoregula. The sequence continues at coordinate 89,766 of JBDKTL010000030.1, read as the reverse complement.
CTATGAGGATACAACCGGCCTGATGATTGGTGAACCGGTCGCGAACACGGAACAACCCCTTTCCGTGGAGCTTGGCCCCGGTCTCCTCGCATCGATCTATGACGGGGTTCAGCGACCTCTCCCTGTTCTCATGCAGAAGAGCGGTGACTTCATTGCCCGCGGGATCTACGCTCCCGGTCTTGACCGGGATAAAAAGTGGGAGTTTGTTCCTGCGAAAAAAAAAGGTGATCACGTCGTTGCAGGTGATGTCATCGGGACTGTTCAGGAGTTCCATTTCGAACACTGTATCCTCGTCCCTCCCGCTGTCGCAGGCACAATAACGGATATTACGCCCGGATCATTCACGGTCGAAGAGACTGTGTGCGTACTTGACAAAACGACCCGGCTGTCGCTGATGCAGGTCTGGCCGGTGCGGATCCCCCGGCCCCATACGAAAAAACTCGATCCCGTTCTCCCGCTGATCACCGGGCAAAGGGTCTTTGACTGCATCTTCCCCGTTACCAAAGGTGGTACGGCGATGATTCCGGGCGGGTTTGGGACTGGCAAGACGGTCTCGGAGCAGACGCTTGCCAAGTGGGCTGATACGCAGGTCGTGGTCTACATCGGGTGCGGCGAGCGGGGCAACGAGATGACCGATGTGCTTGCCGAGTTTCCCGAACTGGTCGATCCCCGGACCGGCCTGCCTCTCATCGAGCGGACGATCCTGATTGCCAACACCTCCAACATGCCGGTCGCGGCAAGGGAGGCCTCCATCTACACGGGGATCACCATCGCCGAGTATTTCCGGGACATGGGCTACGATGTTGCGCTGATGGCAGACTCGACCTCACGGTGGGGCGAGGCACTGCGGGAGGTCTCGGGCAGGCTCGAGGAGATGCCCGGTGAGGAAGGGTATCCTGCCTACCTCGCGACCCGGCTCTCCGCCTTCTACGAGCGGGCAGGGAGAGTAGTCTGCCTTGGCTCCGGGGAACGGAACGGGTCGATCACCGTCGTAGGTGCGGTCTCGCCGGCCGGGGGCGACTTCTCTGAACCGATCACCCAGAACACGCTGAGGGTTGTCGGCACCTTCTGGGCCCTGGACACAAACCTTGCCTACCGCCGGCATTTCCCGTCGGTTAACTGGATCAAGAGTTATTCCCTCTATATCGACAGCATCTCGGAATGGTATGTGAAAAATATTGCTCATGACTGGCGTGAGCTGAGGGATAAGGCGATGTACCTGCTCCAGAAAGAAGTTGAGCTGCAGGAGATTGTCCAACTGGTCGGCCCCGATGCTCTGCCTGAAAGTGAGAAGGCAATTCTTGATGTGACCCGGATGATCCGCGAAGACTTCCTTCAGCAAAGCGCTTACAGCGATACCGATTCGTTCTGTCCTGTCGAGAAGCAATACATGATGCTTAGGGTGATTATGACCTATTTCGAGCACGTGAACGTGGCGATGGGCCGCGGCGTCACGCTCCGGCAGGTTCAGGCGCTCCCGATCCGGGCGGGTATCGGCAGGATGAAGGATGTTACGGATATCGAGGCAATACGGAACATGGCGCCCGATATCGAGCAGCAGCTCTTAAGCCTGGCGGTGGAGAAATGACGCCATCATCACTGGTTACCCGGGAATACCGGACAATCGATTACGTCTCGGGTCCCCTTGTTTTTGTCAATAACGTGAAAGGCGCCGCGTACGGGGAGATGGTGAGGATTACGCTCCGCAACGGAGAAGAGCGGACAGGACAGGTGCTCGATATCTCCGAAGAGCATGCGATAGTCCAGGTTTTTGAGGGAACGAGAGGAATCGACACAGACGCAACCACGGTCAGGTTCATGGGAGAACCGGCCCGGATCAATGTCTCGCTTGATATGCTGGGTCGTGTTTTCACCGGTGTCGGGAAGGCTCGGGACGGCCGCCCGGAGATCATCCCTGAGGCAGTGCTGGACATCGCCGGTACCCCCATCAACCCATCGGCCCGCGACAAGCCGGCTGACTTTATCCAGACGGGTATGTCAGCCATCGATGGGCTCAATACGCTGGTCCGGGGCCAGAAGCTGCCGATTTTTTCGGGAGCCGGCCTTCCGGCGAGCAAGCTTGCAGCCCAGATCGCCAGGCAGGCAAAGGTACTTGGCGAGGGGGAGCAGTTCGCTGTTGTTTTCGTAGCGATGGGAATCACCAACAAGGAAGCCTCGTTTTTCATGCGGGATTTCGAGCAGACAGGTGCGCTTGACCGTGTGGTCTTTTTCATGAACCTCGCAGACGACCCGACGGTGGAACGGCTCTCTGCCCCCCGGTGTGGTCTTGCAGTGGCCGAATTCCTCGCCTTCACGCATAACCTGCACGTACTTGTCATCCTGACGGACATGATCAATTACTGCGAAGCGCTGCGTGAGATCTCGACTGCCCGCGAAGAAGTCCCGGGCCGGCGGGGCTATCCCGGATATATGTACACTGATCTCTCGTCCATCTATGAAAGGGCGGGGAGGCTCAAGGGAAGGAAGGGATCTATCACCCAAATCCCCATCCTGACCATGCCCGATGACGACATCACTCACCCGGTCCCCGACCTGACGGGATACATCACGGAAGGGCAGATTGTTCTCTCCCGGGATCTCTTCCGCCGTGGTGCCGACCCGCCGGTGGATGCACTTCCCTGTCTCTCCCGGCTCATGAATCTCGGGATCGGTCCGGGCAAGACCCGGGAAGACCACAGAGGTGTGGCTGACCAGCTCTACGCCTCCTATGCTTATGGCCGCGATCTCCGCCGGCTTGTCGCCATCGTCGGGGAAGAAGCCCTGACCGAACTGGACAAGAAGTACCTTAAGTTTGCCGATATGTTTGAGAAGCAGTTCATCACGCAGAGCGATGAAGATCGCCCGATTGAGACCACGCTTGCTATCGCATGGGATCTCTTTGCGATCCTTCCTGAGGATGAGCTGAAGCGGATAAAACGGGAGCACATCGCGAAATATCATCCAGCCAACGCGAAGCCTGCGGGAGAATAATTATGGAGCAGGTCAAGCCCACCCGGATGGAACTGATGAAGAAGAAGGCACAGATCCGTCTTGCCGAACAGGGCCGTGATCTCCTGCGGGAGAAGATGGATGCCCTGATCCGGGAGTTTTTCAAAATCCTCTCCACGGTTTCTGACTCGCGGGACGAGCTTGAGATAATCTCGCAATCATCCGACCTCGCCCTTCTCATCGCTCAGGCTACTGATGATCCTGTCGCCCTCAAGTCAGCCGGGTTTGCCACCCGCCGCTCGATCACCGTTGACATCACCGGAAAGAACATCATGGGTGTTCCCGTTCCCGTAATTGAGAAGAAACGAGTGTCCAAGACCTTGCTTGAGCGGGGCTATGGGATCATTACCACGAGCGCCCGCATCGATGAGACCGCAGAGCGATTCGAGGCGGAGCTCGACCTGTTAATCAGGCTTGCCGAGACCGAGACCGCGATGCGCCGGCTCGGAGCCGAGATCCAGATGAACCGGCGGCGGGTGAATGCACTTGAGCAGATCCTTATCCCTGAACTGAACAGTCAGGCCAAGTATATCAAGAATGCCATTGAGGAGCGGGAGCGGGAGGATTTGTTCCGGCTCAAGAAGGTCAAGAGTATCCTTGAGCGGAAGAAGAAAAAGGCGAAGGAAAAGAAGCTGCGTGGGGGGAAGTGAGCGTTTTTCCAACTACTAACTCCCTATAAGTTTTGTCAAATTAATGGGATTTCCGATAACAAAATTTCCAATATTCCATGATCTTTTTACCAAACGTGGATTTTACCCTTCCAATCAATTCTCCCCACTAAAAAGGTAACCACTACGCAATAAAAATCCGGGCATCAACTACTCTTTTTGCCTCTCCCCGTCAGCCACCGGCCGGGCAAACGGTTGGTACACACTACCGCCGCCCTCGTAGAACTTTGAAAAGAATTCAACGAGATGGAGACGGATGGAATGGATGGAGGGGCTGAACATGGCAAGCGCGAGATTGAGGATATGAAGCAGAACGGCAATGATAATACCAATTATGGCTATCTCAAAGGCCCCGCTCAGCTTGTTCGCGACCATTGCGAGGATCACCGACGCCATACCGATCGCCATCAAGCGGGCGTATGAAAGGATATTTCCCACGGTGCTCATGACTTCGATCGTGCCAAACACACCTGCCCCGTACAGGACAAGTGGAAGGCCGGCAATTATGAGGGCTGCCGCCGGGTAAACCGCCGCTCCGGGCACGGAACCGGCCAGCATCACCAGCAGGACAATAATGCCGGTAATTACAAGAAGCATGCCCGAGCGTTCTGCAAGGTGCCTGCGGCTCTTTAAGATAATGGCATTACGGATCCCGATAGTGAGTCCTAAAAAGACATGGACAACGCCAATCGAAACGGCAAGAATCAGCATCGGGATAATAGCCTCTGCCCTGTTCCACGTAATGCCGAGGAACTGCACCGGTTGGATCCATCCCATCTGCTCCCCAAGGTCCCCAAAGAATTCCCCGAAGATGAACCCGAAAATGATTGCCGGGACAGAGGAAATAATGAGCATCCCGGCAAGGCTCCGCGCAAAAGCGATCGCTTGGAAACGGTGCCGGACAATGAGCCCGATAGCGAGGATGAGGAGCCCGTACCCGATGTCGCCGACCATGATTCCAAAAAAGATCGGGAAAAAGACTGCAAGGATTGGGGAGGGGTCGATCTCACGATACTTCGGCAGGGAGACGAGGCTCATAACCACTTCAAAGGGCTTCACCCAGGACGGGTTGTCATAGTACACCGGCGCATTATTCATATCCCCTTCGGTAACCCGCAGCACGTTTACGACTACTTTGTTGCCAAAGAGCTCCCGCAAGGCCGCCTGTGTCCGGGGAAGGGATTTTTGTGGGATCCAGCCGGAGATCACAAACGTATATTCAGAGAGCCCGAAGTTGCGGTACGCCCCGAATTCGTCGTGGAAGTTCTCAAGCTGCTTTTTTAAGACAACGAGTTCCTGGTACCAGGTCACGGAAAGGGATGCAAGCTGTTCATCGATGGCAGAAATCCCGTTCTGCGCCTGGATCTTCTGCTCCTCGATCATCGCATACATCTCGAAAAAAGGTCTGCCGGCGTACTCCCGGGGGATTTGGACCTCATTCACGTTCACCGAGTAGATGAATGCGTGCACTTCTTCTGAATGTTTCTTGTTAAAGACCATCAGGGTTGCAAGGGTGTCGGCGTCCACGGTGGTCGAAGTCATCTCGAACTGGTTTTTTGTGATGATCTCCAGTTCCTTTCGTATAAGTTCGAGAACCTCGCTATGCTCTTTCTGGATGAGGAGGATGGTGACTTCAAAACCTTCCAGTGATGGTAGTTCCCTCTCGACCGGCTGGATGATCGCGAGCACTTTTGCGTACCTGTCAAGGTTTGTCACCGAAAGGGCAAGGTCCCGCTTTTTTGATGAGAGTTCCCGTGTGGTTGTTTCCAGTCCCTCAATTATCCTGCGGGCCCTGCCAACAATCTGGTCCTGACTTTCTTTTTCAAGACCCGCACGAATCTGCTCCTGGTGCGCCGGGTTATCTGCAATGACCGGCAGGGTGCCAAAGATTGCCGTGATCTTTGAGAGGACATCGGTAATCTCATTCGCAGCTCCGAGTTCAACTGGTATTAACGGGATCTCGTCCGGGTTGATGGTCTCGTTTGCGTTTTCGAGATGAACGGTTCCTGAGGAGTACAACAGGTCAACTACGCGGTTTAATTCATCTTTTGGGCCGATAACCTGGATTCGTTCCATCTTCTGGAGCATGATAACTCTTTAGGGATGAACCAGTGTTATTCCATGTTCACGGAGCTGGTAATGGCTGTAATGGCGCGGGGCAGGTTTTTCTCCCCTTTCATTACTGCATTCTCCCTTGCCGTTGCTGCCTCGCGTTTCAGCGTATCGATCTTCACCTCGATCTTTTCTATCTCCTGCCTGTAGAGCTGTTCAGCCTCGATCTTTCCCGTACTGTCTGCAGTGCACAGCAGACTCTCAACCTCACTTTCAGCTGCAGCGATCGCTGCATCGGTCTCTGTTTTTACGGCTTCGATTTTTCCTGCGTATTCCAGCTCTTTTTCCCGGATCTGCTGTAATAATGTTTTTTCCTGATCCATTCTTCTTCCCCCTATAACCCATGCCTGCGTTTCAGAACGGATGTGACACCGTAATCTGTCGTCTTGGGATCCTCTGCCTTTGTGTCACCGGTATCCTTTGTGATCAGGCTCCGGGCCCTGAGTGCAGCCTCTTCGAGCCGCTTCCTGCACCTGTTAACGGCAGTTGTCTGCAATGACCGGATACACCCGGTGATATCTCCCTTCATGATCCTCACCGTGACATTATTGGTTATTTGGTCTATACCAGTGGTTGAACATATATACTTTCTTACTACTGGAGAGGAGGCAAATCCAGAGAAGAACCCATTAATCTTATGAATGCATATTCTTAGTAACGGACCGGCAACCAGTGATTGCTGGATGTGAACCTCATGGATCTCTGGGTCAATCTCGGGCTTCTGCTCATTTTTTGTACGGTGCTCATCCTGCCGTTCACGATTAAAAAGATTGAATATAATCTCGAAGTATTCCTCTTTGTCTGCGGTGTTGCTGCGCTGACAATCTCCGGATTTGGTTCAGTTTCAGGAGAAACATTTGGGTGGACGCCAAAGATTATCCTTGAAGCGCTGACAAGCCCGCTTAATGTCGGAAACATCGCCGGTGTGCCTATTGGGATTGTCCAGGTTGTGCTGCTGGTGGGGCTTTTGATCTATTTTTTCCATCATCATCTGGAGAAGGGGATCAACAGCATCACCAACAAAATCCCGCTGACCGTTATTGTCCCGATGCTTATCATTGTCCTTGGTCTTGTATCAAGCATCATATCAGCCATCCTTGCTGCGATCATTCTGGTCGAGATCATTAATGCCCTCCCGATTGTCCGGCAGGCAAAAATCGAGATCACTATTATTGCCTGTTTTGCGATTGGTCTTGGTGCCGGGCTTACTCCGCTGGGAGAACCGCTCTCAACCATCGTCATTCAAAAACTGAGCGGCGCCCCCTATCATGCGGATTTCCTGTTCCTGTTTTCAAAACTGGGAATCTATATCATTCCCACTATTTTCCTTCTTGGTGTCATCGGCCTGGTGCTTTTTTTGCGCCATCATACGGGTGATGACAACCTTGAATGTATTGTCGAACGTGAGGAGATTCAGGAGGTGCTGATCCGGGCGGGCAAGGTGTACCTGTTCATTATGGCATTGGTATTCCTCGGTGAGGGGTTTAAGCCGCTCATTCTTGAATATATCATCCATATTCCGGCAGAAGCCCTGTACTGGGTGAACATGGTGTCTGCAGTGCTTGACAACGCAACGCTTGCCGCAGCAGAGATCAGCCCGGCACTCTCTCTCGAACAGATGACCGGTGCACTGCTGGCCCTTCTCATATCGGGAGGGATGCTGATTCCCGGCAACATCCCCAATATTATTGCGGCCGGAAAACTCGGGATCTCGATGCGTGAATGGGCAAAAGCCGGCATTCCTATCGGGCTCGCGCTAATGGTAATATTTTTTGGCATTCTCTTTATCCCGGTCTGGCTTGGGGTCACCGTGCCGTAACAACGTCTCACGATGGGGGGAATTATTACCCCGGACCGGGCATGACCCGATTGCCCGACTTTTTTCCCGGGTTTGTGACTGCTGACCCGGGCCATCGTAAAAGCCGGATAGTTCACACAGGGAAATTGCGAGGCCGACGTTTGCATTCCGGCAAGGAAAATATGGTTGAGAAGGCGTGTGAAAAGTTACGGGGACATTTTCCGTGCGATGGGGATGTGTGTACGGTGAGCGGCATCGATCAGCAGTGGCACCGATCAAATGGAACGATTCAAAGGGATCCTGCAATAAAAATACAAAGGTGTGCGGGGAATATTTTGTCCGGCTTTAACCATTACCTGAAGGAATATGCATGAATGCAACAAAAAATACCTCGAAAAAAACCATCGGCGAATATATTCTGGATTTAAACGATCCCACTCTCGACATTCGTCATACTGCGGTTCATGCCCTGGCAGGATTCGGGGCAGGCGCAGTTGATCCGCTGATAAGCGCACTTGCGACTGCAACTGATAATGATCAGCGGTGGTATGCTGCGATCTCCCTGTCAAAAATTGGCGCTCCTGCAATCCGGCCAATGCTTTTTGCAATGTCGGAGCATACCGACAGGGATTTCCGACGGTATGCCGCTGCAGCGCTCGGTGAGATGGGCGAGCCGGCAATTGAACCTCTTATCGATGCAATGGCAACAGATGATCGTGACCTGCGGGGATTTTTTTCAAGAGCTCTCTGCAGGATCGGCAAACCCGCCGTTGAGCCTCTCACCCGCAGGCTTTCGGACGCAAACGAGATTATCAGTTCCTGTGCAACGCTTACGCTCTGGCAGATGGGTGAAACGGGACTCCCGGCGATGGTTGATACACTCCAGCAGAACCCGGATACATAACCCCGCCCGTTTTTTATACAAACAGTATGGTCCTGTTAAAAAATAACTGAGACCAAACCGAACAGATAAATCTCCCGGCCGACCATCGTACCGGTATGCTCAAGCTCTCTCCTGATATGGAAGCATACGGGAATTCGTTAATGGAGGGGCTGAACCATGCGATTGCCATCGCACATGAGGCGCGACAGAAAGGTATCGATCCAAGTATGGAAGTCGAGATCCCGATCGCAAGCGATCTCGCCGATCGTGTTGAGGCGTTGCTGGGCATCAAGGGAGTTGCGGCACGGATCCGCGAGCTTGAATCGCAGATGTCCCGGGAGGAAGTGGCGCTCCGGATTGGCGACGATTTTGTCGCCCGGCGTTTCGGGGAAAAAAATAATTCTGAGATTCTTGACCACTCGATACGCACGGCGATGGCGCTGTTAACCGAAGGAGTGGTGGCCGCTCCCACGGAAGGTATTGCAAAGATCGATACAGGGAAAAACGATGACGGAAGCCAGTACCTCGCGATCTTTTACGCTGGTCCTATCCGGAGCGCCGGCGGCACAGCGCAGGCAATGTCGGTGCTTGTCGGGGATTATGTCCGTACGCAGCTCGGCATCAACCGCTATATCCCCCGGCAGGAAGAAGTCGAGCGCTACATCGAGGAGATCCGGCAGTACAACACCATTATGAACCTCCAGTACCTGCCAAGCGAAGCAGAGATCCGGCTTATCGTCCAGAACTGTCCGGTCTGCATTGATGGCGAAGCGACAGAAAAAGAGGAGGTATCCGGGCACCGCAACCTTGAGCGGGTGGAGACAAACGCGGTGCGGGGCGGCATGGCGCTTGTGCTTGCGGAAGGTATTGCCGGGAAAGCCCGCAAGCTTAAAAGCAAAGTCGAAAAAATGAAGATGGAGGGATGGGACTGGTTGGACAAGCTCATCGCCGGAGCGGCAAAAACCGATACCGAAGACCATACGCCCGGCATCAAGCCCATTGACAAATATCTCCGCGATCTCATCGGGGGAAGGCCGGTCTTTGCCTACCCGATGCGCAAAGGAGGGTTCCGGCTCCGGTACGGTCGGTCACGGAATACAGGGTTTGCCGCTGCCGGGCTCCACCCGGCAACGCTTCACATCCTTGGCGATTTTCTGGCGGTCGGCACCCAGATGAAGACCGAACGCCCGGGAAAAGCCTGCGGTGTCGTACCTGTGGACTCCATTGAAGGGCCGACTATACGGCTGACGAACGGGGATATGCTCCGGGTGGACGATGTCGGGACTGCCAGGTTGCTGATCCCCCGGATAGAAAAAATTATTGACGTCGGCGAGATTCTGATCTCGTACGGGGACTTCCTTGAGAACAATCACCCCCTTGTCCCGGTTGGCTACTGCGACGAATGGTGGCGGCTTGACGGCGGCACAAAAACTCCGGAGAACGAAGAGGAAGCACTCGCGTTTGCACGTACTGGCGGGTATCTCCACCCGGACTATACGTGGTTCTGGGACGACATCACGGCTGACCAAATCTGCGCATTGTCAGAAGTTGTTTCAGCGACTGGAAAAATTGAGGACGACGTTCTCTCATTTCCCAACGACAAAACAATAAAAGTCATACTTGAGGAATTGCTGCTCCCCCATAAAGTCCGGGAAGGTCATATCCAGATCCGGAACTACCGGGTATTCATCGCCTGTCTCGGGCTCGACGAACACCTGCACCGCCGCGATGCCACAGATGATATACCCGGGAACAGTTCCCTTGCGCTGGTTATGCACCTCTCCGGGCTCCGTATGCGCTCCCGATCCGGGACCCGGATTGGCGGAAGGATGGGCCGGCCCGGGAAATCAAAACCCCGCAAGATGAACCCGCCACCGCACGGGCTCTTCCCGCTTGGCGAGTCCGGTGGTTCCCGCCGCTCGTTCCAGTCCGCGTCGAACCATCTGGAGGATGCCGATGCAACGGCAACCGAGATAGATTTCCAGAAAGAAGGCGGCGTGATTGAAATTGAAGTGGGGCGACGGCGCTGCACCAGTTGTAACGAGATCACGTACCTTAACCGCTGCGCTGCATGCGGGGCACACACCATCCCGATCAACACCTGCCCGAAATGCGGCCATGAGCTGACTACCGAGCGGTGCCCGAACTGCAATGTGCCTGCCACGTGCAGCCAGCGGATCAGCCTGAACGTAAAAGGGGAGTATGCCAAAGCGATGGAGCGGTTGGGACTGCGACCTGACAGCATTGCGCTTGTGAAGGGAGTCAAAGGAGTGATCTCCCGGGAGCGGACGGTCGAAGCCATGGAAAAAGGCATTCTCCGGGCGGTGCAGGACATTTTTGTTTTCAAAGATGGCACGACCCGGTTTGATATGATCGACCTTCCCCTCACGCACATCCGCCCCGATGAAGTGAAAGTATCTGTTGAAAAACTCCGCTCGCTTGGTTATGTAAAAGACACCTTTGGTTATGACCTGCAGAACGGCAAACAGGTGCTTGAGCTGCGCCCGCAGGACCTTCTCATTTCAGACTCCTGCGCAGATTACATGATTAAAGTAGCGCAGTTCATCGACGATCTGTTGACAAAACTCTATGGGCTGCCGCCCTTTTACCAGATTAAAACCCGGGACGACCTCATCGGGCATCTCGTGATCGGGCTCGCCCCGCACACGAGTGCCGGTGTCCTTGCCCGTATCGTCGGGTTCACCAGCGCAAATGTCGGGTATGCCCACCCGTTTTTCCATGCCGCGAAGCGCCGGAACTGCTTTTACGGGGATACCGTGATCGAGATCAATGATGGGCAACAGTGGAAACACATGCCCATCCGCACGTTTGTGCTGGAGAACTTTGATATCAGCCGGCCTGAACTTGACCGGCTTGGTACCTACTACTCCGATCCCGCCCATCCAAGTTTCACCCGGAGTGTTGATACAGGCGGTATCCTGCACATACGAAAGATCACGTCAGTTTCCATCCACCGTGCGCCAAAAACCCTGATCCGGTTTGTGACCGGCCGGGGCCGGGAGGTCGTTGTTACTCCTGAGCATGCGATGCTTGTCTGGGAAACCGGCTATCTGCGGAAATGCATGGCGATGGAGGTAAAAGCCGGTGATGCGGTTCCGGTGTTCGAAGGCATGTGCATGATAACCGACCGGATCGCGACAGCAGAGATTGTTCCTGCGCCTGAGGATTGTGTCTACTGCGTAACAGTTGCTGATGACCACACGCTTGCTGCAAACGGCATCTTTACCGGGCAGTGCGACGGGGATGAAGACTGTATCATGCTCCTTTTGGACGGGCTGCTGAACTTCTCCCGGTCGTTCCTGCCCCAGACCCGGGGCGGTTCGATGGATGCCCCGCTCGTGCTGACCAGCCGGATCGACCCGGCGGAGATCGATAAGGAAGCCCTGAACGTGGATGTGGGGAGCAGCTACCCCATTGAGCTGTACGAAGCGGCGCTGACGTATGCGAAGGCAAAGGATGTGGAACAGCTTATCGACCGGGTCGAACGCCGTATTGGCACGCCGGCCCAGCTCGAAGGGTTCCACTACACCCACGACACGTCCGATATCTCGGCCGGTCCGCTTGAGTCCATGTATACCCAGCTCAAGTCCATGACTGAGAAACTCGAAGCAGAACTTGTGCTCGCCGAAAAAATCCGTGCCGTGGATGAAGATGACGTTGCAGAGCGGGTACTTACCACGCATTTCATCCGGGACCTGATGGGCAACCTCTCTGCGTTCTCCAAGCAAAAGTTCCGGTGCACGAAATGCAATACAAGCTACCGGCGTATGCCGCTTGCGGGCAAGTGCACGAAGTTTAAGGGCAAAGGTATCTGCAACGGCAATATCATTCCCACGGTTCATGAAGGCTCGGTCAAGAAGTATCTGGAAATGTCGCGGAATATCTGCAGGAAGTACAAGGTTTCTGAGTATACCAAGCAACGTGTCGAGGTGCTCGATCTTGCAATCAACTCCACGTTTGGTGAGGAGAAGCAACAGCAGCTGGGCCTTGCGGATTTCATGTAATTTGATTTCCAGTGAAAATTGTTCATTCAGGTCTGGCACTTCCAACGGCGTTCGTGGAAATCCCCTTTACGATCGGTTTTATGAGGATTTGCAGGCTCTTCACCGGGTATAACAAAATGATATTTTCCGGGACTCACAAGCATTTTACTATCCTGAAAGCAAATAGTAATCCACGCGAGAATATCTAAGTGGCCAACAGAGGCGGACTCAAGATCCGTTCCCGTAGGGGTTCGCAGGTTCGACTCCTGCTTCTCGCATCTGGACGCGAAGTTCGATGCTTCAGTTTCCTTTTTAAAGCCATTATTTCAGAAACTTTTCTATGACTTACCCAGTCGCTCAAGTACTTCCAGCCAGTACTTTCCATCCAATGAGGAATGAACTGGCAGAAAATTCAATCAGGCACGCCCTTGAGAAATTCACCCTCACCCAGGCTGACGCTGCCCAGATCCGGGAATTCGTCTCGGAACTCCGGTCCTGCAAGAACATCAGCACCGGGCGGGCGAACAAACTCACGTTTACTCTCGTGGGCTGGCGCCGGTTCATCGGGCCGTTTTCAAGCAACACCATCGGTGATCTCTACGCCGCGATTCCAGAATTGAGAAATGCAAAGAGCAGCCGTGAGCGCCCATTCAAGCAGAACACGATCAGCGATTTCGTTGCCATCCTCAAACAGTTCTACCTCTGGATGATTGAGAACAAGTATTCAGATCTCAGCGAGACCAAGCTCCGCAAACTCCGGATACCCGCCAAGGATCCTATGACCAAGGTGGCCGCCGACTTGCTGACACCGGACGAGATCACCGCGATGATCAAAGCGTGCACCCGCCCCGTGGAACGGGCTCTCATCATGACGCTGTACGAAGGAGGGTTCCGCATTGGCGAGATCGGGACCATGACCTGGGGCGATCTCACGTTCGATAAATACGGTGTCATTGCGAACGTGAACTTCAAGACCAACATGCCCCGGTACGTCCGGCTCATAATGGCAAACGAATACCTGGCACAGTGGCGGGCCTGCTACAAACCGGACCCGAGCGGGAACGCGCTGGTCTTCGTGAACGTGCATGGCAAACCTCTCATCCATGCGACCATCAACAAGCATCTCAAGGTTATTGCCAGGCATGCGGGCATTGAGAAACATGTCACACCCCACATCTTCCGGCACAGCCGTATCACGCATCTCATCAAGGAACAAGTACCGGAAAGCGTGATCAAGCTCATGATGTGGGGCAACATCAGCACCGATATGTTCCGGACCTACGCCCATCTCACCGGGCAGGATATCGATTCTGCGATGCTCAAATCCTACGGGATAACTGTCGTGGATAACGGAAATGCAACATCACGGCTGGAACCGATCCAGTGCCCGCACTGCCGGAAGATCAATCCTCCCACCTCAAACTACTGTTTCTCGTGCGGCCAGCATCTTTCCGATGTTGTGATCGATACCGATGAGGGAATCCAGCAGAGCGTCCTCAGGGACAACCCGGATATTCTGCGGCAGCTGATTGATGAAAGGATTGCGGAGATGAAGAGGAAAGGGGAATTATAATTTTTTTACGGGGGGTTATACGAATTCCCCCATAACCTAGTTGCTCGACGATGAAATTCAACCTCTTATAGCACTCCACCAGGTATTATTATTCGAGTGGTTCCCAGAGATTGCAACTTCTCATTAGATAGTGGGAAAACTTCATGGAAATGTTGCGAGAAAATGTTTTCATAGTCAACCGTTACCGTCCAAATATGACCATTGCCTAAAATTTGACTTATATTATCCAATAATTCACATTGCGAATCTCGCTTCAGAGAGAGGAGATTAATTGAAGGCTGTTGAAAATCCCAATTGGCAGTAAAGATAATCGTAACATTTCTTGCGACTTCTCCGGTATTCCACAGGTTAACAACACGGCATCCTTCCCTATTTTCAATATCAAGTGAAAATATTGGCTGTTTTTGGGCATTGACAAGATCTTGGTTAATTTTTACAAGATCCCTTGTCAATAAAACGTACATGTACGTGACCACTGCAACAACTAATGTTGGAATTGCAAGAATGGCCGTTGTAATATATTGCGAATCATTCGAATGCTGGCTCATTGTCCAGACAAACCAAATGATATAAACTACTATGAAAACTGCAAATCCTATTTTTATGAGTGTCTCACCAAATTTGTTACTTTTCTCTTGGGAAGTCATAGTTTCCTCAGCTTCTTGGATATTCTCTGGTGGAGTTCCTCTTGAGATTAAAGCCTCTAATTTTCTATTTACTCCATCTTGGAATTTTTTGTTTCTGGCAGCGTTCGAAGTTAATCCATTGATCGTTAAATTAAGACCAAACATCAACAAGCTGAAAAGTAATGAAAAGAGTAATGTAAAACCCCAGGATGGCATTTCTGGGATTATTGGAGTAACCAAATTATGAAGCCCGTATGCTGAAACAACAATAAACAAAAAACCGAACCCGATCTTCGCCGTTTCAAGTTCGCAAGTTACCTTCAAATCTTCAATCTCTTCAAGAACTTTTTCTCGATCTGGAAAGAATGAAGTAATAGACTTCAAAAAATTCTTCCCAAAGACCATATCTAAAATTATCCCTTCGATATATATCCGTTTTTACCTTTCTACTTGCCATCCACTCGCATTAATGACTTCACAAAATTTGCGGCACCTCCCGCACCCTCTGGTACTTGACTGAAAAATTCAAAGTATTGCTTTTCCATTTCTCAATAATTCCAGCCGCGCTTGGCATTCTGGTGCAGTAAAATCTGCCAATTGTGTTACACGTGTACGACAAAAAGCGCCCATGTAACCCGCTGGTTCAGAAAACACTTTAAACAACTGCGAATTTATAAAACAATTACAATGCTGTTGGACTTCCTCCAAAAGGCGGGCAGCCGGATAAAGACCGCAGTGGCTTCGATCACGACGAAGATCACGGCCCTGATCCGTCGGCCCGAACCGGTTGCATTGCAAAAGAGCCGGGTCAGGATGAACAGCTTGGCGTCCGGAAAAGGATGTAAGAAGAACACGGGCCAGTGCTGCCGGCTGACAGGCAACCACTCCCCGATATTCTCGCTCTTTACTTTTTTTGGTGATAGTCTGTAGATTTCAGGCAATCGTTAACCGTGATCCGCTTATTGCTTTGATCCGATAGGCCACCTGCCGTTTCGAGGAGAGTGGCATCTGACCGGATGATAGCCGTTGCTTTGCGTGACACGAGGGAAAAAGAACGTTTCAACAATTGGGGAATGTGGCTGAACACAACTTAACAAAGTCGGTGAAAACATGCAGAACACAATAAATCGCGAACCCCTGCGGGTAACGCAGGAAGCCGTGGAAGCCTACGAGAAGCGGTCCGGCTTCTATGGCATCGGGAAGAAGATGGTTGAACACGGGCGCTGGAAGATCGTCACAAAAGAGGAGGTATCATGCACGCAATAACCAGTGGCAGCTCACAAACAAAACTTACCCAGTCACGCCGTGAGACTGCCATAGATACTTCTATTTCCATCTTTAAATTCCTCACTGAAGGAGGCAGGCTGGCGGGAGGATCAGTATGAGCCATTTCTCCGCCGGTATCGTGCTGACCGGGAGCGACGGCTATGTCCACATCCGGATCTGGGACAAATCGTATTTCATCCGCCCAGAAGATATGGGGATGCTACTGTTTGTCGGAGAGACCATCCCCCTGCTGCAGAAAAACCCGGACCCGTCCGGTAACCCGGTCGCATCCGGCTTGGTTTCCCTCAATCCCTCGGGCCGGGCCGTCATTATCTCGGTCGGCAGTGTCCGGTACATGCTCCCCCGCGACCGGTTCATCGCGGTTGCGCTCGGCGAAGACGTCTCCTGCATTCTCTTCGAGGTCCCGGGAGATGTACCGGAACCGGAAATACTTACGCCGCACAAGGGAGGTGCTGCATCATGACCAGCCGTCGCGGAACGCTCATCGAGGACGGGGCCCGCGAGCTCCTCAGGCTGCATGGTTACCGGGTCCAGGTCATCCCGCCCGGTTTCAACAAGAACCAGCCGCCGGCCCACCTTGTCGCGGAGCGGGATTCCGGCGAGAAACGGTTCATCCGCATCCGTAAATTCTCCCATCTCCCCTCAACGGTCGATATGGTCATGCAGAAATGCGGCATTGACCTTTCGCAGTTCCGCAAGCACATCGCCCGCCACATCGGGGAAGCCGGGTATCATTACGAGATCTGGATCTACTCGCTGACCTACGGATTCCGGTGCTTCGAGGTCATGAGGGACAGCATCCGGGAGATCCCGAAACGCTCGCTGTACCGATCCGTAGCATCGCACTCCGGGGGTGCGGCATGAGTGCCGTCCACCGCTTCCATGTTCTGGAGCAACAGGCGGGAAACATCCTGCTCAGCCTGGGCTACGAGCCGATGATAGTCAGCGACATTGTCCGGACTTCGCGGTACATCCCCTACAACCTGACCGCACGCAAGGAACTGGACGATGGGACCATTGACAATGTGATGGTGAAACTGAAGATCTCCCTTCGTCCCCTTGTCTCGCTGAGTGATGCCGAGGAGTTCTGCCGGGATGAGATGGGGCGGATGAAGAAATTCTTTTTACAGCTTCCTTCCGGCCTTCTGGCTTCCCGGTTCGAAGTCTGGATCTCGATTCCCTCACGGCAGTTCCAGCAGTTCGAAATTACCCGCGACGGTATCCGGGAGATCCTGTGTCGCGGGCAAAACGCCGGTGGTGATGGGGGTGCTGTATGATGGCGCAGAGCGCCCGGTCCGCCTCCCGGCAGCGGGGTTTGGAACTCCTCGTCTCCCGGGGCTACGAGCCGGTTCTGCCGGTAGGGAGCAGTTTTCTTGCAGAGTACATCCCGCTTCATCTTGTCGGGTTGCGGGGCGATTACGAGATCCTGGGTGTCAAACTCCGGACCGCGACCGGTGCCCTGAACATCCCGTACGTTGAATCGCTCTGCAGGTTCGAGATCTGCCAGTTCCGCTCGCTGTTGACCCGGTACCCGGGCAACATCTTCATCCGTTGCGAGCTCTGGGTGAGTTCGCCCAACGGCTCCCTCCACTGTTACGAGATATTGCCGGACGAGATCCGCGAGGTGGCTGCCTATGCCCACTGAGGAGAAGAAGCCGGCAGTCATGACTGAAAAAGTCGATGGCATCCCGCTCTACCTGATCCCGAAAGCAATCGCGGACCTGATCAAGAAGAAGGGCGAATCGGTCTTTCACATCTTTGTCGAGCGAAAATTCCATCACCGCTATACCGTGAAGGTCGAGACCTTCGATGAGCACGCGGAGCGAGTGAGGCAGGAGGAGCCTGCCCCGGAAGAAGGCGACGGGCATGGCTGACCTGGTAATTTTTTCACCGCAGACCAGAGCAGGGACCCGGGTGGTGACGTGTGGATGGTCTGCTCCGTGATGCCGTTGCCCGATTAGCCGGGCCCTGGCAGGTCGTCGAGGTCCGGGCACTCACCGACCAGTTCACCCACAGCGGCTACTTCAGTGATCATGCTGCGCTCATCAAGGCCGTTGAGCCGCTGGATACAGACAGTTCAGTACACGGCATCTACGTCACGCTGAACGAGGTGAACCCGGCCCTGCTCTCGCGCCGGGCGAACCGGATCAAGATGCGGCTCGGCAAGAAGGACAGCACGACGAGCGATGCGGATATCCTGCGCCGCCGCTGGCTGCCGATCGACATCGACCCGCTGCGACCGAGTGGTGTGTCGAGTACTGATGAGGAGCACGGGCTGGCCCTGGCAAAAGCCGAAGAGATTGCCCGGTGGATGGCCGGGCTAGGTTTCCCGGAACCGGTCCGGGCCGACTCCGGCAACGGGGCCCACCTTCTGTACCGCATCGATCTGCCGAACGATGAAGCAGCAACAGCACTCGTGAAGGCTTGCCTCGCAACGCTCGACACGCTCTTCTCAGATGAGCGGGTGAACGTGGATACTGCGAACTTCAACGCGGCCCGCATCTGGAAACTCTACGGTACGATATCGCGGAAGGGTGACAACACCCCGGAACGTCCGTACCGGAGGAGCCGCATCATCTCGGCCCCGGATGAGCTGAAGATTGCGACAGCGGAACAGCTCAGGGATCTCGCGGCCCGGCTGCCGACCGAACAGCACGCACAGCCGCAGCCGGCAACGGTGAATGGCAAGGGCTTCGACCTGCGCCACTGGCTCGCAGACCACGGCCTCGATGTCAGGACCGAGAAGCCGTACAGCGGCGGCACACTCTTCATCTTCGACCAGTGCCCGTTCTCGTCAGCGCACAAGGACGGGGGCTTTGCGATCCAGTTCGGGAACGGCGCAGTCTTCGCCGGTTGCAAGCACACGTCCTGCGGAGGCGGTACGCAGCGCTGGCAGGAGCTCCGCGAGCGGTATGAGCCGGACCGGGCTACGAAGCGGAAGGGCTGGGAGCAAAAACAGCAGACCGCCCGGAAGGACCGGGCCCGGGCAAAGGTTGAGCAAGAAGGGAGAACCGACCCATGCTCGGCCCCGGTTGCGGGCTCACCCGACAACCGGGCAGCGGCCCTCGATGTGCTCGAACATGGCGACCCGGTGGCCCTGATGCTCCGGACCTTCGCCCAGGAGCATGTTGGCGACGAGATCGTAGCCCGGTGCATGGTCCTCTCAATGGCATCACAAGCCGTGAAGAATTCGGACGGGCTGCATGTCTCCGTGACCGGTGATTCTGGCAAGGGCAAGACCCATGCCTTCCGGAAGATGATGCGCCAGGTGCCGGATGCGTACAAGGTGAAAGGCACGGTGAGCAACAAGGCGCTCTATTACATGAAAGACCTCCGGCCTCGCACGGTCCTGATGAGCGACGACACCGAACTCTCGGACGGCATTCAGGAGATCCTGAAATCCGCGACCTCGAACTTTCACGAACCGATTACGCACACGACGGTCACGAAGGACCTGACTTCGCGGGTCTGCACGATCCCCGAGCGGTGCGTCTGGTGGATTGCGAAGAAGGAAGGGACTGGCGATGATCAGGTGATGAACCGGATGCTGACCTGCTGGATCGATGAGTCAGCTGAGCAAGACGCCCGGGTACTTGAGGCGAAGCAGGCCCGCGAGATGCTGGACCCGGACCTGTTCGTTGAAGAGACAGATGAGCTGAGGACCTGCAGGGCAATCTGGGAGATCCTGCACGAGCAGATGATCTGGGTGATCATCCCCTACTCGAAGCGGATCCGGTTCAACGCCATCTGCAACCGGCGCAACCCCGACATGCTCTACGACCTGATCAAAAGCCACGCAGCCCTTTTCTTCATGCAGCGGCAGCAGAAGACGAGCGAGGACGGGACGCTCTGCGTGTACGCGAATGAGGCCGACTTCTCGGCCGCGAACGATGTCTTCACGCTCCTGAACGGGACCGCGGGCGGGCAGGAATCAAAGATGACGAAGAAAGAGTCTGACCTGCTCGCCATCATCGAGAAGGCCGACCAACCGGAGTTCACTATCCAGGACCTCCAGCGATTCACAGGCGGGTCCTACATGGGCATTTACCGGATGATCAAAGGCTACGACAGCCGGGGGAAGAATTACACCGGGCTGCTGGAGAAGTGCCCGGCCCTCTCGTTCACGGACCGGACGGTGACGATAAATGATGAAGAGGGCGTTTCAGTCCGGCGCAGGACCGAGGCATTTACGTGGAGCCGCGAGATCTTCCGGCAGTGGGCGAACGGCGGGGCCTGCTGGCTCGATCATGACCCGAAGGACAGCGATGAGGATGGCGGCGCAGGTTCATTTACAGCATTACAGCACGTTTACAGCAGTTTTACAGCAACTGCTGTAAATCAAAATGGTAAACCCGGTGCGCCCGGTTCCTGCAAAGAAGATGATTGTACAAATAATTCTGTACTAAAGGATGGTCATTTACAGCAAAACCGGAATTATGGAGACGGTCAAAATTCCGGAAAAGATACAGATCAGTGTCTTCATGATTCTGAAAATGCTGTAAATAAAAAACGATCTCTGACCGGAGCGGTTCAAAAGCCGAATCCGGCCCCACCGGTCTCCCCGGGCTCTTACAGCACATGCTGTAAAACTGCTGAAACGAGCCCGGATTCCCCACCCCCTGCTGTAAACAAGGATCCGCCCCGGTCCATCAGGGCCGGTGATTACAAAAAACTCGAGATCCCGGAGCCGAAGACACCGTGCTATGCCTGCGGAAAGAAAGGCTCCCGGTATATTGAAAAATATACCAAAGAGCGCCGGGCCCGGCCCAGGGACCAGCAGGAGGCCCGACGGATCTGCCGCTCATGTTTCAACGAGGCAGTAAAAACGGAACAGACCGCATCGGTCCCGCTGCCCGGGGCCGTGGAGATCTCCCGGTGCAGCCGGGTGACGGCGGATATCGGGAAGTGCTCGGTCTGCGGGATTGCGAAGGCGGTGTGGCTGGATCGCGAGATGGGCGTGAAGCTCTGCGAGCATTGTTACGGGAGAGGCGTGCGGGATGATGCACGGAAAGTGGGTTTAGTATGAGTGGAAAAATTATTCGATTACACCGATTTGTTTCAAAATGCTTCGATAATTCACTCGAATTATATCTTTTTCGTGGTCGTCAATGTAGCTATTATGTGCAACCAGATTGCGACATTGGGCTAACTCCCCAATTTTAGATTCAATCCAGTTCAAATCAGGGAAATGTGGTTTGAAGATATCCCAATTTTGGGAAATGATGGATCCTAGATCTTTGAAATCGACCAAAAATAATTCAGATTTACCTCGTATGCTCAACCATTTATTGCGACCTTCCAGATCTCTGAGTCTTGATATACTATCTTTGATTGAACGATTCATTTTTAATTTGGATGTCCAGTCATCACCATATTTTTCTTTCGCAACGGATTCGATGAAGATTCTCAAACTGTTCTCGATGCAATAAAGATACAAATAAACTTCCGCCATTTCTTTTCCATTATTCAAGATTTCTGGTGGCAGAATTTGAGCGAATTTGTTAGTTAATTCAGCCGATATCTTCTCTAAATCGACGGAAAGTGTTGGTTCTTCTGAAATTTCCTCCAACAGTGGTGAAATTTCAATTTTCATTACATCGAGTCCCGATATATCCGGCATTGCCGCGTTACATTCTTCGAGAATTCTATGTTTTGCATATTCTGAGAAAGATTCGAGTTTTGAGAGAGGGACGTAGAATTTAATCCAGGTATAGAAGGCATCATATCTTCTTCGAGAAAATTGGGAAGCGTGCGAAATGTCACACTTGCAACCAATAAGAAGATCAGCAATTTTTATCTCATTTTTTGATCGAAGTAGAGCTATCACTCCTTTGAGATATAGATTTGAATCGGGAATATCGTAAGTAAATTTTTCACTCATGAATGTAATATTCACGTATCCCTTGAAAAAACATTATGGGTTTTCTTCTGGCGGTGTCGGGGGTTCCGCAATAGTCTCTCTCAACAAAAACTGTTAACCCACTTGGTTTTTTTCTTTTTGGGCCACCGGCTCCCACATAGAGCCGAATTTTTTCAAGGATGCCTCGGTAATTTCTTGGTTGAGGTACTCTTCCATCAAAAGCCAATAGAGCGGATATATTTTCCATGCGAGTTGAATTGCAAGTACTTTATCGATATCTCGTTTCAAATATGCAGCAACAACAGGATCTCCACTAGGATCATATTCATCATACTGTAATTTTCCTTCTTTCGAAGCCTCAACTCCGTTTTTCACATTCTCCAGAATTTTTTCGGGATCGGTTCCCACCATAATTTTTGCTGCGGATATTTTTTGACCACGTAAAATCTTGCGATATCTCATGTGCGTGTAGGGATGTCTGATATCCTCTTTTATTTTAGAAATCTGATTGACAAGTTCCGGATGAATGAGATATCGTTTTAGTGTTACCTTGCTCTGCTGAGACATAGAGGACAATAATCCCTCCAGAACAGAACCATCATTCTTTCCGGTATGAACACGAATAATTTCTCTTAATGTCTCTTCGAGCAATTGATTCATTATGACAATTCCGGCATGATAATTCCCGTGGATAAGACAGGAATATGATTCCCGATAGAGCGAATTGAGGTGTTCAAAACCGATAAACGGTTTAGAATATTCATTAAAACAGAATGGCAAACGCATCAGATTTTCTTCAACGATTGGTTGATGGGCGTCTGAATATTCCTTCGCGTTCAGGGGAATAAGGATCTGCTCTTCAGAGATAGATATCACCGTACAAGGCCCTGTGAACCGGACGATCAATAGATCGTCCGGTTCACATGGTCATTAAATGAATGTCCTGTGGCGTGAAACTGAAAATCATCGATTCAATCCCTCAATTTCGGGGTAATATCTATTGAATCTTGGCCCCTTAGGCCCCTTTATGGCCCCATTCCCCCACGGGGATTTTGTTTGATGCATGTCTCATATGTCCCATACTTGTCTCATATATCACACATGTCTCATATGTCTCATAATTGTCCCATATTTTTCCCGATCTTCAGTTGCTGGTTGAAAGAAACCGTCTCAAATAATTTCTTTGTGTTTACTTCGGGCGAGTTCATAATACGCCCCGCGTCGTTCACCGACACGAATCAGAAGACCGGCGTCAACGAGTCCTCCGAGATCGCGGCTCGTCGCTTTACGGGCGGCACCGGTAAGACTCTGACATTCGGTATTGGTAATTCTGGCATGGCTTTTCATGAAGGTAATGATCATCATCTGTCGTTCATTAAGTCCAAATTCAGCCAGCACGGATTCTGTCAGCCAGTCTCTCCAGAGGGTGACAACGAACTGGCCTCCGCGTTGCTCGAAACCCGGTTCCGGAAGACCGGCCTCCTTGCAATACGTGATCATATCGAGCGTCCCGGTACCGGCCTTCTCGATGTAGTGCGTTAAGTACAACGGATGGGCAATGAGCGGGTTGTGAGGAATGGATGGGTGTTCTGTCTTGAGACTGTCGGGTGTCAGGTCCGAGGGCAGGGCACCAGGGTTCCACACTTCTACCCGATCTGCAAAAACCATAACCTGAACTGCTGCTTTGGATGTGTAATCCCGATGGACAACAGCATTGACAAGTGCTTCATGGATAGCAGGGACCGGGATCTCATAGCCGGTATCACTCACTGGTGTTTCATCCCGTGCAGAAACGCGGCGATCAAGTTTTGAAAGTACAAAATCTGCAGCATTGTCCACCTGATCGAAGAGCGTCCCGGTATAAATCTGATAGGAGGGAATTGGTTTCTCGATCTTTGTGCCCCGGAAGCTCAGGCATTTGATCTCCGCTGCTGGGAGAAAGTGATGACTGTTTTTCCCGAAGAGAAGTATCGCTGCGTGCGTAGGCTGTGATCCATCAAGCAGGTTTAAGTGAGACAGAACCGCCTCTGCCGGTGTGCCTGCCCGGAGCGGAAATTTCCGTTCCTTCTTTGAGACCGAGAGAAACCAGGCGATTTTTTCCGGGGAAATATCATCGATCGATGCACCGATACATATTGCTTCGTCAAAAGGCTTGTGTCGCAGAAGGCCATTCTCGCTGAGGTACTGGACAAGAGCCGCATAGATCTGGGTTTTCAGATCCGAAATATCCGTGAAACGTCGCCGTATTACCTGTCCCGCTGCTTTCTGGATGAGGGCAGACATCTTGCTGTGCCTTCCGGTGTCATCGGAACCTTGCACGAAAATCAGCCGGTGTTTGCATTGCTCGGTTGCGCGATTAAATTCCCGTTCGGTTGGGGAAAGTCCTTCTGCATCCTCCGGTCCGTAGTGTTTCCCGTAAATTCCCAGATATATTGTGCACCGATTCACTTCATCAAGATAAATTTCATCAGGCCGATGATCGGCGGCAGGGAGATCCTCGAATATGAATGCATGAAAGAATTGTTTCAGAAGAGGATCATTGTGAATAAATTCACGAATTGAACGGCGCTCATCGCCGTATTCCTTCTGCACACTGCTGACGAAGATGCCTATCATGTTGTTGTCCTGCTTGTTGTCGTCGTTATCGTTGTCATAATCGTGCTTATCCTCACCCGGGAGTCAGAGGATTTTGCTGAGATGAATAAGAGATATTGAGTGGCGGATGTAAATATGCTTTTTAATATTATGTGCGATTTCTGTGTCCCCGTCCTGCGTCCCGGTCTTCAGTAAAGACTAAGCC
Organism: Methanoregula sp.; assembly: GCA_039698055.1. Lineage (GTDB taxonomy): Archaea > Halobacteriota > Methanomicrobia > Methanomicrobiales > Methanospirillaceae > Methanoregula. The sequence continues at coordinate 65,146 of JBDKTL010000030.1, read as the reverse complement.
GGTGATTTTACACATCATCTCATCATATGACCGTCCCTCCAGCCCTTCTTTCGCACGAGAGCACGGAGCATTACACGCCGCAGTACATCCTCGATGCAGTGATCGCGTGCATGGGCGCAATCGATCTGGACCCGGCCAGCAACTGCCGGGAGATCCCGAACGTGCCGGCAGCGAGGCATTACACAGCTCAGGACAACGGGCTCGTGCAGCCCTGGTCGGGACGGGTGTTTCTTAATCCCCCGTTCGGGCCCGGTGTCGAGCAGTGGTTCTCGAAATTATATCTGGAGCGGTCCGCAGGCCGGACCACGGAGGCGATTGTACTGTGGAAATCGGCGACCGAGACTGCTGCATGGAAGACGCTGACGGCGATATCGTGCCGGGTATGTTTTCCTTCTGCGAGGATCCGGTTTGTGGGGCCTGCTGGTGATGAGGGTCCCGGTCCGACGTTTTCACCGGCACTGTTCTATGTCGGGGATGGGCCGGAACGGTTCGAGAAGGCGTTTGCTGAGATCGGGGCGGTTTGGGGTGTGCCGAAAGTCTGAATAGATGCTGAGAAATGAAATTTTCACCTCATAACATTCTTCCAGAAACGATTCTTTTCAGAATTCTAAAAAATTATAATCGAAAAAATACCCTTTTGTTATTTTCACATTGTGAACCGAATACTAAAAATATATCACAATGATAACGCATCATATCCCATATCGTTTATAAATGACAACAGATAGAGGAATAGTAATCAGATCTTGATCAGTCGCCGATCAAACAAGAGGAATGATTATGAAATTAATCACCGCTCATGTACAAAATTTTAAGAGTATTGATGATTCAGACCCCGTAAAAATTGATACGGTCACATGCCTTGTCGGTAAAAACGAGTCCGGTAAAACTGCGTTTCTTCAGGCTTTACAAAAATTAAGTCCTGTTGAGGGTGCAAATGGAAATTTCGATATCATGGACTATCCAAGAAAAGGATATACAAGGTACAAACAAATTCATGATAAAACTCCCGCTGTGGTTGTAATTGCTGAATTTGAACTTTTAAAAGAGGAAATTGATAAAATTGAATCTGTCCTTGGAAAAAATGCTTTAAAATCCAATATTGTAAAAGTGACTAAAAATTTCAAAAATTCCCGTGTGTGGAGTTTACAAACAGATGAGAAGACAGCAGTCCAGCATATGCTAATCACATCTGAATTGTTGGACGACGTAAAAAAACAGGCTACGAATATTGAGACACTCGACGAATTTAAAGAACTCCTTGAAAAGAATAAAGAAAGCCAAGTCGTGGCCAATACTCTTTTGACCACAGTTAATTCCCGATTTCCAAAAGGGCTGAATGAGTATATTATCAATGAATTTCTCACAAAATTTATTCCAAAATTTGTGTATTTTGATGATTATTGCACAATGAAAGGACGTATTTCAATTCCTTTCCTCAAAACGCGGCGAGATCAAAATCAAACTGATGAAGCAGATCGGACCTTCTTAGCGCTGTTATCACTTTCTGATAACAAACTTGAGGATTTTGAGAGTGTAACAAATTATGAACGTCTGAAAGCGGAATTAGAAGCCGCATCAATCAGTATCTCCGATCAGGTATTTGAATACTGGACTCAGAACAAACAGCTTGAAGTGGAGTTCGATATCTCCCAGGCAAATCCAAACGATCCGCCCCCGTTGAATAATGGTCCTATCCTCCACGTAAGAATTAAGAACAACCGTCACCGGGTTACTGTGCCTTTTGATGAAAGATCACGGGGATTTATCTGGTTTTTCTCATTCTTTGCATATTTCTCCCAAATCGAGCGAAGTGACGCAGATTTGATCCTTTTGCTAGATGAACCTGGATTAAATCTGCATGCAAAAGCTCAAGGGGACTTTCTCAGGTTTATCGATGAACGTCTTGCCCCGAAACATCAGGTGATATATACAACCCATTCACCGTTCATGATCGATCCAAATGCATTGACCAGCGTCAGGACTGTTCAAGATGTGGATGAAAAAGGAACAAAAATTAGTGAGGATATATTACGAAATGATCAAGATACAATATTCCCTCTTCAGGCGGCACTTGGATATGATCTTGCCCAAACTTTGTTTATTGGTCCCAATTGTCTTCTCGTAGAAGGCCCATCAGATTTGATTTATCTGAAGATTTTAAGTGAGGCTGTAATCAGCCATGGGAAAAATGGTCTGGATCCCCGCTGGGTAGTGACCCCCGTTGGTGGGGCAGATAAGGTTTCAACATTCGTATCATTACTGGGAGCGAATGAATTGAACATCGCCGTTTTGATAGATATTTCAGAACGAGATAAACAGCGGATAAAAAATTTAAAGGGGAACCATTTCCTCGGTAATAAAAATCTGATCAATATCGGTGAGATAACCGGGGCAAAAGATGCCGATATTGAAGATTTATTCGAACCCCAGTTTTATTTGAATTTAGTTAATGGTGCTTACCCTAAAGAATTATCTCAAAAATTAACCCTCAAATCCTTTACAAACCAAAATCCCCGGATTGTCAAGAGAATCGAGGAATACTTCAAACTCCAAGCTATTTCGGGAGGCCATTTCAATCATTATCTACCAGCGGTTTTTCTGCTGAATGAGCAATCCGATCTTCTCAAAAAAATCGACGTTGCCACAATCGATAGGGCGGCTGCATTATTTCAAAAAATTAATGTCTTACTTCCCAAATAATATCTTATTGTTATAACTTTTTCTCTCCTTTTTTAGGCCCTTATCAGGGGGATGAGTCAGGACCGATATTTTCACCGGCACGGTTCTATTTCGGGGATGGGCCGGAACGATTCGAGATGGCGGTTGCCGGGATAGGGGCTGTATGGGTGGTACCTCAATGATACTCCTTCTGTGCCTCTTTAGCCCATTTGGCGCCCTTTTAAAATGTAATGAGTACCTTCCCCGGTCTTCCCAATTGGAGACATACGGAGGAGATATCCTCTAAATAATAATGGTTTACGCAAAATTATTTGATTCGAATTGCGATACACTGTCTTTAATAATACTCAGAGTTTTTGGAGATTGTATGAGTGAATCACCTGCGGACGAAGAAGTATGGACAACCAGTTGTTTGTCTCCAAGTATCAGCTTGGGCTCCCGGGAAAAGAGGAGATCCGCAAGTTCATCGAGGACCAGATCCGAAATGAAGAGGATGCTCTGTAAGGGGTATCACGGAGGAAAGATCCTCTGCCGATCAACACTTTTGTATTCAGGTTTTTTCTCCAGGAATTTCTCGGCATAGGAAAAGTCTTCGGTATTTGAGAAAATGAACCGTGTGGAGTTCATGAGTTGCAGACAATTGTTGTAAATTACATTCTCGATGCTTTTTGTTTCCATGATGCCCGGCAGCACATGATATTTCGCAGAATCAAAAATTGCGAGGCAATATTGTGGATTTAAGGGAAGGTACATCTCTATTCCCGGGCAGGCATACCCCAGATAGCGATCGTACTTATTTTCTGCATGGTTATCCATCACAATCGGGTTATCCGAAGCCCAGAACGGCATCGTTGTTGTATTTTTACATAATGTCCATTTCATTGTGAGCAATTTTTGCGCCATTTCCGGAACGGCCTTCATAAAAACAGTTAGATGTCCTTCTTTCAATACCGATTCCTGACCGCATGCCTCAAGGTCCTCTTTGAGCGACTCGCTCGAACACTGTTGGGTTAACCGGTCTTTCACACAGTTGAATACGTCACGATAGGAGATCCGTTGTTCTTTCGTCCGGAGATATTGGATTGAGAAAAAGAATGCCAGAATTGTCCTCTCATCGCTGTTTAAACAATTCAGATTCCAGTTTTCGATAATCTTGTTATACACTCCCGCATACGCCCCTTCGTATTTACAGAGTAATTTTTCGATGGTCTGATCTTCGTCGTTTTCAATATCGTAAAAGAAACGTTCACACGCAATATTTGAAATGTTTACGGGGAATGCCTTCGAATTGGTTTTATCAAAACAATAAATAGCATAATCGTTTGATTTTTGGTCAAAGGAAAAATTTCTCAGGTATACTCTTGGAACGTAATGTTGCATTTTGATGATTTCTGTCACAATTCAATTATGTGGCTAAATTGCCTTGAGGTTTCCTTTCTCCTTCCCTTCAGTAAAACCTAAGCCCCCCGTCCTATAGAGTATTATTCAGCCCAAGGGCCCAAGGGCGGGAGTGAAGAATGGCAGATTTCGTACAGAGTGCAAATGTCAAGAGTGCGACCCGCACCCTTGCAGAACCCATCGTGGATGTTGCGACGTTCAACACGATCGTCCAGTCGGTCATCACCGACAATCCCTTTGAGTGTGTAGCGTATATGACTGCAGGTCAGAGCCACCCCCCGGTCGAGAAGACCAAGGAGGCATACACCGCGAAACTCGTCTATCAGGACACCGATGCCAAGACCGTTGGCACGGGCAGCCACAAATTCGACACCCTGGCAAAGTTCAATGCGGGTGTGACTGCACTGCTCGCTGCCGCTGCGGTCAGCACGGCTCACGGCGGGTCCGTGGTCCACGATCTCGGGAAGGATGCATTCAGCGCCTCCCTGCGGTGCCATGACGCGAACGGTGAGATCTACATGGTGAACTTCAGCCGCGACCGGGTCACCATCACTTCGTACTCGGATGACGCAATCCGGACGAATGTGGAGACCTGGGCGGACACTGTGGCAGCTCTCGCCTAGAACCGTTTTGACGAAACGACCCGGAGGGGAGGAGACCTCCGGTCCCCTCTCTTTTTGGTCCTCTCGTCACTTTTGCGGAGGACCGCCATGGAAATTGAAGTTTTAGGGATAGTGCTTGCAACTGTGCTTCCGCTCTATCCCATGTTGTTTGCCATCTACCAGAAGATCGGCAAATATGATGAGATTGTCGAGGAGTTCAAGAAACTCCGGGACGAGCACGAATGCTACAAGGAGGAGTATCATGGTTTATGAGAACGTGCAGCCGGTCGCAACAGTGACCGGCCTGTATCGCGGAAAGTTTGGCGGTCTTGAACCGCTCACACCGGATAAACCGCTCACCCGCGACGAGGTGCGGCGCAATCCGATTTTCTATGAGCTGGACCTGCATCCGGAGCAGGATGATGAGAACCTGATCATCGATGTGATCTACGACAACATGTCGCCCCTGCGCTTGCAGGATCTGTACCGGGGAACGGATATCCCGCGAGGGGTCCGGTTCTGGCCGGACTGGTTCGACATCCCGCCGTATATGGACATGCGGGATGTGGACGGGCGGCGGGTGTTCCCCCGGGCCCCGGGCATTCATACAGTCCAGATCCGCACGGGCCGGCGCAAGTTTGCGCAGATGGGCCGGGTCCGGGACTTCAGCCCGGCAAATGGTGGATATACCAGCCCGGTCTTTGAGATCAGGATCGCGGAGGACCGCGATGTTTGAGAACGAGGTGCAGACCCGGGCCGCCATCTGCGGTACCGGGCTCCTGCTCGCGCTCATTTTTCTCTTCGCGCACCTGCCGCCCATCCTGCTCATGGTGCCGGTCGCAATCCTCTTCCTCGGCATCGTTGCCGACCCGGAGGAGACGCACGCAGTCTGGTACGGGATGCTGAACACCATCGGCATCTTCGATCTCTCCTCACTCACGGATGCAGAGCGATTGAACTACGCTGAAAAGCGGCATTACTTCTGGTTCGGCGAGGTCGGGATGGCCGCGATCCTGGCCGGGGTGTTTGCAGTCCCGGTCGGGATCTATATGGCGGGCCGGGCAGAAATCACGCTCGCGTTCATCGGGGCTGCGGTTCTTTTCCTGCCGCTCTTCGTGTTCCTGCCGAAGCTTATCCAGCAAGCCATGAAGGCGGACACGGACGCCGCGATCGAGGCGTTCGGGAAGAACGAGCAGGTGAAGAAAGTCTTCTGGACCTTCTTCATTTCGATGGCCGGGCTGGTGCTGGCTCAGGTCCTGGACCCGGTGATAGCTCAGCAGATTGTCGGATTGATTACGGGAATGGGCGGGTAAACCAGTTTTCCCCTTTTTATCCACGTCGGAAGGACCTGAAATGGAGGGATCCGGACCCTGAGGGGAAATAAGCCCTATACGGGCTCCGTTTCCTGCCCCCGTCTCCGGGCCACTACCGGAAAACCTCGGATTATCCATATTTTCAGTTCCTGTGGAGAATATGCCCTATAATTGCCCCGTTTGCCAAAATACGGCTGATTTGTGCCTCGTATAACAGCCACCAAAGGCCCTTAAATCGTGCCGGGTTTTGCCACCTAGTTTACCCTATCCGGGCCCCAAAACGGTCACCAGAACGCGAATATGAAGGTCTTTTTCTCCGACGGAGGTTTCAAAAATCGGGATTTTTGGGATATTCAGATATAATCTCGTATTTTCTTAACGAGAACAAGACGTTCGGTGGCCTCGTCTTTCTTTGCTTTTTCAATGGCTGCAATAATTTGTTTGATTGGTACAGCGAGGGAATAGATTTTCTGTGGCCGTCCTTTATGCTGGGACGGGGCCTCACCACTTTTGATCCAGCCTTGCCCGGACAGATATTTTATCGCTATGCTTACTTCGGGCTGGCGCAGGTCCGTCCCGCGTTCGAGATCCCGTGATGTTGCTGTCGGAGTATTTGCAAGAAATACCAGCATTTGTGCAACGGTCTTCTTTGTGCCGATCTCAATGAGAAGGTTGACAAATTCTTCTTCCTTCTCGGTGAATAACTGAATGGTTTGCTCTTTCATCGGTCACCCGTTTCCGGATTGCTTCAATTTGCTTTTTATTATAACATTAAAGCCATTCTGGTCAGATTCAAGCCGGCCCGGGTAGCACGTGCGAGTGCGCCGCAGGTGCACGAAGCGTGCGGAGCGGGGCGGCGATCTACCCTCAGCTGATCAGGGAAGATGAAGACGCTCGGTCACATGACCAGAGAACCAATAATCCTTCCCATCACATAATTCAGATGAACAGAGGAGGACCATGAAACAACCTGACCCCACCACAGAGATCGACATGTTCGGACGGATGACGATTGCCCTTGAGAAGGTTGAAGCATGCAGGGAATTTACCGCTCTCATACCGGAAGTCAGGACCAATATGGTATTTGCACACCCGTATGCAAAAACTCCCGATGAAGTCCTGGCCGTAGATGGCCGGATCACCATCATCAACGGTATGCCACGGGCTGCCGGGAGAGTCCGGTTCGGTGCATCGGGCCATATGGCCCGGTTCATCATCGAACTCATGAAGACCGATCCGACCGTCCGGGCCGGGATCGATTTTGCAAATCCTCCCGGATTTTCAGACTGGCTGTCAGACTATTGCATACAGCAAGGCTGGGCATCTGTCATGATTGACCGGAGGATTGAACCTGCCGAACTCAGGATTGCAGAGGGGTTATCGATGCAGTGGAAGGCGGCAGAATCGGTTCGGGCCGCCGGTGGGAGAGTGCCGAAAATTATCTGCGATGCCGGAGGAATGGGAAAAGAGCCGGTCTGTATTATCGTGGGGGATGAACCGATGGGTGTTGCACGAGATGTATGCGGGATTGCACGGGACTATGCACAATCACAGAAATAACTCTTTTCCTTACCCCGATTCCTAACGTTGTAATAGTATTCTGAATAATATACTGTGAAGGCAATTACCATGGAACTCAATGAAATTACCATCAGCAGGGCGATTCTCTCAACCCAGATGAATACCCTGATCGATTATATGGAACTGGATGTGGCTGTCGTGGGAGCCGGGCCGGCCGGACTTACCTGCGCTGCACTGATCGCTGAAAAAGGCATCAAGGTCGGCATTATCGAGAAGAAACTCTCAGTCGGCGGCGGAATGTGGGGTGGCGGGATGATGTTTCCCCGGATTGTCGTGCAGGAAGAGGCACGCCGCCTGCTTGACCGGTTTCACATCCGCTCCGCTGTTTACGAAGAGGGATATTATGTCGCCAAGTCAGTCGAAGCTGTCTCCAAACTTACCGCTGCTGCCTGTGATGCGGGAGCTGAATTCTTCAATCTCACGTCCGTGGAGGATGTCATGATCAAGGCAGACGGGCGGATCAGCGGGCTCGTGATCAACTGGACTGCCGTTGAGATGGGAAAACTCCATGTCGATCCTCTTGTCATGCGTTGCAGCTATACAGTCGATGCAACCGGTCATGACTCGGTTGTTGCGAGGCTTGTGGAAAAGAAGGGTGGGAACCTTCAGGTAAAAGGCGAGAGTTTCATGTGGGCTGACCGAGCCGAATCCCATATTCTCCAGCATACTAAGGAGGTGTTCCCCGGACTTTTTGTTGCCGGTATGGCAGCCAATGCCGTCGGGGGAGAGAGCCGGATGGGAGCGGTCTTTGGGGGAATGCTGTTGTCCGGTGAGCAGGCGGCCAACCTTGTTTTGAAGAGCCTGAAGAAGTGACCGGAGAATTCCCTTCTAATTCATAATTATTGTGATCTGAATTCCCACAATTTTTTTTGTTAACGATACCACGCAGACGCTTCCGTCATGTTCGTCTCAACGGGCGTATCACCCGTTCCGCTCACATCACCTCGCTGTTTTCCGGAGTTGCCCTGTTTGTTGGTAGGATTGATGCCCCGGGCTTGTCGCGTTGCTCCGGCGCCAGCGGCTGCTAGGGCCCGCTCCTTGCATACCGCTCCTGCGGAATGCTCGTCGCTGTTGATCGGGCATATGCAGACGTGCGGCGACTCGATTAAATTGTCGGGCCGTAATCCGGTGCTTTCTTAATCCTTTTTCTTCACCCTCTGTTTCCGTATCATCCCCATTCCTTATCCGGTCGGATCTCTTTCTGGCCTCCTCTTTTGTTCTCCCCAGAATCCTCCGTTCCTTCTTGAGATCCTCATTGTAAAAACCAGATGATACATGTCATTTCCGCTCTTCCAGGACCATGGAGAACTCAGTCCCCCTGCTCCGGTCAAGGCCGATAGTACCATTCATCTGTTCCACCAGCGAGAAGACCATGCGTAACCCCAGCGATTTTGAATCGCGCCAGTTCAGGTCCCGGGGCATTCCTGCACCGGTGTCACGGACGAGGAGCGAGATGGACCGGTCCTTTTTCCGGACCCTGATGAAGATCTCCCCGCAGGAGTTCCCGGGAAACGCATGCTTGAGGGCATTCGAGATCAGCTCATTCATGATCAGGCCGATGGGAATAGCCGAGTTTACCCCGATACATATCCCCGGTATATCCGTTCGCAGGGTGATCCGTGACCCTTTGATTTTATAGAAATCGAACAGGTTTTTCCCGAGTGTATTGACATACAGCGCAAGATCAATATTCGTGATCTCCGGAGTCTGGTAGAGGATCTCGTGGACAAGCGCCATCGCCCGGATCCGGTTCTGGCTTTCATGAAGTGTCTTGAGAACCTTCTCGTCCCGGATATATTTTTGCTGGAGCGCAAGAAGATCGTGAACTGCACGCAGGTTGTTTTTCACGCGCTGCTGGACCTCACGGAGCAGCACCTCTTTCTGTTCCCGGGATTTCCGCAGGTCCTCCTCCATCCCAGTACGCTGAAGGTTTCCGCCAGCTGAAATCTGCCCTGGCACATCTTTTTGTATCGGATTCTCCCGGTTCTCATAGAAATCCCGAATGTTGTCTTCCGCAATCTTACGGGCAATACTGTTTTCAAGGATCTTCACGACGCCGTTCAGGAGGGAATTCTCTTCGGCCAGGAACGCATCGTTCACCCGTTCCGCCAGTCTGCCAGTATAGGAGACCTCGATAGTACCTGCACAGGCACCGCCAAGGAAGATGAGTGCGTTCTGGTTCCAGACTGATTTAGAAAAACCCGGTGTCGTGTATTCCCGGTCGTGGAACACCACACGGACGCACGTACAATCCGGGTACTGGTAACCGGAGGGGATGAGGTTGACACAGTCCTGTAACATCGTATCAAGGGTGATCCCGTGGGTATTGATTGCTTCTGCGAGGCGGTACAGGCAGTTCAGCTCCTTCACCCGCTCTCCCAGCACGACCGTCTGTCTCCTGAGCATCTCACTGGTCTTTCGTTTCTCAACGGCCATCCTGATCTTCTGCGACAACTCGGCGAACTGCGGGACCGGGTCGCCACCTTTCTGGAGGTAGAAATCCGCACCATTATTGATCGCTTCGATAACCACTTCTTCCCGGCCCCTGCCGGTGAAGAGGATGAAGGGGAGACCCCCGTGATTAGCCCGCACATATTTGAGAAACTCGATCCCGTCCCGTTCCGGCATCTGGTAATCAGAGACTACAACATCATACTGGTTTACAGCAAGCAGGGCTGTGGCATCATTGACCGATGTGCTTGTCTGAACCCTGAATGTTTCGTTCTTTTCAAGGAATATTCTGCCCAGCTCAAGGAGAGCCGGTTCATCATCAACATAGAGAATGGAAATTCTTGGGATCATGGGCATCGGAACTGATGTTTGCCAGCGCTTATTGTGTATAACACCACGGCACTATAAAAGGCATATCATAAGGAACCAAAGAATGGGAGACCTACCGTCCCTCCCTCGTATGTTTTTTTTGTTCTGATAACTGCGGTGCCTCCCGTGCCAGCCGGCATTCCCGCGAGGTATTGTCGGACTGGATGTCGATGCCGTTCACCGGGAAGCGGAGAAGGTTCCGGATGCCGCCGGCAGTCGAGAAGTTCCGCATATCCTTGCCATAGGCGATGAGCGAGGGGATGAAGATCGGCTCGTCCACCTCACCCTGCTCCTGGACGTACGAGAGCCGGTGGAGAGAGTACAGCCCGATCAGGAAGGCAAAGACAAAGAAGTAATCCCAGTGGATCAGGTAGAGCGTCGGGATGGTGAACTGGATGCCGGGGCTCTTCCAGATCAGGTTCCATGTCAGTTCGCATTCGGCAAGATGGTCGACAAAAAACCCGCCGATGACAGGAGCAATTCCTGCGGTGAGTGCCGTGAAGATGCTGATGCCTGCAAGGTAGGATGTTGCCGATCCCTTCGGGGCCAGTTTCAGGCCGATGTTGCCGGCGGCAAGCGTGACACCGGCCATTGACACTCCCATGGTGATATGGACGATGACAAGAAGCGGCATCGTGAAGGCATGCGGATCGGGCAGGTTTGTGAAGGTGAGCGCAAGGAAACAGAGCAGGAAGAGCGGGCCGGCAACATGGAGCACGGATTTGTTGCTGAACCGGTCGGCGATGGATCCCCAGAGCGGAAGCGAGACGATGCTGCATACCTGGCTGACAATGGACAGTAAAATTACGATAGTAATATCGAGCGAGAGCCGTTTCAGGAGATAGACCGTGACGAACGGCGCTGCCAGGTTGACCGCAAAACTCCACAGGCTGAGGAAGATTATCAGGTTGCGGAAGTTCGTATCGGCAAACCAGACGGGAAACCGGCTGGTAAGCGGAGCACTGAATTGCCGGGTCATCTGCGGCTCGGGGGTCCGTATCAGGTAACAGGTACCCGCAAGGCCGATGAGACTCCCTGCCAGGAAGATCATTGAGTAGCCGTAGGATGGCTCCCTCATGCTGTCGCTCTGCCAGACATCAAGAAAGAAACTGGCGCAGAGGGAGAGAATGATTGCAAGCGCAAAGGAAAGTGCCATCCTCCGCGAGAAGAACATCCCGAGGATCTCATCCGGTATCAGGTCCCGCATCCAGGACTTCCAGCCGCAGTGCTTGACGGATGAGATGCAACAGTACAGGATCAGAAGGATGATCAGGCAATAAATCCCGGCCTGTTTTGAGAACAGGAACGGTATGAGAGCGATAACGAGCCATAATCCCCGGGACAGGAAAGAGGAAACAACGGTTATGAGGCGACGGTTCCGGACACGTTCGATTAATCCGACTGCCGGGATCTGGATAAGCTCCGTAAGTGCCGGGATTGCTGCAAGAAGGCCGATTACAATGTTGGATGCTCCGAGCTCAAGAGCGAATGCGATCAGGAAAATGCCGCTCGTGAGCGTGACGAATGCATGCGTTGTCAGGCCATCATAAATGATGTTGGATAAGCCGTGCTCAACCTCTTCCGGCGTGAGTTCCTGTGACGGGGGGAGCAGGTTCATTACGCATACGTTCTGTCTGTGCTGTCGTGGCTGGCAGAGTGTTCCATGAAAAGTATCTTGTATTATTGTTGGTTCTCTTCCATATAATCTGCCGTGTCCTGCCTGAGAATGTTGATATGGGAAGAGACAGCATCCTATGATTATCGTCCTGAAATGGATGACACCTTTAGGCGAGTGAATGGCATTTCTCTTAATAAGTCCCGAACTCTATGCATGGGTGATCCTTCCCCTGCTGATCTTTCTGGCCCGTGTCTGTGATGTTACGTTGGAGACGGTACGAATCGTCTTCATATCCAAGGGCATCCGTGTCCTTGCCGCCGCGATCGCGTTCTTTGAGATCGTGATCTGGCTTCTGGCAGTCGAGGTCGTGATGAAAGACCTTGCCAATATTGCAAACTTCCTCGCATACGCGCTGGGATTTGCAGCTGGAACGTATGTCGGGCTCGTTGTCGAGGAGAAGTTGTCCCTCGGCATGGTGATCCTGCGTATCGTGACAACTGATGAATCCTGTGACGCGATCACCGCATACCTCCAGTCAGAGAATCACGGGGTTACCTGTCTCGATGCCCGGGGATCGCGGGGAACCGTCACCATGATCCTCTCACTCGTGAACCGGTCGGAGCTTTCCCGGATTACTCTGGGTATTGAGAGGATCAATCCACGGGCGTTCTTCTCAATTGAGGATGTCCGGTACGTGAACGAAGGAGTCTTCCGGCACCGGAGCCGCGATTCGTTCACCGGGATGATTCATACGCTGGCGGGTACGGGCAGGAAAAAATAATCCGGAATCCGTATGGTCTCAAATAATATCAGACTGGTAAAGGTAACTGAAGTTCAATTATCCCCGTAGGGAACACCTTAAACTACTTATTATCATACGACAAATATGTGTACAGGAGTGATGCGATGAATTGGTGTATTCCTTTGTGTAATGGCTCAAGCCGGATGCATTCAGAAGATGATTACACATCGAATAATTCCTTCAATTCATCAAATTCATCAAGCCCCAACTGATACAGCAGTAACACCTCAATCCCCCATCATCTTTTTTCATCCGGTAATGCTTGCACAGGGCGTTATTCTGCATTCAGAGAACATCGCCCGGACGGCACGTCAGGTTACATCTGATGTTTATTCAAAACAGGAAACAAAAACCATGAGTATTCATTCGTTTTGCAGAGATTGCGAACACAAAATAATTAGAATGGTGCCGGGAATTCATTCGCCGATCGTTGAAGAAGTATCGTGCCCGGCACGATTCAACCCGATGGAAGGGAAATGGAACCCGGAACAGGGTGTGAATCCGTATGAATGTCCGCGGAACCAACAGTTCATCCAATTATTGCAACGCCAGAATACACGATCATCACGACGGACGTACTGATGCGCATTGATTAAAAAAAATACGATGACCGGTCAGGAAAAACCGGTCTCATCAATTTCTGGATTCAGGTGAAAGGACTGGACAACGCGGTCGGTTCCGGGTATCCTCCGGGACATATAATGAAACCCGTACCGGAGAATGAAAACAGGGTAATAATGGCAGGTGACCAGGCTTGGAATATTATACGGTGGATCAGGTATTCTGGGGGCTTGTGGCTCTCCTGATTATCTGGATTCTCGTCATGATTATGGCCGGATCGTTGTTCTAATAATGATGGTTTTCATCGGCTATGGTGATGGCGGATCCGATGTTCCCGGTTGAATGAAAAACACAGGAATTGGAAATGGTATCTGAAATTTCGTCAGATGGAGGATTTGATGAGCGATAAAAAAATGGAGAAGATCTACCTTGCAGTTCAAGATATCAGAACGCTCGCAGCCAAGGCCAGGCCGGATTGTGCTGATGCATGCGATTGTATCGGATGTCCTGCAATCATTCCTTTGCCTGACAGGCTGGGAATCGCCTGTCTTTTCGATATAATCCAGCGCGAGGGAAATACCCTGAAGGAATCCATGAGAAAGGTCTTCTGCTGTGAATGTCGCAAGCCGATGGTCCTGATTGCAGGACCCGGTGAGAGAAAACTCTGGAGGTGCACTACTCCGGATTGTGTAATCCATGAATACACACGATTGAAAAATCTTTATCCGGTGCATTAGAGCGGAAAATCGGTGATGATGATGAAGAAAATTATCCCTATAACATGGATACGTAAGGTCTGTCACCGGTGCGGACAACTGCTGCACATTTACGAAGATACGGTCTGGACAGACAACAGGATCTACCACTATGAATGCTGGATGAAGGAAAAAGAGAGCAAATCGTGGAATAATGCCGGAATATCAGGATTGCAAAGTGGCTCCGGCCGATAGCCGGGATCCGGATATCCCGCACCATTTTTTTTACGAGATCCTGAACACAGCAATCAGGATAGCAGGGTGCGGGAATTGCAGGCTATTGGCCCGGTATGATTTCAGTAATCTCACCATTTCATCCGGTGTCAATCCCTCATGGGAAGACCCTCTGATGAATGCTCTGGCCTGGGGCGGCAACTTCGCCATTTAACAGAATGTGTACGCGTGTGTGGAAAGACTGGTTCTTCGCACTGAAGAGGATCCTGTACCGGTATATTTTCCGCAACAAACCGGCTTTTGATCTGCTCCACGATGATCTGGAAATATAGCTGACACCGTCTGCATTATCGCAGGGATCCATTGCACGGATGTTTTTTCAGTACCCCACAAAGCATACATACCCGCAATCTGATACGCCTAGATTACCGTACGTCAGCTGCGGTCACAGGTTATGGATGCGTAATGGATCTTGTCTTACCGCTTATCATCCTTGTTGCACGGATTGTCGAGACCACCATGGAGACGATCCGTCTTGTCTATGTAACAAAAGGCCACAAATACCTCGCTTCGGGTATCGGGACGCTGAAGATCGGCGTCTGGATCGTCTCAACCGGGCTCGTACTGACGAATCTTGACAATATCCCCGGGATCCTTGCATACATGCTAGGATACGGGATTGGTACACTTTTGGGGATGACGATAGAATCGTGGATCGGCCTCGGCACGGCCGTTATCCGGATTTTCTGTACTGAGGATCCTGAACCGCTGATCAGCCGTATGGGGACGATGGGGTTCGGGACAACGCGGATCAACGGGTCGGGCCAGTTCGTACCGGCAGTTGCGGTCCTGATCAGTATTGTACCCCGTACTGAACTGAAACGGTTGTTGGAGATGCTCAAGAGGGAACACCCGAAGGTCCATTTCACTATCGAAGAGGTATCTACCATGAGTGAGCGGGATATCTATTTTGGCGGCCGCACAAGCCGGAGTATCCGCGGGTTCCTGGGATGCGGATGAGTATAAAAGCCGTTGGGGAAATGACAAAAAAACACCCGATGAAAACAATCTCACCCGTCTGCCCATCAGATAACGTTGCATCCCTCCTGTCCGGTATGGCCCGGACCGGCTTCCAGGGGCGCAAACTGGGGGAATCGGTGGAGGTATGGCGCCGTATGCTTGCCGATCCTGAGTGTACGATCTTCTTCGGGCTCTCGGGTGCGATGATACCAGCAGGTATGCAGCGGTGTCTTGTCGAGATGGTACAACGGCATTTTGTTGATGTGATTGTATCAACGGGTGCGAACATATTTCACGATTCCTGCGAGCATCTCGGCATCCGCCATTACCGTGGCCACCATACCGCTGACGACCGCGAGCTCTACCGGAAAGGCATCGACCGCATCTACGATGTCTTTGCGTTCGAGGAGGAGTTCCGGACCGTTGACCGCGCGATAGCCGCATGGTCTGAATCGATCGCGCCGTTCCGGGGTTCTTCGCGGGAGTTCACCCGGTTATGGGGAGAATGGCTGGGGAGGAAAAGGCCGGAGTATGAATCGCTCACTTCGGTCTGCGCGAAGGAGAAGGTACCGATCTTTATCCCGGCACTGGCCGATTCGTCGATCGGTATCGGGCTTCTTATTGCACGACGCCGGGGATTTGATATCGATATCGACCAGATCGCCGATGCTGACGAGATCACGGCGCGGGTAGAGGAAGCAAAGAAATCCGGTGTCATCTATGTGGGTGGCGGGGTGCCCAAGAACTTCATTCAGCAGACGCAGGTGATTGGATCGATCCACGAGAAGGACCTTGGCGGGCATGCATATGCTATCCAGTACACAACGGATTCCCCCCAGTGGGGCGGGCTTTCCGGCTGTACTTTTGAAGAAGCGATCAGCTGGGGTAAGGAATCGGCAACGAGCCTGCAGGTACAGGTACATGTCGATGCAACCATTGCCCTGCCCATCGTCATCTCCGCGCTGATATCCAGCGGAGTGGAACGGGTGAAACAGCGGCGGGGAAAAAAGGAGAAGATATACCGGCAGGGGATCGATTAGGCACATCTCCCGATGATCAATCCGTCAGATGATGTACGGTATGGTTTTTCATGAGGTGCTGGGCGGATCTTCAAAAATCCGTTAAAAAAGAATCCCGTCAACCAGATCGATTCCGGAAAAAGGATTGGATTGTTTTACTCCGCGGTTATCCGGTCATAGAAAAATGCAGCACAGACTGCCCCGATAATCGGCCCCACAATATAGATCGGGAAGAATATCCAGAGGTTCGAACCACCGAGCAGGAAGTCCATCACGTACGGCCCAAACGTGCGGGCCGGGTTGAGCGATGCGCCGGAGAGGTTACCGGCCATCGTGATCATACCGGCCACGGTCAGACCGATGATGAGCCCGGCAAATCCCTGCGGGGCACGTTCGTCCACGGCGACTCCCATGATGACAAGCATCAGCACGAAGGTTGCTATTGCCTCGACAAGGATCGCCTGGCTGTACCCGATCCCGGGAAACGGTGCCGTTGCCCCGAGCCCGCCAATCGTAACTGCATCCATTCCCACGGTCAGGAAGAAGAACAGGCTCCCGATCGCGGCACCAATGCACTGGGCAACAATATACGCAACCGCATCTCCGGCCGGGAACCGTTTCGTTGCGCAGAGCGCAATGGTCACGGCCGGGTTGATGTGGGCCCCCGAGACCCGGCCGAGCGAGTAGATGACGGCAGCGATAACAATACCAAAGGTGATACCGATCGCAAACCAGTCACCGAGCCCGCCGAGCTGGCCGATCCCGATGTTGAATGGTGTTGCCGGTTTTGTCCCGGCCGCAATCATCAGCGTGATAGCTGCTGCCCCGGCACCGAAGTACACGAGGAGTGCCGTCCCTACACCTTCAGCAATGCTCCGGCTGGAAAGTGATGCCATCACTTTCCCTCCCCGTATGCTGCATTGCAGTCCGGGCAGAGCATCCGTGGCATCTTCTTTGGCAGTTTCCGGGAGGGAAGCGGGTATCCGCCTTCCCAGACATCGACCTCTTTCCGGATCGTATGTTTCATACAGGTCCCCATGCCGCAGGCGACGCAGACAGCAACGGCATCACTGTCTTTTCCTTCCTTTGCACACACGTAACATTTCATGATTGCTCACTTCCCTGTCCCGCTATTAGACCGCTTCCTTCCACTGGCAGGAGCAGTGCCGGAAATCCATCAGGGCAGCCGATGCACAGTCCTTGCAGATCCGTGCCGGGGCTGCTGCAACCTCTTTGTGGAGTGCGATGATGTTGGTCATCAGGGTTGCCGTGACCGGCTCGCTCGTCAGCAGGCACGGGTAGTCGGAGAGGCGCATCATCGCCGAGAACCGGACGGTCATAGCACAGGCCGGGTAGGCGTACCGTTGCGGGTTTGCGAGCACCTCGTTCTTCAGGATGGGCGAGAGATCGACATTGAACCCGGCTACTTTTGGCGTCACCAGGCCGGGTTCGCTGCTCTGCATTCTCCGGGCCTTGTCCACCATCTTCCAGCCCCGGTAGATCATGTCCATGAAATCGCAGTTGTGGAGTTCGATGGCTGCACTCCGCTTCGGGTACAGCTGGACATAATTGTGGTAGCGTTTCGTCAGCATATCCACGACCATGATCGCGTTGAATCCGTCAAGTTCGAGAATATATTCCGCAGCCGCGGCCGAGGACCCGGTCGCTACCGAGAGCACCTCGTTCTCGGTCTTCATCTTCGGGGCTGCCGCGTGCAGAGTCTTGTCCATAACTTCGGTAACGGCCTCGATGACGGCCATGATCACGTCGTCCTTGCACATGTTGTACGTGGACTGGGAGATGTGGTGGGCGATGTCCCCGACGCAATAGGCTGGCACGGTCACGATGTTCCCATAATGGACCCCTTCATCAAGCGAGGCACTGACGGCTCCCTTCATCTTCGTGCGGTACTCTTTCATGTACTTCCGGCAGTCAAACGAATTCTGGCCTACACTGTCCATGAGTTTTGCCTGGGCATCGACCGGCGTGTCGTAGATGGACTGGACCATGGCAACCTCTTTCTTAACTGCATCCGCCAGGGTTGCTCCCCCTTCAACCGCGTGGGCAAAGACATCCCCGATACCGTACGAGGTGTTCATGGCCCAGGACTTTGCGGCGAGGATTGTCTGCTTGTGAGGAACCGGGATATCCGTGGATTTCAGGATCTGGTTGACGATATTGCTGCTGCTGCCCGGGATAAGGGCAAAGTCCACGACACAGGTTGGGCCGTAGAAACCCGCGTACCGGCGGGCAGACTCTTTGCCAATCAGGGCTTCGGCTTTCCCAACAGCCTTGATGAATACATCCACGCTCTTCCGGAACTTTGGATCGGCGTCGTAGAGCATCTCCATGATGACCGGGGTCTGGTAGTGCTCGACAAAGGGGTCGTCCTCAGGACGGATCGTGTTCGTCAGGCCCTTCAGAATGGTGTAATGGGCATTGACCGAGTCGGTGTGCAGGCCAAAGACCGCTTTGCTCTGGCCCCCGGCGGGTTTCATAACCTTGACCGCATCGACATACGCTTTCGTATCGTCAATGACAAATTTCTCCCCGCGTTTCTTTTTTACCTGGTTCACATCGGCGTGCTGGGCAGCCATCGCTTCCGTGATCATCTTTTTGATTACTTCCTGCATGGTATTGCAACTCCAGAAAAATTCAATGGTGGCCGCAGCCACCATTCTTTGCAGATTGTTCTCCATGGCTGTCCCCGCTCGTGACATTCACGTACAGGTGATGGGAATAGACAACCCAGCCGATGAACGCTTCTATGTATTCCCGGCCGGCAGCCACATCGTTCACGTCATATTTTTTCTTTGTCATGACGTGATGGAAGCGATGGGTGAGATCGTCTTCGACCGTCTTGAGGATAAACCCGATCGATTCTTTGGGATCCTCAGTCTCGATAGCTTTCTCCGCTCTTGGTACAACCGGACCTTCACTGAGGCCGGCGGGTTTCATACCCGTATAAGCGGCGCCCTCACCGGCGCGGTGGAGCCGGATGGTATTTTCGAAGAACCAATCATCAGCAACTTCCTGCGCATCCTTTCCGGCTTTTCTTGCACGCAGGGTGCGTGCAAACACATCTTTCAGTTCCTTTTCAGATTCTTTTGGAATCCAGATCAGTACGTAATTGAGATTCCCGGTCTCCAGTGCTTTTTTCGCTGCTTTGACAACCGGGCCGTCCCTGGTATCACAATGTGGCGGCATACTTCATCCTCACTTTCTGGTATCTTTACCTTTGCGTTCAGCATCAGGGTCAGGAAACGTATCATCTGGCGATAGTCGTTCCATCATCCCTCTTTTCTCTCCACAAGTTTCCGGTACGTCTCCTTACCGACACACTACCCCGCGTACTTGTACCACTGGACACACGAAAGGAAATTGTTGTAGACAATAAAGCCACAGTGATCACAGGCTACTTTCACATCGTTTGAGAATACCTCCACCCCGTTGCCATACGGGAGGCACTTCATTATCGAGAGGGTCGGGGTCCTGATGTTCGCAGCACCCGGACGATGGTCAAGCACCGGATTCACTCCCTGTTTTTTTATATTCCAGGAGCAGCGCCTCGCCATACTCCTTTTCCTTTCGGGTGGGAACGTAGTTGAGCGCCTTCGTCCGTTTCAGCAGTTCCTCCGTGATAACGGAGTCATCGGAAAGGTTCAGTTTCCGTACCTCTGCAACGATCCAGTCCAGCTTGTCAATTCCGGTCGCTTTGCCGTCAACGGGAATCTGCCTGATGTTTATTTTGTCGGGAGGGATACCTCCGCAGATGGTGCAATAATATCCGTCCTGATCATTCCCGCCCATGCAGTTACCCCCGGATCATGGTCAGCGTCATCTTGAATTTCGTGATGGCGCTGAGTGCGTGGGGAGCGTTTGCCGGAAAGATAATAGTCTGGCCCGCTTTCATCTGGAGGGTCGTACCGGCAATCCACACCTCACACTCCCCTTCAAGGATCGTAACCACAGCGTCATACGGGGCTGTGTGCTCGGAGAGCCCTTCATTCTCATCAAAGGAAAAGATGGTGATACTCCCGGCTTTGTTGTTGATGATCATCCGGCTTGCGACCGTCCCGTCAGCATAGCCCACAAGCTCCGGAAGATTGATGACCTTTCCTTTCAGTTCTTCCCGCTTCTTATCAAGCTTATCCGGATTTTCTAATTTGAATTCTACCATACTATCCTCCATTCAAGTGTGTTTTTGATCCTGTACGCATTTATTCCCATCAGCATTCCGACGTTTATAGATCAAAGCCCCGGTAGTCGGGCAGGCATCCACGCACCGCCCGCAGAGATAACACTCAGCTTTCCCGTCATCACGTTTTGCTTCATCGGTCGGGCACGCCTTCTCACATTTTTTACATTTGATACAGGCATCGGTTCTCTGTAACCGGAGAATGCTCTTCCATGCACCGAGCGACAACAGTACCCCGTACGGGCAGACAAGGCGGCAGAACGGGCGGTACAAGGTCATGGATAGCAGTACCACGATGATGAACACAAACGACCCGCTCGTCAGGGTAAGGTAAAAGAAATCCCTGATGCCAAACCAGGCAAGCAACGAGGCTGACAGCAAGAATGCCAGGAGAAGAAACACGACAAAGACGACTGCTCTTACTGCCATGAATGCAGTCTTTTGGCGGGGATTGGTTTTCGGGATGGGGGCGTGATAGGCAATTTCCTGTACAGCGCCAACCGGGCAAAGATATCCGCAAAAGAATCGCCCTAAAACCAGCGTCAGGACAAATACAATGGTGAGCCCGATGACGCCGACAATGAGCGGAGCTCCCAGACCTTGTACATCCCGCAGCACAAGCTGCTGGAATTGCCAGGGTGCTACCGGAGCGAAAATGAGAAAACCCAGTGCCGCAGAAACAACGAGGACCAGCCAGCCAAGCTTCTGTTGCCATCGCCCGGAATACCAGAGATATGCTATAACAAAGATCATCACGAGCGCGTAGATAAAGCCTGCAGCTTTTGGAATCTGATCAAAGACCATGACAGTATTCCTCCTTTATTGCGCCTTGATTATGCCGGGGCCGGCAAAATGCCGAGCTGCTGCATCAGCCCCATCAGGTTTACCTCACCCCACAGCTCAACGATTTTTCCGTCCTTTATACGGAAAATTTCTATGCCGGTCATCGTGATCGCTTTTCCGGTGGGTGGGAGGCCCATGAATTCTCCCTTATGGATTCCCCGGGCCGTGAAGCGGGCAGTTACCCTGTCCTCCACCGCCATGATATCATCGACCGTCACATTCAGATCGTGGAACGCAGCACGGCAGGTCACGATGACATTCTTCATTGCCTCAACCCCGGGCCCAGGTGTTGGCAATGGCGTGTGCAGGGAAAATCCGGGATGGAGCAATGCGCCGGCTGCCGCAAGGTCTCCTTTTGACGGTCCCACTTCGAAAAATTTCCGGACGATGGCGATATTTGTTTTCTCTGCCGGTGTCTGAGTCATGCAGTACGCTTGGCAGATAACTATTTAATTTTGTTGTCCCTAACAAAGTAACAAATGGATTCAGCAATTGAAAATCTTGCCCGACTGGGACTCAAAGAATATGAAGCCAAGATCTATGTCGCCCTTGTCGGACTGGGTGAAACCAATGTCCGCAGGATCCATGAAGCCAGTGGAGTCCCGCGCCCACGGGTATATGATGTTCTCCATGCACTCGATGAAAAAGGATTCATTGAGATACGGCAGGGGAGCCCGCTCATGTACCGTGCCGTCCGCCCGGATATCGTCGTCTCCTTCCTGAAAAAAGATCTTGATACCGCTGCCTCGGAAAGTGTGAAGACCCTGGAGGCGCTGTCAGTGGACGCCCAGCAGGATTATTCACCGATCTGGTATGTCCATTCCGACTGGACCATCCAGCGGAATCTTGAGATGCTGGTTGAAGACGTTACCAGCGAGCTGATTGTTCTCTGTTTTAACCCGGAGACTCTGGCCAAATTCCAGGAGCCGGTCACGTTCATCGCGAAGGATCGGGCGGTAAAAATCCTGTTCCCCGAAGGGGGTGCGGATGGGATCGTTCCACGGGAGGGTATCAGGTACTTTGAAGCCGGGACCCATCGCGATTTTTTCGGAGTGGCTGTTTTTGAGAAAATATTCTCAGCTCCTATTCACCGGGAGGGTGCACTCTTCAAACTCGAGTGCATTCTTATTGCTGATGACCGGGAATCAATGCT
The DNA here is from genome assembly GCA_039698055.1 of Methanoregula sp. Classification (GTDB taxonomy): domain Archaea; phylum Halobacteriota; class Methanomicrobia; order Methanomicrobiales; family Methanospirillaceae; genus Methanoregula. The sequence goes on along the minus strand of JBDKTL010000030.1, from coordinate 42,607 downwards.
TATCTACTCACAGAACGGGAAACGAATGGCGGTTATCATCACGCTCCCCTTCATCACCTGCGTTCAGAACCGATTGTTCTCCCAGATGATTGAAGAAGCGCGTGAAATTACCGGCAGTGCGGAGAAAACAGGGGAAAACACAAACAAGATCGGAAGAAAATCCCATCAAAAACGCTCAACCAAATAGTCGTGAGGAGTATGACAAAATCCACAGAAGGAGCAATTCTCCAGCGGGACGGCAAAACCTATGCGGTCACTACCCGGATACCTGCTGGTATTATTACACCCGATCAACTGGAAACTATTGCCAGAGTCGGAAGAAAGTACAATGTACCGGTTCTGAAGATTACCTCGGGACAGCGAATTCTGTTCGCGGGCCTTGAGCCGGAATCTGTGCAGAACATCATCAATGATTTGGGCCCGCTTGCAAAACCCGAGAGTGCACCCTGCGTCAAGTTTGTCCAGGCATGCCTTGGCACTGACTGGTGCAAGTACGGGAAACAGGACTCGATCGGGCTTGCCCGCGCAATAGATGAAAAGTTCAAGGATCGGACGTTTCCGGCAAAGATTAAGATCGGTGTATCCGGATGCCCGCGCTGTTGCAGTGAAAGCCATACGCGGGATATCGGGATCGTGGGAACCCCGACCGGCTGGACCGTCTTTTTCGGGGGAAACGCCGGTACCCGGCCCCGGTTCGGCGATCTCATTGCGCGGGATCTCACCGCTGGCGAAGTGGTGGATTGTGCGGAGCGGCTTTCCCGGTATTACCTGAGTCATGCAAAACCGCACGAGCGGACAGCCTGGTTCATGGAACGCATTGGTATCGATTTGTTGAAATCGGAATTACTTTCTTTGATTCCATACATTCCTCTTGAAAAGGTGAAATAAGAATGAAGATTACTGAAGTTGCAAAAATAGCATCGATCAAGAATCCGCACAACGTTGATGTTCGCAAGATTTTCGAATCCCCGGATACCGCTGCGGTTGTCATTACCCTCAAACCCGGTGAATCACTCAAGAAACATATCACGCCCGTTAATGTTTTCTTCTATGTACTCGAAGGAACCGGAATTGTCGAAATCGGTGACGAACGGCAAAGTGTCAGTAAGGATTCCATTGTTGAGAGTCCCGCCATGATTGCACATACTTGGATAAATGAGAGCAACGCGGTGTTCCGGGTGATGGTTGTCAAGATGTTAACGACCGGCAAAGGAAAAGATTCCAAGCTGCTCTGAATTGTAACACAAGCCGGTCCGCGAAGCACATGCGAGTGCGCCGCAGGTGCACGAAACGTGCTGAGTGGGGCGGCGATCCTCCCCTATTGGTTTACGGGACATGAAGACGCTCGGTCATGTTCACTCGTCCTCGCTGATGCTCCGGCTCGCTTCACATCACCTCGCTGTTTTTTGAGGTTGCTCTGTTGGTAGGATGACGCCCCTGGCTTGTCGCAGGCTCCGGCGCCAGCGGCTGCCCGGCCCGCTCCTCACACCATGCTCCGCATCGTGTTCGTCGCTGTTGATCGGGCGCACGCGGAACGCTCAGTGACTCGGTCGCGCGACGCATCAGGGGCTCGGACTCACCGCTGATGCGGTTCGTTACCTTCGCACCCTGAAGCGGCGCTCCCTCGGGCCGCTGGGCCACTACCCACCGCCCGCTGCGCTCCTCCCGCCCAAGGGCGGGCAGTCAGGCAGGATGACCCCTGCCTTCGGCAGGATTACCGGGTCCGGGCGGGAGGACAAAGCGACGGTTACCGGACACATCAGCGGACGGTCGCTCGCTTTGTCGGGTGGGTCCAACCGAAGCGATCGCGTACCAACAGGAAACCGAAGGGGCGGGTCATGGTCACACGGCGCGGTTACGGGACGCGATCACGCGGCCTGTCGCGCTGTGTGCCTGGGCGGGCCATCCGTTAAACAAAAATTCTACGCAAAAGACTTATTTCGCAAATCGGAAAACGCACCGCCTTTACTTTCACCCCGCGCACGGCGGAGGCTTATATGCTCTCACGTCGATGTATGTATGGTGAAAAACACCATGACGCCAACAACAAAAACCGATGTGACCTTTGAGCACATAGGGGCCGCGCGCCTCTACAACGGCTCGGTCCGTATCGATGTAAAGACCATGCAGGCAGTTATCCCTGCCGGCGAGATCCGCAAGCTCCAAGACCACTGGCCCGCGCCAATCTATGATATATCCGACGTTATGAAAAACGCGGACGCGGCCCCGGTCGGGAAGGCATGGATCACCCGGTCCGGTAAAGCCGTGATGATCTCGATCAACAATGTGCGGTATGTCTCCCCGCTCGCACAGGTCAAAGGAATGATCAAGGGCGAGCGGAAATATGCGAACGTTTCGAGCATGCAGCCCGTCGGGGTGTCCGCATGAAAGCCGCTGATGTGAAGGCACAGATCAACGAGCGGATCATAAAGGCGCTCACGGAAGGAAAGATCCCCTGGCTGAAACCGTGGACGGAGAACGGCCCGCGCAACCTTTTCAGCGGCAGGGCATACACCGGGATTAACCGGTTGATTCTCGGACTCAGTCCCTATCCTCTTCCTTTTTGGGCAACCTATCGCCAGTATCTCGCCGCAGGGTTGCAGGTCCAGAAGAGCGAGCACGGCCACGGGATTATCTATGCAGGCCGGACCGTAAAGACCGATACAAAAATCGATGAGAACGGCGAGGAGACAGAAAACAAAAAACAAATCCGGTTTTTGAAAGCCTTCGTTGTCTTCAACGTCGCACAAACAGACTATCAGGAAAAGGGGTACAAACTGCCGGACCTGAAAGAAAACCCGCACCTTCTCGGATGCGATGCGGTCATTCAGGACTATACAGGCCGGCACTCAATAAAAATTGCATCCGGTGACCGGGCCGCCTACTTGCCGCAGATGGATTGTATCACCATCCCGGATATCTGCCGATTCAAAACATCCGAGCACTATTATGCGACGATGTTTCACGAGTGCATCCACTCCACCGGGCCACGGCTCGACCGGTTCAAGAGAGCTGATCCGGTTTGCTTCGGGTCTGACACGTACGGGCGCGAGGAACTGGTCGCCGAGATAGGGGGTGCATACCTGGCCGCGCTCACCGGCATCGACTCATCGGCGGTTATCCAGAATCAGGCCGCATACCTCCAGAACTGGGCAACGGCGATCAAGGCCGATGCGGATCTCGTGATGTACGCGGCGGGCAGAGCGGAGAAAGCAGCGGACTTTATGATTGGGGCTTTTGCCCCGGTCCCTGTCGGTTCGACCGGGACAGAACCGGCGGAAGGGGTGACAGCATGACCCAAACCATTTTTGACGCCATGCCAATCAAGGTCCTCGAAGAACTCGAACGCATCCAGATCGCGATCCCCGACATAGAGCGACGGGCATTCATGCTGCAGGCCGATGCGCAGGATCTCCGCATGAGACATGATGAGATTGTTAACTCGTGGAAACTCCGGGCGGAGCGGGAGGGCCTCGAAAATCTGATCGCAGAACGGCAACGTCTTGAGATGCACGCATGGATCTGCGAGCCGCTGCCGTGCAGGGCTTCCGCAGAGGCCCGGGGGCGGTCGTCATGATCGCAGCCGAGGATCTCAAATCCTCCCTTTCTCATTTTACCGGGACGACCCGGTACATCCGCGACCCGTTCACCGGCCTGATCCACACGGACGGGATCGAGCACCTGGCCGAACGTGCGGAGGTGCAGTGGCTGATCTCCGATATCGGCGCAGTCTTTCACATTCACCAAAATGTCAGGGGAATACCTTTTCAGCTCTGGACCCTGACCGTCACCGAGGAGAACACCGCGATCCTGACCTGCCGCGAAGACTGCGACATGCCGGTGATCTACGAGCAGAAATACGAGTACACCGATTTCCCGGTCGGGACCTGGAAGATGTATCTTATCGACGGTGTTCTGATGGTTCCCTCGGAGTACTGAGGGGCCCCTATGCTTAGCCCTCGGCAACTCCGGGAGTACCGGAAAAAACGTTCAACCATTTTTGGAATTGCAAAAAGCCTGTGGTGGGGGTTGCATCGGATGAAGAAACGGATCCAGATTCGGTTCAGATAAAAAGGTGGCCCGACAGGGACACCATGACGCCAATCAAAGAGCCCTGCCGGGTTGGTACACTATCGACGCCCGGCATTATCTTTCTTGGCAACGGTTGGGCCCCCCCCGAAGGCTCACGCGACGGGCCCGCTATGCGGCCCCGTAACCGGCTCGCCTTCTCCCGCCCCCGGTCATACGCCCGTGTGCCTGTCCTCTTGGGCTGCCCTGATCTTACCTGGCCCGCCCGATGCTCACGCGACACGGCGATGGTCGCCGTGTTCCGGCTCGCATCCTCCCACCCCCCATAATTCAAAATAAAAAAAATTTTGTCGTGATGTATGAAAATTAATAATAGTGACAACTTCTCGAACAACATAGTACGAGCGTGAGTCTATTGAGCCATCCTGAGCTATTTATTCCAATTACATACGGCGTGATATTTGGGATTATTGGGGGAACCTTTGTCTCTGAGTTATTTGATTATCAAAAAAGGGGAAGGGAGAACACAACTTTCGATAAAGTTATACTTATTCTTGTAGGACTCCCAGCGGTCGTACCGATATTGTTGGCCGTAGTATACACTGATATTGACACCCTCTCTCTGTTTATTGGAGTCCTGTTAGGATATGTTGGGAACTTTTTCTCAATTTCGTTTATGAAGTGTATGAGGTATAGTATTCTTGAATCAGAAGAATCAAATCGCATGACAAAAATTTGTCTTGTATCGTTTATCGGAACGATTATTCTACTCATTGTGGTTTCGCAATTGTAAGATACCCCGATTCTGTATCCTCCCGCCCGGAAACCTCCCCCGTAGTTATCGCGCCTCACTGCCCGCCCTTAAGAAGGGCGGGAGGAGCAAAGCGGGTGGTGGGTCGTGGCCGCAGTGGCCCGAGTGAGCGCCAGCGAGCAGAACGAGGACGAGTGAACATGACTGAGCGTCTGCGGTTCAACCGGAATTCGTCCCATGCAGATCGCCGACCGCGTCGCACGGCTCCGCCGTGCTTGCACTTGCTCCGCCGACCAACCCATCTCCCTCAACAATTCAAACATAAGCAAAGAAAAGAATTAAAAAAGATACATTTGGAAAATTCAATGAGTGACGAAAAAGAATTTCATGAGATAGGACGAATCATAAAATCGGCATCATAATCGTATGCTATTTGTCGACATTTTTCTTTGTTCACTTGAGGAATATCTACTACTGTAAATCGAAGATCCATTCCACATCGAGATACTTCTCGTGCAAATTCTAGCATTTGTGAGTATGCATGGTTAAAAATAGGCTTGCATAATTGATTATACGTTGTTTCATCATGAGCGTTTAGGCTTATTGATATCATTTTGATTCCATTTTTTGCAAGATCATCGGCAACATTTCTTTTGGGGTACAAATATTTTGCATGCCCATTAGTAGTTAGTCGAGTATAAATACCGCGATTTGTTAAAATGCGAGCGAGATTTAGTACCATATCTAGTCTAATTAGAGGTTCTCCTAAACCGGCAAAAACAATTTGATTACTTTTAGATAAATTATAATTTTCAAGTTCAATTAAAATATCTTCCACATTGGGTTCATTAGAGAGTTGCAAGTTAAATCCAAAGACTGGTTTATTCGATGTTAGATATGGCGGATTTTTTAAATCGGGAGGGTTGTTTCTTCTACAGAAAACACATTTAGCAGTGCACCGATTTGTAATATTAAGATAAATGTTCCCGCATAATTCATAAGACAAAATATTTTTTTGACGTTTCATTTTATATTCCAAGATTATGTAAATTTTCGTATTACAAAATCAGCATTGTAATCAAGTGCTATTTGTCGACATTTTTCTTTATCTATTATAGGAATATCTACAATGGTAAATCGAAGATTCATTCCGCTTTGGGACACCTCTCGAGCAAATTCTAGCATTTGTGAGTATGCATGGTTGAAATGAGGTCTGCATAATTGATTGTAAGTTATCTCATCATGGGCATTTAGACTGATAGATATGGTTTTCATTCCGCTTTCCAGAAGTTCTTTAACGACATTTCTTTTCGGAAATAAATATTTTGCATGGCCATTGGTATCAAGACGAACCAAGAAATTCTGTTTATCTAACCATTTTGTAATTTTTATCACTAAATCTAGACGGGTTAATGGTTCACCCATCCCGGTAAAAACAGCTTCATAGTAATCATTTTTCACATATTTTTTGAAATCATTTTTCACTCTCTCAAAACTTGGTTCTTTTTCAAGATATAGATCATATCCGTATAAGATCTGCTTTGAGGGCCTAACTATACCAAATTTTACTTCGTCAAGACATCTCACCCGCTCTTCCCCATCTCCGACAAAAAGATTTTTATTATATTGTGTAAGGACCAACCCTTCAAGATCTGAAATTATTTGCTCGGTTGTTTTTTCTGGCAAATTTTGAGATTTTTTAAGATTTTCATTTTTTGTCTCAAAAAAATGTGGATTAAAATATTCTTTGGTACAAAAAATGCAATCTGAAGTGCAGGTTTTTGCAATGTTTATATATAAATTATTATTTGATTCGTACACTACAGCTTTCGTCATAAGCGTATCAGTCGCTAATATTCTTCTTCTTCTTCAAGTAGAAAAATTGAATGGAAACCGCCAATCGGCAATGAAATGAAGCATATTTTAAAATTGACACCTTCTTTTTTAGAAAAATGGTCGCACTTTGAAAGATGCTTGATATTTCCAAGATAATTGACGGCATTTATTGATATCGACACATGGTAGATCAATTATTGTAAATCTAAGGCCCATACCAACTCGGGTCACATCTTTCGCGAATTCAAACCTTGAGGAGTATCCATTTTTTATTTTTGGTTGGCATATTCGATTGAATGTAACTTCATCATGAGCATTCAAACTGATGGAAATTTTTTTCATCCCACTATCTGCAAGTTCTTTTGCGACATCTCTTTTTGGATAAAGAAGATTCGCATATCCAATTGTATCAAGTCTCACAGAAGCTCCATGGTTAGTCAATTCTTTTGTAATTGCTAATACATCATCAAACCGTATAATCGGTTCACCTAATCCTGTAAATACTACTTCATCAAATTTTGAAAAATCAATTTCAGCTAGTTCGTTGATAACTGTCTTTAATTTTGGTTCTTCTTTAAGTCGTAGATCACGTCCGTAAATTGGATCATTTGTTTTGATGTTATATCCATACACCACGTCATCAATTGACATAAAATTCGATGGAATTTTTGGAAGTGAATCGCACGTTTCATCTTCCGTTTGAGGACAAAATGCATCGGGGATGAGTGAATTGCGTTTTTTACAAAATATGCATTCAGTATTACATCGATTTGTAATATTTAGATAAATATTCCCGCATAATTTATAAGCAATAGTCCCCTCGTTGGCCATATTGTTACAATGAATCTCATTCAATTTAAATCAATTATCTTTTACCTCAATTTTTATTGAGAGGGAGAATGGCATTTCCAGATTGTATTTCTGTGTGCCCGTTTTCTGATTTTTCGGCACCCCGGTCCGCATCCGGCATGATTATGTGATCGGGATTGATCGACGCGGTGAGAGTGAAGAGATTTGACAGAACGTCTTTCGATTGTCCGGTCAGAGATGTGGTTTCGTTGTGAATAATATCAATGTCCGAACAAAACGTGGAGAGGGCCAGAGGGCAGTTGTTGGTGGGAGCATCGCGACAAGCCAGGGGCGTCATCCTACCAACAGGACACTCCGGAAAACAGCGAGGTGATGTGAAGCGAGCCGGAGCATCAGCGAGGATGAGTGAACATGAGACCGATCTCATGTCAACCATGCGCGCCCCTCCCCTCGGTTTGGTGGGGAGGGGTAGGGAAGGGACGGTCCGGGAGACTCTAAAAAGCGCGCGATGGGGCCGGATTGCCAAAAGATTCTAACTAATTGTCAGGAATCTGGTCGGGGGTATTTTTTCCTGATGATACTTCTTTTATAGGTAAACGCTTAAAGACGAATATGTGAACCAGTCCATCCACCTTCGGTTGCGTATTTACATTCTCCTTTTATTCATTGTCGTAATTACCGGTGTTATCGGTATGACTGTTCTTGAGCAGCTGTCACCTCTTGATTCCCTGTACTTTACGATTGTCACGATTGCAACGGTGGGATTTGGCGATATTCACCCGGTTACACCCTTTGGAAAGCTCCTCGTGATCGGGATGATCCTTGTCGGCGTGAGCTGCTTTGTCGGCGTTGCCGGAAGCACGATAGAGTACATGATAGAGAAGCGGGAACACACGATGCGGATGCACAACCTGAACATGATCGTGGGCGTCTTCTTTTCCGAAGTAGGCACAAGTCTTCTCAAACAGTTCAATGCCCACGATCCCGGTGGAGAAAAAATCCGGTCTGCACTCAAAGTGTCCAACAACTGGTCACCTGAAGATTTTTCATCTGCGCTGGAAACCCTCCGCCACTACGAGAGTCACCTTGACAGCCGCAATATTCCGTTGGACAAAGTCCATGAGTTCCTTTCAAAAAGACGGGAATTCATGATCTCGCTGTTTGGAAACCCCCGTATCAGTGAAAACGACCGGTTTACCCCCCTTCTCCGGGCGGTTTTTCATCTGGCCGAGGAACTGGATGCACGGGATCGTCTCACCAGCCTCCCCTCTTCAGATTACGATCACCTTTCCGGGGACATCAACCGGGTCAACGATCTGCTGGTTGTGGAATGGCTGATCTACATGCAGCACTTAAAAAAGCATTACCCGTACCTGTTTTCACTGGCGATGCGCACGAACCCCTTTGACGAACATGCATCGGGAATCGTGCAATAACCAATACATCCTTATTTTAAGACCGGGAAATGTGAAAAAAAAATTATTCCAGCACCGCAAGCAGGTTTTCATGGGGTGACGGTGTTGTCATACGTGTCAGCAGCACCGCGTGCGAGCTCTCTTGTATCTGCGCAAGACCAATCATCTGTTTTTTCGATATGCGGATACATTGCGGCACTTCAATTGGTCGTGGTGCACTATCGGCATAACGGGTAGACCGGGTGGCAATATTGAACGCCGCATTGACATCGGCATGGGCTACGTACCCGCAGTGGGGGCATTCGAAATGCTTCCGCGATCGCCTGCCATACGCGCCACACCGGCTGCACCATTTTGAAGTACATGCCGGGTTCACGTAGAGCACGGGAATTCCCCGGTCGTGTGCACGCCGCTCGACCAGGCGCTGGAGCGTAAAAAACGATCCATTCTCAAATGAGAATTCAAACAACCCGCTTTTTTTGTTGCGGTGCGAATAAGTATCGGAAAAGAGCTTTTCGAATTTGATTCCTGAACCGAGAGACTCGGCAAAGGATACAATCTGCCAGGAAATCTTGTTGAGTGCCGCTTTGAATGATTTCTGTTCGCGGCTTTTAATTTTTTTCAGTTTCCAGAGTTTTCCCTCTTTCCAGAGTTTTGTGCAGTTTTTTGATGAATGACTACGGACATAGTGTGTGGTTTTTCCCAGTTTCAGAACTTTCCCGCTGTCCGGGTCGGCGACGACTGCCACATGGCCCGTTGTGTTGAGATCAATACCGATCCAGCGGGTGACGCTGTATGCAACTGAATAAAATTCAATCACCTGCTCCTGTCTTGAATAGTTCACTTCCCTGTACAAACTACCGTTGACCTGTAATCACCAGTGTAAAGAAACGATCCTCCTGTCCCTGATTCTGGATATTCTTATGCTTACGAATATATCTTTCGGTAATTCTTGCCCGGAACGAAAAAAGAATGATTAATCATGAAAATCCGGCAGACCCTCCCGTCATATTTTCAGGCTAGTACCGTGTAGGCGATAAGGGAGAGCAGGAATGCAAGCAGGAGCATCGCAAGCGACAGGGGCGCGACAAAGACCAGCATCGCGTTGACGGTACTTGCCAGCTGGGAGATCCTGTTTGAGCCAAAAACGACGATTCCTTCACAGAATGCTGTTGTTGCACCGGATTCTGCCGGGGCAAGATCATCGACGGCCTCTGAAACGGCCTGCATGACAAGGGGAAGAAAGGCGTCGACCGGTGTTGCCATGCCGACCGGATTTTTCCCGGTGATGGTATTGACAACATGAGAATCGGTTGTCATCACTTCTGCGGCGTCAACAATCGTCAGGATCTTCTCGATAAGTATCTCCCGGACGCCCGCAGCGATATTGTTGCCGTCGATTAATACGTACGCGGTGCGCTGGCCCCCAACTTCGACAACCAGTGCCTGTACACCCAGATCGCCAAATCCGTCTTCGCGGGTGAACGGGAACTGCCGGTGTGCCGATCCGATCCTGAACGGGAGGAGTTCTGCGGTGAGGCAGGCTTCCATTGCCTGCATTGCCGCCCGCTGGTACTCGGTAGCGGTGAGCGTTGCCTGGAGCACCGGGGAGGTGAGATCGGTCATGCAATTGTGGCCGTCAACAAAAGCGACGTGCCGGAACCAGCGGTGACCTTCTGCCATAATTGACATGCCAATCGAGAAATCGAGATCTTCTGTCTTCTGCGGTGACCGCGTGGTAACTATCAGTACCGAATCGCCGAACCGCTGGAAGATTACGTGCACGGAACCAACAGAAAGCCGCATGGACTTTCCTGCCATGCCGGTATACACAAGATCCTTTTTTGACCGCTCGATCGCGTCAATGACTTTGGTGATTTCGCTTTCTGATACCAGGTTGAAATCGTGGGTGGCGCACCCGTGCGCAACAAACGTTTCTTCGTCAAGGCTGTCATGGAGGACCTTCGGCAGGTTGCCGCCCCCGATTTCCCCCATGGGGCCGGGATGAAGGTTTGGCACGGTAAATAATACCGGCGTTTTATGTTCCCGTTTAAAGAAGATATTGACCTGCGGGACATAGATCTCTTCACCGATTTCCCTGAAGAATTCCTCCATGCCCTTTGATCCGTCGGTCATGTGGGCGATGAACGCGTTAATAAACGCAAGTCCCCGTATCTTGAATGCCCGCTGCAGCGGCCGTTCGATCAGCCAGATAAGGATGACAAATCCCAACCCGAAGACAACGAGGAGAACGAGGGCAAATGCGGCAAAGACCGGGGAAAAGAAACCGGGGGAGAAGAGGAAGATACCCGTGATGATCCCCATGAAACTCTGCGTAATCGCGGGGATGATCATTCGCGGGACACGATAGTCTGCGATGGCAACAAGAACGAGCAGTCGCAGGCCAAAGATAAACCCAAGCGATATTGCGTAGAACAGGGGCAGGAGGGTAATATTTACCGCCAGTGCGGTAAGGGTGATGATGACGGCAAAGACCGTGGAGCTCAGTGCAAGCAGCGCTGAGCGGTTCCATGTCATCTTTTTACCGGACCAGCCGATGATTGGTTTTGTCAGGACAAATGCCGCAAGTGCCGGGATCGTGAATGCGAGCGTTCCAAAAAACGGGAATGACCCAAAAAACGGGAGCGTTCCCGATGCCGGAAGGTGAAGCCATGCCCGGGCGCTTGCCCCGTCAATAATCAGGCCAAGAAGAATGATCAGGAAAAGCGATCGGGACCACGAGGGCGCTGTAAAAAGGTACTTGGTCAGCTGCCCCAGTTTTACATCGCCCTGCGTGGCCATCTAATGAAACCCTCCAAGGATCAGCTCGGACCGGTCTGTGCCTGAATGGATCTCCTGTGTGGTATATTTCACCGGCCGGGAATAAAATGGTGCATCAAGGGTAAGGCTCTCGTATTCCCCGCCCTCCCCGGCAAGATTAATCCGGTGCCGGCCGGCAATTGTTTTGAGCCGGGTGATAAGGGATTCATCGATGCGTGCGCCAAGAAAACTCTCGTCGAGTCCTTCTGCTGCGGTAACGACAATCCGGGCATCCATACGCTCAGACACTTCCCGCAGCAGCTGTTCGGTATCCATGTGCCAGAGTGGGGTAAACAGTTCAATACCCAGTCGATCCGTAATCGCTTTAACCCTGTCAGCCTGGTACACGGATGCGACAGCGCCGGCGGTTACCCCTTCAATATCGAGTGCCGCAAGCCCGCGCTCAAGATCCGCGAGTTCTTCTTCTTTCTTCCCGTGGGTCAGGATTTCCACGTATTCCATTCCGGCAACTTCAGCGATAACCGGAACTGCGTCGAGGTTTGCGGAATGGAACATGTAGGATTCCCGGTTCTTTGGGCGCACCGTCACGAGGTATTTTACCTGTTTATTCGCATCGAGTGCTTTCTGGCAGGACAAAATCGAGTCCTTGCCGCCGGAAGTGAGCGCAGCCCAACTCATCTTACTTACCTTCCTTTCGGGAGTGCTTCAAGACTACCGAAGGGTTTTGTGTACCGTTCAAGCATCTGGTCCCACGTGGGCAGATGTGTCTGGCAGCCGGGATGTTCGACGACATATGACGCGGTCACGGTTCCGATACGACAGCAGGTGAGTTCAGGATAGCCACGGATAAACGCAGAAAGAAAACCGGCACGGTACGCATCGCCGGCTCCTGTAGGATCGGCAAGCGTCACCGGGACGGCGGGAATGAAATGCGGGGTGCCTTTCGTATAGAGAGTACTGCCGTCTCCGCTCATTGTAAATATTGCGGTATCAACCTGTGCAAGAAGTTCCTCTTTTGTGATGCCCATGGTCGTGCACATCTGCTGGACTTCGTGCTGGTTTGCAAAGAGGATGTCAGCATTGCCGATGATGGATTCCAGCTGTTCTTTTGTATACCAGAACACATCCTGCCCGGGATCGAAGGACACAAACTCGCTCTTCTCTGCCACCCGGCAGTTAAACTCCGGATCCGCGGTTGCCATGTGGACGAGCGGAAGGGCAGGAGCTTCTGCATCGGCAAACTTCTTTGACGCACCCCATTCAAAAAAAGTCATCTGGTCGCCTTTATCGTCAGTGAACATGAATGCGGTGGGGGTATGGGTATCCGGCACGACAAAAAATTGCTGACTGATCCCAATCTTGTGCATCCACCGATCGTAGTCCCCACCGGCAAAATCGCTGCCGACACAGGATATCAGGGTGACTGCTTCGCCAAGTATGGCGATTCCTGCGGCAATATTTGCTGCACCGCCCCCAAAAAAGACCTGCCGATCAGTGATATGCGTCGAACAGTTCCGCTCGGGGAGGTGATGTACATGGGAAATGTGGTCTACAGCGGTATGTCCGACGACGTGGATCATAACTCCTGCACGTCCAGCAATTTTAAGGGAATTTCCCGGAGCGCTTTTCCAATCGTTGATTTGGCGATCCGCTCTGCATGCTCCTTTGATTCAGCCCTGAAAACTTTCATCTCAAGGACAAGTCCGACAAGTGCCGTATCTGCAACGACAATTGCACTGGAGAGCGTCTCTTCGCAGAACGGGCAGGCGAGCATACCTGCTTCTACTTCAACATATTTGGCTGAGGGATTGAGGCGTTTTCCTGCCTCGCTGATCGCGATCCCGATCGCATCGTCAAGCGATTTTACATCTTTTAAATACCACGCAGATTCTAGCGTTACTACATAATCCGGCACGTTTTTTCCTCCGTTTACCACGCATCGTGGTGAATATGCTCTTCTTTTGCCATCCGTTCTGTCAGCACCGATGGCGGGTGGCCATAGCCAAGAGCGAGCAGCACCAGCGGGCGGATATGCTGGGGAAGCCCGAGGGCCGACCGTACTTCCTCCTCGTCAAACGCACCTGTCCAGCAGGAATGCAGCCCACGGGACTGGGCGGCAAGCATCATGTAGGTGCTGGCGATGGTGGCGTCCTCTACGGCGTACAGGATACCCCGTTCACCGTACTTGGACATGGAACGCACGTAGTTTGCGCAGATGACAAGAAGAACCGGGGCACTTGCCAGGTGTTCCTGGCCGAATCCCGCATCGGCAAGGTTCAATCGGGCATCTTCATCGGTTACAACGACAACATCCCATGCTTCGAGATTACCGGCGCTTGGCGCGGTGCTTGCACAGGAGAGGATATAGTCAATATCCTCTTTTTTTACCGGCGTGCTGTCATAGCTGCGCACTGACGACCGGCTGGTTAAAAATCCAAAAAATTCAGAGGAGTCCATGTTCTGACAGAACCTGCCATGCTTCCTGTGCGGCGGTTGTGGATGCACTGATTGCCACGGCGATTTTTTCAGATGCCTGGTCGGGATTGTTGCTCTCGACAAGCGAAATGGCTTCGTTTAAAGCATCAATCGATTTTTGGAATTCTGTCCTGCCGGTGCTCCGTGCAGCAAACTGGAGTTCGCTTCGCACCTGTTCCATGAGCAGGAGAAGCATCCGTTTTCCGCCGCCTTTTTCCGGTTCGGAAAAGCCTGCGAGCGCCTGAACCAACTGGGCGGATACAATCAGTTCGGATTTTGCGCGTTCACCGAACTGGTAACTCTTCACTGCGGTTGGAAGATCCATACTCACCATAGTCGCTGTCAATAAAAGATAGTTATGATTGTTCAATTGAGCGCCCACGTTCCGGACGCACCTGCACCAAAAAGATCTGCCGGGGTTTTTAGAAAACCCCCGGACTTCTTACCATCACGGGCGTCTGGTTATTTTTACCGTGCGGATTTGGCCTTCGTGCCAAGGGCTGTGACTTTGGCCCTGCGCATGCGCCTGCGGATGAGTGGGCTTGCCGTGGACTCGTTCATGCCGGAACCACCGGAACGGTCGCCACCGCGCCTGCCGCCACGCCCGCCGCGTCTCTGTCCGCCGCCGCGTCCCTTCATCTCTGCGGCTTCCTGGTCCATCTTTTTTAAGTTCACGCTTGCCTTGAACCGCTGGTTTGGACCGGGGGTCTTGAGGTCGCCCTCGCTTTTCGGGACGAGCCTGATCTGTCCTTTTACGCCTTTTATCTGTGCCCAGATGGTTGTTCCTGTCTTACCCATAATTAAACTCCTTATCTAATTCTGTTCTTTCGCTCATAAAGGTTGGGGCAGGTTTTTGTGGCGTTGATGAACCGGATGAAATTTTAACAAAAAAGAAGATGCAAAAAAATATCCTTACTTCCCGCCCAGCGCCTTGTCCAGTTCTTTTCTTAAAATCTCGCTGACCACTTTTCCGTCAACCGAGCCCCGGACTTCTGCCATGACCACACCCATAAGCGGGCCAAGCGCGGCTTTCTGTTTCTCAGCGATGAATGCCGCCCGGTCGGTGACAATCTTCCTGATGACTGACTCGAGTTCTTCGCGGGAAACGGTCGGGGCAAGTTTCTGGATGGCGGCATCCACCGTACTCCCCGATGCGACCAGCCGGAGGAGGTCCGGGATCGCTTCTTTGGCTGCGTTTCCCTTCTCAACCGTATGGAGGATAGCAAGGATCGAATCATCAGACAGGGTGTCCGTAGTGACGCCCTCGCGGTGGATCTCCTTGATCGTCGCAAGCAGCGTTCTTGCCGTGATTGTTGCCTTCAGGCCTTCAGAAATGGCACGCTCAAAAAGAGGACGGCGCTCCGAGAATGCCATCTGCCGGGCGACAGCAGGATCAAGCCCGAGTTCACGGGTAAACCGTTCGGCTGTGACGGTTAAAAGTTCCGGAACCTTCGCAGCTTCCCACCTTGCATCGTCAATCCGGACCGGCAGCACATCCGTTTCAGGATACATGCGGGCAGCACCGGGAAGCGGGCGCATGTATGCGGTACTCCCGGTTTCAAGCATCTTGCGGGTTTCTTCTGGGACAGGTGTACCCGAGATTGCCAGGCTTGCCCGGAACAGGACCTGTTCGCATACGCAGGTTGCCTGCTTGTCGCTTGCGCCGGAAACCAGAATAACGCAGTCCTTCTCTTCTGCCTTCATGTGTTCCCGGAGGTATGCGACCTCCTCTGAAGTGATCCCATAGGCCGGTAATTCATCGGTATGGAAGATCCCGCCAACACCGCATTTCTTCGCATAGTCGGAGATCTCGCTCCCAAGACGGCGGTCCGGCTGGATCTCTTTACCCACCAGCCCGGCAAACCCGGGGAGCCTGATCGCGTAAATCTTCTTTGCCTTCTTTAAGATCGCGGATTTGGTCTCTTTGAAAAGATCCGTGACCGGCTGGACTGAACCTGCGTCCACACATGCCCCCCGTGCCACAAGGGTGTCCCGCAGCGCGATAAGGTTCTGCTGCCGCTGCACTTCGCGCCGGACTACCTCGGCAATCAGGTCAAGTTCCTGCACACCCTTGATCTCCACGCGGGCGCCACCGGCAATGGAGATGTTGACATCCTGCCGGATTGTCCCAAGGCCGCGTTTGACCTTTCCCGTTGAGCGCAGGACCATCCCGATATATTCGGCCACCTGCTGGACTTCTTCGGGGGTATGCATGCAGGGCGATGTCGTAATCTCGGCAAGAGGGATACCGAGACGGTCGAGCGAGAAGCACTCATCTTTGACCCGTTGTGCAGCCTCTTCCTCTAAACTGATTGTCTCGATCTCGCCCCCGTTTGGGAGTGAACCGATGAGTGCAACGAGTGCGGTGCGCTGGAACCCGCTCGTATTGGAGCCGTCGATTACGAGCTTGCGCATCGTATGCACCTGCGGGACCGGTGTCATGGAGAACAATTTTGCGAGCGTCAGGCAGATCCCAAGGGCTTCATCATTCAGCGGTGCCGGAGGTTCCTCGTCGTTTTCGACGAGACATGTCGTATCGTAGGTGAAATACCGGAAACGGCGGATGCTTTTCATCTCTTCCTGTGCTGCCCGGTCGATTTCGCCCATTTCGCTTTCGGTTGCCCGCAGGTACCGGAAAAATTCCCCGGAATGTTCAGCGGTATCCCGGAGCGTGGTCGGGCAGCGGCAGAAGAGTTTCTCTTTGGTATCCAGCTGCTGGTGGATCTCAATGCCTGCGGTCAGTCCCACGGTCTTATAATCCATGGAGACTCCTCCTCCTGCATTCACCTTTGAGATCGGTTGCCATCATCTTTGCCGCCTTGAGCGGATCAGGTTCATTTCCAAGGACCCACATCATCTTGACGAGCGCCACTTCCGCTAACATATCGCCGCCTTCGATGACTCCTGCTGCAAGGAGATCGCGGCCGGTATCGTACACCCGGTCACAAACCCTGCCGTTCATGCACTGTGATGTCATCACCACGAGAGTTCCCGCATCGATGAGTTTTTTCACCGGCGGGATAAGTATGGTGCTAACGTGTCCAAGTCCGGTGCCCGCGAGCACCAGTCCTTTGTATCCTTCGTACGCCTTCAGGATGTCCGGTGACATACCGGGATAGAACTGGACCAGCCCGCAGCGGGGTTCAAGCGCGTCATGCAATGCAAGCGGCCGGGTTCCCCGCTTCACGGCTTCAGGCTTCAGCGTGACGGCACGGGTTGTGTAATCCACTGTCCCGATGGGGGTGATGCCCATGCTCTGGAACGCATCCCTCCGCGACGTGTGCATCTTCCTCACCCGGGTGCCCCGGTGGATCGCACAGCTGTCATCGTTGGTCGTGGCATGCATCACCACAACTACTTCGCCAAGATCGCTCTTTGCCGCACTTGCGGCACAGACGGCATTCATCGCATTGTCGCTTGAAGGGCGATCTGCCGATCGCTGCGACCCGACAAACACCACCGGGACGGGCGTGTCGAGCATAAAACTGAGCGCGGCTGCACTGAATGCCATTGTATCCGTGCCATGGGTGACAATCACGCCCTCAACGCCGTTTTTGATCTCTGCGTACACGGCACGGGCAAGCTCCTGCCAGATGGCCGGCGTCATATTTTCCGAAAGGATGGTGTACAACTGTTTTGTGCGGTAGCGGGCAATTCCGGCAAGTGCCGGGATAGCCAGAAGGATATCGTCGGCATCAAACTGGCTGGTGACGGCACCCGTGCGGTAATCGATGCGGCTTGCAATTGTGCCACCGGTTGAGATAATTGAGAGTTCGGGCAGCGACGCGTCCTGGTGAACCGGCATGGATCGTGCTTCAGCTGGTAGCACCGGTGACACAAATGTGCAGGTATCTGCAGGGACCCCCATATTATAGCCGCTGGAAATCTTGATGACTGCCATTCCGTCGCGCTCCGTGATGTAGGTTCCCTTCAGTGTTTTCCCGGCAAAGGAACATGTAACGGTATCCCCGGAAGTGAAGCGTGGGTTTATGCTACCAGCCTCCGTGCATCTGCAATAAGCACTTCTTTTGCTTTGGATAGTTTTGCCAGTGTCCCGTCAATGAACAACGAATCCATATCGAGCCGCTTTTTGCAGTCACCAATGGCAATTTTTGTTGCAAACTCCGACGGCCCCCCGGCAGATCTGCGGATGGAGAGGGAATAACTGACGTCAAGCGCTTCGTTGATCTTCTCCTGGGTCAGTCCCTTTCCCACTAAGGAAATATCCGGTGCAACTTCTTTTGCCGCCGCCTCAAGAGTTTCAAGAGACAGGTTGCCTTTCTGGACAGCCCTTCCGACAATGGAATGAGCGGTTCTGAACGGGAGGCCAAAATTTCGCACGAGCGTATCTGCGAGTTCGGTTGCAGTCGAGAACCCTTTTCCTGCCTCTTCTTTCATCCGCTCTGTTTCAAATGTCGCACTGGAGAGCATATCGACAAGGAGGCGCAGGCTCTCTTTTGCATCCCTCACCCCGCGCCAGAGATGGGGGGTAAGTTCCTGCAGGTCCCGGTTATAACTCATGGGAAGGCCTTTGACGATTAAAACGGCGCTCGTGTATGCCCCGAACGCTGACCCGGTCTTTGCCCGCATGATCTCGGCCGTGTCCGGGTTCTTCTTCTGCGGCATGATGGATGATGTCGAACAGAACGCATCGTCAAGCGTGACAAATTTTACAAACGATGTGCTCCAGATAACCAGTTCCTCGCAGAGCCTGCTCACGTTTGTCATGAGGATGGTGAGGCTGCTGAGGGTTTCAAGGGCAAAGTCCCTTGTTGCCACCGCGTCCATGGTATTGACGACAAGCCCGTCAAACCCGAGCAGCTCTGCGGTCAGGTCCCGGTTGATGGGATAACCGGTGGATGCGAAGGCAGCGGCGCCAAGAGGGGAGCGGTTGACCCGGGAAAACGCCTCACGCAACCGGTCAAAATCCCGGGAGAATGCCTGTTCGTACGCGAGGAGATGATGGGCAAGGGTGGTGGGCTGGGCGTGCTGCATATGCGTAAACCCGGGCATGGGAGACTCCATGTTCTTCTCGGCAATCGCAACGAGCACTTCCCGGACTTTTAAGATTGCAGACATCTGCTTGAGCAGGTCTTCGCGCAGCTTGATCCTGATACAGGTGGCGACTTCATCGTTGCGCGAACGACCGATATGCATCCGCCCGCCCGCTTCAGGACCTAATGCTTCGATAATGAGCGATTCAATCCCGGCATGGACGTCCTCAAACCGGTCATCGAATACTTCTTCGGGCAATCCTTCGTCATACAACTCAAGCAATGCGGGCAGGAGTTGTTTTGTAATCTCGCGCTCGTTTATCTTCTGCTTATCGAGCATCAGGACGTGGGCGATATCCACCAGCACATCAGCATCTGCGATGCAGCGGTCTGCATGCATCGATGAGAGAAACCGCATCATCTCGCCGTTTCGCTCTCCGGCAAGGCGCCCCAGTCTCACTACGTCGGTTCGCGTACGTTCACCATCCTCTTTTGTACTCTTTGTTTTGATTGCACAAATGATTAAATCCACGCCTTCCGGGCGGCAAGTTCGATCGCCCGCTGCACGGATTCGCGCGGGATGATGGTTGCCACCGGCACGTGAACGAGCTGTTCGATGATGCTTGATACGATCGGGGCGCAGACAATTGCAATCGCCCCTTCGCGTTCAGCGCGCACGGCGGCAACAATCGCGTCTTCCATGGTATGAACAGGATATTCACGGACACGCATATGGTGACCGTCGATATCCGCGACACGCTCCTCAACGCTTTCGAGCACCGGGCGAGCTGCTATCAACCCGATAAAATTCTCATTGCCGATATGGTAGAACTGCCGCAGTCCATGTACAATTGCCCGAAGGGTAGAGAGATTGGGGGAACGTTTGCCATAGAGGATTTTGTAGAGCGAACTCTGGGCGATTCCGCAGGCGCCGGATAACTCCCGCACACTGATGCGCAGATCGTTTTTTAAGAGGTCGTTTAACGTCGTGACAAATTCTTCATCAGAGATTAGGGCGGCGCGCATGATCCGGTTGATGGGATCGGATTGTATCATATGATTACTACAATAATGATAATTTTAATTAAACTTTTCTACAAATGGGGGAAACACCCTGACGGGAAACATAGGATTTCCCCTTGGATTTTACAAATACTTACCCCAACTGTATGTAATTATTGAGGTTATTAGGACAAAAAATAATATATAATGGTCTCATTGGACATTTTTTTATAGTGCCAGCACAACCTTTCCCTGCATGAAAACGATTCGACTGACCGCACTTGCATGTATTGCAATTGCGCTTGTGCTGCTGACTGCGGGGTGCACCCAGCCCTCAGGTCCGGCATCTTCCACAACAACATCCCAGACCAATGTTGGCATCCTGTACAGCAAAGGTGTCGGCCCGATGCCGATGCTCCTTGCAACAAAACAGGTTGATGGATATATCGCGTGGCAACCGTTTGTCTCGATTGGGACAAAAAGCGGTATTGCAAAAGTAGTGTCGTATTCCGGGCAACTGCCTCCTGACGACAGCAACGTCAACCACCCCTGCTGTATCCTCTTTGCCCGCGACGATCTGCTGGCAGAAAATCCCGATATTGTAACGGCAATAAGTGCCCTGACACAGGCATCGAGTTCATACATCAACGCTCACCCCTCCGAAGCTGCCGAGATCGAAGCGGATTTCCTTGTCGGGAAAGGCAATTTCACGTATGGCGATGTAACGGTATCTTCTGTTGACGCCCTCAACGATGCGTTTCCGACCGTAAGGTACACAAACGATCCTTCCCCCCAGTGGATTAACGGTACAAAGAAGTTTGTCGATACCGAGATCCAGCTCGGGTACATTACCAGTAAACTGAAAAATGCGACACCGGATCAGCTTGATTCACTGCTGTTTGACTTTGGTCCGTACCAAAATGCAAAAGCGCAGCTTGCTGCCGGTACCCTCAAGACGCCGGCCAAAGAAACAAAACAGCTCGCGATTGGCTACTTAAATGGCGACATGCACTCTGCCGCCCTGCATATTGCGCTCAAGAAATGGCAGTACTTTAATGATACTTACGGTGTCGCCCTCAAACCCCATGACCTGACCCAGACCCGCCCTGAAATGGCAGACCTGATTGTCAACGGCGTCACGGTTGCAACGGTCAAACTCGTTGGCGGCGATGCGGGCCCGCAGGTTATGCAGATGGCATCGACCGATATTGTCCAGATGGGCTATGTCGGTGTGCCGCCAACCGTATCGGCAATCGATAAAGGCACACCTGTCAAGATCATCAACCCCATCAATACGGAAGGTTCCGGGCTGGTAGTATCGTCAGATGCACCGGTTTCAGACTGGAAGAGCTTTGTCGCATGGGCACAGCAGCGCTCTGCTGAAGGCAAACCGCTCAAAATTGCCGCACCCGGTAAGGGGTCTATCCAGGATGTCATGCTCCAGTTTGCGCTAAAGGACAGCAACATCTCCTTTGCAGAAACATCCTGATCCCATGGCGGTAAAAAAATCTCCCCGCATTCTTTTTTTAGTGCCGATTGGTAAACGTATATAGGGATTCCTGCTTTCATGAACGGCTTTCGTGTCAAGTTCCGATCGTTCCAGTGGCGATCTGTCCTGAAATTTATCATTCCTGCAGCGATTATCATTGGCTGGGAAGCCCTCGCCATCGCGCTGAATAATCCCTTTATCCTTCCGCGCCTGGAATCGGTAATTGCTGTTCTCATTAACCCCACCGTTGACATCCTTGGCAGCGGCAACCTCGTTGATAATGCTGTTATCAGTCTTGAACGGGTCATCGCCGGGTTCCTTGTTGCCGCGGCAATCGCCATTCCTCTTGGTATCGGCATGGGACGATCGGAGATCCTTCACGAACTCTTTGATTCGGTTATGCAGCTCCTGCGCCCCATCCCGCCGCTAGCCTGGGTACCGCTTGCCCTTGCATGGTTCAAGATCGGTCTTTTGTCCATGGTTTTTATCATCGGAATGGGTGCATTTTTCCCCATTCTCTTAAACACCCTTGACGGTGTAAAAGGCGTGAAGAAGACCTGGATTGAAGCCGCCGAGATCCTTGGTGCAAAGGAGCACCAGATCCTGTCGCGCGTGATTCTTCCTGGCGCAGCGCCGACCATCTGGACGGGACTGCGGGTTGGTTTTGGCATATCGTGGATGTGCGTGGTCGCCGCAGAGATGATGCCGGGCACAAACTCCGGGCTCGGGTACCTGATCATGTCCTCCTATAATTGGGGGCAGGTACCCGTGATCATCGCGGGCATGATCGTGATCGGCATCATCGGGATCGGTTTTGATTACCTGTTCAAAGTTGTCGATCGCCGGTTCTTTGTATGGAGGGAGATGGAGCGATGACCCTGAAAGTTGAGCATCTCACCAAGCAGTTTGCAAAAAACGGACAGGAAACCGTCCCGGCGCTTGCAGATATCGGCCTTGAGATCGGGAACTCGGAATTTATCTGTATCCTTGGGCCATCAGGGTGTGGCAAAACCACGCTTCTTCGCATTATCGCCGGGCTTGAGCATCCCGATTCCGGCACAGTCAATATTGACGGGACCCAAATTGACCGCCCCAACCAGAAGCTTGGCATGATTTTCCAGGATTATTCCCTGTACCCGTGGCGCACAGTAAAGGAGAATATTGCCTTTGGTCTTGAACTGCATGGTGTGACAAAAGACCGGCAGGACCAGATTGTGGCAAAATATCTTGCTCTTGCCGGGCTTACTGAGTTTGATACCCATTACCCGTATGAACTTTCAGGAGGCATGCGCCAGCGGGTTGCCGTTGTCCGGGCGCTTGCCGTAGAACCAACGGTGCTGTTAATGGATGAGCCGTTTGGCGCTCTCGATGCCCAGACACGCAACATGCTCCAGAACGAACTGCTGGATATCTGGCAGAAAACAAAAAAGACGATCCTGTTTGTGACTCACAGTGTCGATGAAGCGGTCTTCCTTGCAGACCGGATCGTCGTCCTGACACCTCGTCCGGGGCGCATCTGCGATATCATCTCCATTGACCAGCCCCGGCCCCGTGACCGGACCAGCGTGGAATTTGCCAAAGTCCGAAGATATGTACTTGACCTTATCAACCAGAAATGCCATCTCCAGTAAGGTTTAATACGCCATATCTCCATTTTATTAAAGCAGTTTGTGAAGCGTACCGGCACGGTTTCCCTGACTATTAAGGGTTTGCGCGTGCCCGCTTTTACTATTATATCACAGGAGTAGGACGCGATGGTAAGAAAACCGGCAAGGATGTACAGGAATCTTGCAAAAAAGGCCTATACACGACGTGAATATATGGGCGGGGTTCCCGGAAATAAGATTGTCCAGTTCGAAATGGGAAACCTTTCCCAGGAATTTCCCACTGAAATCGATCTGGTCGTGGAAGAGACCTGCCAGATCCGGCACAGCGCACTTGAAGCATGCCGTATCTCGATCAACCGTAAACTTCTCAAGGATGTCGGCAGGATGAACTTCCATTTCAAGGTCCGCGTCTTCCCGCACCATGTCCTGCGTGAGAACAAGCAGGCAACCGGCGCTGGTGCTGACCGTGTTTCTGAAGGTATGCGCCTTGCATTTGGGAAAGCAGTCGGCACAGCAGCACGGGTTGAAGCCGGCCAGCTCATCATGACCGTCTTTACCACCCCCCAGTACCTTGACAAGGTAAAGGAAGCAATGAGAAACGGGGCCCACAAACTCCCGAGTCCTTCCCACCTGAAGATGCACACGATCAAGGTCAGCGGTAAGATTGTCGCAGCACCCAAGTTTGCCGGCGACAAGATCACCGAAGCGGCAAAACCGGTGGTTGAGGCAGAGGCAGCAGCTGAACCTGCCGCAAAGGGAGCCGATGCAAAAGGCGCACACAAGGGCGCAGAGCACAAGGGTGCAGAACCTGCAAAAGGTGCCGAACCTGCCGCAAAGGGTGCCGATGCAAAAGCCGGGGACCACAAGGGTGGAAAGCCGGCAAAGGGCGGCAAAGCCCACTAACTCTTCCCCTCGCACTTTTTTTTATACTTTTTCCCCGGAATTCTCTCTGGATGCCAACGCTTCCGGCACAGGTTAAGATCTCTTTTCCCCTCTTTTGCGGGCACACGTGAACAGGAAGATAATAATCCCTGCCGCTCAAGTATACATGAATGCAGACCGTGGCCGACAAAAAAGTCAGTGCGGCGCTTGCGCAGGCAACGTTTACCGCAATGCAGCAGGCAGTCATCTGTCTACCTCCGGATGTGAAGCGGGCAATCTCGCGGGCGGCAGCAGATGAAGGCGATCCGGTCGCACAGGGTGAATTTGTAAATATTCTCAAAAATATCCGTGAAGCAGAACGACTCGGTCTGCCGCTGTGCCAGGATACCGGTGTCCCGGTGGTCTATCTCACCCTCCCGGAAAATATCGGGTTTTCGGAACTGTTGTATGAGGCAGTCCGCGAAGGTATCCGGAAAGCCACGCGGGAAGTGCCCCTCCGCCCGAACGTGGTCGATCCGTTCACCCGGAAAAATTCCGGGGATAATACCGGAGATGGGATGCCGGCGATCCATGTCGTGCCCGGAGAACAGTTTACGGTTACCGTTCTTCCCAAAGGCGCGGGTGCAGAGAACGTGTCGCGGATTGTGATGTTGCTCCCGTCTGAAAAAGACCAGATCGAGAAGGTCGTTGTCGAGACCATGCTCCTTGCCGGTGGCAAACCCTGCCCGCCGGTCGTTCTTGGTGTTGGTATTGGCGGGACCTTCGATGGCGCTGCTGCGCTTGCAAAAGAATCTCTTCTTCTGCCCATTGACGAGATGACTGCGTTTGAACAGCAGCTCTGCGATGCAGTAAACCGGCTGGGCATCGGGCCGATGGGTCTTGGCGGGGACACAACTGCGCTTGCGGTCAAAGTGAAAACTGCCGGTTGCCATACGGCGTCCCTGCCGGTGGCCGTGAACGTGCAGTGCTGGGCATGCCGGAGGGCAACCGTTGAGGTGAAGATATGACAAGCCCGGTCGTGCAGTTGCAGACTCCTCTTGGAGATGAAGTCCTTTTGCTTCACGCGGGAGATCATGTCGAACTCTCCGGGATTGTCTACACCGCCCGGGACGAGGCACACCTGCACATGCAGGAAACGGGAATCCCGTTTGACCCGGAGGGTGCGGTGATCTACCATTGCGGCCCGGTGGTGCAGGGAGACCGTATCCTTGCAGCCGGCCCGACAACATCAGCCCGGTTAAACAACCTCTCCGGTTTCCTGCTCGACAAGGGTGTCCGGGCGCTGATTGGCAAAGGCGGCATGGGGAGCCTCGTGCGTGAACAGCTCAAAGGGCGGGGTGTCTATCTTGCCTTCACCGGTGGTTGTGCTGCTCTTGCGGCATCCCATATGATCCTTCGGGGTGTTCACTTTGCCGAACTCGGCATGGCTGAAGCAGTATGGGTGATCGAACTCGACCGGCTTCCGCTTGTCGTGGGAATAGATGCGCAGGGAAATGATATCTTTGAAGCAGCAAAAATAAATGCGGCAAGGGCATTTGAGCAGTACACCTCGTAATTACAGGGACATGGACGAATGCGTATAAAGAATAGGTTTTTTTCACCTCACCTGCTACATTATACGATAGGACGCGGTACATGAGACTCGCCATCGATGAAAACCGGTGCAAGGGGTGCAACCTGTGTACAAAAGTATGCCCGTACCGGATCTTCAGGGAAGGGAAACGACCCAACCGCCGGGGTATTGTGATTCCTGAACTTGATCGGCCGGAGCGCTGCACCAACTGCCGGCTCCAGAACCTTTATGGCCGCACGCTCTGCGGGGTCTGCCAGCTGACCTGTCCGGACCAGGCAATCCACTGGGTTGAGGAAGAGCCCTATGAACCAAAAAAGGTGGCGATTGAATATTGACACGGACTGAATTCTGGCAGGGAAATATCGCTTGTGCAGAAGGAGCACTGGCAGCAAAGTGTAATTTTTTTGGCGGTTATCCCATCACGCCTTCAACGGAAGTTGCCGAGCATATGGCGGCAAAACTCCCTAAAAGGGGCGGTGTGTTCATCCAGATGGAGGACGAACTTGCAAGCATCGCTTCGGTGATCGGGGCTTCATGGACGGGCGCCCGGGCAATGACCGCAACCAGTGGCCCGGGCTTTTCCCTGATGATGGAAAATATCGGGTATGCGGCTATGACGGAAACTCCCTGTGTTGTGGTGAACGTGCAGCGCGGCGGGCCATCAACCGGCCAGCCGACGATGGCAGCACAGGGCGACATGATGCAGTGCCGGTTTGGATCGCAGGGCGATTACTCCATCATTGCGCTCTGTCCTGCGAGCGTGCAGGAAATGTACGACCTTACGGTTTCTGCATTCAACCTTGCAGACCAGTACCGGGTGCCGGTTTTCCTGATGGCAGATGAAATCGTGGGGCATATGCGGGAACGCATCATTGTTCCGGATTCAGTCCCGCATACCGGCCGGAAAGAATACATCCCGGGAACGCTGCCTTTCAAAGCGGAGAGCGATCTCATTCCGGGGTTCCCCCGGTTCGGCAAAGGGTACGGGACGCATGTAACCGGGCTCACCCACGATGAGCGGGGATACCCGTGTGCGACAAATCCCGGCCTGCATTCGGCGCTCGTACACCGGCTGGTGGATAAAGTTGAATCCGCACGGGAGAAGATTGCGGACTTTGATGTGATCAACCCGGATGCGGAACAGGTCTTTATTGCTTATGGCGCTCCTGTCCGCACCGTCCAGCAGGTGCTTTTTGACCACCCGGATACTTCGATTGGGTTCCTGCGGCTTCGTGTTGTCTGGCCGTTTCCCGATCATGCACTTGCACTCTTCCGGCATGCCCGCCGGTTTATCGTGCCGGAACTCAACCTCGGCCAGATTGCGCGTGAGATTGAGCGTCACGTGGATGTTCCTGTCACAAGTGTTCCAAAACTTGGCGGAGAGTTACACACACCGGCAGAACTTGCAGCCGTACTGGAGGCAGGCTCACCATGAGCATGGCGGACTGGTTCCGGCAGGACCGGTTGCCGCATATCTACTGTGCCGGCTGTGGCAATGGTACGATTATCAACTGCACGCTGGCTGCGGTTGACCAGATGGGATGGTCAAAAAAGGATACGGTTTTTGTGTCCGGCATCGGGTGCTCTTCCCGTGCCCCCGGTTATATCGTCACCGATTCCCTGCATACAACGCACGGGCGGGCGCTTGCCTTTGCCACCGGTGTCAAGATGGCAAACCCCGCCCTCAACGTCGTCGTCTTTACCGGTGACGGCGATCTTGCCGCGATTGGCGGAAATCACTTTATCCATGCCTGCCGGCGGAATATCGATATAACCGTGGTCTGCATGAACAACCAGATCTACGGAATGACCGGCGGGCAGGGGAGCCCGACAACCCCAAAGGGATGTTTTTCCACGACCACACCGTACGGGTGCACGGAACCGGCTTTTGATTTGTGCGATCTGGCAATCGCTGCCGGGGCAAATTATGTTGCCCGCTGGACATCGTATCATGTCCGGGAGCTCGAAAAAGCCATAAAAACCGGGCTTGAGACCCCCGGGTTCTCCTTTATCGAGGCGATGACCCAATGCCCGACGAATTTCGGGCGCCGGAACAAGTTCAAACAGGTTGCCGACCAGGTCGAATACTTAAAGGCGCATTCCCTGATGAAGATAAAGCGTGACCGGCTGATTGAACAGGGCGAAGCGGTGCCGGAAGATATGTACGTTGTCGGGGATCTTATCCGGCGCAACCGGCCGGCAATGGGGGGAAAACCATGAGGCGGGCAGTGCGGTTCTCCGGTTTTGGAGGACAGGGAATCATCCTCTCGGCTGTTATCCTCGGGCGGGCCGCGGTAATGTACGACAGCAAGTTCGCGGTGCAGACACAGGTGTATGGCCCCGAAGCCCGGGGCGGTGCATCGATGAGCGCAGTGATCATTGACGACGACCCGATCCTGTTCCCCAAGGTGACATTACCTGACATCTACGTGATCATGTCCCAGGAAGGATTCGAGAAATATGGTGCGCAGGCACAGCCTGAAGCGGTAATGTTTGTCGATTCAACGCTCGTTCATTCGCGCCCGGACTGCACCTGTTACGAGATCCCGGCAACCGAACAGGCAAAGCAGGTGCTTGGGAAACCCATTGTTGCAAATATTGTCATGCTCGGGGCGCTGGTCGGGCTGACGCATGTTGTCAGCGAAACGGCGCTTGAGAAAGCAATCCTTGATTCCGTTCCCAAAGGGACAGAATCACTCAACCAGAAAGCAATGAAACTCGGGATCGAACTTGCCGGAGGGAATAGTTCATCATGAAACTTGTGGAACATGAAGCAAAAAACGTCGTAAAGGAGTTCGGGATTGCAGTACCTGCGGGATTTCTCATCCGCTCTGCCGATGAAATACCCTCGCACCTTGATGCACTGGGTGAGCGGATCGTGTTAAAGGCACAGGTGGATGTTGGCGGACGGGGGAAAGCCGGCGGCATTATGATGGCAAACCCGCAGAATGCGGTTTCCCTTGCGCAGGAACTTTTCAATAAATCCATCAAAGGCCTTCCTGTCCATGAGATCCTTATCGAACAGCGCCTTGAAATCCAGCATGAATACTATCTCTCTATCACCGTTGACCGGTCAAGCAAGCAGCCGCTCGTTCTTTTTTCCGATGCCGGTGGGGTCGAGATCGAGATCACGGCAAAGGAACATCCCGAGGCGATCCGAAAAGTTGTGGCAAATCCCCTCATGCGGGATCTTCCCCCCTTCATGATCCGGGAACTGATCGGCAGCGCACCAAAAGACGTCGGCCAGGTTATCAACCGGCTCTGGCATGCATTCTGTGACAAGGACGCGATACTTGCGGAGATCAACCCGCTGGTCATCACCCCGCAGGGCGTGTATGCCGCTGATGCAAAATTCATTATCGACGACAACGCACTCGGGCGGCAGGGTATTACGGTCAACCGGGATTTAAGCGAGCGCGAACGCGAGGCAGAGGCACGTGGTTTCTCCTATGTCGAACTCGGGGGGAGTATCGGTGTGATTGGGAACGGCGCCGGGCTGACCATGGCGACGCTGGATCTGATCGAGTTCTATGGCGGCAAAGCGGCAAATTTCCTCGATGTTGGCGGTGGAGCGGAGAGCGAGCGTGTCATGCATGCCGTCCGGCTGGTTGCCAGTGTGCCTTGGGTGAAGGTCATTGTCGTGAACCTGCTTGGCGGCATCACAAAATGTGACGAAGTGGCAAAAGGCATCATCGATGCAGGCATCCGCCAGAAAGTGATTGTCAGGCTCGCCGGAACCAACGAGGCGGCCGGGCGAAAGATGCTCTCCGAGAAAGGCTATGAAATGCTCGACACGATGGACCTTGTGGTCAAAAAGGCTGTGCAGGTGACGGCATGATCTACGGCGATAAGAAAACCGGTATCCTTGTCCAGGGCGCCACGGGAAAGCAGGGCGGGTTCCACATCGGCCTGATGAATGCCTATGCACAGCAGGTTGGCGGCAGGGGTGTCGTCGCGGGCGTAACTCCCGGAAAAGGCGGCAGGGAAGTGCATGGGGTACCGGTCTATAACACCGTCAGGGAAGCAATGCGGGACCACGACATATCCGCAAGCGTGATTTTTGTTCCCGCAGCGGCGGCAGCTGATGCGATCATGGAGGAAGCACATGCCGGTATCCGGACAATTGTTGCCATCACCGAGCATATTCCCGTGCACGACGCGATGAAGGCAATTGCCTATGCAAAGATGGAAGGGTGCAGGG
This sequence comes from Methanoregula sp., assembly GCA_039698055.1. GTDB lineage: Archaea > Halobacteriota > Methanomicrobia > Methanomicrobiales > Methanospirillaceae > Methanoregula. Next base: position 12,762 of record JBDKTL010000030.1, on the reverse strand, counting down.
TCATTGGACCGAATTGTCCCGGCCTGCTTTCGCCCGGCGAGGTGAAGATGGGGATTATGCCATCAGGCTTGTTCTCGCGGGGAAATGTTGGCGTGATCTCCCGGAGCGGCACCCTCACGTATGAAGTAGTGGACGAACTGACCCGTGCCGGCATCGGGCAGAGCACGGTTGTCGGGATCGGCGGCGATCCCGTGATTGGCCAGACATTTGTGGATGTGCTGGAGCAGTTTGGGAACGACCCCCAGACAAAGGCAGTCGTACTTATCGGGGAAGTGGGGGGAAATCTCGAAGAGGAAGGCGCAAAATCCACCGACCTTCCGATAGTTTCCTATATCGCCGGGATATCAGCACCGCCGGATAAGCGCATGGGTCATGCCGGTGCGATTGTTGAGGGTGGCGAAGGCGATGCCCGCTCAAAGATCGCCCGGCTCAAAAACGCCGGCGTGCCGGTAGCGGCGAGGGTATCCGAGATCCCGGAGATGGTGCGGGAATTGTTCCGGACCTGTTAATCACATTTTTTTTCATGAAAAATTTGAAATTTATTGACTATTGATGATTCATAAAAAAAGAAAATTGATGGATAAGTAAGCCGCCTATTCTTTTTAAAAAATGGTGATGCATGCCGCCGCCCCCGAGGGGACGCCCCCGCGGCGGATCACGTGACCAATACTTATGACAACGTTGCCCCGCCGTGCCTAAAAAGAGGCCCTGATGCGGGGAATCCTCGTTATTAAAAAAATTGGATGCTGTTGATGATTGATTGTACAAACCGAAATTTATGAATGTATGAAAATTTTTCATCGCTTTGGTGTGTCGCCCGCGGGCTGCATACAGTTTTTAAATTTTCCGCGCATTCAGGTTTCCGGTCGTTTATTCACCCGGATATTGCCAATATCCGTCGTAAATGGAACCGGTTTGTCTTACACGGTGCCTCCCTGCAACCATGATGACCCGGGAACCACAGGAATATGCCTTGCTGTCCACCAAGTGTTTATCCTGTTTCCTTTCCAATTAATAAGAACAGCGTGGACATATCATGGCAACCCCCCAGTTCTTCCCGATTCCGTCGGAGCTTTGTGCTCTGGCATGCGAAACCATCAGCCGGCGCGTCGAACCGGTTCCCTTTGTTAAAAACAATATTACCATCACGACGGCGGTTGTCGGGATTGCCCTTGAATGCCTCAATGCGGAACCGACAAAAACGCTTCCGGTCAGGATAGCAAAAAGTCCCGGGGCATCAAAAGAAGACCTTGCCGGGTGCCTTGAACAACGCCTCGGCAATCCTGAAAGCGCTGTGGCATCGGTTATTGCCAGTGTCCTGATTGAGGCGGGTATCGCTGAATCGATTGAAGTTCTCGATCGCACGAATCACAGCCGGACCCGGGGCATCAGGCTCATCACGGCATTTTCATGGCATAACGCTGCTCCCCTGCCCCAGCATTATACCCCCTCGCCATCACCTTCCGTACCGGAGACTGACACCGCGTGGCTGGGGAAATGCCCGGTCTGTAAAACCGGCATTCTCCAGACCATTGTCGGGAAACGGCTCTATGGGATCCCCCCCACGGATTTTTATTATGACTGCACCCATTGCGGTGCGAAATTCATCCCGGAAAAAGACCAGTTCCGGCTCGTATCGATTGCCCGGATCGCTGACCCGCGCTGGCGATCCCTCCTGAACACCTGCCGGTCTTCTGACGACTGGGCTGTCATGTCACAGGCAGTCCCGTCAAAGAGATCAACATCTTCTGGCGTATCGGGACGCTCGTCCCTGCCCCTTATCAAATCCCCAAAAAGAAGTGCCAACTCCCTTGCGGTTGAGGATGTTCCCGTATCATTTCCTGCCATGAAAGATGGATCGATCACGGTCCCGTATGCGGCAAAAACACTCTATTTCAAACCTGTTCCCCTGCACTACCTGACCGGCGTCAAAAGAGATGTTTTTGGGAAATCCACGAGAATCCTTGCAGATGTTTTATCCATGCCGGCTTTCTCGGATCTTAAAACCGCTGTTGAAGAGAAGTATGCGAAAAATCTTACGCTCCCCTTAGGCCGGTTTGTTGCCGAACTCCGTCAGCGCGCCGATCCCCTTTATCAGAGTTTTCTGAACCGTTTTGGAGACGAGGAGTACAGTACTTTCCGCGTAGCGGAAGAATCGCATGCCCGCCAGCGGGGCGTTGTTCTGGTTATTGTGCAGCAAAGACTCTGCTATGCCGGTGCCTGCCCCACATCTCTTCAGGAACAATTCGATGAAACCTTTGGGCGGATCACTCCCGACATGTGCTTTGTTGACGGTGATGAAACCGCATGCCGGATCAATGCACTTTTAAGTGCCTATAAGAGCACGTCTGCCATCTATATTCATGCAATTGATGATATCGCTGAAATGAATGCCTGTGCAGAAGACCTGAATAAACGGTACCCTTATCCCTCCTCATGCAAAGGATAAATTGCACAATCGGATCAGAGAATTTTTCATATCAGATGAGAACATACTATTTACCTGCTTATTTAAGATCGTTTAAAGGAGATTACCGATGAAGAAATGCCCTCATTGCGGGATGAATATCCGGGACAATGTCGAGGTCTGCGGCTACTGTGGCGGCACCATATCCGATCGTGCGGAAAAAGCTCAGGGCACAGCTCGGGGGAAGGCGGATATACCCGACCGGGGCGCCGCACAAAAAACTGCAAAAAAACCGTCCCGGCCTGCGGCTGAAGACACCGCCGGAGAGGACGCGGAAGAGGAAGGCGGATTATCCAAAGTCCTTGAGCCGGGGGAACAGGTGCTCATCGGGTCGCTCAATATTTCGGTAAAAAAATTTCCTTTTCACGCGTACCTTACCGACCGGCGTGTTTTCCTGATCGATACGCAGGAAAAGAAGATCAAGGTCACGGCAAAAGATATCCCCCGCGATACGATTGTCGGGAGTATCGTGGAAGTTTCTGAAAATTCTGATCCCGTTCTCGTACTTTCCATCAAATCAATCGACGATGATATAAAAACAATGAAACTGGTCTTTACCCAGAACGGGATGGACCGGACAAGCGAGGTTGATGACTGGGTGGGACTGCTGCAGGAACAGTCCGAACGGGAAAAACCTCAAAAGAGATCTTCTGAAAAATCATCCCGCAGACGCGAAGTCGTGGATGAGGAAGAACCGGAAGATTACGAAGAGCCGGAAGAACCGGTCCGCACCCCAAAACCAGCCCCCCCGCAGGAACTGCATCCCACAAGAAAGCCGACAAAAGATCATGAGAAACAACCCCCGGTAAAAAGGCTCCTCACGACGTACCAGGCGCCGGAACCTGAAGAGGAGTACGTGGAGCCGGAACCGGTAAAACCTGTCAGGCGTACCCAGTTCAAAGCCATCGATGAACCGGAGAAAAAGGCTGCCCGCCCTGTCACGTTCGTTCGTGAGATCCCGTCAACCGGAAGGGCTGAACCCCAGCCACTGAGAAAAACCGAAGTGCATTCAGCGATGAAAAATGCGATGAAAAGCCCGCTTCAGCCTGTCCGCCAGCCGGGAGTGCAACCGGTCAGAAAACCGGCAGTGGAGCCGGTCAGGGCTCCGGAACCTGAAGAAGAGCCGGATTCAATCATCGATTTTATTCCGGAGAAACAACCCGTCCGCTCCCATCGCCCGATTGCGCACGAGGAAAGTGCCGAATCACCCCAGTTCTGTCATTCATGCGGGAAAAAACTTCCAACCTCTGCAAATTTCTGCCCGGGGTGTGGAACAAAACTGGGGCACCCGAAATCTGCTCCATCGCCTGCACAAGTCCCGGCACATGCGACCAACCCCCGGGCTGCCGATACAAACCCCCATATGAAACGGTTGCCAAAGGTGGAGGTCATTGAAGATGACGATGACATAGATGCGGCGCCCAGAAAACCTCCCGTAAAAAAAGTTCCAAAAGGCAGCGATATGACGATCCTGCACAAATTCCTCAGGCGCTGATTGCACCGCAGCAGGATATGCCGTAATTTTAAAAAAAAATAATGAATCCGCGATAGGGCGCCGGATCACATGATTGACCCGCCCCACCAGACTTTTTTTGTTATATTGACCAGCATATTTATAAACTCCCTATAGAATCTATAGAACATAGACGGTAACAGAAAACCCTTGAGCGGAAATGATGATTTCAATTCTCTATGTAGATGACGAGCCGGTCCTGCTGGATACGGTCAAACTGTTTCTTGAAAAAGATCATGAGTTTGTCGTATCGACCGCGATGTCAGCACACGACGCGCTGGAGATACTTTCGACAACACGTTTCGATGCCATCATTTCAGATTATGAAATGCCCGAAATGGACGGCATTAAATTCCTGAAGATGATCCGGGAAAAATACCCTGATCTCCCCTTCCTCATATTCACCGGCAAAGGCCGGGAAGAGATTGTGATCGAATCGATCAACAACGGAGCAGATTTCTATGTCAGGAAAGGAGGCGATCCAAAAGCCCAGTTTGCCGAATTGTCGTCCTATGTAAAAAAAGCCGTTCAGCTCAGGGAAAACCAGAAAAAAATCATCCGGCTCAACCGGATCTATATCGTGCTCAGCCGTATCAATGAGGCCGTCCTTCACATCCATGACCCGCTGGAACTCATGAAAGAAGCCTGCACGATAGCCGTGCAGGAAGGGGAATTATTACAGGCAAAGATTGTTGTCGGGGAAGGAAGCAACCCACAGTGGACTACCGTTTCTGCCAAAAAAACACCGGACGGTTTTGCCGATATCACTGTTACCGAAAATGCCCCGTTTCCTGAAAAACGGCCAACCGGTATTGCTATACGGGAGTGCCACGCGTATATCTCCAACGATGTATTTACCGATCCCAAAATGGCCAGCTGGAGAGAGGATGCACAGGAGCACCATTACCGTTCGCTCGCATCGTTTCCCTTCAGTACCGGGAAAACAACCAGAGGAGCAATCACCTTTTTTTCAGGTGAGGCAAACGTTTTTACCAACTCCGAGATCCAGCTCCTGACCGAACTTTCCGAAGACCTGACCTTTGCCCTTGAAACGCTCGCGCTTGAAGAGAACCGGGCAGAGGTGCTCGAAGAACTGGAACGTACCGGCCAGCGGTTTATGGACATTATCAATTTCCTTCCCGAACCCACCTTTGCCGTAAACAATACCGGCACGGTCATCATCTGGAACAAAGCGATGGAAAACCTGACCGGAGTCGGGGCTGAAGAGATCCTCGGCAGGGAAAATTACGAATTTATGTCGCGGCATTCCGGACAGCGGGTGCCGGCGCTGCTCAACCTGCTGTCAGCAACCGACGAAGAACTCGCATCCTATCATTATACGCAGATCAACCGGACGAAAAATACAATATCTGCCGAACTGGACATTTCCCCGGTCCAGGGACAACCCCTACGAATATGGTCAATTGCCTCTCCGCTCTATGATGAAAAACGCAAGGTGACCGGGGCAATAGAATCGGTACGGGATATTACGACACAGCGCCGGACCGAGGAACAATACCGGCAGATCGTTGAAACTGCAAACGAAGGGATATGGATTCTCGACAAAGATCAGGTCATCACGTTTGCCAATGCGCATATGGCGGAGATGCTGGGGTATACCATTGACGAGTTTATCGGTAAACCGGCCGAAACGTTCCAGTTCGAAGAAGACCTCGTGGAACATTCCCGGCATGCACAGGAATGCATCAGGGGAAAACGCGGGACGTACGAACAGAGGTTCCGGCACAAAAACCGCCGGACGATCTGGTGCTTTGTGTCGGCCACCCCGATCATCGATGCAGACGGTTCCTGTTCCGGCTCTTTTGCGATGTTTACCGATATCTCCAAGCGCAAAAAGACCGAAGAGGCACTCCGGCGGAGTGAAGAGACCTACCGGACCGTTTTTGAAAATACCGGCACGGCAATGGTGCTGATCGAGGAGGATACCGTCATAAGCCTTGCAAACGGGGAATTTGCAAGGATGTCCGGGTACACACGGCAGGAGATTGTGGGGAAAAAGAAATGGACGGAGTTTGTCGTCAGCGAGGACCTGGAGCGGATGCTTGCCCAGCACCGCCTGCGCAGGCAGAACAAGCAGGAGGCGCTGACAAAATACGAATTCCGGTTCCGGACAAAGTCCGGGGATATCCGCAATATCTACCTGATCATCGATCTTATCCCCGGCACCACCGTGAGTGCGGCCTCGCTGCTGGACATCACGGAGCCTAAAAAGGCAGAAATCGCACTGCATCATGCCAGTAAGAAACTCAACCTTCTCACGGGTATTACCCGGCACGATATCCTCAACCAGCTGACGGCACTCGAAGGGTTCCTCGATATATCCGAAAACTTTCTTTCCGATCCCAAAAAACTGGGCCAGTATATCGGGAAAGAAAAAACTGCCGCGGCCGCGATCCGTAACCAGATCCTGTTCACGAGGGAGTACGAGGAACTGGGGGTAAAATCGCCGGTGTGGCAGAACCTGAGTCGCTGCCTGGATAATGCGACAACGCTCCTGCCGATGAGAAACATCCGGGTGGTACCTGACCGCACGGATCTTGAACTGTATGTCGATCCGCTCTTTTCCAAAGTCTGCTATAACCTGATCGACAATTCCCTGAGATATGGCGGGGACAGACTGACCCGCATCACGGTGTCGTCCAGCGAAACCAGTGCAGGACTTTTAATTGTTGTCGAAGATGACGGGGTGGGGATCAGCGTGGAGGACAAGGCACATCTCTTTGAGCGGGGACATGGCAAAAATACCGGCCTTGGCCTGTTTTTCTCCCGGGAGATCCTTCTTATCACCGGCATTACGATCAACGAGACCAGCGAACCCGGAAAAGGTGCACGATTTGAGATTCATGTGCCAAAAGGCGGGTACCGGTTTAGTGAAACCGGCCAGAAGACTGAATAGCACGACATGAGTCTGATGGAACCCGGGTGCGTGACAATTTTTTTTGATTTGCACTCACTTGAGGGTGAGGAACCCCAACGGCGGGAGCACACCCCATGATCGCGCTCCTGCAATTGGGACCTCAAGCCGGAACCATTCACCAGTCCGGCACGCTCGTGCCCGGGTCACCAGATTGAAATTTGCCAAGAACCATAATGAGTAGTTACGGGTAAATTAAAAAAATGGGAGTCTTCCGGTTCGAGAACAAATATGCGGCGCCGACAAAAGAGCAGCGCGAGCGGTACATGAAAGGAGAATACGAGGAGCACACGTTTGGCACCGACGATGAGATCCTGATGGTTGTCTACGATGAGGCAGTGTATTTAAAAGACGACCGTGAAAATGTCCGGATCCTGTTTACCGGCGTCCACGACAAAGAAAAGGCGCGTGACGAATTACGGCGGCTTCTCGAAGAACACCAGCAGAAACTGGACAAAAAAACTGATTTTTCAACCGGCAATGCAGGGTAAAACCAGCTGACGGGCAGGATGTGATGTGCATACATGAACGGGACGAGGTTTAACCGCGCCGCGACGGGTTTTCTGATTCTTTTTGCCATCGCATCCTGGTGTATGCCGGTATCGGCGAGCGGGACGATACCCGTCGCCTCGTTTATCGCAAATATTCCCTCCGGGACGGTTCCGATTACGGTACAGTTCACCGATACGTCGTCCAACGCGCCAACTTCATGGATCTGGTCATTTGGCGACGGCGGGTCGAGCACGGTCCAGAACCCGTCGCACACGTACATGAACACCGGTACCTACGATGTCTGGCTCACGGCATCCAACGATTACGGCAGCAATACCGTGTTCCAGACCGGGTTCATTACGTTAAAAGCTGCAACCTATGCCCCGGCATCATCATTTACCGCATCGGTAACAACCGGCAGCGCACCACTGGCAGTCCAGTTCACCGATACTTCCACCCATTCGCCCACGGCATGGTACTGGTCGTTTGGCGATGGCAGCATCGCGACGGTGCAGAACCCGTCGCACACCTATACCACAACCGGCACGTACACCATTACGCTCACGACGACAAACTCTGCCGGTGGAAATACGATTTCACAGACCCAGTACATCACCGTCACCTCTCCTGATTCAATGCCGGCAGCCCTGTTTTCTGCATCGGTCATTTCAGGTACATCTCCGCTTGCCGTGCAGTTTACCGATCTATCATCGGGTTCTCCCACCGCATGGGCATGGTCGTTTGGAGACGGGGGAATATCCACCCAGAAAAACCCATACTACATCTATACCCATGAAGGCACCTACACGGTCCGGTTAACCGTGACCAATTCTGCGGGAAGCACTACGCAGGAACAGCCGGAGTACATCGCGGTATATTCCCCGCCCGTCACCCCGGTTGCATCATTCTCTTCCTCGGTGACATCGGGCACGGCTCCGCTTACCGTCCGGTTCAGCGACACCTCGTTCAATGATCCCACTTCGTGGTCATGGGCGTTTGGGGATGGAAGCACCAGCACCCAGCAGAACCCTACCCATATCTACGCATCCGCCGGAACGTACGAGGTTTCCCTGACGGCATCCAATACCGCCGGTTCTGATGAGCAGACCAGCACGATCATGGTTTCTGCCCTGACAATTACGGCGACGGCAACCGGCACGCCGCTGGCAACACCCACCTTCGGCATGGCTGCCGTGACTCCATCATCAACTTTGGTTGTGGACAAAACCGACACGGTTGTGCCTGCTGCCTCCCCGTCTCCTGCGATGAATAGTTCCACAGCTGAACTGTCACCGCCCGATACCACTGCGATTATCGTGGCAGTGGTTCTTCTTGCAACAGGAGGAATTGCACTCTTGTTCTTTTTCTCGAGACGGCAGGGAGGTTCGGGGGGTTCTTCCCGGTCCCGGAGAAGGGATTTGTAAGAGATTTCTCCCGGGATTCCGGGCTTTTTTTGACAATCGTGGAAATCCCGGGGATGTGCAGACACCCGCAGGATTATCGCATCTCAACCACATCCACACGGTTTATTGAGATGAAACGCGATACCCGGATACCGGGGAGGTGAATCTTTTGCCGTTTGAATGCCAGCAGTGCGGAGAATGCTGCAGCCATCTTGGCCTGGTACATGTCATACAGGAAGACTACGGGAATTACCGGTACCTGGTCAGAAACCAGTACACGGGAGAAAGAACAGAAGTAATGATCGATCCGGACAAATACAATCTGTTTCTTGACCGGAGTATTTTCATTTCACGGCCGGAGGCCTGCCCGTTTTTCCGGTTCGATGACCGGACTGCAAAAGGGTACTGTACGGTTCACCTTACGCGCCCGGAGATCTGCCGGGACTATGGCTGCTGGAGGATGCTGATCCTTGATGCAGGGGGAAAACGGGCCGGACGGATCATGTGCCAGCGCCACCTCGCAAGCGACGATCTCCGGCTGACCCGGATCTTTGAAGACCAGGTCAATGATCTGATTGAACCCGACGATATTGTCTGGGACGAAAAAGTTCTATCGATACTGCGGCAGGCCGGGTATACCGTGCTGACATAATTACGCCGGAAAGAGCCGGTAAAATTTCGCTGGATATATCTCCATTGCCCACCCATGCTGCACTAAAAAAAGGCGTTGTCATTGGCATTTGTATGTCAGCAGTGCGGGGAGTGCTGCAGCTCCATGGGGGAGATCATCGGGATCCGTAAAGAGATCCGCCCCTTTACCTTCCGGATCTGGTACATGCCTACCGGAGAGGAGCGGGAAGTTACGGTCGATACCGACAAGCGAGACCTTTTTCTTTTAAACGATGTGAACAAAATCCGGCCCATGGCCTGCCCGTTTTTACGATCGCTGCCCCGGGGAAAGTTTGCCTGTTCGGTACACGATTCCCGGCCTGACCTGTGCCGCCAGTATTCCTGTTTTCGTATTCTCATCTGCGATGCCGGGGGAAGACGGGTTGGCAGGGTGGCAGATGCAGGCCGCTGTTTTTCAACGATGGATGCACGTCTTCATGACATCTGGGACCGGGAAATAAAAGATGTGAAGATACCGGATGAACAACGCTGGGAAGAGCATGTGGAGCGGATTCTCACCCGCGAAGGATACCGGGTAATCCGGTGAGCAGGGGAAACGGGAATATGCAAACCGGTGATTGCGGCGGTGCCCTTCGCATAAACCATAAAGAAAAGGGGAGTTATTTTTGTCCTGAAAAAAGTATCCTTCTCGGGAGAGCGCACGTACTTCACCATGCACTGCCCGCGCGAATATGTCTGGCTGATGGGGAAAAATTAAAAGGGGAGATCAGGAGCCCACAAGGATCGGGCTGCGCTTTTTGACGATGACCGGCTGAACCGGCTCTTTTGTTTCGATCACTTTGGCTACGCGCCGCTTTGTCTTTTTGGTTTCAGGTTTCCCGCCGGCGGGTTCTGCCGGATCATTTTTCAGGATCGACAGGATCTCTTTACTGACCTGTAAATGCTCCTTCATCAGGGCAGTCATCTCGGCCATGAGTTTATTCTGAACGGCAATCAGGGAGTCAAGGTTGTGAGCGGGGCTGGTGGCGGCGGCAGGGAGGAGCGGTGCCTCCGGTTCCTGCCGTTTCCGCATAAATTCGCTGCGGCGCTTCCAGATCCTGCTGATGCTCTCGATACCTTTACGTTTTGCGGGGAATTCCCTGAGGTACCGCTCGTAAAATTCATGGCTGTCATTACACTGGATGACGAGGTCAATCTCGGCTTCGTCAATTTTCTGGTGGATCCGTGTCTGAGTCGCTGCCATATCTGTCTCCTTTCATATGTTAAAGTACGGATAAAAGAATTGTGATATTGTATTCCTATAAAAAGCGCATGGGATACTCACCGTAGAACGGTATTTCCCTGCACCATAATGCAGGTCCCGTTTAAATTGAGACATCTCCACCATACGCCACCTGTTCGTCACTCCATGTCCTGATCGCCGCAATAAATGCCGGGCCGTACGTTTTCAGCTTAAATTCCCCCACCCCGGGCAGGCACCCGAACTGCGCCCGGTCACGCGGGCGCGAAGATGCCATTTCAAGAAGACTCCGGTCCGGGAAAATGACATAGGGGGGAACACAGTTCCGGTCGGCGATTGATTTGCGCAGGGATTTGAGGTGCCGGAACAATTCCCCGTCATTTCCGGTGGGGGTATGCCGGGAGGGGGAGGCTGTTCCGCCGCAGGCCGCCGGTACCGCCAGCATGACACGAACTTTTCCGTCCAGCAGATCCTCACACTTCCTGCCGGTCCCGATAACCGGGTAAGCGTCGCCCGTCCGTTCAAGGAATCCCTGCAGGACAAGATCGTTAATCCACGCCCGGTACTGGGCTTTGCTGTATTTTTTCCCTGCGCCATAGGATGGATGGGTGTCGAGGCGGTACTTCTGGATCCTGACATTTTTTGAACCCCGCAGGACATCAGAAATGATCTCAATGCCAAACCGTGCCGGCAACCGGTGGACACAGCCAACGATCAGTCTGGCCACCACGGTACCGTCCACCCGGTCCGGCGGGTGATCGCAGGTGTCGCAGGACCCGCACTGCTCACCGGGATACTCCTCACCAAAATAGGTGAGCAGGAATTTCCGGCGGCAGCCGGTGGTTTCGCAAAATGCGACCATATCCCGCAATTTACCAAGCGCGATACTCAAATGCTGCCCGGAAGCGTCATCGTGTTCAAGCATGGAGCGGACACGGGCACAATCTCCCCGGCTAAAGAAGAGAACGCATTCACTTTCCTGGCCATCCCGCCCGGCCCGGCCGGTCTCCTGGTAATAGGACTCCAGAGTTTTTGGCAGGTCGTAATGCACGACAAACCGGACGTCAGGCTTGTTGATACCCATGCCAAATGCGACGGTGGCACAGACAATATGGATGTTGTCGTGGATAAACGCGTCCTGAACCGTTTCGCGGACCTGTTTTGGGAGCCCCGCGTGATACGCGGCAGCTGTATATCCCTGTTTTTTCAGCTCCTTTGCCAGATCTTCAGTCTCCTGTTTGCTCATGCAGTAAATAATACCGGAATCATGACGGCGCCCGGAAAGGAAGTTTTTGAGCAGGAGCAGCGGATTTTTCTTCGGGATGACCCGGTACTTCAGGTTCCGCCGGTCAAAACTGCCGATGTATTCGTGTGCGTCCGATAACCCGAGCTGCCGGCAGATATCCTTTCGGACTTCGGGAATTGCCGTCGCTGTCAATGCAATAACGGGGACACCGGGAAAGTGTTTTTTTATCGCGGCCAGCTGCCGGTACTCGGGCCGGAAATTGTGCCCCCATTCCGAGATGCAGTGCGCTTCATCGATGGCGACAAGCCTCACGGGACACTGTTTAAGGGAATGCAAAAAATTCTCCTGCATGCACTTCTCCGGGGAGATAAACAGGAGCCGGAGGGTGCCATCAAGAAGCTCGCGCTCGATCCGGCTTCTTTCCCGCAAATCCAGTGAACTGTTGCAGGCAGCTGCCGGTATTCCCCGGGCCACCAGATCGTCGACCTGGTCTTTCATGAGCGAGATCAGCGGGGAGATGACAATCGTCAGCCCGCCAAGAACCAGCGCCGGCAACTGGTAACAGAGCGACTTTCCGCTCCCGGTTGCCATGATCGCAAGAGTGTCCTGCCCGTCCAGAATGGATGAAATTATTTCATCCTGGTGCGGCAAAAATGATGAATAGCCCCAGTATTTTTTTAAAAGATCGTCGCAGGTATGCATGGGATTCCTCTGTAGTATCCCGAAATCATTTGACATCGAATCTAAATATCGATGTGAGTAAGTTATCAGATCGAGACATTGCGAGAATGATCAAGCAATGGCTGAGGGGAAAGCCGGTTGCCGAGATATCTCGT
>JBDKTL010000029.1:0-41153 GCA_039698055.1 Methanoregula sp. | reverse complement strand
ATATACCGGTTTGTCGACACTATTTTGCCTCCTTTTTCGTTAGTAGCATAACAAAGTAAGGAGGCACTGTACCTTAGATCTTTCGGTCACTGTTTTACTTCTGTGAACTCAGCATTTCTACAAAGCCCGAAAATAATTATTTTATGGTTCGTGAAAAAAACACCAGGGATTTGTATTTATTTTCATGTAAAGGGCGAGGGGTATCTCAAAGAAGCGATTTGCCCCCCTTTATGACATTTTTTAAGAGATCTGCGGTTTATTTCTTTAGAGTTACAAAGACCATCCATCATCAATTTAAAGTTCTTTTGGTCAAACAACGAATTAAGGTAGAATTAAATAGTTGACGAAGTATTGTATATCCTAATCCGAAGCCGTGGTATGCAATGACTGAAGACAAACGAAAATTACAGCTGCTGAAATTGTTCAGTACAATGTCCGGCAAGACCAAAATTGTCGAGCCCATGAAAAATATTCATGGCACCCTTCGGGATAGTGACGCCATAGAACGCGAAGTTGCACTCGTCATGAGGGAGATCACAGAACAGGGAATTTTCAAGACTTCCTTAAAGCCGATCCAGCTGGCAAAACTTGTGACCTCGTTCTACGCCGAGAAAAACGATACCGAGATTGCCCGGGAACTGGGCGATGAGAAACTGTCAAAAACTGTCGCCCGGGCCCGTGTCCGGCTCAAACTTTTCCGTGAACTGGATTTCAAAATGCCGTTTGACAAGGTAAAAATGGAAGAACTTCTGGAGTCGGGCAAGACCATGAAGGAAGTTTCCGAAGAACTCGGGGTCAGCCCCTCCACGCTCCGGGAATACCGGCACGTGATCGAAGAACAGGAAGACCCCACCATCGATCCCTACATCGACCGTATTCGTGATGTGATGGAAGACCGTGACCTGTCAGAGCAGATGACGCGAAATGTCACGGCAGACAGTCTTGGTGATTCCATCGATATCACCGAAGCAGAATTAATTGATGTAATGTGAAAAAACGATCTGGCATCCCCTGCTCACCCCACATCATTTTTTTAGTCCCGTCATTCCCGGTCTGAACCGGGCATCCATGTTGTCTGGTATTCGCCCTCAAAACAGGGGCTGCACATCCCTCTTTAGTCATGGGAAAAGACGGTATCTTTTCCCTGCTGCCTGCCGACACCAGCATGAGGGGGATCTGTTCAAAACCTCCGGGAACGGTTCGATGAGATAAAATATCTCTCTCAATGAACAACACACCGACACAAATTTCATACTTCACGACCTACACCTGTGTATATGCACCTTACGTGGCTGGGTCATTCCTGTGTGCTGCTCTCCGGCACAAAAAAAGTGCTTATCGATCCATTCGTAGAAGGAGCATCGGTCGCACATACCAATCCGGATATTGTTGCGGTCACCCATGGCCATCGTGACCATATGGGTGAAACGGTTTCCCTCACTAAAAAGACCGTCGCGATCAACGATATTGCCCGGTACTTAACAACAAAGGGCGTCCCGGCCGAAGGGATGAACCTTGGCGGGACGATCACGGTTGATGGTGTAACGTTTACGATGACACCGGCACTACACTCTTCCTCCATTGAAGAAGCAGGTATCAATTGCTACGGTGGAACGGCAGCGGGATACGTGATTGGCATGGATGGGGTACGGGTGTATCATGCAGGGGACACCGCACTCTTTTCCGATATGAAACTGATAGGGGATCTTTACCATCCGGATATTGCCCTGCTTCCCATCGGCGGGAGGTATACGATGGGCCCTGCAGAAGCGATGATGGCTGCATCGTTCATCGGTGCAAAACGGGTGATCCCGATTCATTACAATACGTGGGATAAAATCCGGGCAGACCCGCTGATATTAAAAAAAGCACTCGAACGGACAACCGATATCGAGGTTGTCATTCTCAAACCCGGTGAAAGTATGGACTGCGCACCGTCCGGACAGGAAAGCTAATAGTTTAAAAAAAATGGGGAATCATGACCATTCCCGCATGAACCGATAAAGAAAAAAAATTATCAAAGCCAGTGCGTAACATCCTCAACTGGCGGACGAATCGAGGGGGAGAGTTCGTCTTTGGGGTAACCGATGGCACAGCCCATCAGCATCCACTCGCCCGGGGGAATCCCAAGAATCGCACAGAATCCGGGATCGTCCGACATCTCCGACGTGACAGATACGATCTGGAACCCCAGGTCAAGAGCCGTGGCTTTCAGCCACATATTCTCCAGGCAGTGGGCAAGAGACTGGAGTTCGACCGGTGGAAAACCCCGTCGTTCGGCAACAACGATGTAATACGGGGCAGTCCCGATACCCGGCACCATCCCTTTTGTTTTCATCATCGACAATCGCTGGACAAACATGACTGCCTGGGCGCGAAGCCGGGGATTTTTCTCCATTGCACGGTCAAGATCGTCGGACATTGTCCTGACGCGAGTCATAGCGCATTCCGATGCTGCGGCCATTGACGGCGATCCCAGCCGTATGACAAAAAACCGGCGGAAATAATCTTTTGTTCCCCCCACGGCGGCAGCTGCAAACGGTGCAAGAAGCCCCGCATGAAGAATTCTCCTGATATCGTCCTCTGGCGGCACATCGGGAAGGAACAAACGGTGCGAGCGACGGGTCGCAAGAATTTCATCAAGGATGGCATTTTTCTGGTCAGACGTAATGGTGCACATAGGGGATCCTGCATGTTTTTTTAAACAAAGATCCTGATAAACGTTATTGAAGTGGCACGGGTCAAAAAATCAGATCTTTAAAAAAAAAATCAGAATTCAGCATTAACTATATGAAACATGACAGAATAACAACGCATATCTTATGGAGAATTGTGCGATGCCAGAAGAACCAAAACCCCGTTTAATCCGGGAGCGGCTCGATGTCTGCGAACTTGACCGGGCCCGGATGTCCCTGCTGAACCCGCAGATGATTGAACAGAAGAAAGAAGAACGCACCATTGATGAAAATGCAAAACCGGTCCTCGAACGTACCCTGACCGATGGCATTGAGACCGTCTGGGACCGGTTCGAGATGCAGCAGCCGCCCTGCAAGTACTGCCAGACCGGTGTATCCTGCTCACGGTGCGCCATGGGCCCGTGCCGGATCATCCCCCCGCACCGGTTGCGCGGCGTCTGTGGTGCCGATGCAGACCTGATCGTTTCACGGAACCTGCTCGACATGATTGCGACAGGGGCTGCCGCCCATTCCGATCATGGCCGCGATATCGTGGAAACCCTCTATATGGTCGGAACCGGTAAGACCAAAGACTACACAATTGCCGACCCGGAAAAACTTGCCCGGCTCTGTGACGTGTACGGAATTGCGACCGGCAATAAAAGTCCCGAGACCCTTGCTGCCGAGCTCGGGAGTGCGATGATCGAAGAATACGGGATGAAGAAAAATACCCTGTCCTTCCTGAAGCGTGCACCACAGGCAACCCGTGATCTCTGGGAGAAGGCCGGCATCACCCCGCGGGGTATCGACCGTGAGATTGTTGAAGCGATGCACCGGGTCCATATGGGTGTAGGTGCGGATTATGCAAACATCCTGCTCCACGGCCTGAGGGCATCGCTTGGTGACGGGTGGGGCGGGTCGATGATCGGAACCGAAATTTCCGACGTTCTTTTTGGCACGCCAACCATCAACCATTCGATGATTAACCTTGCGGTTCTCAAGACCGACCAGGTGAACATATCCCTGCATGGCCACAATCCCATGCTCTCGGAAATGATCGTGAAGGCGGCATCTGACCCGGAGATGAAAGCACTGGCCGCAAGCGTTGGCGCCAAAGGGATCAACCTTGTCGGGCTCTGCTGCACGGGTAACGAGCTCTTAATGAGAAAAGGCATCCCGATGACCGGCAACCACTTAAACCAGGAACTGGTGATCGCAACCGGGGCGCTTGAAGCGATGATTGTCGATTACCAGTGCATCTTCCCCTCGCTGCCGCGAACGGCGAGCTGTTTCCACACGCACATTATTTCGACAAGTCCCAAAGCCCAGATGCCCGGCTCGTTCTATTTCGATTTCCACGCGGAGACTGCCTACCAGACGGCAAAAGCCATCGTCCGGATGGCAGTTGAAAACTATAAGAACCGGAACCCCCAGCGTGTCCTGATCCCGGGCGAACCTGTGCCGGTCATGGCAGGTTTCTCCAATGAAGCGATTAAAAATGCACTGGGCGGTTCGTGGAAACCCTTGATCGATCTGATTGCATCGGGAAAGATCCGGGGCGCTGTCGGAATTGTCGGCTGCAACAACCCGCATGTGAAGCACGACTACGGCCACATCACCCTTGCAAAGGAACTCATCAAAAAGAATATTCTCTGTGTCGAGACCGGGTGTGCCGCAATCGCCTCCGGGAAAGCCGGGCTCCTCCGGCCGGAAGCAGCAGCACTTGCCGGTGATGACCTGCGGGCGGTCTGCGAGTCGCTGAAGATTCCCCCGGTGCTCCACATGGGTTCCTGCGTGGACAACTCCCGGGTGCTCGTACTCGCCGCGGAACTTGGCAATGCGCTGAACGTCGGCATCCACAAGCTCCCGATTGCCGGTGCTGCTCCTGAATGGTATTCGCCGAAAGCCGTGTCCATCGGTGCATATTTTGTCGCATCGGGTGTCTATACGGTCCTTGGTGTGATGCCAAAGATTACCGGCAGCCCGGCAACGGTTGACCTGCTCACCAATGGCCTCAATGGTGTTGTCAATGCGAGTTTTGCTGTCGAGCCTGATCCGGTGAAAGCATCCGTGCTTATCATCGACCATATCGAACGGAAACGTACCGAGCTTGGTATATGAGCCCGGTAACCAGTGCGGGGGTACCCCGGTATCCGCAGCCTGTTACCGCAGGCCCGGCCTTATATCCCCGCACCGGTGACGGAATCCGTGTCGTTCTTACCGGTAAAGGCGGGGTCGGGAAAACGACGCTGTGTGCACTCCTGTCCCATATCTTTGCCGCACGGGGATACCATGTCCTTGCTGTCGACGCAGACCCCCAGCAGAACCTTGCCGTGACGCTCGGAATGCCGGCGCCCGACGCGGCCCGGGTCCCGCTGGTCTCAGGGAGTGCGGCATACCTCCGGGAAAAGACCGGTGCCGGCCCGGGCATATCGCCCGGGGGACTGCTCACCCTGAACCCGGATGTGAGCGATGTGATCGATCGGTTCTCGGTCAGTGTCACGCCCCGGATACGGCTTCTGGTCATGGGCGGCGTGCAGCGGGCGGGTGCAGGATGCCTCTGCCCGGAATATACGCTGCTTGCTGCTATCCTCCGGCATTTGCCGCTCCTTCCTGACGAGGTCATACTCCTTGATACCCCGGCCGGCATGGAGCATCTCGGGCGGGGTGTTGCCGATGGTTTCACGCATGCCGTTGTGGTGTCAGATACCTCATATAATGCCCTTACGGTTGCCCGGGAATGCGGCGTGCTTGCACGGCAGCTGGGTATTGGCGATATTATTCTCGGCGTGAACCGGATCAGCGGAGACCAGGTACCGGAGCATGTGCGGGACGCTGCGGAAGATGACGAGGTATTTGGCCGGACCATCATGCTGCCGCGTGAACCCGGCATCGCATCCATTGAGCCCTCGATCCTGCCGATCCTCTCAGAGGATTCTCCCTTTTTATCGGCAGTTCATTCCCTCGCGGATCTCATTGCCGGGCCGCCCGGGCATGTGCCGGCCCAAAATCCATAAAAAAACCAGCCGGTTCCCTGCCGGCATCATACCTTTTTTACTGCGTGCAGGTATCCCATAAGCCCTGACGGCCCGTGGCAGGGCCGGTGTTCAATCTCAAAATTATAGTGACCACTGATATAATCGAGAAGTGCCCTGTTTGGCAGACCGCTAATGGGTGGCAGGTGGAGTTCCATCTCAATCCGGCGGATCCCGTTGAGATCTTCCGGGTTGATCAGCCACTCGGCACCCTCGCAGTCGCATTTCAAAAAATCGCAGCCCCCGCAAAGAGCAATAATCCGGGAAAGGGTATACGACGGCACCATCCTGCGGCAGTCATCCCAGCAGATTTCTGTCGGGCTGCCGGTTCCAAGAGCACCCTCAATTACTCTCACTGGCACATCATTGAGCCGGATATTTTCCGCAAGGAGTCCGGAAGTTACCGGTTCAATGGCGATGACGTGCGGGGAATACCGTGCGGCGCGGATGCAGAAAGCCCCCACGTTTGCACCGATGTCGATGACCCGGTCATCCGGACGGATATCCTCAAACCGGTACTCGGGAATTTCGGTGATCTGGCGAAACGATGACGGGGCATCGAGGAATTGTATCCCATCTGTGGATGTCCTGATAGACCAGCCCGGCCCATTGTGTGTTCCCGTAGGTATCCCGTTCCCTGCCCGGTGATGGGGTGTATACAGATTTATGGATATATGCCGGGCAACATATATGGCTGTATTTTGTGATTGTCAAAAGTAGAAAGCTGATTAATTAATTTAAGATTCTTCCCCCCGGCGGGGTCGCTTGTGGGGTCTCGCCGACACCTCGCCGGGTAAGGTGGGTCTTCATTCTTAATATGAATAAATGATGTTCATTGTATACGACATACTCTCATTTTAAAAACTGCCGCGGGGGCGGCGGAGTTCATCGTTACTGATAATATGGAAACCGTTAGTTTCTGTCAATAAAATGAATTATGAATTTGATGATGAGTTTAACCGATAGCTAAAAAAAATATATCAGAGTGCCGGTTTTGTTTTCAACGCGGCAACAAGGAGATTCACACCGGCTTCGATGTCCCGGACATCCAGCACTTCCACCGGCGAATGGATGTACCGTGTGGGAATGCTCAGGGTTGTGCTGGGGATACCGGCTTTTGTCAGGTGGATGGCAGTCGCATCCGTTGTGCCGCCGCTTCCCACTTCGACCTGCACGGGAATGGAATGCTCTTCAGCCGCTTTTCCCAGCCATTTTACGACGGCGCGGTTTGCGATAAGCCCGCGTCCGCTCGCATCGACAATGGTGATGACCGGGCCTTTTCCCATCTCAACGGCGGCATCTTTCATCTCGATACCCGGGTGATCGCCGGGGATTGTGACATCAGTTGCAATTGCGCAGTCAGGGTCAAGCGCATACGCACTTGTGCGGGCGCCTTTTAAGCCGACTTCTTCCTGTACGGTAAATACGCCGTAGATCGTGAACGGTGTTTCGACTGCCTTGAGGGTCTTGATCAGCATCGCGACACCGGCCCGGTTGTCAAATGCCTTGCCGGTCACACGGTTGTTGGCGAGCGTCGCAAATTCCCGGTCAATGGTCACCGGTGTCCCGATATCGATGCCGAGTTCTTCCACATCGCCCTTGTTCTGGGCACCGACATCGATAAACATTTCGTCGACCTTGACCCCCTTCTTGCGTTCTTCTTCGTCCATCATGTGCGGGGGTTTGCCGCCGATGACGCCCATGCAGGGACCCTTGCTGCCATGAAGAACGACCCGCTGGTTATAGAGTGTCGGACCATACCAGCCGCCCAGCGCCACAAACCTGAGAAACCCCTTTTCATCGATATATTTGACCATGAGCCCGATCTCATCCATGTGAGCCGCGAGCATGACCTTGAACTTGTTGCCGCGCTTGACGGCGATCAGGTTTCCCATCCCGTCTTCACGGATTTCATCGACCGATCCTTTCAGTTCCTTTTTAATGAGCGATAAAACGCTCCCTTCGCTGCCCGAAACACCGTGGGCGTTGGATAATTTCTTTAAAAGTTCATTGACCATGATATTCACCGGTTATCTTTTGAATCCTATCAAGAGCTCGCTTGAGGTTCTCGCGGGATGCCGCATAACTCAGGCGGGCATAGTCCGGGGCATTGGTTCCAAATGCAGAGCCGGGTGTCAGGATGACGCCGTTTTCAATAATCTTCTGTGCGAGGCCCGGCTTCATCGGGACAAATGCATAGAAGGCCCCTTCGGGAACCGGGAACACAAACCCGGCCTCCGATAAACCTTTGTACATCAGGTCGCGGCGTGCACGGTACTCGTCGCGCATCTCTGCTACCCGGTGCTGGTCGCCCGTATATGCCGCAAGCGCCGCATACTGCGATATCGAAGTGGCGCATGCCTGGCAGTACTGGTGCACCTTGATGCACTGCCCGACAATGTCCGCCGGCGCCGCAAGGTACCCGAGCCGCCAGCCGGTCATTGCATAGGTTTTGCTCGTTGCGTTGATGGTGACGACATTATCGCCAAACTGTCCCGCACTCCAGTGTTTTTTCCCGTAAATGAAATGTTCGTACACTTCGTCGCTGACAATGGTGACACCGGCATCAGCAGCATATTCCACAAGAGATTTTATTGATTCCCTGCTCTCAACTGCACCCGTAGGATTTGCCGGGGAATTCAGGACAAACAACCGGGCACCATCCATGAGTTCCTTTGCTTTTTCCACATCGATATGGAACTCTGCATCGAGAGGAACGCTGACCGGTGACCCCCCGGCAAGCGTGGCAAGCGCTGCATAGGATACAAAGCCGGGGTCCTGGCAGAGCACCCGGTCACCGGTATCCACCAGCGCCTGCATGACGATATGCAGCGCTTCGCTTGCACCGGCAGTCACAATCACCTGATCCGGCTCGTACGACAGGCTGTTTTCCCGTTTGAATTTTGTGCAGATTGCGGTGCGGAGTTCGGGAATACCGTTATTGGTGGTATACCCGGTTTTTCCTTCACGGATAGCAGCAATTGCCGCTTCCTTGATATGCTCCGGCGTATCAAAGTCCGGCTGGCCAAGGCCAAGGTTGATGGACCCCGGCCCGGCCGCTTCAAAAATCCTGCGTATTCCGGAAATCTCGATACCGGCAACACGGGATGCGAAGTGGGTATTCATTTTGTTTGTCCCCCCCATACTCATTCGATATTTGCATGACGGTTTTTTAAGGCAGATTCATCGGTCTTGGTGATCTCCATCAGGCGCGATATGACCGCGTCGCCAAAGACCATCGACGCCGTTTCAAAGAGCGTCCCAAGAGGCGCAAACGATTTGTGTTCCCCCATCATCTGGCGAATTTCAAATTCGGCAGCATCGTCTTCCACATCGTCGCGCTGGTGTTCGATGATGACGATGCTGTTTGCAATTTTTCCAATCCGTGAATCGGCATTTGCGGTGATGAGGCAGATGTGAGCCCCAAGGTCTTTACCGGTTTCTGCAATATCGGCAACGGTTTTTGTTTTTCCCGACCCGGAAAAGACCACTATCACATCGCCGGGGCTCAATGCGGGTGTGATGGTCTCGCCCACAACATATGCCTGGAGTCCAAGGTGCATCAGCCGCATGGCAAATGCCTTTGCCACAAGCCCTGACCGTCCGGCACCCATGACATAGATACGCTGTGCGTTCAGGAGTTCGGTGATAAATTTTTCAATATCCGTATCCGGCATCGAATTTGCAATCTGGCGTATTTTTGACGCCATCAACTGCATCATTTCCTGTACCCTGTGATTTTCCATCCTTCTCGCACTATGTTGCAATTCCAAAGTAGATGAGAATTTCGTCAAGGCAGAGGAATAAAAAAGGTTGCAGTATTATTTTTTTGCCGGGTAATGCCGGATATCTCCCACGACTTCAAGTTTGTTTCCCTGCAGGACCGAGACCGCACCATGCCCCCCGCAGATCAGGCACTTCCTGCCGCCAGCGGGTACCTGTGCATCCCGTTTGGTGACAAGATCGAAGAGTGCATGCCGCTCCTTTTTTGCCAGATCGCTGTCAACGTTCACGCTGGTGACAAGGAAATCCGCAAGCGAACTGTACGTCGCCCGTTCCGGTGTCAGGCTGGAAAAATTGATCACGGTGTCCGCAGCAAACAGAACCCCGTGAGATGCAGAATACAGGAAGATCTGCCCGTAGGTGTGCCCGCCGAGTCCGTCCAGCACCTCTAGTTCGAGATCGCCAATCCGAACCGTTCCCATGCAGGGAAAGATGCCGCATGAACGTTTTGGGACATACTCAAAGCATTCTATTGTCTTTGAGGGATTGAACTGCGAGAACAGGTTGATCATTTTTGTGTAGAACGCTTCCAGCACGGAATGTTCGTTCCGGGATCCATAGGCCCGGTTGTTCTCTTTGATGATGGCCAGCGTGCCGGCATGCATATGCGTTGGAACCGGGAAAAATCCCCCGGCACCGCAATGATCGGCGTCAGCGTGCGTGACAATGATCCGGGAGAACCGCTGCCCGTTACCGGGACAGACCTTTGAAAACAGTGCCATGACATCCTTGTGATAGATGCCATAGCCGGTATCGATAAGGATAGCATCATCGGGTGTTGCCAGAACAAAGATGTTGCCGCCGCATGGCAGCTGGATACACCAGAGACTGACGGTGGGCGTAAGGGAAAATTTCTGCACGTCCGCGTAGAAATGTTCGCCGGTTGTTGCCCGAAGAGTCCTGCCGGTTGCAAGCACACTGTCAAACACCTGGCGGGGATTATTTCCCCGGTCCATGAGTTCCTGGACAATGTGGTTGGTGTCGGCAAGAAATGAGAGCAGGAACGTGTCTTCTGATTCGCCGATAATGTCCCGTATCTCCTGCGCATACCGTACATAAAAAACATTGTCGTCAAGGTGTTTGCCGGTCGTATCGTATTCGATGATTTCAAGCCGGTACCGGATCTTTAGCTGGTCGAGCAGGGAATCGATCTTTGCACTTTCCTCAAGGTTCAGGCTGACGGTCAACCGGTCCGGGTGCCTTCCTGCCTCGTCAAAATCAATGAACGCAATATTTGCACCGGCAGTTGTTGTATAATCCAAAAACTCGCAGAGCGACCCGGACTGGTGCGGGAGGTACACATAAAATTTTAAGAAACTGATCGGTTTTAACGAAGTCTGGAGATACCCGATGGCCGCAAGATCGCGCGCGATCTGTTCATACGAGGCTTCCGACGCGGTTACTTCAAAAAATACCGTGCCCGGATCGATCCGCCGGTCGTACTGGATGCGGTTGATATTCCCGTCATATTTCTTGATAACTGACGCCGCTTTTTCAAGGGATCCGGATTCATCCGGCATATGTGCGATAAAAACAATTTTTTTCACGAATATGCCCCGATTGTGGGTTAGGTGTTGGGTGTAATTTTCAATATATATTGCGGTATACGGCCTTGGTAACCGGTATTTGCGCCGCTTTTTTTGGAGAATGAGCGATGATCTCCGCTGGAACTTTTTTAACAGTACCCCTCCGGTGATTGGCTGGCGCATGTTTACTCCGGTGAACTATTAAACAACAAGAGTGCTGCAAGGTTGTACCGGTATAAACCGGGCCACAAGCAATTCCCAAAAATAAAAAAAGATTAGTGCCCGGGTTTCTTTCGTGACGACCAGAACACCGCAAGCGCCCCGATAATACCAAAAATTGCAATAACCGGGGAGAGGGGCATACCGGAGGCACCCTGGATCAATTCCGGCGATACCGATGTTGTTTCACCGGGTTTTACCGTGACATCGACAGAATAAACCAGATATCCGGGGGCCTTGATCTGGACGGTATGACTCCCGGGCGTAATATTGTCAAGGGTCATCGGTGTTTTGCCCCGGGCTGCTAAATCCAGGTACAGGTCGGCCCCGGCAGGAGTCGAGGTGACGGAGATGGAGCCTCCATCCACAACCGGCAGCTGGGCAGGTTGCGATGGTGATGACGTGATCGGTTCTGTGGTGGGGGTAAGTGTTCCAGGTAATGAGGGCACGGGGGTAACCGGTGCCGGGGTTGCCGGTGCGGCGACTGTCAGCACCCTGACTATCTTTGTTTTGAGGAGGGGATTACTGATCTGGAGGTTGTAGTGCCCGGGCTCCATATTATTATGAAAACCGTACTGGAAATACCCGTCCCCACTCACCGGGGCCATAAATGTGTGGAGCGACTTTCCATCCGCGTTTGTCACATCGATGCGAACATAATTCGCTCCTCTTTCCACCTCGCCGGTCAGGGTAATATATTCACCTGTTACCGATGGGTCAGGGGAAATGACAACATAAAATTCCGGTCTTTTCAGCATGACCGATGTGGTTGCTGTTTTGTCGGGATGCTGTTCGTCCATGACCGTGAAGGTATACCGGGCAGTCTGGAGCTGGTCTCCCCCGACAACGCGGAACGTATCCCACGAGAATCCCCACGCACCGCCAATACCGGAAGCAATCGTGTTGCCGGAACCGGGTGTGCCGGTGATATCGTACGGGGGAACGCCTTCGGCAGGAAGTCCCGGCCCATTGATTTTGATAATCGTCGTATTGCCAAGGGTATTGATGCCGTCGAACACGACCGTGTCACCGATATAACTGCCACCGGAACCCCGGTAATAAATTGACATCGTCCCATTTGCAGCTGAAACAGGCAAAAAAAAACATAATAAGCAGATTATCAGGATACAAAACGTAAAATTAGTCCGGGAACAAAAAGTTTGCATGGGGCTCCTCGCATTAAAGAAAATGTCTTTTAAAGGGATTAAATATTTTCTCTCATAATTCCAGCCGCGCCGTGACCGGGAACAGCACCAACGATCAGGAGAGCGATTGCGTTGTTCTTTAACGAAACTATATGTATTTTTACGAAACAATGGTAAACTGGAGGGGATTTATATAACCGACGTGGAATCGGCAAAAATTGCCGGAGAGAAAACCCTGAACAGCAAAATTGCCGCAATATCATCCTCATTTGGGTATGATGAAACCGCATACCACCTGGCCGTTTCCTACGCACTGACGGGCATTGTCGTCAATGACCGGTCAACTGCAGAGGACGTCTATAACAAGATGAATCATAACCCGCTGATAGCATCCGAATGCATCCTTGCAGAAAAAACAGCGGTACAGGGAAAAGAACCTGCACCGTACACCGGCTTTATTGGCGATACGGTGATCCGGAAACTGGGATACTCGCTTGTGGACGGCAGTATCCTTGGCCTCGCACTCGTTGTCGGTACCCCAAAAAGTGCCGGGACTGCCGCCGCGATCTGCCGGGAACTCCAGGAAAAATACATGCTCACATTCCTTGCCGGGGGAGTTATCCCATCCCTTTCCAAAGAAGGCATACGGCTCGGACTTGAATACCGGCTTATTCCTCTGGGCTCAACTCCCCAGTATGGCGTGCATTTTGTCGATATTATCGCGCGTGTGGCAATGATGTTTGGCGGGGTAACTCCCGGGGACACCCACCGGCTCCTTGCATATGCAGCCGAACGGGCAAAAGCACTGGTGATTGTTTTCCCGGGGCTGTCTGATGAAGATATCGCATTTGTGGACGCGATGCGGGTCCTTGGGTTCCCTATCCTGACACTGGGCGATTACCAGGGCGGGGAATGGATCGCGTCCTCATCGGATGATATTGTCCGCACCGGTATGGACATCAAGGGGATCCGGGTCACCGTTACGGCGATTCCCATCCCCATGGCCTGCTCTCCTGCATTTGAAGGAAAGAGTATCCGCAAAGAAGAGATGTTTGTGGAGTTTGGCGGAGGCCGGTCGCCGGCATTTGAGCTCCTGCGGATGCGGAACGCTGGCGAGATCGAGGACGGGAAAGTCACGGTTATCGGCCCGGAAATCGATGCGATGCAGGAGGGTTCGGCAAATCCCCTCGCGATCATCATCGAAGTAGCCGGAAAAACGATGAAGAAGGATTATGAGCCGGTGCTTGAGCGGCGCATCCATAATTTTGTCAATTATGGCGAAGGTTCATGGCATGTTGCCCAGCGGGATATCATCTGGGTGCGGATATCAAAAGAGGCCGTCGCAAAAGGCGTAAAGATCGAGCATATCGGAAAACTTTTGGCGAGCAAATTCCGCATGGACTTCCCCAACCTGCTTGACGCCGTGTCGGTGACCCTGATTACCGACAAGGAAAAAGTGCTGGCGGCAAAAAAGCAGGCAGAACAGGTATACGAGGAGCGGGATGCACGGATCCGGGGTATGCGGGACGGCGATGTGAATACCTATTACTCCTGCACGCTCTGCCAGACGTTTGCCCCCAACCATGTCTGTGTTATCACGCCGGAACGCCCGGCACTCTGCGGGGCTATCAGCTGGCTTGACGGGAAAATTGCGTTTGAAATGTCCCCCTCCGGCGCAAACCAGCCTGTTGAGAAGGGATCGGTGGTCAATGCCCAGAACGGGGAGTTTGAAGGTGTAAACCGGTTTATCAAGAAGGCAAGCCATGGCGAAGTCGAACGCTGCTCACTCTATAGCGTGATGGAATACCCGATGACCTGCTGCGGGTGTTTTGAGGCGATTGCACTCATGCTTCCCGAGGTCAACGGGATTATGGTGGTGAACCGGGAATTCAAAGGCGTCACGCCGTCCGGTATGACATTCTCAACGCTTGCCGGAACCATTGGCGGCGGAGCACAGACACCCGGCTTTGCCGGCATTTCCAAGAATTATATCCTGTCAGATAAGTTTTTGCAGGGAGAGGGCGGTATGGAGCGACTGGTCTGGCTCCCCACACAGGTAAAAGAAGAGCTCAAAACCCGGCTGGTAAAGAAACTCACTGATGCGGGACTACCGGACCTCTTTGATAAGATCGCGGATGAAACGACCGCGACCACCATTGAGGAACTGATGGCATTCTTGGAAAAAGTCCACCATCCGGCGCTTGCGATGAAACCGCTGGTGTGAGGTGCTGCATGGGACTGGAGGCAACATTTGACTGGACAGCGGCAGTGGGAGAAGTTATTCTCGGTGCCACAAAGGCAGACGGCGGGACCCGGAAATGTTCGTACCATATCGGTGGCGGTACTACCCTGCCGTTTATTGATGGCGGATCACCAGCAGTTTCCCCGTTGATCGCGTTTGAGCTCTGCGATAACCGCCAGTACTGGAACCCGGTCATTCTTGATTTTTGCGGGGATGTTACATCAGACCCTGCTGCATGGGCAGCGAAAGCGGAGACGTCATACGGTGCGGATATGATCCGCCTGAACCTGACCAGTACCAAGGCACGCGATTTTTCTGATATCCCTCAACTGGGTAAGACCGTTGAATCGGTTCTTTCTGCTACCGGGCTCCCGCTTATCATTGAAGGCAGCAACGAGCCAAAGATTGACAGCGAGGT
This sequence comes from Methanoregula sp., assembly GCA_039698055.1. Taxonomy (GTDB): domain Archaea; phylum Halobacteriota; class Methanomicrobia; order Methanomicrobiales; family Methanospirillaceae; genus Methanoregula. The sequence continues at coordinate 26,110 of JBDKTL010000029.1, read as the reverse complement.
ATTCCAGCGCTGCGGGGAAGCCGGACAGGGCGAACGGTTGTTGCTGGGGACTGCCGAAGCCAGCCGGTACCGGAGTATCGCTGCGGCGGCTCTTGCCTACAACCATTCCGTTATTGCGCAGTCGCCTATCGACATCAATCTTGCCAAACAGCTGAATATCCTCCTGCGGGAGATTGGCGTATCCCGTGACCATATCGTCATCGATCCGTATACGGGCGCTCTCGGGTACGGTTTTGAATATTCGTTCTCTGCAATGGAGCGGATCCGGTTTTCTGCGCTGAAAGGAGATACGGATCTCGCGATGCCGATGATCTGCGCCCCGACTGACACCCTCACGATAAAAGAAGTCCGGGATGCAGAAGGCAAAGCCCGGGACGACATTGCCGTGCAGTGGGAAGTCTATACCAGCATTGCCGCAGCAGCAGCCGGTGCAGAGATCATCTGTGTCCGACACCCGCGATCTGTTGAACTCCTGAAACAGGCATTCCGCGATCTCAAAACCCGCCCTTCTGCGCCGGAGGTGAGGTGAAATGGCCCTCAAAGCGCTCGATATCTATAAACTGCTGCCAAAAAAGAACTGTAAAGAGTGCGGCGATCCAACCTGCCTGACCTTTGCGATGAAACTTGCCGGCGGGAAAGCCGATGTTGATCTCTGCCCGTACCTGGATGAGAATGCAAAATCGGTGCTTGGCGCTACCACCCGTCCCCCTATCCGTCTGGTGAAAATTGGCGTTGGCGAGCGGACGTTTGCCGTTGGCGAAGAGTTTGTCTTATACCGGCACGAGAAGACCTTCTATCATCCCCCGGGTATTATTTTCAAGGTGCAGGATACTCAAGACCCGGAAGAAATTGCAGCAGCCACAATCCGGGTGCGGGATGAATTTTTCACCCGGGTCGGGACCGATCTCCGGTTCAATGGCATCGCTATTGAAAATACCAGCGGATCTGCCGAAACATATTCAAAGGCGGTTGCCGTGGTTGAAGAGAATGCAGACCTTCCGCTGGTGCTGATGGCACAGGCTCCTGAAGCCTTCGCTGCCGCGCTCGTGCAGGTCGGCAGCTACCGGCCACTGCTCTGTGCGGCAACCCGGGAAAATTATAAGGAAATGTGTGCGCTTTCCAAAAAACACGGGTGTCCTCTTGTGATCCGGGCAAACACTCCTGACGATCTTGCGGCGCTTGCAAAAGACTGTGCAGCCGAAGGGGCCCAGAAACTCGTCCTTGACCTGTTACCAGAAACTCTTGGGGACTTTTTAGTGCGGTCAACCACGGTCCGGCAGCTGGCCATCACCCGCAAAGTGCCGGAACTTGGCTACCCGGTATTTTTCGATACGACCAGAACAGGAATGCAGGATGCGGCTATCGCTCTTGGCATTGTCAAGTACGCCTCTGTCATCATTACCGCTCCGCTCTCTGCCGAATCTGCAAAAGCAGCCCTCACCCTCCGCCAGAATATCTACACTGACCCCCAGAAACCGATCCAGATGAACCCCGGGCTGTACCGGGTCGGGACGCCGGGTAAGGATGCACCGGTCCTGATGACCGTGAACTTCTCGCTCACCTTCTTTACCCTGCAGGGCTATCTTGAGTCCACCCGGGTCCCCTGTTTCCTTTTGATTGTCGACACCGAGGGCTTGTCTGTCCTCACGGCAGTTGCCGCAGGAAAACTCAACGAGTTTTTGGTGCGGGATTCCCTGAAAAAATTTGCCGTTGAAAACGAAGTGTCCCACAAGAAACTGATTATCCCCGGGTATGCGGCGCCGCTTTCCGGGCGAATCGAGGATGCGACCGGCTGGAAAGTGCTGGTCGGCCCCCGGGATGCGGCTGAGATTGGAGAATACCTGCATGATGAATGGAAGAATTAAATGCGCACCGTAACTTTCCTCCCCGGTTATCATAAGATCGAAATAGCACGCGGCAGCACAATCCTTGACGCCGCCCAGCGGGCCGGGATTAATATCAATGTCGTCTGCGGCGGGCAGGGTAAATGCGGGAAATGCATTGTCTATGTCCAGTCCGGGAAAACAGAATTTGACCGGCAGAAATACACGCAGTTTTTCACCAGCGAGGAACTTGCAAAAGGCGCCTGTCTTGCCTGCGAGACTATCATACAGGGAGACCTCCTGGTGGTAATCCCCGAGAGCACGCTTATCCAGGAACAGAAGATCCTCATTGAGGGCAGGGATTCAGAGATTGAATTCCGCCCGTCAGTAAAAAAATATTATGTCGAACTCCAGCCGCCATCCCTGACAGATCCGTCACCGGATCTCAACCGCCTGCTCTGGGGCATCCAGAAGGCCGGGGGCCCGGTGGTCGACAAGATCTATGTCCCGCTTGAAGTGATGCGCGAGATCCCTGCCCTCCTGCGGCACAGTGACTGGAAGGTCACCGGCACTATCGCGCTTGTCCCGGGCGGGTACCGTCTCATCGACCTCCAGGAAAATGATACCTCAAAGAGGATCTATGGCGCTGCTGTCGATCTCGGTTCGACCACGGTTGTCGTCTATCTCTGGGACCTTGTCACCGGCAAAGTCATGGCGGTGGCCTCAAACTACAACAAGCAGATCAGCTGCGGCGAGGACATCCTTGCCCGGGTAAACTTTGCCCGGAAAAACGGGCTCTCCAAGTTGCAGGCGCTGGCCGCAGACAGCATCAACTCTGCGCTGACTTCTGCGGCAAACTCCGCGGGGATTGACCGGGAGGATATCTACGAAGTGGTCGTTGCGGGCAATACCGTCATGACCCATATGCTCCTTGGGATCGATCCCGCCTATATCATCGCCGAACCCTATGTCCCGGTCGTCCAGCGGGCGCTCTCGGTTGCCGCCGGCAGGATCGGCCTGTCCGGCAACCATAACTGCGGGCTCTTTGCGTTCCCGGCGGTCAGCGACTTTATCGGCGGCGACATTATTGCCGACATCCTTGCCTGCGGCATGGACGAGCACGAAGAGATCTCGCTGATGATCGACATCGGCACGAACTTTGAAGTGGTGCTGGGGAACAACGAGTGGATGTTTTCCTGTGCGGGTGCTGCCGGGCCGGCTCTTGAAGGTGGGGAAGTACTCTTTGGCATGCGGGCAAATCCCGGCGCAATCGAGCGGATCACCATCGATCCGGTTACGCTCGATCCGGCCTACAGCACGATCAACAACATCAGGCCAAAAGGCATCACCGGTTCAGGGCTTATCGATATCCTTGCCGAGCTCATCTCTGCCTGCGTCATTGACCGGACGGGCAGGATCAACACGAGCATCAATAATCCCCGTATCCGTAAAGGCCAGCATTTCCCGGAATTTGTGATTGCATGGGCAGCAGAGACCGATATCTCAAAAGATATCGTGATCACCGAGAACGATATCAAGAACCTGATCATGAGCAAGGCCTCCATCCATGCCGCCTGCGTTACCCTGATGAAGGAAGCCGGGGTGACCCGCCACGATATTGCGACAATCTACGTTGCCGGGGCATTTGGGAACTACATCAACAAGAAAAATGCGACCATCATCGGTCTCATCCCCGAGGTTGACCTTGACCGGATAAAAAATATCGGCAACGGTGCGGTGACCGGTGCAAACCTCGCGCTGATCAACCGCCGCGAACGAAAGACGCTCGATGCAATCGCCGGCAAGATCGGCTATATCGAACTCAATGCCGAACCGTCGTTCATGGACGATTATACGTCAAGCACATTCCTCCCGCATACCGATCTCTCGCTGTTCCCCATGGTGCAGGCACTCCTTGAATCCTGCAAACTCAAAAAGGAGGGATAAGTGCCATGGCAAAAATGATTGCTCCGCCAGAATCGCTTGCAACAGGAGTCGGGGCACTGCCAAACACCGATCCGGCAGAAGCCTGCAACGACGTGCTCGAATTATTCCCGGAATTTCCCTATATCCCCACGCTGCCCGACCGGGGCCAGCTTGAAAGTATCGTCTTTAACGACTCCGAGCAGCTGCCGGGCAGGGTCATCCGGGAGGATCGCCTGCTCTTTGACAGTGCAACCGACCATACCGCCGCGATGGAACAGGTGTACATGGACTATGTGGAAGGAAATTTTGCCCCGTATGCGCTCCACACCGAATATGCTTCGGCTTTTGTCGAGATGATGAAACGGCACCTTCCCGGTGTGCGGGTGCTGAAATGCCAGGTGACCGGCCCGGTGACGTTTGGCATGCAGGTCGTCGATTCGGCCAAACGCCCGATCTACTATGATTCCCAGATGGCCGATGTGCTCTCCAAGATGATCGCACTCAAAGCCCGGTGGTGCGAAGTGGAGATGAAGAAACGGACGATGGCCAAAGAGACGCTGGTGGTCTTAAACGAACCTTACCTTGCGTCGCTTGGCTCATCGGTGGTGCCGGTCGACCGCGAGTCCGTGGAGTCGGGGTGGAACGATATCGCCTCTCTTGTCGAAGGGGGACTTGGCGTCCACTGCTGTTCGAACACCGACTGGGGATTTATCATCAGCCTCAACCCGTCGGTCATTTCGGTGGATGCGTACGGGACCGGCAGGGAGTTTTTGCTCTATACCGACCAGATCGCCGCCTACATGGAGCGCGGCGGGGTGGTTGCGTGGGGCATCGTCCCGGCGGAATACAAGATATTCTCTGCGGAGACCGTGGATTCGCTGTACAGCCGCTATCTTGCGATCCGGACCCAGCTCTGCACCACCGTTCCGGAAAAATTATTTGATGCCCAGTCCATGATTACGCCCAGCTGCGGCATACGGTTTGCCAACCGGGCCGGGGCACGGGAGATTATGGGTGCGGCAAAAGAGATATCGGACCGGATCCGGGCAAAAACCGTCTGCCCGCCTGGCCGGTAAGGAGACGGTTTTTATGCCAGCCCACACGTTTACGATTGCGTTATCCGGAAAAGGCGGGACCGGGAAAACCACGATAAGTTCGCTGTTGATCCGCGCCTTTATCGATGCCGGCGATACACCGGTCCTTGCCGTTGATGCCGATCCCAATGCAAACCTCCACGAGGCACTTGGTGTCGAAGTCCATGAAACGCTGGGCAGCATGCGGGAGGAGGCATTCACCCGCACCATCCCTCCCGGCATGAACCGGCACGACTATGTCCGGTACCGTTTCCGCAAAGCGCTTGTCGAGGCAAAGGGGTTTGACCTTGTTGCGATGGGACGCCCCGAAGGGACCGGGTGCTACTGTTTTGCCAATGACCTGCTCTCGGAATGCATGGCACAGCTCGAACGGGAATACCGGTTCATGGTGATCGATACGGAAGCGGGTATGGAGCATATCAGCCGGGGCACCATCGGGACCCCGGATATCCTTCTCATCGTCAGCGATCCCGGTGCCCGGGGACTGCGGACAGTTGCCCGCATCCGGGACATCGCCACCAGCCTCGGGCTTGACAAAGACCGGATTTTTGTGGTGTTCAACCGGTATAAAACCGGCACGGCGCCTGTCGATATCGGGAACGAGAAACCTATCGCGGTTATTCCTGACGATCCGGCGGTGGAGCAGGCCGATCTTGCAGCAACACCGGTATCGCAGATCCCACCGGGCAGCCCGGCACGCATTGCCGTGCAGGCACTTGCCGACAAAATCCGCGCAATGGCAGATGCGAAAAAAGCGAAATAAAAATATTATAAAAAGACGGCAACTGCAATAACCGTCGTCCAGAGCCCGCATTTGTTCCCCTGTGCGGACTGGCAGACATGTTGTGTCCTAATAATCTTCCTGCTTGCCTTGTAGATCTGTTCGCGCTCCTGCCATGCGAGATTTGCATCGAATTCGATGCCAAGTGTGGTCGCAAGCATGGTCGCCGCCAGGTCTTCGGCATATTCCCCGGTCTTGTCCTGCGTTTCGCCAAATGCGTGATGCTCGGAAAGGTACCCGTATTCTGCGGTATCTTTTGGCTGGGCAAGACCAATGGCGGCAGAAACCAGCCGGTTTGGCTCACTGGTATCGTTGCGTGCCATCACGCAATAGACAATTCCCCCCGGCTGGAGGCTTTTAAGGCCAGTACTCCTTGATACCTGTTTGCAGTTCGGGGGAAAAATACTCGAGACATAGACGAGGTTGCACTTTTCCACACCCGCTTTTCGTAAGGCAAGTTCAAAAGATGCAAGGCGATCTTTATGGACACCCACACCCTTGGTGAAAAAGATCCCCGATGGAACGTACATAGCCATATTTTTATCTCACCCTTTTTTAAGTTATGCCGCGATGTATGTGCAGGTTGTGAAAAAATCCGCATTTTGGAGGGACTGGTACGTATCGCGCAACAGGTTTTGTATCATTAAAAAAAAAAATTTACCGCTCAACGTTTAGAGCCGTTCAAGAATCCCCGGCAGCTCGTCCATCGTGTCAATGCAGTAATCGGCCCCGATACATCCACGGGTTTCGAGGAACCGGTCCCCGTACCGGGCATACACGGTTGTAATCCCCAGTTTCCGGCAGGGTTCGATGTCACGCCGCGGGCTGTCGCCGACAAACAGTACCTGGTCCGGGCGGAGGTTCATTGCGGCGAGCGCGGCAAGGAACGGTTCGGCAGCCGGCTTTTTTTTGTTGACCATGTCAAACGTGACCATGCAGTCAAAATAGGGCAGGATGTCGCATTTGGCAAGGCGGGGAACCGCATCCTTTTTCTCAGCGTCGGTGACAATACCCATCGGGTATCCCTGCCCGGCAATAGTGCGCAGGGTATCGCTGACGCCGGTATAGGGAACGATATGCCGGAGTTTTTCGGCATGGTAAATCCGGCACGCTTCATCAAACATACCGTCCGTGGATATCCGGCGCTCGGTCATGTACTGCCGGATATTTTCCGGGGATTCAAACCCGTGATCGGTGTTCAGGAAATAGGAGAACAGTTCCTCCCCGTCATGATTCCCAAGGTACCGCACCACATGATCGCATGCCGCAATCTGTGCGCCGACAAGGTCAAACAGCGTGTTGTCCATGTCGAATAAAATGGCGCTGATACCGTTTCGATCATTTCCTTTCTGCATGTGTGCCGGATTATTCTGTTGTCCGGTGCACATCAGGTTACCGGTCTTTACAAAGAAAAAAAATCTGTTGCGGCCGGTGTTTTTTAACCCAACATTAAAAAAAGACGGCAGGCAATAGTAAATCAAGGGAGCATTTTTTATGGAAGCACGAAGCGAACGCAAAGACGGCGTCCTGATATTTTTTATCAATGGCCGGCTGGATGCATTTGGCGCCCGGCAACTCGATGACTGGACAAAGGAGACCCTGCATGACGATGACAAGGAACTGGTGCTCGACCTTTCGGGCTCCACGTACCTCTCCAGCGGCGGGCTCCGCACCTTTATCGTGTTAAAAAAGGAGATGAAGCGCCGGAACGGACGGTTTGCCCTTGCCGGGGTGGGGGAGTACTTAAAAAAAGTCCTTGACATGGCCGGGTTTTCCTCCTTGTACGATATGTACCCGACCGCTGACGATGCGGTCGCAGACCTTGCAAAAAAACGCAAGAACCCCACGCTGTTCAATGAAATCTTCTATAAAAAGATCGAAGAGGCCGGGGTCAGCCTGACCATCGAGCCCGGCTGGATGACAAGCCCGCCATCGCTCCGGGTCACGGGGAACTTAAACAAGCTCCTGCACGCACAGCTGACCGAGTCGGACATCGCCGCACTGCCATTTGCCGATATCTCGTACTCGCTTGGCCTTGGGGCGCTTGGCTCCGGTGTGAAAGAAGCGATGCCGGTCCTTGGCGAGATGATTACCCTGTACGGTTCCATGGTCTGGCTCCCGACCGATGGCAACAATACGCCGGATTTTTTCACACCGGTAAATGCCAAAGGGGAAATCCCGATCTACACCGGGTTCAACGTAACGCTGGACGGTCCGTTCAATGAATACCTCACCCTTGATACCGCCGACAACAAGGGCGTCAGCATCTCCGATATCTACCGGATGATCTTTTCCAGTGCACAGCAGCGGGTAAAAAGTTTCAAAGGCGTTATCGCGATCACCATCTGGGGGGTTCTTGATGGCATGGCAAGTTCCGGTATCAAAAAATCGCCGGTTGCCTCCAGCAATCTTCCGCCCGGTGCATCGATCATGGATGCCGCACACCAGGGAACATGGATGGCATCTGACATGAACATGGCGTACAAAGGCGATACGCTGGTAAGTTTTGGCATCGGCATCGACCTGACGCATGACCTGTCCGGGTTCAATGCAGAAAATCTTGGCTCCCTGTATTATTCCAACCCGGCAAACAAGGGAGCGTCCCGGCAGATGTACCTGCACAACCATGGTGTCGTGTTCCGTGGTGTCCCGTACGATGCGTCACTCGATCTCAATACGCAGGTGCAGAAGATCGTTACGGATGGCACGTTTGTGGATATGCGCCACCTGCTTGACAGCACACGGATCCGGAAAGCAAAAATCGGCGTTGCATATATCCAGGATATTGTCCGGGAAGGATGAAGAGGGGGGCGATTTTTTTTACTGCGCTCTTATTTCATGCAGAAATGCCCGATAATCAGGTGTTCTTTGGTAAATAATTCACATGCAGGACAATAGCAGCTGGCAGGTTTTGCATCTTCTGCAATCGAGGTTTTTCCCCGGGCACAAAAGAGGAACTGCGGGGGATAGTCATTGAGATGATTGGCTTTGTAGGTCGGGCAGGATCCACAATACTTTTTGCAGATCTCCACGTTTCCCGGAGTATCTTCCACTTTTTCTACGGTAGACTTCATAACGAGATACTCCATCTGGCGATTACATAAATGTATGCCCAAGTTATATCCTGTCTTTTTCGTGCAGGGGAACCTGTGAAAATCCCGTACCGCCAAACCGCTGGCCGCCAAAAATGCGACGTACCCGGAACCGCTGGCGGGTACCGGGCCACGAGGGATCTTTTTGGGGTGTGAGGGCGAACGGTTCAACCCAAATCTTCTTACGGCGGGATACAGAATAGCTGTGTATGACATTGATTGATGAGCAGAGTCACCGGCGGCGACATGGCAGGCATTTTTTAATCCCGGCTGGTGCCCTTATAGGACTTGGTGCAGGAATGATTGCCGGCTACCCGCTCTCCGGGATACTTATCGGTCTTGGCCTTGGTTTCATTGGCTCGGGATTTGTCAAACCCGCCGAAAGCCCGGTACCGGACACAGGAGTTCACCGGTCTTCCTTGAACCGCCGGTGGATGTCGATGGTCATTGGGTTATTTATGATCATCATTGGTGTCGGCATCATCTGGGCTCCGGTAAATTTCTGGACCTATGGTGTGGGCATAATCCTGATCGGCCTTGGTATCCTGTTTGCCGTAAAAAGCATGGAGAAATCCGGCTGAGTCAACTCGGTTCATTTTTTTTATTATTCATTTTTCTTTTTTGTATGTTTGCTGTTTTTTTGGCTGCTGCCCTCTCTTTTGCCGCGAAAAATATCCGGGGCAACGGGCCATGTGCCGGTAACAGAAATCATCTGGTGGTTTTACTCCGGTTTTTGTATTTATGCTTCCCGGTGTGGATAGCCTCCATTCCCCGGCCTGTCAGTTTTCTTTTAAGATCTCCTCCCGTGACTCACCCCCCATCCGGGTCCGATACGGGCTTTGATTGGTGTCCGACACTGCCAAAAGGAGCCTGATATGGTCTTCAATTCCAAAAGTCTTCAAATTTTTGTTATTTTGGCAAACGGACGATTTTATAGTGCCCCAAAAGCTGGGTGAAATTTCTCGATCAGGGCCGGGGGACATAAAGTTGGTGCGGAGGGGTTGTGATGTGCCCGTGGAATGCGGATAAGGGGCTTTTACGCTGATGGTGAATAAAAATGGTGCGGGGCTGGATTGGGAAACGGGGGTTGTATTGAGGGTGGTTTTACGACGGGGGTGGATGTTACGTACGGTGTGGGGGGGAGATGGATTGTTTGAGGAGTGTTTTGCGGATTTTACGGTGTTATTGAGATATAACCGAGTATTCATAACAACAATTGAGTTCTCTGTATCTTCTAAAAAAATTTCGGAATCTTATTCTGCGTATCTTCACGATACTATTCTGATGAGAATTCCAAAGGCCCAATCTCAAAACAATACGAAACTCGACATCACCACTCTTGAGGGCTGGCTTTGGGAAGCGGCCTGTAAAATCCGTGGGGAGATCGAAGCCCCGAAATACAAAGAATATATCCTGCCGCTTATTTTCCTGAAAAGATTATCAGATGTTTTCAATGATGAAGCAAAAAAACTGGAAGGAAAGTACGGCAACCGTGAGATCGTGGAGAAAATCCTTGCCGAAGATCATCAGCTCGTCCGGTTTTACCTTCCTCCCGAATCCCGGTGGGATGCAATTGCCAAAAAGAGCACAGGACTTGGAGAACTGATTACAGATGCGATGCGATCCATCGCGAGAGAGAATCCCAAACTCCAGGGCTCAATCGACATTGTGGATTTTAACGCTACGGCAGCAGGGCAGCGGATTATTGCTGACGATTCGCTCAAAACGCTCATCGGGGTCATGGGAAAATACCGGCTTGGACTCGCAGATGTTGAACCGGATATTATCGGGCGCGCTTACGAGTACCTGCTCCGGAAATTTGCAGAAGGTTCGGGCCAGAGTGCCGGTGAATTTTACACTCCCCGTGAGGTTGCAATCCTCATGGCACAGATCCTCAACCCGAAGCCGGGCGAGGAAATTTATGATCCGTGCTGCGGGTCCGGAGGTCTTTTGATTAAGTGTGCGATGAACTTCCGGCAGCGGTATCACGATGACCCCGAAGTTGCCCCGCTCCAGTTCTGCGGGCAGGAGAACCAGCACACTACCTTTGCCATGGCGAAGATGAACACGTTCATCCACGACATGGAAGCGCAGATCGCTCTTGGAAACACCATGGAGCATCCGGCTTTCTTAAAGTCCGAAGGGGCGCTCCGTCAATTCGATATCGTGACCGCGAACCCGATGTGGAACCAGGATTTCGAGCAGAAAATTTACGAGACCGATGCATTCAACCGGTTCGCGTACGGGTATCCTCCCTCCAGCAGCGCTGACTGGGGATGGATCCAGCACATGTTCGCTTCACTGAAGAAGAATGGGCGGATGGCGGTGGTGCTGGACACCGGTGCGGTCTCGCGGGGCAGCGGGAATACCGGTAAGAACCGGGAACGGGATATCCGGAAATATTTTGCCGAGCACGACCTTGTGGAAGCGGTCATTCTCCTGCCGGAGAACCTGTTCTATAACACGACTGCACCGGGAATTATCCTCGTTATGAACCGGAAGAAGCAGCATAAGCGAGAGATCCTGCTGGTCAATGCTGCGAAACTGTTCCAGAAGGGCCGACCGAAGAACTTCATACCGGATGAGTGTATTGCGCAGGTTGCCGGGATTTTCCGGGACTGGAAGGTGGTGGACGGGATCAGCACGATTGTCTCTGCTGCGGATATCGCGAAGAATGATTTCAACCTGAGCCCGTCACGGTACGTTGTGCAGAACGGCAAGGATGAGACGCTCCCCTTAGAGGACGCGGTTGTGCTGCTGCGGGAAGCTGAAGAGGAGCGGCAGGAAGCGGACGAGCGGCTGAAGAAGGTGCTGGCGGGGCTGGGGCTGGAAGTATAATTCAATAAACAGGTATATAGCCAGAGCACGAATAATACAAGAATAACAGGAGCATGACCTCATGTCGCCTTCTACCGCTAAGAAAAGGATCTACAACCCGGTGACCCACAAATATTACGAGATCCGCCAGAACTCCAGCAAGTATGGAGAGCCGGGTCAGATCAAAGGGTTGTGGAGTTCAAAGAAGAAGAAAAGCAATTGATTTTTTGAGGCGATACCATATCCAGTAAAGTCTGGTTTATTGATGCAAATGTTTTAACCCACTGGGTGTTGGGATCCGGTGGAGTCCTCGATATTTTATGTAATGGGTATCATCTCACTACGGAATTCCGTGATGTTTATTCTAGCCATTATACCGAATCCATCTCTTTTATCGATGCAATTGTGAAGGAAGAAATTCCCCATGCAAACCACGAGTTTTATGTCTCTTCTCTCGCCATCAATGAACTTTTTTACGCCATAAAAGATGAACTGCGGAGTATCATCCTGTTCAACAAGGGAATGCCGATCTCCCGGTGGCGGGATGCCCGGACCAACCCGGATATTCCGGAGAAATGTTTCAAGGCGATCTATAACCAGACTCTCACTTCGTTCGATACGCTTCTGGGAGAAGGATCGATCCATTATCTTCCGGAAGGATCTGCGGAGAGTGACCCGGAATACTGGTCGATCTACGCCCCGCTTCTTTTCCTCACGAAAGATGCCAAGACACAGGACGCAACGCTCCTGACAACGGCCATCATCAACCGTGCGGATTATTTTGTTACTAAGGATGAGCCGCTGATCAAGGCCGCAAAGAAACAACTGCTGGCTGATTACCAGATGGAACTCATCAAACCGTCAACAGGACTGGCACTCCTGAAGAAGCAGGCCCGATGACAGGAAATTTAATGCAAAGCCGGGGGCGTGCGGAATTGACTGGCGTTTTGCTTTCCACCGGGATATATGAAATAAAAATTTAAAATCTGCATAATCACATGACGGAACAACCAGAGTCTAATTTTTTTGAGCCACTATGCGATAATTCACAAAGTGAGATATCATTAGAAATTTTTTCCGATGAAATTTTCAATGTAAGAGATCCTTTGGATAATTCGAACTGGATGTACATCGGGGCTTTATTCATCCCCACCCAAAACAAAAACAATTGTTTCAAAAAACTGAATGATTACCGATGTGTCAAGCATAAAAACTGGTCCGAAATTATTCACGATTGCATTCATATCTGCGGTCATCATGCCGAAAATGATACGGAAATTCATTACAAAGAAGTCCATAAGCTTGATGCACGATACCGGATAGCGCAAAACTGGATTCAATTCGTCAGCAATGAAGCATGTCAGCGGCATTCCAAATTATTATATATCAATATCCTTGGATTGAATCTTTCAAAAATGAATCTCGATCTTTTTGGGAATGATTCAGACCGGGATTTGACGTTATATAATCGCTTTTACCGAACAGCACTTTTCGGAGGACTGAATTATTTTTTCAAAAATTTCCGTAAAATTTCCATCGACACAATCTATCATGATAAGGGAAGTCAGGAGTATCATGCTTTGTTCCCTTGGCACTCAATTTACAAAATTAATCTGGAGAATACCAAAATATCGGTTAACAACGACACGATAGTTTTCCTAGATTCTGATCACCGGAGAAGTGGAAAAAAAGAATCTCATTTTATCCAGTTGATCGATCTCATTCTTGGTGCAACATTTGTTGGTTTACATAATCCTTCTGAAAAATATCAAAAACAGATGATCGGGTATACATTCAAGCCGACACTGGAAATACTCCTCGATCGGGTAAAAAATCCCGACACTGGTATCCCTTGGGGCCGATACTATCCGAGTAATTATCATCGGGGATATCAGGTATCATTTTTCCCGAACAATTCCCAAAATTTTGCCAGTAGCGACATGCACCTTGATTTTAACGGCAGGTTGACGGGTTATGGATTTGGGCAGGACAATTTTTACTGGAACCGTCCCATTCTCCTGAAAGCCCCGGGACAGACTGGTTGGGATAGATGGATGTAAATTTTAGTTTTTAACCCCAAAGGTTGGTCAAAAGATCGAAATATATTTCCCAATCAAGATAGCATTCTCTCAACATATCAAAATGGGTGGGGGTAGAACCCTGCATCATCTCCGGCATTATCGCATCGCTTATCGGATTAAAGGTGATGCTGACAATGACAAGATGGTTGATCGCTCTGACCGCAAAAATTGCACTGACCGTTGACTTACATTTGAATATCGGGTGGGCTGTTAGCATGGGGGCTGGTGACGCCCCATTCGATGGGATAATGAAATTGGGATGATGCAGGACACTCGAATCCACGTTAACAGCTTGTGAGGGTTTAAGTCCCTCCCCCCATTCACTTATTCTGTTCTCGCGACGTTTATGCTTAAAAGGAGTTTTTTTGGATACGAAACGTTAGACGTATTACGTCAGAAAACGTACGCATGCTAAACGATTAAAATAATTTTATTTTTGATAGCAGGGGTAGTTGTGACAAGTAACTCTGATATTCTGAACGAATGTACACCCACAGAGTTGGATGAGTTGCCGGAAGGATGGGACATCAAACCATTATCCAAAATAATTTCCTTTCGCAAAGGACGGAAGCCAAACAACCTCTCTGAAATTCCAGCCAATGATACAGTGCCATATTTAACTGCAGATTATTTCCGCACTGGAATACCCTCGCAATATGTAAACCACACAAAAGATCCCTCTGCAATTTTAGTTTCTAATGATGATGTTGTTTTTATTTGGGATGGATCAAACGCTGGTGATGTGTTTCTTGGATTAAATGGTGTACTTGCATCGACAATGACTGTGATCAGAGCAGATCAAAATATAGTCCTTAATGATTGGATATACTATGTTCTAAAAACGAATTTTCCAACGTTTAACACTCAGACAACCGGCTCAACCATACCGCATGTGAATAAAAATATTTTTCTCAATCTTCCAATCCCCCTCCCCCCGCTTCCCGAACAACACGCCATCGCCACCACCCTCCGCACCGTGCAGGAGGCAAAGGAGAAGACCGATGCCGTGATTGCGGCGATAAAAGCGCTCAAGGCTGCGATGATGAAGCACCTGTTCACGTATGGCCCGGTGCCGCCGGAAGATGCGGAGAGGGTGGCGCTGAAGGAGACGGAGATTGGACCGGTGCCGGAAGAGTGGGACGTTGCGAAATTTTCTGATGTTGTTGAGATCGCTAAAGGACAAATTGATCCGACTACTGAACCATATAACAAACTCCTCCATATTGGACCTGAAAATATCGTCTCCGGAACGGGTCAAGTAATAAGGATGAGGACCGCTGAGGAAATTAATCTCATCAGTGGACAATTTTATTTCACATCGGAACATGTGATATATTCAAAAATTCGTCCGTATCTGAAAAAAGTTGCATTTCCCAAAATTGAGGGAACTTGCAGTGCAGATATGTATCCACTTAAACCTCAAGACGCTCGGTTATTTTCAGAATTCCTATTCCAATATTTATTGAGTGATCAATTCTCAAATTCTGCAATATCTTTCCAGGATAGAACGGGAATTCCGAAAATTAATCGTCAACAAATTGGGATGATTCATTTACCAATCCCTCCTCTCACTATTCAAAAACAAATTGCCACCATCCTCTCCTCCATCGATCAAAAACTCGTCGCCGAACAATCCCGGAGAGAAGCGCTCGACACCCTGTTCGCATCGCTCCTGCACGATCTCATGACCGCAAAGATCCGGGTCAGCACTGCCTGAGGAGAACGGTTGGTCTTCTGCATCTGATCCCCGGCGATCACCCACACGTTTAAGTCAGACCATTCATATAATGGAATAAACAAGATGGACGCGCTTGCCCTGCTCCGTGAACACGAACCGGAAATAAAAAAGCGGTTTGGTGTTGCAAAGATCGGCATCTTCGGTTCATTCGTACGCGGAGAGGAGCGCCCGAACAGCGACGTTGACGTGCTCGTCACATTCCGAAAGGGTGAGGAAAAGTTCGACAATTACATGGGCTGCAAATTCTACCTTGAAGACCTCTTCGGGCGCAACGTCGACCTCGTCATGAAGGGCGCGATCAAGAAACGGCTCAAGCCCTACATCCTTGGCGAGGTCGTCTATGCATAGGACCGCGCTCCAGCTTCTTGACGATATCCTTGAGGCGATTGGCAATATCGAAGAGGACACGGGCGGGATCTCGTTCTAACAATTATTGAGAATACAAATCCGGAATTGCGGAGCTACATGATCGTCACAGCATGGAACAATGGGAAAAATTTTGATTCAGGTGCGGGTTATGGCATTAAGATCAGTGTCGAAGATCGGGATGTTTATTTTTCTAAGACCTGAGATTTTATTGACATAGATTTGTCGAGAGAAGCTGCACATGTGACAGTAAATATTAACAAGAAATCTTTTTGGGGACAAACCTGTAGAGAATTGATTAATAAAAAAATTGGAAGCTGGTTAATAGAAAATAAATTAGCCCCTTGGCCAAAGCATTTCCCTCCAAGACTCATTCTGACAAAAATTGCCGAAAATAGATTCAAACTAGAGAAAATCTAACGAAATAACTCGTCTAGACAGTAATAAGGAGCGGCAACTGTTTTAGTCCGGAATATTCAATGGATTGTATAGCATGACACTCTGGCTGGTTCGGGCAGGAAAACATGGAGAGCGAGAATCGCTTGCACTCAGTGAAAATATTGCAGTAATTGGGTGGGAAGAGCTTCCTGATCTCACTCCGATTCAATCCCGGGAACAGCTTGGAGCCCTCCTGAAAAAAATAGACTCCAATGAAAAGCTAAAAACCCTGATTGCTTGGGAAGCCCAGATTTGGCCGTTTATTCACGATATTAAGAAAGGCGACTTGATCGCTCTGCCTTTTAAAAGTCGGGCAGTCATTCTGATCGGAGAAGTGTTGGGAGATTACCAGTACCGTCCCGATTTGCCTCCTGACGCAAAGCACACCCGGCCGGTAAAATGGAAAGGAGAATTCTCAAGAACCCAGTTTGATAAAGACATCCTTCTCTCTCTCGGCGCAGCAATGACTGTGTGTCGTATCCAAAGAAATCATGCGGAAGAAAGAGTAAGAGCTCTTATTTCGGGTAAAAAGGTTTCAGATGCCATCGCTGTTGAGTTGAAACAAGATGAAATTAGCAATGAAGAAACTGCGTATTCCGATGTTGAACAATTAACCCGCGATCAAATACGCGAATACATCAGTCAGAAATTCAAGGGGCATAAACTGGAAAATCTCGTTGCTGCGATTCTTGTTGCCCAAGGATATCAGGTAAAAGTTTCTCCAGAAGGGCCGGACGGGGGTGTCGATATTATCGCCGGTCGTGGGCCGTTGGGATTTGATGCACCCCGGATTGCAGTTCAGGTCAAGTCACAGGATGCACCTATAGACATTAAAATATTTCATGAATTACAGGGAGTCATCAAGAATTTTGGTGCAGACCAGGGACTCCTTGTTGCATGGGGCGGGTATAAATCATCCGTAGCAAAGGAATCGATACGGCATTTCTTTGAAATCCGACTCTGGGATGCAGAAGACCTTGTCCGAATGATCCAGACGCATTACGAGGATCTTCCGGATGATATTCAAGCTGAGCTTCCCCTCAAACGGATTTGGGCACTTGTGCTCGAAGAGGAGTAATTAATGACACTCGGCGGTGAACGTGGCTCAGTACAAAACCCGTTCATCGACTATGCCGAATCCGCGAAGTGGGAATATATCCAAAAGGACAAAGCCACCGGATTAAGGGGCGGCACCACCGGCATTCTTTTTAAAGAGATTTTCATCGACCAGATTATCCGGCTCAATGATTCGTTCATGACCCGCGAGCTCGCCACCGAACTCGCCAAACGGATCGGGCGCATTCCCCCCACCATAGAAGGCAACCTCGTTGCATGGGAATATCTCAAAGGAGTAAAAACCATCTTTGTCCCGGCAGAGAAACGGGAACGTGATGTCAGGTTCATTGATACCGATGATATAGAGAACAACACCTTCCATATCACCGATGAGTTCTCGTTCACGAACGGTTCGAAGACGATCCGCGAGGATGTGGTCTTCCTTGTCAACGGGATTCCGGTCTTCTTTGTCGAGACCAAGGCTGCGCACAAGAAAGAGGGGATCGCAGAAGCCCTCGACCAGATCCGGCGCTATCATCGCGAATGTCCCGAGCTGCTGGCCGTCCTCCATCTTTACGCGCTCACCCACATCATCCGGTACTATTACAGCGCGACCTGGAACACCTCAAAAAAGACGCTCTTCAACTGGAAGGATGAATCCGGCGGAAACTACGAGACGCTGGTCAAAACTTTCTGTGACCGTAAACGCTTCCTCACCCTGCTCACCGATGGGATCCTGTTCACCCGGCAGGATGATGAATTAAAGAAGGTCGTGCTCCGCCAGCACCAGATGCGGGCTGTCGATAAGCTGCTCGGGCGGGCACGGGATACCGGAAAGAAACGCGGTCTTATCTGGCATACGCAAGGTTCGGGCAAGACCTACACGATGATCGTGGCGGCGCAGAAGATCCTCCGCGACCCGGTCTTTGAGAATCCGACCGTGATCATGCTCGTGGACCGGAACGAACTCGAAACCCAGCTGTTCGGCAACCTTACCGCTGCCGGCATCGGGAATGTCGAAGTCGCGGAGAGCAAACGGGACCTTCAGAATCTCCTTGCCGCAGATCACCGGGGTCTCATCGTCTCCATGATCCACAAGTTTGAGGGGATGCCGGAAAATATCAATAACCGGGACACGATCTTCATTCTCGTAGACGAAGCCCACCGTACAACTACCGGCACGCTGGGCAACTACCTGATGGGTGCACTTCCGAATGCCACGTATATCGGTTTCACCGGCACTCCCATCGACAAGACCGCGTACGGACAGGGGACGTTCATCACGTTCGGGCGCGACGATCCACCCTACGGTTACCTTGACAAGTACAGTATTGCAGAGTCCATCAGCGACGGCACCACGGTCCCGCTCCATTACACACTCGCTCCCAACGATTTGCTCGTTGACCGGAGAACGCTCGAAACGGAATTCCTCGACCTTGCCGAATCGGAAGGGATCAGCGATGTTGCTGAACTCAACAAGGTTCTTGAAAAAGCGGTGAACCTCCGGAACATGATGAAAAGCCCTGAACGGGTGCCGAAGGTGGCCAGGTTCGTGGCAGAACATTTCCGGAACAACGTGGAGCCCATGGGATACAAGGCATTTTTAGTTGCCGTAGACCGGGAAGCCTGTGCACTCTACAAAAAGGAACTCGATACACATCTCCCGAAAGAATATTCAGAAGTTGTCTACAGCCCGAACCCCCGGGATGAAGACGATCTCCGCATGCACTACCATGCAGAAGATGAGGAGAAACGCATCCGCAAGGCATTCAGGAGTCCGGAGAAAAACCCGAAGATCCTCATTGTCACAGAAAAACTCCTCACCGGGTTTGATGCCCCCGTCCTCTATTGTATGTATCTCGACAAACCCATGCGGGATCATGTCCTCCTCCAGGCAATTGCCCGGGTGAACCGGCCCTATGAAGACGAAGAGGGGCACAGGAAACCCGCAGGGTTCGTGCTCGATATTGTCGGGATCTTTAACAATCTCAAAAAAGCGCTTGCCTTCGATTCCAGCGATATCGAAGGTATTGTCAATGATCTTGACGTTCTCAAAGCCCGGTTCACCCGGCTGATGTCACAGGAAGCACAACAGTATCTCGGGCTTGCCAGAGGAAAGACACGGGACAAAGCGGTTGAAGCCGTGCTCGAATATTTCCTGAACGAAGAAGTTCGCCAGACATTTTATGCGTTTTTCCACGAACTGTCGGATATCTACGAAATCCTCTCACCCGATGCATTCCTGAGACCGTACATCAATGATGTAGACAACCTTGCGAAGATGTACCGCATGGTGCGGGAAAACTTTGATCCCGGCATATCCGTAGACCGGGAATTCTCCCGCAAGGTTGCGCGACTCGTACAGGATCATACCGTCAGCAGTGAAATCGGGGCACCCGGTGGAATTTATGAGATTAATGATAAAGTCCTCCGGTATATCGAAGAGCAACCGGTATCCGATATTGAAAAGGTGTTCAATCTCAGTAAAGGGATTGCACATCTCGTACGGAAGCATACGGAAGAATCACCCTACCTTCTCTCCATCGGTGAAAAAGCGGATGCGGTGATCCAGCTCTACAAGGATCGCCAGAAAACCACGCAGGAAACCCTTGCCGAACTTAAAAACATCATTGATGAGATCAATGCAGCCCGTCTTGAACAGGAGAAACGCAATATCCCCATAGAAGAGTTCTCCATCTTCTGGCTTCTCAACAAAACCGGCATGAGCGATCCAGAAATAAAAGCGCATCAAATGAAAAATATCCTGACTCAAAATCCCCACTGGAGAACCAGTGAACAACAGGCTCGCGATGTGAAACAGGAACTGTACACCATAATCCTGCAATCCGGAACCCGTGACATCAAAGAGATCAAAAAGATTGTTGACCAGATCATGAATGTTCTCAAACGGGCTGTTTCATGATCTCACCAGAATCCTTCAAACGATTGGTTGGGGAATGGGCAAAAACCTGTAAGGTTGAAATTAAAGAGATCCATTTGCGTAAAATGAAGACCAAGTGGGCGAGCTGTTCAAGCAAGGGCAGGTTAACCTTCGACCGGGCAATTTTACAACAGTCTAAAACCGAGCGGGAAAAGATCATCGTTCATGAACTGCTTCATCTGAAGTATCCTAATCATGGTAAGATGTTCCGGGCTCTATTGAAAGCGTATACTTCTGACAAATAAATTGTTTGAAAAATGGATCGGGGCCTTACAACCTGACATCATACCCCCTCATTCAGCACAAGAGGTACCCCCCAGCAGGGGTACCTCCCTCAGTATGCCATACCCCCCGGGGGGTACCTCATGATCCGGCAGGTACCCCCTCAGTACCGGCAGGGTCACGCATGATTGTTAAGAGATCCCCTCCCCATTATCCGTGACACCCCAGGTGGGATTGACCCCACAATTTTTATGATATTTCTCCTTAGCCCATAGTGTGCCCCATCCAGAAGGCATATATCGTCACCAGATAACACACCACGTCAAAGTCTGATGAATACCATGAACGAGGAGGCCGTGCATGAGCACCTATCATTTTTGTACCAACTGTGAATATATCAAAACCAGGAAGGTCCCGGGACCCGATGGATCGATGGGAAGCGAATGGTCATGCCCGGCCCGGTTCAACCCGAGGGAAGGAAAATGGCTCCCAAAGGATGGCGCAAACCCGCACGAATGTCCACGGCATGAAGCTTTCATGAATCTTGAGAAGCAGAGCGCTGACCGCAGGCTCCGGTGAACCTGCCCCTTGCAAACGTTCTTTTGTGGGATGTGTTTTTTCCCATAAGGGCACGACAATAATCTTTTTTTATCTCTTTGCCACCTTATCGTATGAGCCCGGTTTCTTACTCCCGCTTAACCTTGACCAGCCTCAGGATATTCTTATGATTCTTATGATGGTAGGTCACCGTGTCCATGACCTGCCGCACTAAATATATACCAAGGCCCCCGACACGCCGTTCATCAATACCCGAGGTGACATCCGGCTCCGGCATTGAAAGCGGATTAAATGCCGGCCCGGAATCTGAAATTTCAAGGGAAACCTGTGATGGCGACGCGTCGCAACAGATAGCAATATTTCCCGCTCTCCCGCGATACCCGTAGTTGATGATATTGACAAGGACTTCTTCAAGGGCCAACTGCACGTCAAGAATTGCTTCCGGTGAAAAATCCTGTGACCTTAAGATCTCTTCAATGTCGGCAGTGACTTTAGGGATCTCATCAGGTTGTGCCGGTATGACAATATCCAGGTGATTCACGATTTTCCGTCACTCCCCCTCAAGTACCCTTCAGTCATGCGGGCATGGCTGTCGCGATGTGCGCCCGTATGTAGGTGTTACACATAAAAACACTTAAACTTCAGCACAATAAATGAGGTGAAAGAAAGATTAACTTTTGAGAAACCACAACGATTGTATCTGCAATAACCTGGCGGGATGCATAAAACCGGGTGACTTTTTATGGAGATAATAACGACAACGCACGAGGGCATAACCATGCTGGCCCTAAACGGACGCCTTGACTCAACAACCGCCGGGGATCTTGAACAGGAGATAAACAGCCTGATCGGCAGCGGGAACCGGAAAATCCTCATAAACTTTGCCGGCGTCGTCTACATCTCAAGCGGCGGCCTGCGGGTGCTGTTATCCACGGCAAAAAAACTGCGCACCGAAGGTGACCGGTTCGGGCTCTGCTGCCTGACCGCAGATGTGCATAAAGTCCTCAAACTCGCCGGGTTTACGTCACTCTTCTCGATCTTTTCATCCGAGGGCGAGGCACGTGCCGGATGGCAGTAAGGCTCCTCTTGCCCCCCTCGCATGGCAACCGGTGCCCGGGGCTCTGGAGGCAAACATCTACCCGCTTATCCGCAAGATCGACACCATATCCTCAAACTCGTACCTGATCGAAACACCGGCATGCATCTGCCTGATCGATCCCGGCGGCCTTCCCGAACAGGCCACCCAGCTTGTCGCCGCGATACAGGAACTCCGCGACATCCGCGAACGTCCCGTCGTGATATTCCTCACCCACGCCCATATCGATCATTTCCTCTCGGTCCAGTACGCGCCTGCGGATACGTACTTCAGGGACGCCATTTTTGCCGTGCAGGAATCGGGTGCCGATGCGCTGGAACGCGGCGACCGGTTCCTGACACAGGCCGACTTGCTGGGATTCACCGTCGCTCCCCGGGAAATCGGCATCAGGCTCCTTTCTCCCGACCGGTCGGCCCACGCGGAATCAGCTGTCACGTATCATGCAAACAATGGCGCAGCAATCACCATCACCCGCCGGCAACCCTGCCCCGGCACGGATCTTCCCTGCGAGCAGATCTCGTTTGGCGGCGGTCCGGTTCTTACCGTGTACCATACGCCGGGTCACAGTCCCGACAGTATCTGTATTTCTGTTGGCAGGCTGCTGTTCATCGGCGATATTTTGTTTGCGGCAAATCCCGGTATTGCCGGGTTGTGCGGGTGGGACCAGCACGCGCTCATCCATTCGCTTGCGGGAATCCGGCAACTTGTCAGCGCCGGGGAGATTGACTGGGTCTGCCCGGGCCATGGCAGGCTTATCCCGGCAGCAGATGCCGTCCGCACGCTGGAAATCCTGCACAAGGAAGCCCACAAACTCGAAAATATTGCCGAGTTCAACGCGGAACGGGCTGCATACGTCGCCGCATGTGCCGACGACTGCATGGAGCAGGTAAACGAATTATTTACGATTATGTCCGGCCGGCTTGGCTATGTGTCCTACGTTATGGAAGAACTGGGCGAATCCGGTGTTGCTGACCAGATGACCGGTCTTATCAGGAGCGACACGATTGACGAACTGCTGGATGCGTTCCGCTCGTTCTCGGTCGATCACCATACCGCAGACCGGGTTTCCATCCACCTCGCCTTGAAAGCCGGGCAGGTGATGGGAAAACTCGAACGGTCGTTTACCCGGGACGACCTTGCCAACGTTATCGATCCGACTTTGGTGACCCGTGCTGAGCACCTGCTGTCCGATTACACCACGATGCTCCGGGGATTCTGTCCCCCGGATAACCGGAGCCCGTGCGAGATGAACAGTACCCTTTCGTCCCTGATTGCAGATCTCTCGCGCTCCCGGTGTTCGGATGAGGATATCCTCTCGTCCGCGGACGATGATACCGCCTTTATCCGGATGCTGCTTTCCCGTATCGGTTCGCAGCCGCTTTTAGGGGACATTGAGGTCACCAAATCCTTTGATCCTGCGGTTAATCTTTGCCTTGTTGACCGGGACCTGTTTTTGGATCTCGTCATCTATCTTTTAGAAGACCTTGTCGGCACCGGTGCACCACGCATCACCCTCACGACCGGACGGGGCGAATCAGCCGTTACCGTGAAGATTGCCGGGGACACGGGAGCGTTCATCCGTGACGGGGATGCACCGGTCCGGGGATTTCTGGTACGGCTCGCTGCCCGTGCCGGGGGAGAACTGTCTCTTGAGGATGCGAAAGGGACCCGGACCTGCACGATTACGTTTGCCGCAGACACATAATCTTTTCCCGGCATTTTCCCCGGCCATTTTTTGCTGGTTGTGTACCGGGAAAATCACCGGGGCAGTAACGGTATATCATGGCCGGGCTGAGAATCATGAAAAAAAATTCACAAAAACTGCCCGGCAGGATTGCCGCAAAAAAAATCGGCCGGTGCCTGTGGCCCGGCGAATCCCGTTTACCGGTGCGCAAGAATTGTTATGTACGGTCGCAAATAGGTAAGAAAACACGAATGTCTCGCTCTGGTTCCCATGAAAACACGCGCCTCCCCGCAGAAAAAAGATCAGCCCCTCCTGCTTGAATTCCAGAATATCACGGTCGTCATTGGCGACAAGAATGTCCTTGACTCGGTATCGGTAACGATCCGCGAAGGCGAAAACGTCGCCATTCTCGGGCCAAACGGTTCGGGAAAATCATCGTTCATCAAAACACTCATGCGGGAATATTACCCGCTTATCACTGACGGCATGGTATTTCGCATCCGGGGGCAGGAAGTCTGGGATGTGTTTGAGATGCGGTCAACGATTGGCATTGTCTCAAACGACCTGCAGTACCTCTTCACGCAGGACATGTCCGGCCGGGAAGTGATCCTGTCCGGGTTTTTTTCCAGCATCGGGCTCTATAACCGGGAAGTCACGGCTGAAATGGAGCGCCGGGCCGATGAGATCTGTTCGTTTCTTGATGTCGACCATCTTAAAGAACGGCCGATGAACGAAATGTCGTCCGGTGAAGCCCGGCGGTTCCTGATCGGCAGGGCACTCATCCACCACCCACGGGCACTTGTCCTCGATGAGCCCACCAACAGTCTCGACCTTCACGCGCTCCACACGTTCCGGATCCTGCTCCGCAAGATCGCCCGGTCGGGAACCGGGATCATCCTTGTGACGCACCATCTTCACGATATTATCCCGGAGATATCCCGGGTCATCCTGATGAAGGATGGGAAGTTCTGCGGCGATGGTCCCAAACGCACCATGCTGACGGACAGGACGATTGGCAGGCTGTTTTCCGTTCCGGTCCATGTCAACGAAGACGACGGCTGGTATTATGCGTCGGGATACTAGCGGCATTTTTTTTTAATTACCGGAGACAGCCTCAGGAAAAGAAGGGTTTGCGGCCGTTTATCGATTATTTTCCTTTGGTATCATTTTTTCCGGCCTTAGATCCGTCAGGGCCGATGAAAACTCTTTTCGTCGTGAACGGGGGTTATGTCGTCACTATATATTTTTTAAACAATACATATATTTATTTGATAAACTCTATTACTATGTATGAAAAAGATCGAGGCAATTGTGAGACAGGAACGGATCGGTGCGGTGAGAAAAGCATTGGTTGAAACCGGTCACCGGTCCATGATCAATCACGATGTCTGGTATCGCGGAACCGAAAATGAGATCAGCCAGCACCAGGCTGACGGGATCACCCCGATGTATGATTTCATGTCAAAAGTCAAGATTGAACTTATCGTGAACGATGAGTCTGTCCAGGATGTCATCGATGCGATCTCTGACAGCGCACACACCGGGCATGTCGGGGACGGAAAGATCTTTGTCATGCCCGTAGAAGAGGCAATACGAATCCAGACAAAGGAAACCGGAGATATTGTCATCTAGGCCAAATTTTTTTTGCTGAAATTTTTTTGTCGGATTCCCGGGAAAATGCCATGAAACGCCAGATGTTCCCGGGAAAACGCTTGCAGTACCTGATGATGAGGCGGGGCGCTGTGTGCATATGCCGCCGGTGACCACAATTCCTTTTTTTTTTTAATTTTTTGCTCTGTAGAAATCCTAATTAAAACCAGGTCGTACCGACAACCGAAAGATCTAAGGTACAGCGTCTCCTTTTCTTGATTGTGAAGTCAAATAGAAAGGAGACAATAAAGAGATCAGCAAGCCGGAATATCAGGTTTGTCCAGGCAGCCATTTCAGTTGTAAATTCAACTCATCTTAATCCGTATTCCTGTAAATTTTCAAAGAAGGTCTACACCCAACATCAGTTACTCGTCCTAATTTTGTTCAAAGATTTTCGGAACCAACATTACCGGGAATTCATTGAAGACGTCGGAGATATGAAAGGAGTTCAGGAGATCCTTAATTTCCCGGTTGTACCGCATTTCACAACGCTTCAGAAATTTCTCTCACGAATAAAATCTCTTTATCTTCGGTTGACCTTCAGAAAAACGGTCAACCTGTTCTACACCTCTGATGATACAATCCCGATAACCGCAATCGATTCATCCGGATTTACCAGTGGGTACTGCAGCCATTATTTTTCAGAACGAACCGGTAAAATCCGAAAACATTTCCTGAAAACTTCGATCTCCGTTGATACCGAGCAACAGGTGATTACTGGATTCGTAGCCTCCAACAGCAGGGTTC
>JBDKTL010000028.1:0-21933 GCA_039698055.1 Methanoregula sp. | reverse complement strand
CATTGCGGATCTCTCGAAAAATACCGGCATTAACCGGGGAACCGCCCGGTATCATCTCTACCTTCTCCTTCTCGAACGAAAGGTTGTGCAAAAAAAATATGGGAAACTGAGTTATATTTTCGCCAACAGCGGGAGACCCCTTGAGAAAAAAAGAGTCTACGGATATATCATGAATCC
The DNA here is from genome assembly GCA_039698055.1 of Methanoregula sp. GTDB lineage: Archaea > Halobacteriota > Methanomicrobia > Methanomicrobiales > Methanospirillaceae > Methanoregula. Next base: position 21,756 of record JBDKTL010000028.1, on the reverse strand, counting down.
GACAAAGCAGAAAATTCTCAATTTGATACTCGACCAACCAGGCATCAGCAATAAGGAGATCGCGGAGCGTTTGGATTTAAAACGGAACACGATTCATTGGCATCTCCAACAGTTCATTGAAGAGGAGATGGTTGCTTTCCGGTGGGACGGCAGGAACAGGAACTATATCATTTTACCGGAAGTTGAGGCTATATTGAGGAAGTTCCGGAAATAAGGAGTACCGGGTTTTTCTCTTTGGAGTCGGACGGGGCCGCCTGCAAACCCAGTCACCTTCATACCCATTCATAATGGTAATTGATTTTAACGAGTCCGGAATATTTCCCCGCGCAGGTTACTGTCACACCTGTAACATTTTCTTTCCTATCCATGACCGGTAAATTCAATGAAGTTTTCATCGGCCAACATCTTTCACTTTTTTGAGAAAATTTTCCCAGTTCGATGATAGGGACAGAGAAAATATATAACGAAATTATAAATCGCTTATTGTGGGCAGCCAAAAGTTGCCTCAAAAGATGAGACCGGGTTTACATTGGATGCACACTTGACAAACCCGGTCCTGCCCGTAGGCATGAAACAGATTTCCTCCTCCTAAAAGAAAATTTGAATCATGCCTCCGCGATGTAACAGAACGGAGGTAATGAAAAACATGAACAGTATCAGATTTGGTACATTCCTGTCTGCACTTTTGCTGGCAGGAATGGTGCTCACACCATGCGTGAGTGCGTACCAGGCAAGCAGTTACGGAGTCTATTACGATACTATTGATACCCGTGCAACCGGACAGGTTGCGGCAAATGAACTCACAAGTATGGGTTATTCGGCTTCGTATATTGAGAATCCAAGTGCGAGCAGTGTCTTTTTGCGGATGCCCTCAGACAATGTATTTTTCGTCGATGGTCATGGGAGCCCGGGCCAGATTGTATTCCAGCACAACGGAGTAGACAGTGCTATTTCCGCAAGCAATCCTGGTCTTATAAGACTTTCGTCGTTCACCAGTGGCGAATTAAATGATGTTGCACTCGCGGTTTATGTAGCATGCAATACTGCTAACACCGATTCAACGAACGGGAACCTGTTATATGAGTCAACATCCCGGGGAGTTGACACTGCGGTAGGCTTCAGCAATTATATCACCTCGCCACAGTCCGAGTACTGGTCAAACAGGTTCTGGTACTATCTTGATGAGCGGTATAACATCCACGATGCAGCCGTGTACTCTCTCATCGATACCCGTGCTCAGTATGGCTTACTCAATCCCGGGGGAATGGACAGTTACGTCATCCAGGGCAGCATCTCCAGCGCGATCGACCCGGCGAGGGCAGGGTATTAATCGAGGTGAACAAGATGTTGAAAATCAACCTTTCAAAACTTATCGGAATTATCATTGGATTATCACTGGTTTTTGCTTGTTCGGCTGTTGCCGCGGCAGATACCAGCCAGGGTTCGAATGCCCTTATTTCACCGGAAACGATTGGGACCGGATTAGTTAAAGAGAACATCCAGAACTTTACAGGAACTCCGAACGAAGAAATCGCTTACCGTGGGACGAAAGAACTACCGAGCGGGAAAGTTTACGAAGTTACGACAAAGACCGGCCGGTTTACCATTAATGCAAAAACCGGTGAGATAGAATCGGCAATAATCCGGGACGGGATATTATCGAGTTCTATCACTGCAAAGGATATTCCCGGCATGGAGATGCAGGCTAAGGCTTTTGCCCAAAAGAACTACCGGGACTTCAACAGTAAAAACATGGTCCTTACCGAATCGCGAATCCTTGATCATGGTGATGCGGGCAGGGAATACCTGTTTGTCTGGAACGAGATGGCCGGAGAAGCATACACCCAGTCTGCCGTCATGGTCTCAGTTCTCCCGGATTGGGACAATTCAATCGCCTATATCGGGATAGACCGTCCACTACTCGTTGATACTACTCCAAAAGTATCACAGAACGTTGCCCAGGAGACAGCCCTGCGCACCTTCGCAATGGGATCAGCCGCAAAAATCCAGTCAAAATTAGTAGTTGTTCCCGACAGAGATAACCAGAAGCTTGCCTGGATGGTAGAGACCATTGAAACGAACAATGATAACACCAGTCATGGCGGAACGGTTATCGTTGATGCTGTTCTGGGGAATGTGTTATCAGTTTACCCCCTCCAATAAATTTTTGTGACATGCATGGAATCCATTCGCGAGCATGACCGATTATTGGCTTTGATTCCGGCAATCGTCCTCTGGGGTTGTTTCGGAGGCATCTGTTTAGCTGCGGTGAGTTTCTTCCTGCAGGGCATCTGGTCCCCGGTCCTGGCATATAATTACGCATTATTATCCCCGGTATTCCAGTTCCAGATAATTGGATCGTTTGCCGTTCTGTTATGGGTTCTGGCCGTGATTGCAGCTGACCTGTTCAGCCCCGGCAGATACCGTGCGCTCGGTCCGGTTCTTATCGGAATGGTGTCCGGCACATGTACAGCACTCGTGTTTACGTCAATCCTTGTTATTCACGATATGATTTCCCATCCGCCGATACTTCATTATGCTGGTGATCCTTTCCTGATTCGGGTATTTCTCGACGGGCTTTTCCACCAGTGGTTGATCCCGCTCGCAGGATTTATTCTTATATCAACCATCATACAGGCAATGGGGGCATATTTCCGTGAATCCCGACGCAGCGCTCCACAGGATGATATGAAGACCCCGGACTCACCAGCAATTACGAAAAAACTACCTTCCTACAGGTTTTTATTACTTGGAGTCCTCGCAGTCCTGATCATCCCTCCAAGCCTGTTATATCTCGGTATGAGTACGGGAGTCATTGCAGAACAGCCCCGGGATTACGCAATTACCGATAGCGTGGACGTAACCCGCACCGCCCCTGACTCTGTTCAGATCGTCATGAAACCTGATCCAAACAAGGTCCGGAGAACAACTTCACCTCTTCCATCAGTGCAAATTCTCCTTGGTGAGAAGGACGTCAGTAACCGGTCGATAATAACAGAATCTGGACTTGACGATACTATCAAACCTTCAGAGGGTCTCCTGTATAGGAACGGGGCGTCCGTGATACTCCGGGGCAAAGACGCATCAGCAAATGACACAGTCCCTGTTCGTCTCGTAATTATTGTCACCTATCCAGACACCGGTGAACGGGCGATAATCTGTGACCGGGATATCTGATGTTTATTTGCCGGACGTGTGAATGCCAGTTGCGTTTTTTAAAATGGAAAATTGTTTCAGAGAATTGGTCTTTAACACCACTGGAACGGTTGATGCGATTTCCGGAAAGGTATTATCAACAAACCCCTTCAACTAATTTTTTGGAGAATCATGGGCATCTTTTCTGATCATAAATGGTTGCGGGTGTCGCTTCCTGCAATAATCCTTTGGGGTTGTTTTTGCGGCATATGTTTAACAGCAGCCTGTTATTACCTGCAGAAAGCAGAGCAGATAATTTTCATTTCCTGTTATTCTTACATCGTAAGCCCGTTATACCCGTTCTGGAAATTCGGGACAATTATCCTTCTTTCATTCACTTTGGGTATGGTTACGGCGGATCTGTTCTGTATCGGCAGAAAAACAGGGCGGGATCCGATCCGGACCGGATTGGTATCCGGGGCCTGTACCACTCTTGTCACCATTATCCTCGTTGAAATATATCCCTTAGGTTTTATCTTGGGCAGTCATCCCATGTTCCTGGCGGAGATATTGATTTACATTCTGGTTGCGTATATCCTGATCACAACCCTCCCTCAGGTTCTCGGTGCATGGTATCAGGGATCCCGCTTGATATCCGGACAAGGTCCGGATGAACCCGCACCTTCGGCTCAAGCAGGCAGGAAATATCGTCACTGGTTTTTCTTCGTGGCATTATGCGCGCTCTTTCTTATATTTCCCCTTGGTCTCCTTGCACTCCCCGTTGATACCACGGATTACTTCGCGTGTCCGGAGGGGACGACGTGTGAGCCCGGTCACCAATGCGGTACGGGAAAGCTTCCTGACAATGTTACAGTAGTACGTACCAGCCCGGATTCCATCCACGTAAGTCTGAAGGTGAGCTCGAGTTGCGGGTCCCATAACACTTTCAGGATTCTCCTGAATGGAATTATTGTCAGTAACCAGGAGCTCATAGCAAAATCAGGACTTGATGTTACAATTACTCCCCGTGAAGGACTGGGACGGCAGGATGGAGATTATGTGATATTACAGGGCAGGGATGTGATTGCCAATGAAACAATGCCTGCTCACATTCAGGTGATCGTTCCAGATAAGAGCTCGACCGGGATACACCGCGATCTATACCTTTAATTTCTCTGGTGACATGCATGGGTGCCTTTCGTGAGCATACGCAATTACTGACACGGATACCGGTAATTATCCTCGTTGGGTGTTTTGGCGGCGCCTGTTCAGCAACAGCGTATTTTCTCCTGCAGGGGATATGGGATCAGTTTCTTCCGTTTGCAGTATGTCATTCTCTGTATGATTATTACTCTATTCAGGTAATCGTACTGTTTGCACTCATATTCGCACTCCTTGGTTTTTTTACAGGATGCTTGTTCTGTACCGGAAAAAATTCACGGGCGCTGATTATCGGAATGGTGTCCGGGATTTGTACAGCGCTTGTGTTCACAGCGCTGGTTGCGTTCAAAACACTGGTATTGGACTCAGCGGATTTTTCCGATTCGCCGATCCTAGTGACAGGAATCCTCATATCATCGGCGGTCATACAGGCCATCGGCGCATATTTCTCTGAACCCCGATGCGGATTCGCACCGGAGGATAGGAAGATCCAAAATATATCCGCTATTACGAGACAACTGCATTCCTCCAGGTTTTTACTCCTCGCAGTCCTGATCGTCCCGCCGGTTCTGCTATACCTCGGGAATCCGGGACCCGTTGCAGAAGAGCTCAGGTGTTTTGTCCCCATTAACGACAGGGTGGATGTAACCCGTACCGCCCCTGATTCCATTCGCATCGTCATGCAACCTGATTCAGGGATAAAACATGATGTGGTTCCGTCCGTGAAGATTTTCCTTAATGAAAAAGATGCCAGTAACCAGTCGATAATTATGGGATCGGGTCTTGATGCTGTTATCAACCCCCCGGAAGGGCTCCCATTCCAGAGGAAAGCATCAGTCACCCTCCAAGGCAGAGACGTGTCAGGTAATGAGACTGTCCCCGTCCATCTCCAGATCATTGTCACCTATCCGGACAAGGGCATCCGTTATATGATCTGTGACATGCAGATCTGACACGGTTCCGGGATGTATATTCCATACCTTTAATACCGGAGGATCACCGATTTGTATCTAAAAGATTGAATCAAATAACCTTTATATCACGAATGTTGATCTCAAAAGTGGAAAGGACGGGTTCACATAAGTTTGCACACTTGACAAACCCGACCCTGCCCGTAGGCATAATACAATGAACTTCTGTTCTAATGAAGATTTTGGATCATGCTTCCGTAACAACACGGAGGTAAAAAAACCCTATGAAACACATGAAAGGATTTTCACTGCTGCTCGCGGCAGTGATGCTGGTAATGGTGTTTGTTCCGCTTGCAAGCGCGACGAACCAGACAAACCCGACACCGCCGGGATGGGTCGGACAGTTCGATGAATGGGCAGGACAAAAGGACATGTCGGCGTATAGTGTGATTGTTCCGACGGTCCCGATCAAAAAGATGGATGCACAAACGGCAAAAGCATACCCGGGGGTCGAAGTTATCAGCCCAAATATGAAGTTCCCGACCGGAAACAATTTTATTGATGTTGAGAAGTCCTCGATGAAAGCGGCGAAGATCAACTTCGTTACGCCAGAATCGAAGACCAATGTCGTGGCAAAGGCAGCAGCGGTGATCCCACCCGTGGCACCGGAATACGGGTATTTCAACTGGTACTGGACACAGGACACCGTTGCTACCCAGACCGTTGTCATACACAATTATGGATCAACAGCCGCTAGCGGCCTGGTGTATTTCGTATCCATCGAAGATGGGTTCGGCACACCGGCAGAGTATTTGAACCTCGCTCCCGGTGCGAATATGACGGTTTCCATCCCGTTCATGGTCGTTGGAAGCCAGAGTACCGTGGGAATAAAACCGATGGGATCCTTCATCACCGTGGGCCCCGACAATACCGTGACATGGTCCGGGCAACTGGAACTGAACGGGATTGAAAAATACAACAATGATGCCTCGCACCTGCCAGACCCGGATGGCGGGGACAACCTTGAGACAAGCGACCTGTACCATTTCCCGTTCAGTGAAGGATATGCGATCATCTTGGAAGCAGCAACCGCAGCTGACAACACCAACTCACCGTTTGAAACTGCCAATACACTGAACACATACGTGAATGATACGATGCATTATGTCGATTCTGACACGAACAAGCTCTATGCTGCATCTGATCTCTATGTAATAAACCAGGGATACGAGGGCGTGTGCGATGAGTATGCCACGATGGACGTAACCTTCAGCCGCTCGCTCGGGATCCCATCACGGTTCCTCGGTATTACGTGGGTGAATGAGACCGGACAGGTCTTTGGGCATGGCATCCTGGAAAACCGAGTAGGTAGTGCCTGGGTCCATTCCGATCCGACTTGGCATATTTTCAACAACTCTCAGGTGTATAAAAATGGGAATAATACCCATATGAACCTGACAAAATACACCGATGCTGATGACAACCGGTCTATGGGAGATCCCGCCGGGGATGGACTGTTGAGGTATGAAGACCTGGTTGCTCAGCCCTTGGGAGAACTGCCAGGATACAACTAACCTTTTTTTAAGAGTATTATATCTGGATGTACCGGGCTATCCACACCACCGGTAATGGCATCCTCGTAATATTTGGATTCAAAGAACATCCATTAGGACTTTGAAAATAAGAAGAATCAAGGTGGATTCGTCGAAATTACCAGAGATAACCGCAGACCGGTGCACGGAAAGTCTGATCCTTAATCGCACGGTTACCCAAATAAAAGTCTTGGGAAGATCATGATGTACCAGGTCACGTATACACCGGGTGGAAGGGGTAGCGGTCGAGTTTATTATAACGTAAATATAACAATCTTTTTGATATAATTGATTGCAGGTTTTCGGGAACATCACGGCAGTACTATACTCATGGTTGTTGTTGTCCTCATCAGCAGCCTCGTCCTGTGCGGGTACTCTCTTGCGGCCCCTGTCCCGGTGGCAGGCGGGAATACTACCGCGGTCACTATCAGTCCGGCGCCAGTTGCGATAGCCACACCTATCTATCCCGGTATGGGTGCACCGGTTGACGCACTTAATGGGAGGCATCCGTCCGTGAAGGGCAACCCCGCCATTATGGAATATATCACGGAATGCGGGGTCGGGAGATGGGACGAGAAGAAGATGGATAGTGGCTTCATATCTGTCCACATCCCACCGGGCAATTCCTGCGGGAAACAGCTGGTCTTTTTGACAAGAATGGCCGGGGGGCATGATGACCCGACGCAGATTATAGCAGTATGGATCCTGGATGCCAAAGAGACCTGGTCAGATACCATGGACCCGGTATATCCTTCAGTATGGGATTACCGGATCCAGGGGATTCTCACCGGAGCGGGCAAACTCCCGCCCGTTTTTGTTGCGGGTGTCGTTATTGCACTTGCACTCATTGGCATTGCATTTGCCTTGATAGGACGCAAGAAATAATCGCATAAACAAAAAGTGTCCGAAAAATGCTTTAATCACAGATCGAACTAAAGGGATTGTCTGCGGTTTGAAACAGGATCGTGAGGCAGACCGGTGTTCTGTGAGGGAACCACCCATGGTCCTTCAAAAAAAAAACTATGACCGTTTTGATGGTGCAAATGACGGACGTATAAATTTTTACATCAACTATCCAAGCGGTGTAGCAAGAGGAACCTGGTATTATGAAGTGTATAGCGACCGCGTCACAGGAACACAAACTTATTCCATCTGAATTGTGATGTACGGTTGAATGAAAAATTCGGCTCTGTAGAAATCCTCAAAATTTTAATTGCCATAACGCTCTTTTTAGGCTACGGCAATCCTTGCCTTCGCCCCTGCCGCTGTGACATCCCTTGGTTGCGATAGCCGGGTATTATCTTTTCTGGCATCATCGCACTGCGCCCCGTCCCCCTTGGGGGACTGATGGCGCAAAGAAGGGGGGGGCTTGCGTGTTATGAAAGAGGTTTTCTCCAGTGCCTAAAAAAGAGGAACTCCTGATGGGAGCACTCACTTTTTTTTATTGGAATAACAAAAACCGTCTTGCCCAGCGAGGGGTCGATGAGACCCCTCAAGCGACCCCATCAGGGGTGGGAGGCATCCTAAACACACACACATCCTCTTTACAATGGCCAATCTGTTTTTTAAAAAAACGTTCAAATTAAAAAGAAGCATTTAGCCAAAATACGGTTATCAATGCAGGTGTCTCATCAGTCAATAATTGCACCAAAAATTTCCCTTATATTGACGTAAAACCAGACCCGTCTCATTCTTTTTTAACCCGGCAGCAGACACCGCAGCCAATCAACCCGGCCGCGATGAGAGCAAGAACGGTGGTCATGGATGATAAGGGTATTGCGTTTGTCGGTTCGACGGGAGGCACCAGCATGATATCCGCTTTTGCATAATCCCCTCCTTCAAACTGTTGTTTATCGAGAGGGGAACTCACCACGTATACGGTATATTTCCCGGGCCGCATCTCCCCCAGTGTTATGGAGGTATCCCACTGGTACTGCCAGTTCCCGGAAGCCATGTCAACCGGGGAGGTTGTAAACAATCCCCTGCCTGCCGGGATGTTGAAGTTTTCCAGCGTGACTCCCCGTGGATCAAGTCCCGGGCCGGTCACAAAGAGATACACTGCAATCGTTTTGATGCCGGTTATCGAACCGTTGAGGGTAATGACATCGCCGATATGTGCCTCCGTGGGAGACGCATTGAGGGTTATTGAAACTGCACCGGCCGCCGGTATTGCACAGATGAAAAGAGCCAGAACGATTGCAAGCCGGTTGAACCCTCTCATGCCAGTACGGTGTTCATTTAAACAATTTAATGCTATCATAATCGCGGGAGCCAGAACCGGTCAGAACTCGACGACCATGACCGCTTCTTCTTCTTTTTTCAGTTCGCCTTTCATATGCTCCGCGTCGAATTCATATCCGTCCCACGGGTTATACTGGTCATAGAGCTCGCATTTGTCCAGCACATCGACGAACTCCTTTAAGAAAATCCGGGGGATCACGTCGATCCGTCCGCCAAAACGGTTCGTGATCTTTTTGATCATCGCCCGGATAAAACGGTGGGAGATCCGCTCGCGGTCGACTTCACGGTACGCCTGCGAATAAACATCGATAACCTTGAGCGCGACCAGTTCGAGTTTACCGGTATCAAATTTTGCCAGGTGGATCTGTGGCTGGCGGGGATTTTTGAAATTGTCTGCCTGCACGACGCTGATACGGTCATAGAGCGGGGTGACGGAGCGGATGCCGCGTGAACCGTCAAAGAACGCTGGTGTCCCGGTAAAAAGGAAATAGCACCGGGGCATATCGCCCCGGTCAAGCGCATCGATGATCTGGACAAGCGTGTGGTATCCCTTCTCGCGCTGGTTGCGCTGGAGCCCCTGTGTTGTTTCCATCTCGTCAACTGCAATGGCGATCCCCTTGTACCCGGACCCGTGGATGATCGTGACAAGCCCCCTGAGGAATGCAAACGCTATCGTATCGTCAATCTCTCCTTTGATACCCGCTTTCTGTTTGAAGTCCCGGCCGATATTTGGCTCGCCGGAAATCCACCCGAGTGCCGACTGTGCCAGCGCAAAATCCCCGGCATTGTTTGCCCGGTAGTAGGTCCTTAGAGCTGCGGCAAGCGCCGTGTTCATCTCGCTGATGCCCGCAAGTGCCGCCTCGATCTCCTTTTCGGTTGCGGCTTCAAGGGCGGCATCCTCTTCACCGGACCCGCTGACCGACAGTAACCGCTCTTCAATGGAAAAAAGCCAGTTGTCGACGATCATTTTCAGCGCGTGATCCTCTTCCTTTGTGCGGAGGTTTGCGCAGATCTGCTGGTAGATCGCTTTTACCTTGTAAAGCGGCGCCTGTGAACCGATGATGACGTGGGTGGTGACAAACCCTTTATCGGTCGCGATCTCGAGGGAACGGGCGACAAGAAACGTTTTGCCGCTCCCGTAATCGCCCCGGATAAATTTCAGGTCGCCGCCTCCCTGCGCCACGTAATCGAGCTGTTTGCCAATGACGCCTTCTTCCACGTCAAGCCCGACGGCGATGCGTTCAAGCCCCCCCGCCGGCACCGTACCCCTCCGGAGGGCATTGATGATATTCAGGCTTGCAATCCTGCCCGGGTCCATCTGTTCAGGTTCCGGCATATTCATAGATCTCTCCGTCATCTCCCACACCATTTTTCCTGATGAGCATGATTCCCTGTGCCGTTGCTTTCTGGATCAGCCGGTTCACGATCCCCGTCACCCGGCGGGTCTGGAGCAGTGCCCGCAGGTCCATCTCGGTTGCTTTGCGGTGTGACCGGATAAATGCAACGATCTTCTGCTCCTGGTCTGATAGTTCCACCTGTTGCGCCAGTACCGGTACGGGATGTGCGGTGGTCACCCGTTTTTTTATCGGTGCTGCCTGCATCACGGGGCGTTCGGCAATCGACTGGTCCTTGCATGTCCTAATAAGCCCGAGGAAATCCTCCAGCTGGCAACCGGTTGCCTGTGCCGGCAGGACGTCCATCCCGCAGAGACTGTAATACTTGCATTCCGCATAGTCCGCCTCTTCGAGCGCCCGTTGTGCGGCGATAAAGAATGCGACTGCCAGCAGTTCCATCTCATCCGAACTCAGGCCTGCCCGGCGTTCGACCAGCCGTTTGATCAACTGGCCGACCAGCCGTTTGAGCTGGTGCATCGTCCCGCTCTTATCCACGATGACTCTGGCAACCCGCCCGAGATCGGCGCTCTTTTTCACGTTGGAAAGGATATAGAGCATCACTTTCTCGCATTCCCGTTCCTCCCCGTGACTGGACAGGAACCGGGCATAAGGTAACCCGCCGTTTAAGTAATCGGCACGGTACGCACGGTAATACCATGCCCGTGCTTCAACCGCATTTCTCTCATCCTCATACCACCGGGCGGTTTCAAGCAGGCTCACAACGTTTACATCCTGCGAGACGACGGACAGGAAACGCTCCCGGGCGGTATCGGGAGCACTGTGCGAAACGATAAAGGACCGGTAAGACCTGATGATGTGCTCCAGCATCTCAAGATCATTTTTTGTTATGAGTTCGTCGCCAATAAGCCGCTCATATGCCGCGATCGTTTCCACGTCGTTACCTGTCGCTGCGAGGATCTCGCACTCCATGAGCCGGTAGAGGGGAAGGGACGTTCGGGTGCACAGGGATTGTAATGCGGCGAGCGCTTCGGCATATCTTCTTTCAGCCTGTAAGAGCCGGACATAATCTGCCCGGATATCGTCGTTGTCGGCATCGGCAAGACATGCAGCATAGGCATCCGGTCCGGCGGCTGGATCGTCCAGCGAATGTGCGGCAAGATACCTGCGTGTCATGGCGGGGTCAGGAGTCTCTTTATAGAGCAGGCTCGCTGCATCGGCGGCGGCCCGGTACTTCTGCGTCGTGATAAGCGCGTCCACATATTCCCCGGTTCGGGTATGACCCGACCCGTACTGTGCGGACACGGCAAGTGCTTCCTGTGCATTCCCCGCTGCGATGAGCGCCCGCATCAGGTCATGCACGTCGCCGGGTTTTCTCCCTGCATCCACCAGTCGCCTGAGGACCGGCAGTGCGCCCCGGAAATCTTTGCGCAGCACCAGGTAATCGGCATAACTGCGGAGTGCTGCCTGGTTTGTCGGGTCAAGCTGCACGGCAAGGGCATATTCGGCAATTGCGCCATCGTCGCCCCGGCTTTCCAGGACTTTTGCAAGGAAACTGTGGACATAGGACGATTCGGGCATCTTCTGCGCAATGTCACGGAAAAAAACCTCGGCATCCTCAAGTTTTCCGGTATAATAGAGGTTGGTGGCGGCAAGAATCTCAAGGGTCGGGTCTTTTACCGTTTCTAGCAGGAGGTGGCAGATCTCCAGCGACTCCTGGTACCGCCCGTCCTCAAAAAGCCGGACCGCTTCCTTTTTTTGTTCCTGCTCTGTCCTTGGTATCATGCATTCCCTGCGGCGAACCTGACCTTTAACAGGCCTGCAAGCATCCGGATCATATCGCTTTTCTGTACCCGCGAATCCCCTTTGTTCTGCCATTCAATAGGACATTCATCGATGCGGTACCCCTCCTTTGACAACCGCCAGAGAAGTTCGACGTCAAATTCAAACCCCCGGGAGATCATCTTTGGCAATACAGTGTCGAGCGCGGTTTTTTTAAAGACTTTTGCCCCGCACTGGGTGTCGTTGAAGGAAAGGCCAAAAAAGATCCGGATAAACAGGTTAAATCCCCTGCTCTCCAGTTGCCGCATCAGGCTCTGGCGGACGCCCAGCTGCGAACCGGCGACCCAGCGTGAACCAATGGCGGCATCGGAGGATGAAAGCCGGGAAAACAGCCGGATCATCTCATCCATCCGGGTTGACCCGTCCGCGTCCACGTACCCGACGAGTGGTGCCTGTGCCGCCACAAGCCCGGCAATGACCCCTCCTCCTTTTCCAAGCCGGGTGGTAAACCGCAGGCACCGGATCGACAGGTCAGGGCGCTTTTTGGCAATCTCCCCGACCACATCGGCAGTCGAATCAGTCCCATCGCAGACGACAATAAGCTCCCCGTCAAAACGGGTGATCGCATCGAAAAGGAATGCGATACGGTTCTCTTCATTGTATGCGGGGATGACAAGGCTGTAGCGGATATCGGGTGCGGGGGACATGGATGACACGGGTTCTGGTGAATTTTTTACTGGTCTTGTTTGAAAGGGACGTCAGGTACGGGTATCATGGTGGCGGACACATGTACCATGGGGAACGATTGTGCACAAAGTTCCGGGTTTTTTTCTATGGCTCTCTCTTACTGGTGGGTGAAGATTGCCAATAATATTACTGGTGTCCGGTGAGGTGCTGGGCAAGCACGGTATTCTTCCGGTATTTTTCTGCGATGGCAAGAGCCGTTGCCCGGAGCGCCTGGTGCTCCGCGAGGCAACTTGCCGGAGGAGTGGTTTTACGCAGGATGGCAGACGTATTCTCGGTTACCTGTAAGAGTTCGGTTGCGATCAGGGCGTTGAGCCAGACAAGGTCGGCAAGCATTTCTTTTGTTTCTTCACTCTGCATGAAGGATACGTCGTTTGCTCAACCAATAAAGTATTTTGTACCGGGGTATGCAGCAAAAAAAGTTCGCCGGGTTGTTGATTTTGCCAAGCGGGATAATCTTAAATCCCCTTTTAAACAAAAACAGTCTATGAGGACAATGACGTATCTTGATAATATCGAAAAATATGGCCGCGATGCAAACCCGTTTTTTTGCCAGATGGGTATCGATGTGGTGCAGTATGAAGCCGGAAAAGCCGTCCTGAGCATGACCGTGCGCCCGGATATGCTCAACGGGGTGGGCTGGCTCCAGGGCGGGATGCTCGTGGCGCTTGCCGATGAAGCAATGGCGCTTGCGCTCTATCCTCTTCTTGCCAAAAACGAGGGTATTGCAACCATCTCCGAATCCACCAGTTTTATCAAGGGTGTGCGGGAAGGCACCATCGTCGCAGAAGGGTGTGTCACCAGGAAAGGCAGGCGCGTTGCGTTTGTGGAAGGGGATATCCGTTTGAATGACGACAAAAAAACGATCCTTTCCCGGACGACAGCGGCATTTGCCGTAACGGCCATGAAGGAATAAACGGAAAAACAGGTCTCTTTTTTTAAAGAAAGTTTCCAAATAAGCATATACAACAGATGGTGACGGAGAAATCCGGCAAGCAAATTTCTCCTACAACAACATAATGTTATAATGATAGAGTAACATACAGTTGCCGCAGGAAACAATGCATCCTGTGAAGATTCGAAAATTGATCAATTCAATCGAATCTGATGGATGGGAATTGCATCGCCAAAAAGGAGATCATCGGCAATTCAAACATCCGACAAAGCCCGGCCTTGTCACAATATCCGGTCATCTCAACGATGAAGTCAGACCGGGAACATTGAATAGTGTATTGAAACAAGCAGGACTCAAAACGGAGGGAACATAATGGTTTCATTTACCATAATTATCGAAGAAGGGAAACGAAACTTTTCGGCGTACTGCCCGGATCTTCCCGGGGTAATTGCAACGGGTAAAACCGAAGAGAAGATAATCAAAAACATGAGAGAAGCGATTAAATTCCATCTTGAAGGATTACGTGACGATAACCAGTCTCTGCCCATCCCGATATCAAAAGCAAGAAAAGTCCAAATCCCTAAAAAACTCTTTGGAAAATTAAATTGTCATAGTATACCCGCATAATCTTTTTTTAGGTAAAGTGTCACTACAGCCCCTGAATTTCTCTCTTCTTATGACGATATTAAAAAAAATTATTTTTTGGCAGATTTCTTCTTCTTCTTTGGCTCTTCCTTAACCGGTTTTTTTCGCAGGAGATAATACCCGGCGATTCCGGCACATGCAATGACGAGAATAATCAGGAGGATGGTCACCGGTGAAATGGCGGATGCTGCAGCTTTTTGTGCGGTTGCAAGTTTTTCTGTCGTGTTAGCATTTCCGGGATCGTTTTCAAGCGACTTGTTGTATGCCGTGACCGCATCGGCATACTGTCCCGCCGCATAGAGAGCATCTCCTTTGTTGATCAGTGCGCCGGTATAGGCGGGATCGATCGCGATGGCATTGTCATATGCGGTTACGGCATCGGAATATTTTCCCAGTTTGAAGTACGCATATCCCTTGTTGTTCCAGAGCATTGCATCTTTGGGATACTCGGCAATACCGAGGTCAAGTGTCTGGATAGCATCGTTGTACCGTCCCAGCTGGATGAGTGCATATGCCTTGCCCTGGTACGTATAGAGCAGGGCATCGGAGATTCTTATCATCGTGATGTTTGATGCCAGTGCCTGGTCGAACAGCGCAATTGCCCCTTCATAATTATTTGTTGCAAGCGTTCGTACACCGTTATTGTACAGCTGGGTAGCTTCATCCACCGGGGTGGTGTCATCAGCCATCACCGGGATGGCGATACAGGAAATAAATGACAGAATCGCCAGAATGAATAATATCTGCCGGAGTTTCATATCCCCATTTTTTGATTCCTGCACACATGAATGTTTTTAACGGCAATTTTTTTTTTTGGATATGACCGTATGGATTGGTTATTTCTTCCCGATTTCCATCAATAACAGCAGGGAAACAAGCGTGATACCGGGCGCAAGCACCGCGAGGAACACAAGGTTATATTTCATCTGCTCGTTTTTCGTGAGTATATCCACATAATCCGGGGTGATGTTGAGGGCGAGCAGGGTTACAACAAAGAGAAGCAGGCAGATGATCCCGGCCAGTATGGCGCATTTCTTGATGAATGTCTCCGGTATCCGCAGGGGCACACTGAAGTTTTTTACCGGCAGGCTGATAAACTATTTTGTCCTTTTTACCGGTGTTTTTTTGAGGATTTTTGCCACCCGCACTGGCGTATGCCCCACCAAAAGGAAAAACGGAATAACGGCCGCTGGCAAAAAACCTGTAAAAACCTGCATTTCCCGGCGAAAAGATAATCATAATACGGAATCGAATCAAAACAGTAAAGCAATCGGGGAG
Source organism: Methanoregula sp. (assembly GCA_039698055.1). Taxonomy (GTDB): domain Archaea; phylum Halobacteriota; class Methanomicrobia; order Methanomicrobiales; family Methanospirillaceae; genus Methanoregula. Next base: position 6,020 of record JBDKTL010000028.1, on the reverse strand, counting down.
ATTACGTGAAGTACATTTTTATTACCGGCGGAGTGATGAGCGGCCTTGGAAAGGGAATTACCGCCGCTTCAGTGGGGCGCATCCTGAAGAACCGGGGATACCGGGTGACCGCGGTCAAAATCGATCCCTACCTGAATATCGATGCAGGGACGATGAACCCTGCCCAGCACGGGGAAGTTTTTGTCTTAAAGGACGGGAGTGAAGTCGATCTCGATCTCGGGAACTACGAGCGGTTCCTTGATATCGAACTTTCCGCTCCGCACAATATCACCACCGGGAAAGTGTACCGCACGGTCATCGATAAGGAGCGGCGCGGCGATTTCCTTGGCGAAACCGTCCAGATCATCCCCCACATCACCGACGAGATCAAAGCGTGCATCCGTCTGGCTGCCGAAGAGGAATTCCCTGACGGGACACGACCCGATGTCTGTCTTGTGGAAGTGGGCGGAACTGTCGGCGATATAGAGAGCATGCCGTTTCTGGAAGCGGCCCGCCAGATGCGTGGCGAACTGCCCGACACAGACTATGTACTGATCCATGTCACGCTCATACCGGAAGATACGATGGGCGATCTCAAGACAAAACCCACCCAGCACTCGGTAAAAGCGCTGCGGGAACTGGGGCTCCACGCGGATATCATCGTCGGCCGGAGCGAGCGGGTGATTGGGTCCAACACCAAACGCAAAATCTCGGCGTTCTGCGACCTCCCCATCAATGCCGTCATATCGGCAGCCACGGCGCCGGATACGTATGAAGTCCCCATGGAGATGGAAAAGGAAGGGATTGCCGATGTCCTCTCCGCCCATCTTGGCCTTGAACCGCGTGATATCGATTCCAGCTGGTACCGTGTTGTCACCAAAGAATATACCAACCGGGTGACGGTTGCAATTGTCAGCAAATACGGCATTGAGGACGTCTATATCAGTATCAAGGAAGCGCTCAAGCATGCGGGGCGCTCGCTCTCAACGGAAGTAAAGATAGTCTGGCTGGACGCCGAGCGGTACGAGAAGTGCCAGCTCAAGGATTATGACGGGATACTCATACCGGGAGGCTTTGGCAAACGGGGTATCGAAGGCAAGATTGAGGCGATCAGGTACGCCCGCGAGAACAATGTGCCTTTCCTCGGGCTTTGTCTCGGGTTCCAGCTTGCGGTCGTGGAATTTGCCCGCAACAAGGCAGGGATACCGGATGCAACCAGTGAAGAGATGGGTGAAGGCACCCACGTGATTGCACTCCTGCCGGAGCAGGAAGGGCTCACCGAGCTTGGCGGCACGATGCGGCTTGGCAATTATACGGCTGATATTCGCGATGGCACACTTGCGATGAAACTGTACGGGGAGCCGCAGATTGTCGAACGGCACCGGCACCGGTATGAAGTCAACCCGCGGTACATAAAGAATCTTGAGGATGCCGGGCTCGTCTTCTCGGCGACCAACAAAAACCGTATGGAGATGCTCGAACTTCCCGGTCACCCGTTCTTCTTTGCGACACAGTTCCACCCCGAGTTCAAATCCCGCCCGACCCGGCCATCCCCGCCCTATGTTGGATTTGTGAGCGCATGCAAGGCCAATAAACTCACCAAATAGGATTGCGATCGTATGGTAAACACACAAAAATTTATTTCCCAGTCCATCGAGGAGATCAAAACCGCTGCCGGCAATGAAAAAGTGGTCATGGCGCTCTCGGGAGGGGTCGATAGTTCCGTCTGTGCCGTACTTGCCGCCCGGGCAATCGGCGACCGGCTGATCCCGATCTACATTGACACCGGCCTGATGCGCAAAGGGGAGACCGAACGGATAAAAATGCTCTTTTCCGATATCCATCTCCAGGTTGTTGAGGCCGGCGATGAATTCTTGGAGTCTCTCAAAGGAATTACCGATCCTGAGGCAAAGCGCAAGGCAATCGGCGAGCGGTTCATCCGGTGTTTTGAGCGGGAAGCAAAAAAACAGGGTGCGACCTGCCTGCTGCAGGGCACGATCTATCCCGATCGGATCGAGAGCGAGGGGGGCATAAAAAGCCACCACAATGTCGGCGGCATGCCCCTTCATATGGAATTTTCACAAGTGATCGAGCCTCTCCGCGATCTCTACAAGGACGAAGTGCGTGATGTGGCAGGCGCGCTTGGCATGCCAAAGGAGATCCAGCACCGGATGCCGTTTCCGGGCCCCGGGCTTGCCGTCCGGGTGCTTGGCGAAGTGACACAGGAGAAAGTCGAGGTCATCCGTGAGGCTAACTGGATTGTCGAAGAAGAACTTGTCGAGAGCTACCACCCGTGGCAGTGCTTTGCGGCGCTTCTTGGCCTTGGGACCGGCGTGAAAGGGGACAACCGCATCCACGGGTGGATTGTTGCTATCCGTGCGGTCAATTCACGTGACGGGATGACTGCCGATCCGATCAATATCCCTTTCGATCATCTCACAAAAATCGGCTCGAGAATCACTGCCGATATCCCGCGTGTGTCACGGGTGGTCTACGATATCACCGCAAAACCCCCGGCAACAATCGAGTATGAGTGAGTGGTCTTTTTTAGAAGACCGTATAAACAAAGAATAAACGAACATTATTAAAAAAAGTGATGGGAATGGAAAAAACCAGCCAGTTCAAGGCGCTCGACGAGCGTTACTATATGCCTGCATTCTCCCGGGATATGGCGATTGTGAAGGGGGAAGGCTCAAAAGTCTGGGATGCGGAAGGAAACGAATATATCGATTGCGTAGCAGGCATCGCGGTGTGCAGCACCGGGCACTGCCACCCGGCGGTCGTCAAGGCGATCTGCGATCAGGCGCACTCGCTCATCCACTGCTCAAACCTCTATTACGTCCCCCACCAGGGTGAAGTGGCAAAAAAAATCGTGGAAGCTACGGGTTTGTCCAAGGCATTCTTCTCAAATTCGGGAGCCGAGGCTACAGACGGCGCCCTGAAACTTGCCCGTGTCCGGACCGGGAAGAAGAAATTTGTCGCATTCATGCACGGGTTCCATGGCCGGACCGTGGGCTCTCTTGCGGTCACCCACAAGCCTGCGATCCGGGAGCCGTTTGAACCGCTCGGGCTCCAGACAACATTTGTCGAATATGGCGATCTCGATGGCCTGAAAAAAGCCATTGACGGCGATACTGCCGCGGTCATTGTCGAGCCGATACAGGGTGAAGCCGGTGTCATCATCCCCCCAAACAGTTTCATGGAAGGCATCCGCGAGACCTGTGATGCAACCGACACGCTGATGATTGTCGATGAAGTGCAGACCGGCATGGGCCGTACCGGGAAGTGGCTTGCAGTGCAGCACACAAAAGCCGTTCCCGATATCGTAACCCTTGCAAAGGGAATTGCAAGCGGGTTTCCGATGGGAGCGCTCGTCGCACGGGACGGTCTTGAGTTCAAAAAGAGCGAGCACGGGAGCACGTTTGCCGGTGGTCCGCTTGCCTGCGCCGCAGCGCTTGCGACCATCGGGATCATTGAAAAGATCCTGCCGGATATTACCCGTAAAGGAGAGCGGATCAAAAAAGGCCTGGAAAAATATCATCCCCGCGGCCGCGGGCTGATGATCGGGATCACGGTCGGAGATGCGTGTGCCGGTGTCCAGAAGAAATGTGCAAATGAAGGGGTGCTCGTGAACTGCGCGGCTGACGGTAACCTTCGTCTTGTCCCGCCACTTGTTATCACGGATGCCGAGATTGACCGTGTGGTCAGGGTTATCGATGGAGCGCTTGGTCAGGTCATGCTATAAACAGGGCGGCTACGTATTTGCCAGAAAAGCCGGCGATCTTGCCCGCAGGGAGGGCGACACCCGCATCGCCCGGCTCGCGAGCAACGAAAATCCCGTTCCCCCGTCACCCTCTGTTTTAGCTGCCGCTCAACAGGCACTTGAAACCGTCAACCGGTATCCCGATGAACGGGTGGACGTGCTGACAAGCGCCCTTGCCAGATTCTACGGGGACTACCACTTTGTCACCGGTGTCGGCATGGACGGTGTCATCGAGACGCTGATGCGGATGCTCATCGATCCCGGTGAAACTGTCGCCATATCCACCCCGACGTTCTCCTTCTACGGGCTTGCCGCGCAGGCACAGGGGGCAAAGGTCGTTGCGGTTCCCCGTGAGAAGGACTTCTCGGTCAATGCCGATGCGCTGGTGCGGGAAGGCAGGAATGCCAAGATCACGGTACTGTGCACCCCCAACAATCCGACCGGCAACGCAACACCGCTTGAAACAATAGCCCGCGTGCTTGAAGGCGTGCAGGGAATTGTGTTTCTCGATAATGCGTATGTCGAGTTTTCCGATACCGATTATCTCCCCCTGATGCGAAAGTACGACAATCTTGTGATCGGCAGGACGTTTTCCAAGGTGCACTCGCTTGCCGGGCTGCGTATCGGGTATGCCTTTGTGCCGGTATGGCTCTTGCCGTACTACCAGCGGGCGGGAACCCCCTTTACCGTGAACTCGGTGTCAGCAGCAGCAGCAGCGGCGGCACTGGGAGATAAAGACCATGCCGCCGATTATATCAAACAGGTATTGCGGTGGCGGGCCCGGTTTGCTGTGGAACTGAAATTCCCGGTCCTGCCCTCGGATGCGAACTTTGTCATGGTCGATGTTGCACCCCACACGAGCGATGAAGTTGTGGAAAAGCTTGCCGGCAAGGGTGTGCTTGTCCGCTCCTGCAGAAGCTTTAGCGGACTTGCCGATCATTATATCCGTGTAAGTATCGGAGAGGACTGGGAGAATGAATTGTTTTTAGTGGGGATAAACTCGCTATGATGTGTGGCATCACCGGGACACCGGGCACAGGAAAATCGATTGTTGCCGATGAGCTTGCCCGGCGCGGGTATACCGTTGTCCATATCACGGAGATTGTCCAGCCGTATGTTATCGGTGACGATGAGGCACGGGACACACAGGTGATCGATGTTGACCGGCTCTCTGACGAGCTTGAGCCGGTCGATGGGTTTATCGAAGGGCATTTTGCCCACCTCCTGGACTGCGACCGTATTGTCGTGCTCCGGTGCCGCCCTGACGAGCTTGAGGCACGGTTACAACAGCGCAAGTACAGTCCACAGAAGATCCGGGAGAATATGGATGCTGAAGCGCTGGACGTCTGCCTGATTGAAACGGTGGAAATGTACGATCCTGACAAAATCCTTGAAGTCGACAGCACCGGCAAAAAACCGGTGGAGTGCGCTGACGTAATCGAGAAGTTTTTCAAAGACGAGATCCCGGCTGCTTTTGGTTCCATCGACTGGTCAATGTTTGTGGAGGTGCACAATTGACACTCGACCAGTACCGCCCGCACGTGAAGGTCTATTTCGATCCGCTGGTCTCTCTTGCCATCCGGTGCAGGATCACGCCAAACATCCTCACCGTTGCTGCATTCGTCGCATCGGCGGTTGCCGGCATCTTCTTCTACCTGCGCCTGGACCTCTGCGCAGTATTTGCGGTCGCCTTAAACGCGTTCTTTGACGCGATGGACGGCGCCGTCGCCCGCGAGATGAAGATCACGAGCAAGCGGGGGGATTTCCTTGACCATGCGGTGGACCGGTACGCGGATATCTTCATTATTACCGGTATTTTTGCAAGCGGGATTGTGCCGTGGCAGATTGGTGTGCTTGCACTCACCGGTGTCCTGATGTCGTCATACCTTGGCACCCAGGCCCAGGCCGTCGGTATTGGCAGGTATTACGGGGGCATCCTCGGGCGGGCAGACCGGCTTGTTCTGATTCTGGTTGTCGGGATAATCACTATCCTGTTACCCCTGTCAATTGCCGGCCTGACCTGGTTTGGCTGGCTGCTTTTATTATTTGGGATATTCGGGCATGTAACCGCATTCCAGCGGTTTGCGTACGCGTGGCGGAAGATGGAATAGGCACTCCACTTTTTTGGCGGGAATTTTTTTTATTGAAAATTGGGGATGTCGTTAGCGAAGTTCAGAATGTTGATTTTTTTTAAAATTATTTTTTGATATAAAAAAGATTCATCCCACCCCTGATGGGGTCGCTTGAGGGGTCTCGTCGACCCCTCGCTGGGCAAGAT
>JBDKTL010000027.1:0-144671 GCA_039698055.1 Methanoregula sp. | reverse complement strand
CAGAGACCCAGGAAAGGTATACCCGGGCTTACGGGAGACTATCCATGAAGACCGGTTCTGCCTCCCGGAGAAGGGTGTGCGTCGCAGAAGGAGGAGAGGAACGGCATGAGACTGCAAATCGTGCAGGACTTCGGAACCGGCGATATCGAGACGATCGAGATATCGCCTGCGGTCCTGGAGATCGAAGTTGAACCCCGTATGGCCGGGGAGGCTGACCGGATACTCATGGTCCATTCGGTCCCGGGGAGGTTTGCCTACATCACAGGACCGTATCTCGGCCAATTTCGTGTCGAGATAGGCGAGTCCGGCGACCTTGACCGCATCGGCGAGGCCCTCCTTGAGATCGCGGAACTCTCGGGCGGCAGCCCGCCCCCCTACGCCGTCAGGGACCTCTACCGGCGGCGGGAGGAGGCGATCGAGCGGAAAGAGGTCGAGACCATCGAGGACGAGATCGCTCTGGGACTCTACGACGACGACGAATACTTCTGATCGCCCCGCCGCACGAGGCGGCGTTTATGGCGTAACCAAAAACCACCGGTCGGAAGTCTGCCCGGACCGGCTCATACGCGCAGGGTCCCCTCCCTGAAAACCACGCTGCTTGAGAACTTATATCAAAATCGAAGCGCCCCGGCCGGGATTCGAACCCGGGTCGAAAGCTCCGGAGGCTTTCAGGATATCCACTACCCTACCGAGACTGCCATATTATATTGTTGGGTATGGTATAAAAGGTCAGCGGAGAGAGGGGCCTGGCGCTCTCCTCGACTCGTAGAGATGCCATATCTTGCACGCCCCCTCGTGGCTGACCATGCAGGGGCCGACGGGGGTGCGCGGGGTGCAGGCCTTCCCGAAGAGCCGGCAGTCGGACGGCCGGGCGACGCCGCGCAGCACCTTGTCGCAGATGCAGGCCGAGTGCTTATCCACGTGCCGGATAGCGATATCATACTTCTTCTGCGCGTCATAGCCCTCGAACTCCGGCTTCAGGCGGAGGCCTGATGCCGGTATCACCGGAAACCCGCGCCACTCGACGTCGAACGGCTCGAAGACCTCGTACATGAGGTGTTTCGCCTTGACGTTCCCCTCCCGGGTGACCACGCGCGGGTAGGCGTTCTCCACCCGGTGCGCACCCTCGCGGACCTGCTGCACCGCCATGAGGAGGCCGAGGAGGATATCCTCCGGCTCGAACCCTGCGACGACCTGGGGAGCTCCGAACTGCTCGTACTCCGCGTAGCCCATCACCGCACAGACGTGCCCCGGGAGGATGAACCCGTCAAGCGCCGCCTCCCCCTGGGCGAGAAGCCACGCCATCGCCGGCGGGACGAGCCGGTGGCACGAGAGGATCGAGAAGTTCTCCGGCGGACGGGAGAGGATCGTGGCGGCGACCGTCGGCGCGGTTGTCTCGAACCCGACCGATATGAAGACAACATCCCGGTCAGGCTCCCGTCTCGCGATCTCCACCGCCTTGTGGACGCCCTGCACCACCCGGACGTCCCCGCCGCTCGACTCGAGCGACCCCTTCGACCCCGGGACGCGCAACAGGTCGCCGTAGGTGGCGACCGTGCAGCCCCGCTCCACCAGGTCGAGCGCGGCATCGATCTCGCCCTGCGGCGTGATGCAGACCGGGCATCCCGGCCCCATCACGATCTTGAGGCCCTCAGGAAGGACGCTCCGGAGCCCGGCGCGGGCGATCGCCGCCTCGTGGGTTCCGCAGATGTGCATGAGCGTTATATCCCGGTCGACGAGAGCATGAAGCGTCGTGAGTATATCCTTACCAACCGCCATGGATCCTCATAGGTATCTCTCACCGGTACGGCATATTCGTGCCGGTGGCGGGTACGGGCCGGGTTCAGGTCGCCCGGTAGAATACTCCTCTCTCCTCTCGCACCGGCTCGACTGCCCCCCTCCGTTCCAGGATGCGGAGGCACTTCGTCACCTCGGCCGGCCGGAGGCCGGAGAGCCGGGCGAGGTCGGTGACGGTGCAGGGGCGGCGCCGGAGCGTGGCGAGCAGGATATCGGCGACCTCTCTCGCCTCCGGCACCATCGCCGGTTCATCCGGCGCCGCCCCGATCACCTCCGCGTTCCCGCCGAGGACCGCTGCAACCCGCTCAAGGGTCCGGGGCGATGCCGGTCTCACCCGGATATCGGTGCCGGGCCGATCGAGGGTGTTCACCTGGACGCGGTCGGGACCGATGGCAGCGACGGCGTCTCTCAGGAGGAGGAGTTCCTCTTCCGTGTCGTTCTGGCCCGGGACGATGAAAACCTCAAGCCAGACTTCGCCGGGAAACTCCCGGGAGAAGGCAGTGAGCCCCGCGAGGACCCGCCCGGCGGTGATGCCCGGAGAGGGGCGGTTGAGCTTCAGGAAGACCTCTTCGGAGATCGCATCGAGCGACGGCACGACAAGGTCCGCCCGCATCAGGGCGGCCCGGACAGCCGGGTCCGCGAGGAGCGCGCTTCCCGTCAGGACCGCGACGCGGTAGCGGGGGTAGCGGTCCTTGATGAAGGTTATAACCTCGCCGATCCCGGAGTGGAGCGTCGGTTCCCCGGAACCGGCGAACGTGACGTAGTCGAGGTCCGGCGCCGTCGCGAGGTAGTCGTCGACCTCCGCGATGACCCGGTCCGTCGGGACGTACTCGCGCCGCTCGCAGGTGAGGTTGGTCGTCTGCCCGCACTCGCAGTAGACGCAGTTGAATGTGCAGGTCTTCTGCGGCACCAGGTCGATCCCGAGCGATCTGCCCAGGCGCCGGGAGGGGACCGGGCCGAAGAGGTAACGGTATGCCATGGTGGTATCAGCAGGCAGGTTGGCGGTGAGGGCTCATCAGGGTTCACCCCGGGGCAACGGTGGGCGATCTGCTCTCACGTATCGCCGATCTTGAGCATCCTCTTGCAGAAATGGTCGACCGAGGTGAAGACCGCCTGGTTGACGCCGTCCGGGCGGGCAGGGGCATCACCGGCGGCGGTGACGAAGAGGAGCAGGTCGGAGTAGTAGTTCATCGAGGGGTATCTCCTGCGGAACTCGTCAAGGCAGAGGCCCGCCTGCCCCCGCCGTCCCCGGAGAAAGGCGTATGCGTAATCGATGAGGCAGAGGACGTGCCCCGGCATCTTCCTCTCTTCCGCAAGCGTCCGGAACTCGTTGAACTCTCCCTCCCGGGGGAGGTAGAGGGCGGTCCGGAGACCGTAGTAGACCGGCTCGGGGTCGTCGGGAAACCGTTGCAGCATGTCGCGGATGAGGCCCAGGGCATCAGCGAGGTCGCCCTGGTCGAACTTGAGGTGGTAGGCCTCCCGGTAGAAGAGCATATCGGCGGGAAACCGTATGAGGCCGATCTGCAGCATCTTCACCAGCGCCACGTTGTTGTTGTCCCATTTTGCCCGCGAAAGTCCGATCTCCAGGAACCAGCGGTTATCCGGCACCCATTCGGTCGCAAGGAAGATCATCACCCAGAACGGCTCGGCAAGCCACGGGTCCTGCTCGAGTTCCCCCCTGACCAGCCGCTGGAGTCCCGGCCGGAGCTGCCCGAGTTCCTCCAGATACTGGCGTGCGGCCTTCAGGTAGTTCCACCGTTCTGCGGCCGAGTAGCCGGGCTCGGCCGACCCTTCCTTATAGAGGATGTAGTAGCAGTAGGCGTGCCAGCACCCCACAACAGCGTCGTGCTTCCGGTACGGCTGGAGGTAGGCCGCCGCCGCAAGCGGCATACCGATCTTCATCAACTTGACGGCGGCTGCAAGATAGACACCAGCCTTCCGTTCTTTCTTCCGCTTCATACCGCAGGCGATATCGCAGACACGGCTGACAAACCTCGCGTCCTCTGCCCGCTTGCTGACGTCGAAGACCCGGTAGACGATTGCATCGATGAACTCGTCATGCGGCTGGTCGGGGATGGGGACGCCTGCACGGTCGAGGATCGTGACGACTTTTCCGAAGAAGGAGGGGAAGTTCTCGTCGATGGCTTCGGCATTGGACTCGATGAAGGAGAAGAGCTCGGCCTTTGATCTCTCGAGCTGGTTTGAGATGACAACCTCCGGGATGAAGCCATCGGCCATATCAATCATATTGGAGGGATTTATCATAAACCATGCGGATTGGTCCTCCGCGCCGCCGGTGCGGGTCATGGGCATTCCCGCCCGGCCCTGACGGATCTTGCGTGCCGGATCGCCGGAGAAGGCCTTCTTCGGCACGGCGGGTGGGCGGATGGGGCCGGTCACGGCCCCTGGTCCCCAACCGCGCCCGAAGGCGTCTATGCCGAATCTATTTAACGTCCCGGCCGGAAGATCCTGTATGTTTGGCGTCTCCACCTACTGCCTTCACCGTGAGCCGCTCCCTGCGGCACTCGAGAGACTCGTTCCCATAACCGACTGCGTGGAGGTGATGGATGAGGGGCTGCACTACCTGGAGAGCGCAGAACCGCTTGAGAGTTACTCGTATCTCTACTTCATCCATGCGCCGTCCCGGGGAGTCAACATCGCAAGCATCCTTGAGCCCATCCGGCGGGCGAGCGTCGAGGTCCTGACGCAGACGTTCGCTATCGCCGCCGAGGTGGGGGCGGACGTGGTCATCCACCCGGGCTACTATGCGTGGAGCCAGGAGCGGGAGCGGGCTGCAGGGAGGTTCCGGCAGTCGCTCGGCGAACTTACGGCGGCGGCCGACGACCTCTCGGTCACGTTCTTCGTCGAGAACATGGGGAACTGGGAGTACTTCTTCCTGCGCTCCTGCGAGGACCTGCCGCTCATCGACGGGATCGGGTTTGCGCTCGACGTCGGCCACGCGAACCTGAACGGGTGCCTGGACTGTTTCCTCACCCACCCGGCGGCGCACTTCCACCTGCACGACAACAGCGGCACCGAGGACACGCATTCACCGGTCGGGGCCGGAACGATCGATTTCGTGGCTGTTATGGATGCTGTCGCGAGGAGCAACGTCATCCCCATCGTCGAGGTCGAGACCCTCGACGGGGTAACCGCGAGCATAGCCGCCCTGGAGGCGATCGATGCCGCGGCACGGGGTGGATAGGGCCGGTCTTACCCGGTTCATCCCCGGGATCAGCCGTAACCTTTTATAGGGTGAACCTCCAACATAATTGGTGCGTCAAGCCTCAGTGGCTCAGCTGGTAGAGCGCGTCCTTGGTAAGGACGAGGTCGCGAGTTCAAATCTCGCCAAAGGCTTAAAATTAAAAGGTTAAACATCTGGACCTCATTTTTCTGATTTGAACTTTTTGACATCATCCGATCAACGTTTTAATTTTTAAAATCCTCTACCAGTCCACGAAATCTGAATCAAAACACTGACCGAACGGTCAAGGATTTATGCAACATTGCCCCATCAGGACTACCCAATGATCTAAAAAAGGGAACTTTCTAAAAAACGTCAAGTGCGATGGTCTGGCTGTATTGTCCGAAATATAAACTGAAAGTTGATCAATGAATAGCGGGAATTGTCATTCTGGTGTATTTGCAAATGATGCCAGAGGAAAAATAACAGGAAAAATCATGATAACCTGCCCAAGGTTCTGATAGGATCACAGGACTTCAGGACATTAAGATGCATATGATACTTCGCGGGAAATTTGACCTGATGTAAGTGCTATCTTAAAGAAAAATCAAAAAAAAATTAACTGCTTAATTTGTAAAATTGCAGCTTGACACCCGAAATAAAACCGATTTGATCAGATCGCAAAGGGATATAACTTGTAATCCGGACATTCGGTTTGTCCATTGTCAAATACTGGGTGGTAGTAAAAACGCCTAAATCTTTACCAAATCCCTGGACAACTGTCGCGATTTCATAATTGGCGGGTCTGGCATTACGGGGGGTAAAAGTCGCGTAAATATCCACAAAGCCCCATTTGTGATAGATTGGCGCACTATAACATTGATCGGCTCCTACCATCTTGGAATTCTGATTTGTCCCCTCGTTCCATTCACGATAGATCACATTAAATTGTTCGGCAGAAAGTGCGGTAATATTGGCGTACGATGCGTTGATTCCATAATCGGGATTATTCACAATGTCCGGAAATAGTTCCTGCATGTAACAGTCCGGGAGCGTCCAACTATCGGTACTGAATGTTATCTGATTAATCATTGGCGCGTCAGGTGCGGCACGGTAAAGGGAACTGTTGATAATTCTAGTTGGCTGCACCGTTACCGGTGGAGGAGTAACCGACGTATTAGTGGGAGATACTGTTGCCGTGGGGGTTACCATCACGGTCACATAGATGATCTGCGGAGTCGGAGTCGGCATAGTTGTCGGCTGAGCGATCGTGCCAGTCGATTCCGTGCTTGTGCATCCGGTAGAAAAGACCAGCCCAATGCAGATCATCAGGAGAGCGAGTAAGATACATTTCTGCATATCTCCCCGATTGAATTCTGGCACGATAACAATTCCCATTTTACCGGGATATTATCATGCCGGCAGAATTTTCATTAATTTTTTTTGCCAATTTCCATTCAGGCGATCAATGTCCGAACCAGAAAATGGCAAAGAACAAAAAAATGTTGATTACTGGTCGACAAGTTCGACCTGGATGCCGCCAATTTTGTCGGCAAAGACATTGTAGAGGAATGCCATGATAGCCCCGCAGATGAATCCCATAATGGCAAACATAATCGGGAAGATAATGATCGACATCAGGCCGAATGCACCGACACCGGGCATGCCGGCAGATACACCGATAGCTGCGCCCATGATGGCAAAGATGATCCCATAGAACAGGCCAAACACAATTCCAAACAGGGCATGAATTTTTGCCCAGGAAATAATATCAACACTCTTGATGACTTTCATCAGTACACCTTAGGGATTTGTGCGCACGGCAGGGTAAAAAGTCTTTTGAAGTGGGTTTTTTTCATGCTGACGGTATTTTTTCGGCTCGTTCACAAATCGGTCCGGCAACCGGCTGCGGGTCGGCATACTCCCCCTTCACGGCAAAAAACCCGGGTAAACCGCCACATTACGTATTTATCCTCTTTTTACCAAAAATACTATAATAAAAGGGAGGGATTTCAACGGACACTACACGCATACCTGCACAAAGACCCGGTAGCACGACCGGTTCGTACCAATTTGCCGGGCGGATGATAAAGACCCCGAAATCCTTTATCCGCGAAATTTTAAAAGTGACAGAAAACCCGGAGATCATCTCCTTTGCCGGAGGTCTTCCCAATCCCGCGCTTATCGATGTCGAAGGAATTCGCCGTGCAGCCGTGCAGGTCTTAACAGAGGATGGTACAACCGCACTCCAGTACTCCACGACAGAAGGGTATCTCCCCCTGCGCCAGTATATTGCAGACCGGTATAAAAAACGGCTGGGGCTGTCGATCTCCCCTGACGAGATCCTCATCACCAACGGCTCGCAGCAATGCCTCGACCTCATCGGGAAAATTCTCATCGATGCCGGTGACCCCGTTGCCATCGAACGGCCGGGATACCTTGGCGCAATCCAGGCGTTCTCGCTGTACGAGCCGGTCTTTTTCCCGGTCGAACTGGAAACCGAAGGCCCCGATCTGGCACAGCTGAAGTCGGTCCTTTCACATCACCCGGTGAAATTATTTTACGGTGTCCCAAACTCCCAGAACCCTTCCGGCATTACGTACTCCGCATCCCGCCGGGAAAAAATGGCCGGAATCCTCGCCGGAACCCGCACGATCATGGTCGAAGACGATGCATACGGCGAGCTGCAATTCTCCGGCCACTCCCTTGACTCATTCTGGCATTACCTGCCGGGCCAGACCATTCTCACCGGATCCTTCTCCAAGATCCTTGCGCCGGGCATGCGCCTTGGGTGGGTATGTGCACCCGAAGAAATCATGGAGCAGCTGGTCATTGCAAAACAGGCATCCGACCTCCACTCCAACTACCTCTCCCAGCGCATCGCGTCCCAGTACCTCGCAAACACCGATATCGATGTACCGATACAAAAGATCCGGGCGGCATACAAGAAACAGGCAGCCCTGATGACGGAGACCATGAGCGAAACATTCCCCGACAGCGTCACGTGGACAAAACCGGTGGGGGGAATGTTTGTCTGGGCAACACTTCCCAAAAAATGCTCCTCCATGGACGTGTTCAACGCCGCTCTCAAAGAACGCGTCGCCGTGCTCCCGGGCATACCGTTTTATGTTGACGGCGGCGGGACAGACACCCTGCGGCTGAACTTTTCAAACTCCCGTGACGACCTGATTGTTGCCGGAGTGGAACGGCTCGGGCGCGTTCTTGCTTCCCGGGTATAAGGAGCACCTGACGGTTACCTTCATATGTGTACCCCGGGACATCATTGTATTATAAATAGCATTCATAAATACCGGTACACATATTATATACCAGAAAGGGTATAAACCGCATTTTCAAACGGTTAAGACAAGGGGTTTTTTCGCGTGGATACGGGAATATTGATGAAAAATACCGGGCAGGGAGAGATATCCGTCAATGAGTAAAAGTGATGCGGAGGCATTGTTACGGCAGGGCATCCAGCTCTACGATCTCGGACGATTCCAGGAATCCATCGTCATGTTCGAACGGGCGCTGGCCCTGTTCCCCAAACTTCCAAAAGCCCATTATTTCAAGGGCATCGCCCTGTACGATCTTGGCAGATTTGAAGATGCCATTGTCGCCTACGATGCAGCGCTGGCAATCGACCCGTCAGATCCCAATTCATGGTACAATAAGGCAGCCACCCTTGCCCAGCTGGGGCGAAACGAAGAGGCGCTTGTTGCCTGCGACCGGCTGATTGCCGTAAAATTCGATAATGCAGAAGCATGGATCCTCAAAGGTATCGCGCTCTACGAACTGGGAAGATATGACGACGCAATCGGTGCGTACGACCATGCCCTCACCATCGATCCCAGCCACGCAAAAGTATACTACAATAAGGGCATTGCCCTTGCAGATCTGGGACGGCACGAAGATGCCATCAGCGTCTATAGCAAGGCAATTGAACTTGTTCCCGATTATTCAAAAGCGTATTACAATATGGGCATCTCCCTGTACGATATCGGCCGGTACGATGAAGCCCTCGAAGCATTTGATCGTGCGTATTCCATCGACCCGACAGACGTCTGGGTCTGGTATTACCGGAGCTTCATCCTTGCAAAGCAGGAGCAGTATGCAGCAGCGGCACAATCGGCGGATACGTTTCTTGCTGAAGAGCCTGATCACGCAGATATCTGGGCAATAAAAGGTATCTCACTTTTTAAGACCGGTAATTTTTCCGGGGCTGTTGAGGCACTTGACGAGGCTATAAGAAAAAATCCGCTGGTCACCGATGCATGGATGTACAAGGGATTTGCCCTGCACGAGCTGCAGCGCTATGAAGAGGCCATCGCGGCGTTTGACAAGGCTGTCGAGATAAACCCGTCCGGCCCGGCGATCTATTACCATCGCGGGATCGCTCGTTTCCGGGTGAACCGGTACAGGGATGCCCTCTCAGATTTTATCCGGGCACTGTCGCTTGACCCCCATAATTCCGACGCGCTGTACCGCAAAGGGATCACCTGCATCAACCTGAGCCGGTATGAAGAAGCCCTCGATGCGTTCCAGAACGTTATCGAAGAAGATGCACATCATACCGGTGCATTCTATTTCCGGGGAATTGCCCTTGCCCGGCTGGGCCGGCACCGGGACGCCATCGATGCATTTGAACGGACCCTTGCCCTCGATCGCGGCTGCGCATCTGCCGCATTCCAGATGGGGCTTGCCTATGCAAGCCTTGGCAGGTACAGCGAAGCGATCAGCGCGTACGACCGGGCACTGAAGATCAAGCCGGACTATTCCGATGCACAGTACCACAAAGGGTATGCCCTGACCAAACTGGGACGCAGCGAGGACGCAATCCACGAATTTGAAAAAACCATCGCTGACAACCCCGATAATGCCAATGCCTACCACCAGCGGGGGCTGCTGCTGACAAAAACCGGGAAATACGAGGAAGCGGTTGAATCCTTCGATCAGAGCATAGGCATAAAACCGGATTATGCCCAGGCCCATTTCGACAAGGGGCTTGCACTCGTAAAACTCAACCAGTATGCCCGCGCCATCGATGCGTTCGATCGGGCGATTGATATCAATCCCAATTATGTCAACGCTTATTTCAACCGGGGGCTTGTCCTGATCAGGCTCGGGCAGCAGGAAGACGCGATCCGGGCATTTGACCATGCAATTGCAATCGATCCCACCCATACCCTCTCCCATTACAACCGCGGTGCGACGCTTTTGAAATTAGAGCGTTTTTCAGAAGCGGTTGCTGCCTACAACAATGTCCTTGCCCTTGCCCCCGAGAATACAAACGCACTCTACGACAAGGGGCTGGCACTTACCCACCTCGGCTTATTCAAAGACGCAGTCGATGTGTTCGAGCAGGTCATCGAACAGAACCCGGCGCTTGTCGATGCATGGATGTACAAAGGCCAGGCCCTTTCCAATCTCGGCCTTCACGAAGAGGCTATCGCAGCGTTTGATAAATCCATTCTCCTAAACCCAAAAAATATCGAGGCGGCAGTCCATAAAGGCCTCGACCTTGTTGCATTAACCCGGTACGAAGATGCCGTGGCCGTCTTTAACCGGGCACTGGAAGATGCACCGAAAAATATCTGGGCATGGTGTTACAAAGGTATCGCTCTTGGAGAACTCAGCCGGTTTGAGGAGGCAGTCCGGGCATTTGACCGGGTGCTTGAGCTTAACCGTCGCTGTGCCCGGGCATTTTTTGAGAAGGGCAATGCACTGGCCCGGCTGGGAAAACAGCTTGAAGCCGTTATCTCGTACGACCAGGCGCTTGAAATTGATCCGTCCAACCCGAAGATCCTGTACCAGAAAGGCATCGCGCTTGCCCAGCGGGAGCGGTATGACGATGCAATCCGGGCGTTCGAACGGGCGCTGGTGATTGAACCAAACAACCCTCTGGGACAATATTATCTCGGGGTTGCCTATGCCGGCCGTGACCGGTATGACGAAGCCATCACCGCGTTTGAACACTCTATCACCCTTGACCCGTCAAATGCGCTCGCATACCATTACCTTGGTCTTGCCCTTATCGAAAAAGAGCGGTATACCGAAGCTCTCGATGCATTCTCGCGTGCGCTGGAATCCGACCCCGCCAATGCATCGTCATGGTATTACCGGGGTATCGCGTTCCTGCAGTTAAAGCGGTATGAGGATGCCATTTCCGCATTCCGCAAAGCAACCGAGATGAATCCGGAGCTCACTGACGGATTCATGCACGAGGGCATCGCACTTGCCGGGGTCGGCAGTTACGAGGAAGCGATCGCCGCGCTCGATAAGAGCCTTGCCACAAATCCTTCGCAGATTGAAGCGCTCATCTGTCGCGGGGATTCCCTGATGCAGCTGAAGCGATATGCAGAAGCGGTTGAAACATTTGACAAAACCCTCGCGCTCAACCCGAATCTTGTCGAAATCTGGCTGCAGAAAGGCGATGCGCTGATCAGCCTTGAAAAGAAGCAGGATGCATTGTCCGCTTTTTCAAAAGTGCTTGAGATCCGTCCGGGTTTTGCCGAAGGCTGGGAAAAGAAGGGAATCCTGCTCAATGATCTGGGCAAACTGCAGGATGCGGTCCTGGCATTTACCCGGGCTCTCGACATCGACCCGTCATTAAGCGAGGTCTGGATGCAGAAAGGCGAGGTGCTCAGCAACCTCGGCCGGACGCAGGACGCTATCTGGGCATATGATAAATCACTGAAGATCGACCCGGAACAGGTCGACGGGTGGACCCGGTACGGGAAATCGCTCTTTGAACTTGGCCGGTACCAGGACGCGATCGATGCGTTTGACAATGCGATTGCGCTGAACCAGCGATCGACAGAGGCATTCCATTACAAAGGGCTCGCCCTTGAAAAGATCAACCGGGTCGAAGAAGCCATCCAGGTTTTTGAGGTGATGCTCGAGATCGACCCGTCGAACTTTGATGCCTATTACCATCACGGGCTTGCTCTTGCAAACATGCATGATATACGGGGTGCTATCCGATCGTTTGAAAAAGCAATCGTGATCAATCCCACCTTTGCTCCTGCGTGGTATAACAAGGGAAAGATGCTCATTGAGATCGGGAAGCTTCCCGAGGCTCTTGCTGCAATGGACAAGGCGCTTGAGATCGAGCCGTCCTTTACCGAAGTCCATTACTATCGCGGATTTGCTCTCCAGAAACTGGGAAGGTACGCAGAAGCAATCGAAGCTTTTAATAAAAATCTTGAACGTGACACCAGCAACGCACTGAGCTATTATTTCAAGGGCATTGCCCTCACAAAACTGGAGAGATATGCCGAATCCATTGAAGTCTTTGACCGGGCACTTGCCTATGATCCGGAGAATGCACTTGTCCATTACCAGAAAGGCCGGGCACTGCTGGGGCTTGACCGACATGAAGAGGCCATTGTCGCATTTGATAAAACCCTCCGGCTGAAGCCCAAATATTCCGAAGCCCGGATGCTCAAAGGGATTGCCCAGTACAATCTCGGGAAATTCACCGAGGCACTGGCGGATTTTGACAAGACACTTGAGGAGAACCCCAACAATTTCCATGCATGGTACCAGAAAGGCCGGGCACTTTTCGATCTCGCCAGTTACACGGATGCAATCGATGCCTACGATCATGCACTGGAGATGGATTCCAACTACCGGGATGCGTATCTCCATAAAGGGATTGCGCTGTACGAGATTTCCCAGTACGAGGAGGCAATCCTCGCATTCGATCAGGCAATCGGGCTTGACCCCCACCTTGCGCTGGCGCATTATCATCGCGGCGCCGCGATGCTGAAACGGGAAGATTACCGTGAGGCAATCAAATCGTTTGACCGTATGCTGGCCCTTGTCCCGAACTCTGCACCGGCATATCATCTCAAGGGGGTTGCGCTCTCTGCCGAAGGGTTATACCAGGACTCAATCGACGCGTTTGAGCGGGCGCTTGAATACGATCCGGCCAGGGCAGAGTCTGCCCTCAACAAGGCAATTTCCCTGCACAATCTTGGCCGGGATGACGAGGCCAATACGTCAGCCGAAAAGGCCATCGGTATCCGCCCGGATTTTGCCGAGGCATGGTACTACAAAGGAGTGGCTCTTTCCTCCCTTGAAAGATATGATGCGGCAATCGAGGCATTTAATCATTCCATTGAACTTGACCCCACAAATCCCCATGCGTATTTTGATCTTGGTATTGCCCATTTCAAACTCCGTCAGTTTCCTGATGCGGTCACTGCTTTTGACCAGGTACTTGAGCAGATCCCAAATTATGCACCGGCATTCCATTACAAGGGGCTTACCCTCGCCGAACTTGGGATGCATGAAGAGGCGGTTCTTGCTTTCTCCATCGCTCTCGAGATCACGCCGGGCGATGTTGCCCTGCTCTCTGCAAAAGGCCGATCGCACGAATCCCTGCACCAGTACGACCTGGCGCTGAGCGCGTTCGATGCCGCACAGGCGCTTGACCCCGGTTCTGCAGATACGGCCTATCATCGCGGGCTGGCGCTCGTAGAACTGGGCCGTGATCACGAGGCAATCGAAGCATTTGCCCGGACCCTTGAGGTTGATTCCCGCAACACGGATGCTTTGTTCCAGAAAGGTCTCGCGTACGAACGGCTGGAGCAATTCACGGACGCAATCGGGGCGTTTGATGAATGTGCCAAAAAAGGACTGGACACTTCACGGGTTCGCTATGAAAAAGGCATCTCGTTGTTTTCCCTCAAACGGTTTGATGATGCACTGGGGTCCTTTGAGCAGGCACTGGAATCCGATCCGATGAACGTGGATGCGGCGCTTGACAAAACAGTCACCCTTCACGAGCTCAAACGCTGGGAGGAGACGCTGGCTGCCGGTGAAAGGACTATTGCCATCCAGCCGGATCGGGCTGAAGCCTGGTACTACAAAGGAGTTGCGCTGTCCGAACTGGGGCGGTTTGACGAGGCATCGGGCGCACTTGGCGAAGCGCTGATACTGGACCCGTCAAATGCCCATGCACGCTTCGACCTGGGTCTTGCCCTCATACAGCTGAACCGGTTCCCCGAAGCAATTGCCGCATTTGACCAGGTGATCGCGCTGTTCCCGCAGTTCCCCCCGGCATTTTACCACAAAGGGCTCTGCCTTGCCCGTATGGGTAACCATGAAGATGCGGTGCTGGCGTTTGATCGTGCGCTTGATATTACACCCGGTGATGCACCCCTGCTGTACGCAAAAGGGATCTCGCTTGAATCCCTGAAAAAATATAAGGATGCGATTGCAGCATTTGAGGCATCGCGAGCCGTTAATTCCGACTCGTCCGACACTTCCTACCACATCGCGCTGTGCCTCGTCGAACTCGGACGGGATGACGATGCCGTAGAAGCATTTGACCAGACGCTTGCAATCCAGCCGGATAATACCGATGTGCTCTCCAAAAAAGGGTTCGCACTCGTACGTCTGTTGCGATTCTCCGAGGCCATTGACATGTTTGACCGGTGCATTGAACACGGGCTGGCCAGCACCCGGATCTATTATGAGAAGGGCATGGCCCTGTTTGCTCTCCGGCAGTTCGATGAAGCGATTGCCGTCTTTGACCTTGCATTGCTGCAGGAACCTGATGACCCCGGGTCCCTGATCCAGAAGAGTCTTGCACTCTGCGAGATCAAAAAATATGAAGAGGCCCTCCCCGTTCTTGAGCATGCAGTCGCACGTGACCCGGAAAATGCCACGATCCATTTCTGTATGGGTTCCGCCCTTGCCCGGCTCTCACGGTTTGAAGATGCGGTGATTGCACTGGACCGGGCCCTCGAACACGACGCGACAAATGCAAAGATCTGGACCTGCAAAGGATATACGCTCTACAGCCTGAAGAGATATAAAGAGGCAGTGGAAGCGTTTGGCAAGGCATTAAAACGCCAGCCAAAGGATACGTTTGTGCTCTTCTACCGGGGCAAAGCGCTGCTGCATATACAACGCCCTGAAGAAGCGATCGCGGCATTCGATCGTGTGCTCCAGCAGGAAACCCGCCAGGCCGGTTCATGGTTTTACAAGGGTATCAGCTTTTCGTCCATGAAACTCCGGGACGATGCGCTGGCTGCCTTTGAAACAGCGCTCTCCTTTGACGATGCCTGCGATTCCGCATCGTACCACCGGGGCCTGGAACTTATGGAACTGGACCGGGTCGCCGAATCCCTGCCGGCATTTGAACAGGCACTTGCCCTCAAACCCGATCGGCAGGAATATGCGTATCATAAGGGTCTTGCTCTCTTTGGACTGGGGCAGTATGCAGATGCAGTAAATGCATTCGATCGTGCTTTAGGACTTGGGCCCGAACATTTTGCCCTCCAGTATTTCCGTGGGAAATCATTAATGGAACTGGGAAATTATTCAGACGCCCTCATCGCATTCAGCCATGCGCTGGATCTTGAACCAGACGATCCGATCATCTGGCTGGCAAAAGCCCAGTCACTGTACAAACTCAACGAGTTTGTTCAGGCAGTTGCCGCATTTGAAAAGACCATTTCGCTGGACCCAAAATCCGCAGAAGCAGAATTTGGACGGGGAGAATCCCTTGCCGCGCTTCACCGTGATGATGAGGCGGTGGCGGCATACGATACGGCGCTTGGAATCGATCCGTCGTATTATGATGCCGCGTACCAGAAAGGACTGTCTCTCTCACGGTTGGGTAAACCTGCCGACGCGGTGAAGTCTTTTGATGCGGCACTCACCTCTGCCCCTGACAGCGCACCGGCGCATTACCAGAAGGGTCTGGTCCTGTTTAACCTTGGCAAATATGATAAAGCCATCCGGGCATTCAAGCATGCGCTGGATTATGACGAAAACCTGACCGATGCGATTTACCAGACCGGTCTTTCGTATGCAAACCTCAGCAAATATGAGAATGCACTGCGGGCGTTTGACAAGATGCTTGAAATAAAACCGGATAATGCCACGGTGTTATACCAGAAAGGCCGGATGCTGGCAAAACTGCTCCGGTACGATGAGACACTTGCGGCGCTGGAAGCATCGTTAAATATCGAAAACAATCTCGTTGACGTGTGGCTTCTCAAAGGAAGCGTCCTGTTCGAGCTGGAACGTTATCCTGAAGCACTGGAGACATTTGAGCGTGCGGTGGCGCTTGTACCCGACAATATTGCCGGATGGTACTGGAAAGGAAAAACTTTTGCCGGGCTTGGGGATTTCAAAGCCGCCACAACCAGTTTTGATCGCGCCATTGAGGCAGATCCGTCCTGCGCCGCTGCCCTGTTCCATAAAGGGAGCGCTCTTGTGTCCCTTGGGGAGTTTGGCCCGGCACTTGACGTGCTTACCCGTGCACTTGAGATAAAACCCGGCAATGCAAACGGGTGGTATGACCGGGCGATATCCCTTACCGAACTCGGACGCTACGATGAAGCCATCTCATCCTACGACCGGGCACTTAAGATTAATCCGAAATACACCAATGCGTACTATGACAAAGGGGTCGCACTTGCACACCTTGACCGGGACAGCCTGGCAATTGAAGCATTCGAACAGGCAACTGCAATCGATCCGCATTTTACCAATGCATTTTACGATAAGGGCCTTGCCCTGCTGCGGATGAGTAAAAACAAAGACAGCATTGCTGCCTTCAACGCAGTCATAGCACTGGATGCGACATATATGCAGGCATTTTTCCATAAGGGGCTTGCCTGTATCCGGATAAAAAAATATCCGGACGCCAACAGTGCCTTTGATGCCGCCATCGCCCTTAACCCAAACGACTACGAGGTCTGGTTCAACAAAGGGCTGGCCTTGTCGGCGATGAAGAAAAATGAGGACGCCCTCGCAGCGCTGGACAGCGCAACCGGGATCGATGCCACCCATTACGAGTCCCATTATGAAAAGGGGAGGGTCCTTGCCCGGTTGGGGCGGTATGCTGAGGCCACCACGGCATTCTCTGAAGCAAACAGCCTGGACAGCCAAAAAAAAGAAGCCTGGTACGAACGTGGATGCGCACTGTATGCACTCGGAAACGATGAGGAAGCGGTCGGTTCATTTGCGCAGGCAATCGATCTGGATTCCCAATACGCGGATGCATACTACCAGATGGCACGATCTCTTGAACGGCTCGAACGCTATGAAGAGGCCATACCTGCCTATGCCGGCATACTCGCCCGGGAACCCGATAATGCAGATGCCTGGTATCACCAGGGCCTCTCATATGTCCATGTCAGCCAGGACGAGGCTGCAATTGCAGCGCTGGAACACGCGCGAAAACTCGATCCCCACAATATCCCGCTGCTTTTGGATGAGGGTAAAGCCTTTGCCCGGCTGGGGCAGCACGAGGATGCCCTCCATATCTTTGATATCGCACTGGGCAGGGAGCCGGCACAGGGGGAAATCCTCTTTGAGAAAGGCCGGGCTCTTGCAAGCCTTGACCGGCATGCAGAAGCAGAGGATGTGCTCGGCGAGGCAGTGACACAGCTCCCCGATCGCCCTGAACCGGCTTACCTGCGGGGGCAGTCCCTTGTCCGGCTGGAACGGTTCGACGATGCCGTCATCGCGTTTGATACGGCTCTTGCCCGCGATCAACAGAACCCCGCCATGTGGCTGGAAAAAGGCGAGGCACTCCTCAACAGCGGCAGGTTTGAGGCGGCGATTGCCGCATTCGATCAGGTTGTTATCCTGAAGCCCGATAATACGCAGGTCTTTTTCGAGCGGGGGGTCGCCTATATGTCCCTTGAACAATTCGAACTGGCGATCGGTTCGTTCGACCAGCAACTCGCACTCACGCCCGGTGACCCGGCTACCTGTTACGAGCGGGGACTTGCGTTCTTCAAATTGAAAAAGTTCGACGAAGCAATTCCGGCATTCGATCTCGCCCTTGCCGCCCAGCCCGATAATACCGATGCATTATACTACCGGGCAGCGTCACTTGCCGCACGGGAGGAAACATATACCGACGCCGTGTCTGCATTTGATGCCCTCCTCCGTATCCAGCCCGATCGGGCAGACGCGTGGTACGAGCAGGGACAGGTGTATGCACATCTTAAGCGGTATGATGAGGCCTGCACGGCGTTTGATCGTGCAACCGGCATACGGCCGGATTATTTTGACGCATACCTTGAGAAAGGCCGGGCCCTCGACGAGCTGAACCGGTTTGAGGATGCCGTAAAAAGTTATAACCTTGCGCTTGCCATCGATCCGTCTCATGTCCAGACCCTTTATCGAAAAGGAAAAGCCCTTGCAACAATTGGCAGGTCTGAAGATGCGGTGAAGGTCTTTGACCTTGCCCTGGAGATCGATCGCCACTTTGCTGATGCCCAGTTTGAAAAAGGAAAAGCGCTTTTAAGCCTTGGCATGTTCCGGGAAGCCGTCAAGACGTTTGATAAGACACTCGGCATTGAGAAAAATTATGCCGAGGTCTATTTTTACAAGGGGCTTGCGCTTGAAAAACTCGGAAGGTACGATGATGCAATCGTCGCATTCAATAAGAATGTCGACCTGGATGCAGGCAATATGCAGGCATTCTATCATAAAGGCCTTGCCCTTGCCACCACCGGAAGGCACCAGGATGCCATTGAGGCGTTTGATCATGTCCTTGCATTAGTACCGCAATCGATTGATGCATGGCTCCACCGGGGCAAGGCACTGTCCGACCTTGGAAAATTCAACGACGCAATTGAATCCTATATCCATTCCCTGGAAATTGACCCGTCCAATGCCGAGGCCTGGTACCTGAAAGGCAGGGCGCTGCATGCACTCACGAGCTTTGAGGATGCCATCGAGGCATTTAACAAGGCACTGGAGATCCGGCCGGAGTATGTCGACGCGTATTACTACAAGGGCCGGGCACTCTCAAAGATCCACATGGAAAAAGAAGCCGTGATCGCGTATGATAATGCACTTGCCCTTGAACCCCGGCACGATGAGGCACTCTATCACAAGGGTTGTGCCCTCTTAAGGTTGAAACACCCGCAGGAATCGGTAAGTGCATTCGATCTTGCTTTGAGGGTACGCCCGAATTATGCACACATCTGGACCGGTAAAGGCATGGCGCTTGCAGCTCTTGGGAAAGATAAGGATGCCATTACCTGTCTGACAAAAGCCATCGGGCTGGATCCAAAAAATGCGATTGCATATTATTACATGGGAATATCTTTATCCCGGATTGGCCGGTACCAGGAAGCGATCAAGAACTTCGATGCTTCATTAGTACGGCGCCCGCAGTGCGCAGAAGCATATTATGAGAAAGGCAGGGCGCTCTTTGGGATCTCCATGCACCAGGAAGCCGTGAATTCATTTGACCGGGCACTTTCCCAGAACGAGAAATATGCCGATGCATGGCTGTACCGGGGCATTGCTGAAGCAAATCTTGGACGATACGATGAAGCCCTTGATGGCTATGCCCATGCAATGGCACTTGACCCTGACTCCGCAATGACACAATTGTACCGCGGCAGGGCACTGATCGAACTGGAGCGGTTCGGAGAAGCGATCGATGCACTAGACCATGCGCTCACACTGAAGCCGGAATACGCAGAGGCTTTGTATTACAAAGGCATTGCACTCAGCAAAAAAGGTCTGTACGGGGAAGCGATTGAGGCATTTGATGAGGCATCTTCGAAAAACGATCAGTATGCAGAAGCGTTCCTGCATAAGGGAATTGCTCTGGCAAACCTCCAGAGATTTGACGATGCGATTCATGCGTTTGATGCCGCTTTGCATATCCAGTCAGGTTATACTGATGCACTGTACGAGAAAGGCCGGGCACTTATCCATACGGAGCGGTTCAAAGATGCCCTCACCGCTTTTGACCATGCACTTTCGGTCAACCCGGGGATGGCAGAGGCAATTTATGAAAAAGGCCGGGCATTCTTTGCCCTGGGAAATCCTGACGGGGCAATTGCGGCATTTGACCGGGCACTTGAGATCAACCCCACCTGTTCCCCTGCTCATTATGCGAAAGGTAAAGCCCTTTTTGACCAGGGCAATTTTGATGCGGCAATTACCGAGTATGACCGGGCACTGGAGATGATCCCCAAATCCGCTGCCCTGCACCATGACCGGGGTCTTGCCTATGCATCACTGGAGCAGTACCGCGATGCTATCCAATCCTATGACCGGGCACTGGAGCTGGATCCGGGGGCTGCCGATGTGTTTGTGCATAAAGGAAATGCACTCGCCGAGCTTGGCCTTTCCCGGGACGCTCTTGAGGCATTCGAAAAAGGCATTGAGAAAAACCCACAATTTTCTGCGGCATGGTTTGGCAAGGGCAACGCGTTTTACGATCTTGGTAAATATGCGGACGCCCAGGCAGCCTACGAAGCCGGCCTTGGGATCGATCCGGAGAATGCAATCGGGTGGACCCGCCACGGCATGGCTCTTGCAGCGCAGAAAAAAGATGAGGACGCGATCGAGTCCTACGACCGGGCGATCTCCATCGATCCATCGTTCTCCATCGCATACTTCACCAAGGGAAGTGCCTATGAAGTGCTCGGGCGGCACGCTGAAGCGGCGGACGCGTTCACGGCAATGCTTTCCATCCAGCCGGACTTTGTTGATGCCTGGATCCATAAAGGACGGGCACTGCAGGAGATGGAAAAATACCAGGAAGCATTGACCGCGTTCAAACGATCGATCGAGATCGATCCCTCCCGAAAGGAAGTCTGGAACGATATCGGAGCAATTCTCGATCATATCGGAAAACACGAAGAAGCACGGATTTGTTACGAGAAAGGCCGGTAACGCAGATCTGCTATACCGGGTGAATTGACCGGGTTTGTCCGGTTCGTATAATTGGGAGACTGACACTCCCCGATCCTGTGTTTGATAACCCCACCGCTGTGGCATTCCCTGATTGTGATAGTTTAGTATTTCCGATGAGTATCATCGCACTGCGCCCCGTCCCCCGTGGGGGACCGGTGGAGCACGAGGGGGATTGCATGTTATGAAAGAGATTTTATATTGTACCGGTTTTGTTAAAAATCATAAAACCTTCCTGACCGGTTAGGAGTCGATGAATCTCCCCAACGACTCCCATGGGTGGGACAAATCTTAAATAAATCAAATTATTGGCAACTTTTCGATTGATAAAAAAGAATTACCGGTTTTAATTCCCGTTTAGTATTTCTTGCGGACTGCATAGAGCCACGCGATAACGAGGATAATAACAAGGGCAATACCGCCAATCATCGGGGCATTTTTTATGTAAAATGGCGTGCTCGCATCGAGGTTTTGCTGGGCAATCTTCTGGTTTGCCTTAAGGTTGGGATAAGACGGGTCCAGTGATTCTACCGTGGCAAATGCGGTAAGTGCTTCGTCCCATTTTCCCATTCCTCCAAGTGCATATCCCTTGTTGAACCATGCATCGGCACTGGACGGATCGACTTTTATTGCCTGTTCGTAGGCCTTGAGTTCTTCATCGTATCTTCCAAGGTTGTACAGGATATACCCATGGTTGATCCAGTTTTTGACATCATTCTGATTCAGGGCAAGTGCCTGATCGGATGCCACAAGCGCTTCGTCATAGCGTTTTGCCCGGTTGAGTGCGTCGGCTTTTTCATTCCATGCTTCAAAATATCCCGGCTCAAGTGCAATGGCCTGATTAAATGCCGTTACTGCTTCAGTGTAATTCTTCGATGAGATAAGAGCAACACCCTGGTCATACAACGTCGTTGCGTCACCGGAATATGCAGCAGCCGGGGGGAGCAGAACCATGAACAGGAGAAGGATTGGCAGTAAAAACAGGCAGGTTGGAGACCTCATAGTACCTGGATAATATAGAGCAGGATAAGGTCATAAAGAATTCCAAAAACTGCTTTTTTTGTTTTTACGGGAATTTTTGCAGGTAAACCGATTGCACTTCAATTTCATTGCGGGATAAACTGCCCCTATTCCCCGGTTACGAGCACGCCCACGGTTCGCCGACCGGGCACATCCGCGGCGGTTGTGGAATAACTGTTTATTTTAACTGATGAAAATTATTTATTTTGCAGGGATAGGAGAAAACGTCGTGTCCTGCAAGAGATCGATAAATCTCCATACGCGACCCCGGCAGGAGGAGGATAAATCTAAAAAAAATTAAATATTGGAGAAAACATTCATCGCTTCTCAAGAACAAGCACCCGCCGGGTGAGACTTTTATGCACCCGCTGATCGTGATGCTGAAGAATGGTCATATACCCGGCGGCAATAGAGGAAATATCCTTGTGCGTGACAACGACAGCGCGGTGGTGATTTTTCAGCACCCGGTTGATCTCAGAGAGGGAATCGGCATAAAGCCGGTCCATCGTATCCTCTTTTTTGATGCAGACCGACTGGCCATAGGGGAAATCCGTCACGACAGCATCAACGGACCGATCGCGAACCGGCAGCCGTGTGGCATCAGATAACATCAGTGCACTTGCCGGCACATTCTCCCGGCTCCCACGGATCATCAGCGGATCAAAATCGCTTCCCAGCGTTTCCATGCCAAGCAATCCAGCTTCAATGAGAATACCCCCGGTACCACAGAACGGGTCGAGCAGGATCGTTTCTGTCTCCCCCAATGAAAGGTTCACCAGCGTCCGCGCCATTCGCGGCATCATCACACCGGGATGAAAAAATTCCCGTTTCCCCGGGTTCCGTTCATCGTACCCGCCGCGTTGGATCCGGAACAGCACTTTGCCAAAATAGCACTTGTCTTCCGAGAGTATGGCACGGTATTCATCCACCGGGTTGTTTAACGAAATCGGCCCGTCGATCATCGTTCCAATCAGCCGCTCGAACGCTGCCTGGGAACAGGGATTGCATTCATGACATCCCCCGTGCACCTTTTTTGCCCTGCCGGCAAAAGGATTGGCGGTTTTTATTGCCAGTTCTTTTAAGAGACAGGAAAAGGAGGCGATATCCGGGCTGCATTCGCCCAGGTACTCAAGCACGCCATGCGTCATTGCCAGGCGTTGTGCGGCGTTGGGATCCGGGCATTCTGCAAGTGCAACCTGCAACCGCCGATCAAGGATGCGGCCCACACATTCAATCTCGGCAAACGGGAGTGTTGGATTTTCCCCGGACAGCTCAAAGAGCAGTTTCATTTTATCAATATTGGCGATAAGGACACAAATAGGTGTGCTGGAAAGATAATTTGGCCCGGTGTTGTTTTCTTTTTTTTTGGCGAAGGGGGGTCTTCAACAAATCATCGATGGGAATAAATTTTTTTTATGAAAAAATCCTCATGAAAAATGGCTCACCGCTCTTTTTAGGGGGGTGAATTGAACGGAAACCTGATTTATTTAAAAAAAACAACTGCAATCAATTAAAATGATTTTTTTATTGCACCAGAATGTGAGGCACCCCATGGCTGTAATGAATTTTATATTACGGGATCTCCTCATAAAAAAAGAATTAAAAAGGGTTACTTTTTTCCTTTCTTCTTTCCCATGATGCCCGAGAAAAATCCTGATTTTTGTCCGCTTGTATGTTCGAGTTCTGCAAGTTTCACGTAGAGTTCCTTCTCTTCGTTGCTGATATTTTTCGGGATCACAATTTTTACCCGGATAAGAAGATCGCCGGGTTTCCCGCGCCGTTTTACTCCTTCTCCGGAAATTCTCAGTGCAGTATTGTACTGGACGCCCGCGGGCACTTTCAGGTCGAGAACCCGTTTGTCGATTGTCTCAATTTCAACCGTTGTGCCGATCACTGCCTGTGCCGGGCTGATCTCAAGGGATGTTTCGAGATTGTCGCCAATCCGCTGGAACCGGGGATGGGACTGGACAAATATCTCGATGAACAGGTCGCCATTGGGTGCGCCGTAATCTCCGGACTCGCCGTACTTTTCCATCCGAAGCCGCATACCGCTGTCGACACCGGCCGGGATATGCACGCTGATTTTACGTTTTACCCGCGTATGGCCGGATCCTTTGCACTCCCGGCACGGTTTTTCCGGGATCTTGCCCCTTCCTCCGCACTGGGTACAGGTACTCATACGGACAAACTGGCCAAAGACCGACTGGGAAGTCTGGCGCATCTGGCCGCTCCCCCCGCAGCGGGGACAGACATTGAGTTTCTTTGTCTCGCTGCCCGACCCGTTGCAGGCAGGACATTGTTCTGAATGCATCAGCTCAATATCCCGGTCAGTGCCGGACACCGCATCTTCAAGGGAAACCTGGATCCGCATGAGAAGATCTGCGCCAGGCATAGGACCGGATCTCCGCTGGCCCCCGCCAAAGAAATCAAAGATGTCTCCAAAACCGGAGAAATCGGAGGAGAATCCTCCACCGCCTCCGGTATAGGAGCCTTTTGAGGCATTCGTGAACGTGTCGTGACCCATATTGTCGTACTGGGCACGCTTCTGCTCATCCGAGAGCACACTGTACGCCTCGTTTATCTCCTTGAATTTTTCCTCCGCTCCGCTGTCCTTGCAGACATCCGGGTGATATTTTCGTGCAAGGTTGCGGTATGCCTTTTTGATCTCGCTATCCTCGGCATTATGGGGTATACCGAGGATGTCGTAGTAGTTTCCCGAACCCATCTGGGTCACTCTTCTTCGTCTTTGACCTTGTAATCTGCGTTGACTACGTTGTCATCCTGCGGTTGTTCCGGTTCCGGGGAAGTTTGCTGGGCACCGCCTGCCTGCTGCTGGGCAGCTGCCTGCTCGGCCTGGATCTTCTGGTAAATCTTGGTCGTGGCAGCGTATACCGCCTCGGTCAGGGTCTCCATGGATTTTTTTATCTCTTCGATATTTTCCTCGCCCAGCGCTTTTTTGGCAGCAGCGATACCCTCTTCAATCTTGGTCTTGTCTTCAGCGTCCAGTTTGTCGCCGCTTTCCTTGAGCATCTTTTCTGCCGTAAACACGGCAGTATCAGCCTGGTTGCGGGTCTCAATCTCCTCGCGCTTGACCTTGTCATCGGCTTCAAACTGTTTTGCCGAATCCATCATCTTCTTGATATCGTCTTCAGAGAGTTTCTTGTCCCCTTTGATGGAGATTGCCTGCTGGTTTCCGGATCCGAGATCTTTTGCAGAGACGTGGATGATACCGTTTGAATCGATATCAAACGTCACTTCGATCTGCGGGATGCCCCGGGGGGCCGGGGGGATACCGGTGAGCTGGAATTTGCCCAGCGTGAAATTATCTTTTGCAAGTGCCCGTTCTCCCTGGACGACATGGATCTCGACACTGGTCTGGCCATCAGCGGCAGTCGAGAAGATCTGGCTCTTGCGCGTGGGAATTGTGGTGTTGCGCTCGATGAGTTTTGTTGCAATACCGCCAAGGGTTTCGATGCCAAGGGTCAGGGGCGTTACATCAAGGAGCACGATATCCTTTGTCTCACCAGTGAGCACGGCACCCTGGATGCCGGCGCCAAGTGCAACACATTCGTCGGGATTGATGCCCTTGTCGGGTTCCTTGCCAAGAAGTTTTTTCACCAGTTCCTGGACCATCGGAATACGGGTCGAACCGCCAACCAGCAGTACATGATGGATATCTTTTGGTTCCAGTTTTGCATCGCTTAATGCCTGTTTTACCGGCCCGGTGGTTGAATTGACCAGATTCCCGATGAGCTGTTCGAGTTTTGACCGGGTAAGATCGATGTTGAGGAATTTAGGACCGCTCGCTCCCGTGGTGATATACGGCAGATTGACATTGGTGGACTGGCGCTGGGAGAGTTCGATCTTTGCATTCTCCGAAGCGTCCCGCAGGCGCTGCATAGCGAACGGATCGTTCCTGAGATCGACACCTTCTTTCTTCTTGAATTCTTCAATGAGGTAGTCCTGCACCAGCTTGTCGAAGTCGTCGCCACCAAGATGGTTGTTCCCGGCGGTTGATTTTACTTCAAAGACGCCATCGCCAAGCGTCAGGATCGAGACATCGAAGGTTCCGCCACCCAGATCGTAGACAAGCACCGTGGCATCCTGATCTTTGTCAATACCATACGCGAGAGCACTTGCCGTGGGTTCGTTGATGATCCGCAGCACTTCCAGCCCGGCAATTTTCCCGGCGTCCTTTGTTGCCTGTCGCTGGGCATCGTTGAAATATGCCGGCACAGTGATTACGGCTTTTGTGATCTTCTCGCCAAGATATGCTTCCGCGTCGATTTTGAGTTTCTGGAGAATCATCGCGGAGATTTCCTGGGGGGTATATGACTTGTCGTCAATTTTTATTTTTTCCTGGGTCCCCATCTTCCGCTTGATGGACTGGATCGTCCTCTGGGGATTGGTGACCGCCTGGCGTTTTGCAAGACTGCCGACAAGGCGTTCGCCTTCTTTGGTAAATGCGACAATGGATGCGGTTGTACGTGCCCCTTCAGAGTTCGGGATAACAATGGGCTTTCCCGCTTCCATGATAGACATACAGGAAAACGTCGTTCCCAAATCAATGCCTAAAACTTTCTCTTTTGCCATAATTTACTCCTCCGATTTCTGTTGATTGTTTCCTTTTGATACCGCAACTTTTGCGTAGCGAATTACTCGATCGTTCATACGGTACCCGCGTGACACCTCGTCAATCACCGTCCCGGCATCTTCCGGGGCGGCAACATGAACGATTGCTTCGTGTTCTGCAGGATTGAATGGTTTTTTTAATGCATCTATGGGTGTCACACCATGACGCGCCATAATGTCTTCAAGCAGCTGGTTAATCCGGACGACGCCTTCACGAAGATGTGCCTCGTCAGATTTGAGGGCCCGCTCCAGGTTATCAGCTACTTCGAGAATGTCCACCGCAAACCGTTCGTTGGCCAAAAGCGTGTAGATTTCACGCTCCCGTGCGGAACGTTTCCGGAAATTGTCAAAGTCAGCAGCGAGCCTGAGGAACCGGTCATTGAGTTCGTCATACCGCTGGCGCTGATCGTCCGGTTCGGGGATTGGTGGAGATGCCCGGGACTCCGGGTCATCTGATCTGCCGGATTGTTCAGCCGGTTCGGCGTGATAATCATTGGTTTCCATAGTACATCCCAATCGATGTTCCAATATCTATAGCATTGTGGTTCTATATAAACTTTGGCACAGTTCGCAAGACCTGAATCATAGCATTGAAGCATAATTTGAAAATAAAAACTAAATTAAGGCGGAAATTAGACACGGGCAAAAAATCATCCCCCAAATTTCAATTCCTGCTGGAGTTGGCAGGGAAATCCGGCATACCTGCCAAGACAATGAAACTGTTTTGTCCGCGTTCCATTCTCTTTTTGTAGGGGTGATCCGCTAATCCCGGATGTCTCCTTAACCATTAAGGAGTGATCCGGCAGGATAATTGTTCGTTGCCAAGGTAAGAATAAACATCTGCATACCTTTTTTGTCTTTCTTGAGCACATAGTACAGCATGAAGTGGGCGTTGCTCTCAGTCTGGGATAAAACAGGAATTGTGGATCTGGCACAGTCCCTGGTTCAGCACAAATACAGTATCATGAGTTCGGGCGGGACAGGCAAAGTCCTGGCGGAGCATGCGATTCCGTTTACCGAAGTGTCAAGTTATACCGGTTTTCCTGAAATGATGGACGGGCGGGTAAAGACGCTCCACCCCAAAGTGCATGGAGGCTTGTTAGGCCGGAGGCAGATTGACGATGCGGTAATGGCAAAATACGGGATCAACCGTATCGATCTCCTGGGGGTCAATCTCTATCCATTTGAAACGATGTCGGTAAAGGAAATGCCGCTTGAAAAACTCATTGAGTTCATCGACATCGGTGGCCCGGCAATGATCCGGGCTGCTGCCAAAAACTACAAGGATGTTGCCGTCGTTGTTGACCCGGCCGATTACCCGTTGATTTCCGACGCGATCGGCGGGACAGGGATTTCAGCAGATCAGCGACTCCACCTCGCAAAGAAAGCATTTGCCCGGACCGCCGCCTATGACGCAGCGATCAGCAACTACCTGTATCGTCTGGATGCATCATTTCCACCGGTTTTTTCGTTCCAGTACGTGAACGGACGGACACTCAGGTATGGGGAAAATCCCCACCAGCAGGCAGCAGTGTACGGGACTGCCGGCGTCGCCGGGACAGAACCACTCCAGGGAAAGCAGATGTCGTACAATAACTATCTCGATGTCAATGCAGGCACGGGTCTTTTGCGGGAATTTGACGAGCCCACTGCGGTCATTGTCAAACACAATAATCCCTGCGGTGTTTCGACCGGCCCGGATATCCTTGCAGCCTACTTGTCAGCACGGGAAGTAGATCCTGTTTCTGCGTACGGGTCCGTGGTCTCACTCAACCGGGAAGTCGATGCAAAACTTGCACAGGAGATTGACTCGACATTTGTCGAGGTAATTGTTGCGCCATCGTTTTCCGGTGACGCACTCTCCATCATGAAAAAGAAGGAGAATATGCGGGTCCTGGTGCTTCCCGAAAAAGTCCCTTCCGACGAGGTCCGGACAATCGATGGCGGGATCCTTGTCCAGAAGACACCTGCCTACCGGGAGAACTGGAGCGTAATTACCGACCGAGACCCGACTGCCGATGAAATGAAGGCATTGCAGATTGCATGGAAAGTCTGCAAACACACAAAAAGCAACACCATCATTTTTGCAGACCAGCACCGTACACTCGGCATCGGGGCGGGCCAGATGAGCCGGGTTGATTCGGCAAAGATCGCAATTGAAAAAGCATGTGCATCCCTGAAAGGGTCGGCTGTTGCTTCAGACGCATTCCTGCCGTTCCCGGACACGCTGGAGGTTGCAGCTGATGCCGGTGCCACGGCACTTGTCCAGCCGGGCGGATCTATCCGGGATAAAGACGTAATCGAAGCAGCCAACACCCGGAATATGGCAATGGTTTTTACCGGTGTGCGGTACTTCCGGCATTAATTTTCTTTTTATTCGACCGTAAAGTCCCAACAGGGTGCGATCGTATATGTTCTCCGTACCGGCATACGCTGGTTCAGGTGGATCGGCAATTGTCACCAAAAAAGTGGGAAGATCTCCATTTGCACTTCATTTTATCTTTTTTTAGAGTAATACGGTAAATATATGCGATATATTTTTATTCTGCGAAGTTATTTAGATTAATTAATCATTGTGGCCTGAAACGTCATCGAT
Organism: Methanoregula sp.; assembly: GCA_039698055.1. Taxonomy (GTDB): domain Archaea; phylum Halobacteriota; class Methanomicrobia; order Methanomicrobiales; family Methanospirillaceae; genus Methanoregula. The sequence goes on along the minus strand of JBDKTL010000027.1, from coordinate 115,746 downwards.
GATTCAGAATGCAAGTATGGTGTAGTTATGGACGTTGGAAACATGGTAGGTGAAGCCTTTGCCTATGCAAAGGAGGGCTTATGGGAAAAATGGTCCAAGTGGTTTTTGCTGCTGATCGCAACAATTCTTCTGGCCCTGCCCCTGATGGGATATATGCTGAAAATTCTCCGCGGAGAAAAGCCCGCTCCTGAAGTACAGGACTGGGGTACGCTCTTTGTGGATGGTATCAAGTACGCGATTATTGCAATTATTTACGCCCTGCCGCTGATTATTATCATGGCGATTGCCCTGACGCCTCTTGTACTGGACGCCATGGCTGGGAACGTCACTGCCGCGATGGCATCGGTTGGCGCTTTCCTTATCGGCATGGTGATCTTCATTATTGTTGCGATCCTCATTGCACTGGTCGAGATGTTTGGCATGATCAGGTTTGCCCGTACAGGAAGCATGGGAGAAGCATTTAATTTCAGTGCAATCTTAGCGACCATCGGCCAGATTGGCTGGGTAAATTATATTATTGCATTGATTGTCATGTTCATTGTACTTGGCATTGTTGAATTCATCTGTATGCTGATCCCGTATATCGGGATAATCCTGCTGTTTATCATTATGCCATTCATGGTAATCTTCGAAGCACGCTATCTCTGCATGCTCTATGACAGTGCCGGAACTGCATAAACACACATACCTTTTTTTATTCATTAAAAAAACTGCATAATCGACTGATGGTTTTGGTTTCCTGCTCTGGTGCCGTTTTAAAAAAAAAATTACCTTGGCTGCCAGATCGTGCTGTAAAAGAAGCCAGTTTTTATAAAAGCGACCCTGTGTATCCGTAGCAAACCCATGCAATAAAGGGCGGTCTGTCTATCAGGTATACGAAAAAATAAAACAAATGATGGAAATCAGAATTTGAAATACCGGCTCACGATCTTTAATGCGCAGTAATCCCCGCACATCGTGCACCCGTCCGTATCTGCCGGCATGCGTTCGCTGCGAATCCTGCGTGCCCGCTCCGGGTTCATTGCGACACCGAACTGGCGTTCCCAGTCCAAATCGCGGCGTGCATGCCCCATTTCGAGATCGGCGGCCCGGGTCTTTTTCAGTTTCACCATATCGCCGACATGGGCGGCAATGCGGGAGCTCATGACACCTTCATAGACCTCTTCCGGTGTCGGGAGAGCAAGGTGTTCTGCGGGAGTGACATAGCAGATGAAATCCGCACCCATGGAAGATGAAATGGCAGCGCCAATCGCGGCGACCCGGTCATCATAGCCCGGTGCGATATCGGTGACGATGGGGCCCAGCATGTAGAACGGCTTGTTGTTGGTCACCCGTTTCATCAGGGTGACGTTGGCAGCAATTTCATCGATAGGGACATGGCCTGGTCCTTCAACGATTACCTGCACATTCTGTTCATGTGCCTTATCGGCAAGCTCGGCATTGATCAGGAGTTCCTGCACGGCAGCACGGTCAGTTGCATCGTGAATCGCGCCGGCCCGCATGCCGTTACCCATCGAGAGCGTGACCTCGTGCTCTTTCATGATCTCCAGTAAATAATCAAATTCAGAATAAAGCGGGTTCTCTTTTTCATTGTGGAGCATCCATGCGGTCATGAATGCGCCACCGCGTGATACAAGTCCCCCGTGGCGCCCCTGGTTTTTCAGCCGTTTCACCGTCTCCCAGTTGATGCCAGTGTGGATTGCCATGAAGTTTGTTCCGAGTTTTGCCTGTTCTGCGGTGATCCGGAAAAGGTCGTCTTCCTTCATATGGACAACCGCGCCGTCTTTTTTGGCCGCTTCGATGAATGCCTGGTACAGCGGAACACAGCCTACCGAGAGGCTGGTATTGGCAATAACCTGTTTCCTGATCTCGACAAAATCGCCGCCAGTTGAGAGTTCCATCAACGTGTCAGCACCGGCGAGTTCTGCCTGCCGGGCTTTTTCGATCTCCTGGGGGATATCGACAATATCTGTAGAAGTTCCAATCGATGCGTTCACTTTCGTGCGAAGCCCTTCGCCGATACCACAGATTTTTACTTTCCGATAGGGGGAAACCGGTATGACAATATGGCCCTCGGCAACACTGCGCCGGACAAAATCTTCCGTGACGCCTTCCTGGGCGGCCACCTGCTTCATCTCATCGGTAACGATGCCACGCTTTGCATCAGCAACAATACTCATACCATACCGGTTCCACAAAAGACAAGATAAATGCTCGGTTTTGCGATTCTGGACGAAATCTGGCTTGTTAAGAGAACAAGTAAAGTTGATTTAAGGTAATGAAGAAAAAATTGCAGCAATGGTGCCCCGGCATATATTGTATCGGGATCCTGATTGCCAGTGTGGAAGTTAACATAGCCAAGAATAAGTTCCGCAGGTGAGGTATAAAGATGAATTACAGATAACAGATACGTATCGACACGGTGACCCGACCGCATAGTCGTAAGACCCGGATATCATGACCACTGCTCACGATTTTTTGGTTTGGTGATACCATGCCGGTTCCTGCAATTTTGATCCAGTTCTGTCTCATCTCCGCGGTAATCACGTACGGTCTGGGTATCTTTGTTTATGCAAAGAGCTCATCGTCCGCAAGCAACCGCCTGTTCCTCGTCACCATGCTTGCTGCCTCGTACTGGGCTTTTGGGGAGTTCATGATCTGGCACGCCGCCAGTCTTGATGGTGTCAGGTTCTGGCTGAAACTGAGCACATTCTGGCCGTTTGTCGTCGCATTCGCGGCTCACTTTATCCTTGTCTTCACGGAAAACCCCGCAGTGCAGCGGAAGCCGTACTGGGCAGTGCTTGCCGCTCTCTATATTCCTGCACTTGTCTTCGCGCTCATCGGGTTACTAACGGATCTTGTGTACACAGCGGTTTACCAGCCCGGTTCCGGATTATTCTATATGCCGGTACAGGACAGCCCGGCTTACATAGCAGAGACAATCTATATCCTTGTCGTGATCCTCTGGGCAGCTTTCACCAGTTACCGTTCATGGCAGCAGGCAGCCCCGGGCAGGAAGCGGCACCAGAACGCCCTGGTATGCCTTGGAGTTGCTACCGTCATCATATTTGGTTTTCTATCAGGAGTACTCCTGCCGTCATTTGGGGTTCATCTCCCAAACCTGGTGTTCATCGGGATTGTTCTTTTTTCCCTGATCATTACGTACACGATACAGAAATACGGTCTCTTTGAACTCAGCCCGCAGACAGCGGTCCCGGATATTCTCCGCATGATGCCGGACGGGCTTGTCTTATCGGATATTGACGGGAGGATCCTGTCGGCCAATGCTTCTGCTGCGGCAATTTTTTCCGTGGAGGAACGCAACCTTCCCGGGCATGCCGTGGGGGAATTCCTTCCGGAGCCCGCAGGTGCTCTCCTGTGGTCGGATATCCGGGAGCACGGTGGGGTAAGTGACCATGAGGTAATTCTTGACAATGACAGCAACAAAGTAGTCAGCATTGCCGGGTCCGTGGTCAAAGACCCTGAGGGGGAGCCGGCCGGTTTTGTCCTGATCCTCCGGGACATCACGCACCGGAAAGAATCGGAAAGATCTCTCCGGCTCGCCAATGAGAAGATATCGCTCCTGACCCGGCTGACCCGCCATGATATCAATAATCTCCTTACGGGCTTGTGGGGATACCTCGAGCTGCTCAAAGAGAACCGTACGGGTCCGGCAAGCGACCAGTACATTTCTTCGAGCATCGATGTGGTCAGAAAAATTGACAGTTACCTCCAGTTCAGCCGGGAGTACCAGGAGATCGGGGCATTCCAGCCGGTATGGCAATCGCTTGAGTCGGTGGTCGGCCAGGCAATTGACGATCTCCCGCATGATAAGATAGAAATCATTCCAGATTTTTCACCGGTGGAAATTTATGCAGATCCTCTCGTGGTCAAAGTGATGTACAACCTGTTTGAGAATGCGGTACGGCACGGAGGGCACCTGACCCGGATCAAAATATCTGCCCGTATAACAGCCACGGGCGAGATGATCATCGGGGTTGAGGACGATGGCGTCGGTATTCCGGATGAGGATAAAGAACGGGTCTTCACGTATGGGTTTGGGAAACACACGGGTTTTGGGCTTGCATTCACCCGGGGCATCCTTGCGCTGACCGGGATCACCATCCACGAGACCGGAAAAGCCGGGGAGGGCGCCCGGTTCGAGATTATCGTGCCAAAAGAGGCGTACCGGTTATTGCCGGCAGATAACGCACCGGACACGCACTGATCTTTTTTTTTTAGAATCGCTGTGGGGGTTAAACCATCCCCCCAGTGGCATTTATTTCAAAGTCTGTTTTTTTACCATAAATGGAGAGGCAACGGTACAGCCAGTAAAAATTCTCATGAATCAGCCCTGTCCGGACAGTTCCGGGACGGTTTGCAAGTATACCAAATCTTTATATACTTTAGGACGCTAACTTATGGTAAACCTAAAGGAATCCAGGTGAATTACGATGACCGAAAATACCTATGCAGAAGTAACAGTAAAGGAAGCAGCTCACGACGATGCCGGGCGGGGCATTGCACGGGTCAGCATCGAGGTGATGAAAAAACTCGGGCTGGTCTCGGGCGACGTGATCGAGATACAGGGCAAAAAGAAAGCCGCAGCGATCGTCTGGCCAGGGTTTGCGCAGGATACCGGGTTTGCCATCCTGCGGATTGACGGGAACCTCCGGAGCAACGCCAGCACCGGTATCGACGAGAAGGTGCGGATATGCAAGTCCGAAGCCGTGTATGCCAAAAAAATTGTCATACAGCCGACACAACCGATACGGCTTGTCGGGGGCGAACAGTACCTCTCCAGGGTGCTGCGTGGCCGGTCGGTGATTGAAGGACAGACCGTCCGCGTCGACGTGATCGGGAACGCAATCACGCTCGTTATTGCAAAAGTGCTGCCAAAAGGCATTGCCATCGTTACCGATGACACGGAGATCGAATTAAAAGAAGAGCCGTACAAGGCAGAAGAGGGCAAGCAGGAATTATCCGATATCCATTACGAAGATATCGGCGGGCTGGGACGTGAGCTCCAGCTTGTCCGGGAGATGATCGAGCTCCCCCTGCGGCACCCGGAGATCTTTGAGCGACTGGGTATCCAGCCGCCAAAAGGGGTGCTGCTCTACGGTCCCCCGGGAACCGGTAAGACGCTGATCGCAAAAGCGGTGGCAAACGAAGTGGACGCCCACTTCATCACGCTCTCGGGCCCCGAGATCATGAGCAAGTATTACGGGGAGAGTGAGAAAGGGCTCCGCGAAAAGTTCGAGGAGGCCGAGCAGAACGCCCCGGCGATCATCTTCATCGATGAAATCGACTCCATCGCGCCCAAGCGTGAGGACACAAAAGGCGAAGTGGAGCGCAGGGTGGTCGCCCAGCTCCTCTCCCTGATGGACGGGCTTAAAGGCCGGGGGCAGGTCATCGTGATCGCCGCCACCAACCTTCCGGATGCAATCGATCCGGCGCTCCGGCGCGGCGGTCGGTTTGACCGTGAGATCGAGATCGGCATCCCGGATAAGAAAGGGCGGACCGAGATCTTCCAGGTGCACACCCGGGGCGTCCCCCTCGCCGACGATGTGAAGATCGACGAATTTGTCAACTCCACTCAAGGGTTTGTCGGCGCAGATATCGCACTCCTTGTCAAGGAAGCAGCGATGCATGCGCTGCGCAAAGTAATCCCCCAGATAAAAATCGACGAGGATATCCCCAATGAAGTACTCGACCAGCTCCGTGTTTCCCGCGATGATTTCGATGAGGCCCGAAAACATGTCGAGCCCAGCGCAATGCGGGAAGTGCTCGTTGAAATTCCCGATATCACGTGGAAGCAGGTCGGGGGTCTTGAGGATACCAAGCAGGAGCTCCGCGAGGCGGTCGAATGGCCGCTCAAGTACCCGGAAGTGTTCGAGCGCCTCCAGACCAAACCGCCAAAAGGCATCCTGCTCTTTGGGCCGCCGGGAACGGGAAAGACCCTGCTTGCAAAAGCCGTCGCAAACGAGAGCGAGTGCAACTTCATCTCGGTAAAAGGCCCCGAACTCCTCTCCAAGTGGGTCGGGGAATCCGAAAAAGGAGTACGGGAGATCTTCCGCAAGGCCCGACAGGCATCGCCGTCCATCATCTTCTTTGATGAGATCGATGCTCTTGTCCCCAAACGCGGGCTCTCGAGTAGCTCGTCGCATGTGACCGAGAGCGTAGTCTCCCAGATTCTCACCGAACTCGACGGCATGGAAGAACTCAAGAACGTGACCATTCTTGCCGCCACAAACCGGCCGGACATGCTTGACGAGGCACTGCTCCGGCCCGGCCGGCTCGAGCGCCACATCTATGTGCCGGCACCCGATGCAGAGAGCCGCAAAAAGATCTTCGAAGTGTATTTGAGCGGCGAAGCCGGGACTATCCTTGCAAAAGATGTGAACATCGACGCGATGGTGGCGCAGACTGAAGGCTATGTCGGTGCCGATATCGAGGCGCTCGTCCGCGAGGCAAAGATGGCCGCAGTCAGGGAATTCCTTGTCGTCATGGGTTCAAAGACCGAACAGGAGCGGACCGACGCGATCAAGAACGTGATGATTACAAAGGCACACTTCGATGCCGCAATGACAAAAATAAAAGGTTCCCTTGATCGCGACGCGATGGAGAAATCTGAACGCCAGTCATGGGAGATGCTCTACACGACCGAACAGCGGGAAGTCCTTGAGCATGCGGCCATGGCAATCAGGAGTGCAGGTGCCCTCAAACATGATTCGGGCAAAGCCGACGCCGACAAGCTCCGCAAAATAACGTATGCGCCAAAGAAGGATTTTGACGCAATTAAGAAACTGACAGAAACGCTGCAGGAAAAAACCGAATAAACACCAGCAAAAAGGAGGAATGAATCATGAAAAACAACCCGCAGGATATATTCCACGAGATGGACGCGCTGATGGCGCGGCTCTTTGCCGGCATGGATGATGGCATGTCATTGAATCAGCCGGATGGATTCGGGTACCGGATCGTCATCCAGGGAGGACCAGGTGCCGGCCATGAGCCGGAACCCGAAGAGTTCCATGCCCGGGATACCCATGAGCCGGTCGCAGAGGTGCACCGGATTGGCGATGAAGTCAAAGTGATCGTCGAGATGCCGGGTGTATCTGAAGAGAACCTGAACATGCAGCTGAACGACCATACCCTTACCCTTGAGGCTGCCGGAAGTGCCCGGACATATCACACCACTGCCGGCCTTCCCCCGGTTGATCCCGCATCAATCCGGCACACGCTCAAAAACGGGGTACTGGAAGTGACCTTCAGGAGTCTCCTGGAGACATCGGAAGGTGGATCCGGATCGGAAAAAACAGCATAATTTTTTTTCTTTTTTTTATGGACCTTTGTTTTTTTCGGGAGAGATTTTTTATTTTGAATGGATCGATTGCCGGGGAATCTGCCCGAAAAGGTGTAATAAAAAAACTTCATTGCTTTGGTGCAGAGCCCGTATGACCCGGGAATTTTAACCTGACAATAATCCTGATAAACCTGAAAAATCAAAAGACTAAACAGAAATCCGGGAATCCGGCATGAAAAACCCCTGGTCTGGCGCCCTTAAAAGAGCGGGGGGAGGCGGCACCATGATACTCAAAGATTTCCTTGTCAGTAACGGAACAGAAAAAAACCTGGTCGAACTTATTCTTTTTTTAAGCACCCAGGCCCGGCTGGTGAAAAAAGGGTTTTTCCCGACCTGCATGAAAACACCCTGCGATGAACAGACCCGGAACATGTTTGGCGAGGAACAGCAGGCCCTTGACAAGTATGCAGACGATGTGTTTGTATCAGGACTGAAAAAATCACGCCTTGTCCGGTACATCGCAACAGAAGAACAGGACCAGCTCATCGAAGTCGATTCCCCGAAAAACAATTTCGGGGTCGTTATCGACCCTCTCGATGGTTCCTCGCTCATCGATGTGAACCTCTGCACCGGATCGATTATCGGCATCTATCCCGGCCATGTCCTGAGCAAAGGTGCCGACCTTCTTGCGGCCCTGTACATCCTGTACGGGCCCCTGACGATCCTGACACTGACCACCGGGAAAGGTGTCCATGAATTCGTGCTCGACGAGACGGGTGAATTTATCTTAAAGGAACAGGATATAAAAATCCCCGAGGGAAAAATTTACGCACCCGGTGCCTTAAAGAAAAATTACCTCCCGGAGCATGCACGGTGGATCGGACATCTTGAGCAGGAAGGCTACAAACTCCGGTTCAGCGGGTGTTTTGTTGCAGACGTGCACCAGATCCTCCATAAGGGCGGGGTATTTGCCTATCCCGGGTTCAAGGGAAAGGAAACCGGAAAACTCCGGTTACTGTATGAAGCCAATCCCATGGGAAAGATCATTCATGAAGCTGGCGGGGCAATCAGCAATGGCAGAACCGATATCCTCACCATCCAGCCGGTGGCGATCGATGATATCACTCCTATCTATGTTGGCGGGAAAAAAGAGATCCGGCTGATTGAAACGTTTATGGCAAAAGGCGAATAAAAAGGAGCATTGTGTATGATGGCAACTGAATATGGTCCAATCCCCGGATCCGCGATCCTTAACGGCGTTTCCGGGAAAAAAGTTATTGTGATGGCGGCCAACGTCCGCATCGCCACGGTCGCACGGGGAATTTTCAGGGCCGCAAAAGATACCGACTCGGCGGTATTCATGGAACTCGCCCGGTCAGAGTGCGACCTCAAGGGCGGGTATACCGGTATGACCCCTCACGACTTCTCGGAGAAGATGAGAGAAGCAGCAACGGAGATTGGGTTTGGTACGTGGGCGCTCCATGCCGATCATATCACGATAAAAACCGGTGATGCGGCGGAGATCGAACAGACAAAACAGTTGATCGATGCCCAGGTGCAGGCAGGGTACACGTCGTTTGCCATCGACGCCTCGCATCTCTTCAATTTTGAAGGAAAAACGGTCCGGGAAGAACTCGAACCAAATATTACAGCCACCACGGAACTTGCCCGGTTTATCACCGCAAAAATGAACGGCAAACCGTTCGGGCTTGAAGTGGAAGTCGGCGAGATCGGGAGAAAAGACGGTCACGGGCTTGTCCTGACAAGACCTGAAGAAGCAGTAGAGTTCATCAAAGCCCTCAATGAGAACGATGTGTATCCGCAGGTTTTAGCGATAGCAAACGGGAGCACGCACGGACATACCTACGATGCAAACGGGAACGTGATCGAACAGTTGTCCATCGACATCCCGCAGACAAAAGCAATCGCACAAGCCCTCCGGGATAATAACCTGAAGGTTGGCATCGCCCAGCACGGGATCACCGGCACCCCGCGGGATCTCATCAACCTGCATTTCCCAAAAGGGGACATCATCAAAGGCAACGTCGGCACGTTCTGGCAGGATGTCGCGTTCAACATGTTCAAAATCTATGAACCGGCACTCTACAAAAACATCCAGGACTGGACGCTTGAAAAATACCGGCCATTAAATCCCGGCAAAAAGGACCGCCAGATCTTTGACGGCAACTGCAAGATGGCAATAAAAGAATTCAAAAAAGAGATTTACTCAGTCGGCCCGGACACCACCCATGCAATCGAATCGATGGCATATGCGGAAAGCCTGGTCTTTTTCAGGGCGTTTTCATCTTATGGATCAGCATCACTTGTCCGCAATTCGATGAAATAATCTCAACTACCGCACCTTTTTTCTTTTCAAAGCAGAATACTCTACACGTGACTGTTTCATGGCAAAGATAACCGTCTCCGTGATTAAAGCAGATGTCGGGAGTTATCCCGGACACTCCCGCACCCATCCCAGGCTTCTTGAAAAGGCGGCAAAGATGCTCAGGGAAGAAGAGGGAAAACTGCTTATCGATTCGTTTGTCACGCACTGTGGCGATGACCTCGAACTTATCATGACCCACCGGCATGGCGTCGACCATGAAAAGATCCATAAGCTCGCATGGGACGTGTTCATGGAATGCACAAAAGTTGCAAAAAGCCTGAAGTTGTATGGCGCCGGCCAGGATATGCTGGGGAATGCCTTCTCCGGTAATGTCAAAGGCATGGGTCCCGGAGTTGCCGAGATGGAGTACGAGGAGCGCGGTTCGGACCCCCTCATGGTGTTTATGGCAGACAAAACCGAGCCCGGCGCATGGAACTTCTACTTGTACAAGATCTTTGCCGATCCGTTCAATACGCCGGGACTGGTGATCGACCCGTCCCTGCATGACGGGTTTGTCTTTGAGGTGCACGATCTCATCGGGAAGCGCCGCATCATGTTCACCTGCCCTGGAGAGTGCTACAGCATGCTCGCCTACATCGGGGCACCGTCACGGTACGTCATCAAGCACGTGTTCAAAAGGGACGGGACTATCGCGGCATCCACCAGTACCCAGAGACTGAACCTGATGGCAGGCCGGTATGTCGGAAAAGACGATCCGGTCATGATCGTCCGCGCCCAGAGCGGGTTCCCGTCCATGGGTGAAGTGATCGAACCCTTTACAATCCCGGTACTGGTTGCCGGATGGATGCGGGGCTCCCACCATGGCCCGTTCATGCCGGTGGGGCTCTGCGATGCAAACTGTACCCGGTTTGACGGTCCGCCCCGGGTCATCTGCTTCGGGTTCCAGGTATCGGACGGGGAACTGGTTGGGCCTGCCGACATGTTCGACGATCCCGGGTTTGACCGTGTCCGGATGCGGTGCAACGAGCTTGCCGATGTCATTCGGGCACAGGGGCCATTCGAGCCGCACCGGTTGTCACTGGGCGAGATGGAATATACCACGCTTCCCTCAGTGGAAAAAATGCTGGCGAAGCGGTGGGAACCCATTCCGGAATAATTTTTTCACGTTTTTAACGAAAGGGAAATTGTCCCGTGTTGATATGACATTACATGGTTATGACGTTGGTATGAATACGATATGTCGAACTTTAAAAAAAAAGAAACATGCTGTTGCTCATAGGGATTATTTGTATATCGTGTTTCCCTTCCCGCTGTTTGGACATTCCTCAATAGTTTAAAGAAACATCATAAGGTTAATGAAAAAAATGAACAAATCAGGAGGGGGGTCAAGGGGATCCTCCCCTTGGGGTGCCTCCCCCCTCTGGGGGAGAGAGGGGGTCACCCTCCTTATTGTTAGAGAGAATAAGAAAATGACGGGAAAAAGAGAATTTTAACAAAGCAGATATGTGCAAGGGTCCACTTTCTTTCATGAACTTCCTTCCTATTAGGATTCATTTTTCCTGCAATTTTTCTTTGAGCAAACTTTAATTATCGCAGACCCCAAATTAGGACAGATGGTTAACGGAATTGTTTTGCCGATAAAAAAAGTGTTTGCACTTGTCGATTCAAAAATATCGGTAGAGATTAAAGACGAAGGGCGCAAGCTGCAGGGGCGGCTTGTTGCAGTGGACGAATATCTGAACATTCACATGGACGAAACCATTGAGTTTGTCAACAATGAGCGCGGCAGGAGCCTCGGTACCGTTGTCATCAGGGGCAACAATATTCTTACCATTGCACCGCTTCTTTAAAAGGAAATCCGGGACGTGGAACTGATGACTGACCCAGTGGATGATGAAGCATTAAACCTGATCCGGTCAACGCCGGAAGGGGTACTCCAGAGCGAACTCTGGAAACTCTTAAATGTTGACAGCCGGAAATGTTCGAGGATCGTAAAAAAACTCGAAGAGAGCGGACTCATCGAGCGGGTCGAATACAAAAAAGACGGAATTAAAACATTCCTTCTCCGCTGCAAGCAGATGCCGGTAAACCCCGCAGACCTGATTGCCGGTGACGAACTCATCCCGTGTGTTGCCTGCGAGCTCGAATGTATCGTCGACCAGTGCCACCCGCTGATGGACTGGATGTACCAGCTCGCGATCGTTGAGCATACCGAAGAATAATTTCTCCTTTTTTCGTAGTATTCCGGGGCAATTTCGTTTAATTATAATACGTATCCCTCCCAATACCAGAATACGCACATGACCTCAAACCTCAGACTTCCGCTGGTTCTCCAGGCCCTGATCTTTTGTATTCCCCTCAATATCTATGTCATCGGCGACGGGCTCGCAACGGGCCTGCAATGGGCACTGTTCCGGTACCAGCAGAGTTACCTTGGCAACAGTTTCATCCTTATCACCCGGGACGTGGGTTATGTTTCCAAAGGTATCCTGACCGGGACAACCGCGATTTCTTATATCGTGTGGATCGCCGGTTCGGTTCTTCTCATGGCAGCCTTCATCATTACGCTTCTGGCATATGCAGAAAAAAACCCGCAGAACATGAACCATGGTGCGCTCTGCATCATTGCCGCCGGAATCCTGTTCGGCATCTCCCTTCTGGTGCAGTACGGGATGTTGCTCAACAACCTGCACGGGTTTTCTGTCCCGGTCGGCATCCCCCTGATCCTCATTGCCGGGTGGTGGATCTACCATGGAGATTATGCCGGAACCGGGGATGAAGAGGCAGAAGACGACGCAGATCCTGCACCTGCGGAAGACTAACTTCGCCCGATAACAGGACACAGAACTTTTTTTTCACGGCCGGGACGCAGGACTATATATTCCTTAAATGGGCCATTTATTTTCCTGTTACCGCTGATCCTTTCCCCGCAACAACTATTTATTTGCACAATCTCCACCTCATATGCGAAGAATGAGCGGCGCACATTTTATGGCGATACGTACATGATTACCGTTTTATTTGTGGATGATACAACTGATTTTCTGGTGCAGATCCGGCCTGCCCTTGAAAAAACCGGTGAAGTCCGGCTCGATGTTGCCCAGTCCACAAAACAGGCAGTTGAAAAACTGAAAACCCGGGCATATGATGTTGTTATTTCCTATGAACTGGTGCCGGCAGTAAACGGGATCGAGTTCATGTCCGATATGGACGGAATTGGTTTTTTGAAATATCTCCGCTCGATAGGGAATGCTACACCGGTGATCCTGTACAGCCATACCGGGGCAAACAACTTCGGGCTGTCAGAAGTCAGTAACGGGATCGCGATCACGGTCTCCCGCACGGTCGATATCCGCTCCTCCATCGCCGAACTGGTCACCCTGCTCAAGCAGACCACTCTGCGCCGGAAATCAGAGCGCGACATAAAACTACAAAACGATCAGCTCACCACCATCCTGTCGGCAACACCGCTTGGGATCTTCCAGATGCGCAACGATACGATCGAATGGGTGAACCGGCCTCTTGCGGCGCTGCTCGGGTATCCCGAGATACACCTTGTGGGTAAACCCGTCCAGATCCTCTTCAAGACTCCTGAAGAGTACGAGCAGGCCGCACGGGATCTTCAAATCCACCGGGACGCACAGGGTATCGGTCATGCGGAATGCGACCTTCTCCATCTTGGCGGCGGCAGCGTGACCTGCGCCCTCCAGTCGCAGTTTGCCGATCCCCTCGATGCACGAAAGGGTGGCACGATTGTCGTGACCGACGTTTCCGATAAGAAGAAGTTAAAAGATGCGGTCAAGGCAAGCGAGGCAAAATACCGTGAGATGATGCAGAATTCCCAGAGTATCATCATCCGCATGGACATGCAGGGCACGATCACATTCTTCAACTCATTTGCCCTGACGTTCTTTGATTACCCGCAGGAAGCCGTGATCGGGAAAAATGTCGTGGGCACGATTGTCCCGGAAAAGAACCGGGGCAGCCACGATCTCTCGATGATGGCTAACGACGCCGGGTTCAATGCCGAAGGTTCGGCGGTCAATGTCAGCGAGAATATCCGGAGAAACGGCGACCGTGTCTGGATCGCCTGGATCAACAAGGCAATCCGGGACGAGGAGGGCCATGTTATCGAAGTCCTCTGTATCGGCCACGACATTACGGACCGCCGGCAGAGCGGGCAGGTGCGGATCAGCACCGATACATGGAAAGAGATGGTGGTGACGGAAACCGATATCCGCGAGGATGTGTTCGATGCCATTTTCCATATCTGCACCGAGATCTCAATTGAGGGCCGGGAAGGAAAATCGGTCGGCACGACGTTTATTATCGGTGATATCAGGAATGTGCTTGAAAAATCCCGGCAGATCAATTTAAACCCGTATGAAGGGCACAAGCCAGAATCCCGGCTGGTCACCAATCCGGATATCAAAGAGAGCATCAAGGAGTTTGCCCAGATGGACGGCGCTTTTGTGATCTCCGGTGACGGGTATATCCAGGCGGCAGGACGGTATATTACGGTGGATACGAGCGGCGTTGCGCTGCCAAAAGGCATGGGCACCCGGCACAACTCGGTAGCGGCGATGACAAAGGAGACCCGTGCCGTGGGAATTGTCGTTTCCCAGAGCGGCGGCGGGATCACGATCTTCAAGAACGGCGGGATATTAAAGAAGATCTCGCTCTAAAATTTTTTTCTTAGGGTATCCCGGATTTCAATGGGAGCATTATTCTTCCCGGTTGGCGGGATTGCCAGTACAATGCCCGTGGCCGGTACCATTATGACACGTAAAGGAGCAGATGTTGCCGACAGCACGGAATGCATCTTCCATATCCGGGAAATTGGGAATCCCTGCGTCCCGCAGGATGCGGAGCGGAGTTTTCATGGAATCGCCGCCAATCATGCAGCCGACAATCATCTTGTGCGTGTGCCGGGAGAACCTGACCAGTTCATTTGCGACCCGGATCGGATCTGAAATTGCTGACGGAACCGCAATGACAAACGCAATGTCCCAGAGATCCTGGTGCCCGATCATCACGTCAAAGGTCTTTGCGTACCGGTCCACGCTTGAATCGCCCACCATGTCAATCGGGTTCTCCCGGCTCCAGTCTTTGGGGAGCACCGCATCCAGTTCGCGGATAAGATCCGAAGGGAATGTCACCAGGTCGATCCCGAAACGCTCGGCATAATCAGATGAGAGCACGGCAAATCCCCCGGCATTGGAAATAACGACGGCCCTGACCCCGTGAGGATAGCCTTCGGACGCGAGCAGTTCTGCAGCCTGGAACGCTTCGCGGATTGACCGCACGGGTATAACCCCGGACTGGCGGAACGCTGCCTGGTACACGGCAAAACTGCCGGCAAGCGATCCGGTATGGGAGGATGCGGCTTTCTGCCCGATCTTCGATGAACCGGATTTTATCGCGATGACAGGTTTTTTACCGGTGATCCGGGTGACAATATCCATAAACCGTGGCCCGTCCCGGACCTGTTCGATATAGAGAATGATTGCTTTTGTATCCGGGTCATCACCAACAAACCCGATAAAATCCTCAAACATGAGATCGGCCTGGTTGCCAACCGATATGACCGCAGAAAAACCGATACCCTCCGGCAGGCTCCAGTCCACGATGGTTGTGATGATTGCCCCGCTCTGGGAGATGAACGCGATCTTGCCGGGTTTTGGCGAGACCGGGTCAAACGTGGTGTTGATGCCCTGCGACGGGAGCATGAGACCGAGGCAGTTGGGGCCCATGATCCGCACAGGGTATTTTTTTGCCAGAGTAAGGATTGCATCCTCAAGGGATTTTCCCTCCGCTCCGCTTTCGCGGAACCCGGATGAGATGATAATCGCAAGGGGAATACCTTTTTCCCCGGCTTCCTGCACGACTTTTGGAACGCCCGGTGCCGGGATTGCGATGACAACGGCATCGACATCTCCCGGGATGCTCGCAAGTGTCGGGTATGCCGGTTTCCCAAGAATCATCGCACTCTTCGGGTTGACCGGGTAGAGCTTCCCCGGAAATCCAAGCATGTTGCGGCAGATCGCATAGCCGACTTTATTTGGGTCCTGCGAAGCGCCAACGATCGCAACAGAATTTATCTTCAGCAGGGATGCAGGCATGAGCGGTACCGCCAGTGTGGCGGTGATCACGGTGCCGGCTGATTCGTTCCGGTAAAACCGGGCATCAACGGCGCAACCACCCTTTTCGTACAGGACAAACGGGTTGATATCGAATTCTTCGATCTCATGATGCTCCAGAAAGAGTGCAAGGGCGGCGTGAATCGTCGCAACCAGCGCCCCTTCATCACGTGCCGGCTGCTGACGGTACCCGGCGACCAGGCGATAGCTCCTGAGATGGCGGATCATACGGCGTATCTCGTCATCGCTGATGGGAAGTACCGCGATGGACACATCATTTAAGAGCTCGACAAGAGTTCCGCCCATGCCAATCGTGATGACCTTGCCAAACGCAGCGTCGGTCTTTCCCCCGATGATCAGTTCGAGCCCCAAAGGAAGTTGTTGTTCGACCATCACCCCGGCGATCTCTGCGGCAGGATTGGAAGCCCGGACATTTTTGGTTATCGTGTCAAACGCCCGCCCTGCATCCTCCGGCGTAGAAATTCCCGTGACAACGCCCCCGGCATCGCTCTTGTGGATCACCTGTGGGGAAATTATTTTCATGACCACCGGAAATCCGATTTCCTGTGCGGCACGGGCTGCTTCATTGGCACTCCTTGTTACCTCGTACCGGGGTACGGGTATACCATAGGTTTTCAGCAGTTCGTACCCTTCGGATTCAGAGAGCAGGGTGTGAGACATCGTTCACCAGTCCTTATCTAGAGATAGTCCGGGTGCCTTGTTAATGTGCCTGTCAACCGGGCGGATGATGGGGAAGGGGGGAGTTCTCACGTTGAATCACTCTATCCGTTGACCTCCCGAGGAGGATGTTACCGCTATTCCCGGGACAACAGGAGATCCTGCCAGGGATGCATCTCCCCTGCCGGAATCCGAGCCTGAAACGTGCCCGGATTGGTCATTTTCGAGCCATCGGATCATGAAAACAGGTGAATTCCGGCACAGGTTATTTGAAATCCTGCGATTTGGCCATATTCAGGGAAAACTGGCTATACTGCGGGCAGGAAAATGTACGCTAATAAAAGCGATTAGATGGACGATCGTTCCCCGGATGGCGTACAGTGGGTGTAACATGAAAAAACAGGGCTTTACATCCGATACTTTTCCGGCCGGGAACCGTGGATCATGTAAGGTGGTTGGATTAAAATCCCGGGAACATTGGTTGACCGCACCCCTTTTTGGGATGGATCGCCACCCCGGGCGGGCATAAACATAAAAATGTCGGATAATAGCATGATGTACCGGAAGGCTGGTCCGGAAAATAAGTCCCGGCGGGGACTCACTTTTTGGCTCAAACCCTCCAGCGGTATTTTTTTTACCCGGTGATGAACCGGTATCCGCCCGTCGGTATTGTCATCTCAAACCGGGTACCTTTGCCCGGCTCCCGTTTCCGCGATGCACCTATAATCCGTACGGTTCATTATACCGGAGGCAGTGCGCCAAACCGGCAAGGATGGGAACAATCTCGTGTTCTTCGCGGTACCGCTTTGCGATCTGTTCAGCGAGACTCCCCTTCGTAATCCGGTTCTGGATCACCGGCAGGTACCGGCGTTCTTCCGGCGTCGCCTTCTGCCATGCCGCGTCATAGAGCCCCTTGAGCTCCTGCTGCACCGGTGCCGTACCGTGCATGATGACCTCTTGGGTGAGTTCCAGAAGTGCGTCCTGGTCCGTCTCAAGGAAAAGTGCCCGGCACCGGAGCAGCGCCTGCACAAATGCACAGACTGCCATATCCGAACAGATACACTCCTGCTCGTCAAGCGCCTTGATCTCAAGACATGTGCGGGAGAACCGGACGATCACCCCGCTTGAGTTCAGCCATTCCTCGCAGAGGATTGCCGCGTCACGCTTTTTGAGTTCGGAATAGATCGCTTCCTGCGCCGACCGGTAATCGTTCACGGTTCGTATAGCTGCCGGGACGATCCCGTGGCAGATGTCCGGTATCACCTGCTGGTTCTCCCGGTAATAGATAAGACGGTTGTCCATCGCGCCGGTAAGCCGGCTCTCCACCATCGGCGAAGATGCCGTCACCGCGATAAGGTAGGGCAGCAGCGGGCGGAGCCGGTTATAGACGGCCACAAGATCCTTATCCCCCTCATACGAGAGATTGATCTGGAGCGCCTGGATGTTAAGCCACCCGTGCTGGCGGATATCAAACAGCCGGTCATAGACCTCATAATATTCGCCCTCGTCATGGTCCCATACAGCGGTTTTGTCCAGCGTGAGCGTCGGGTGCATGCCAAGACCGAGCAGGTGATACCCGTGGGGAAACACCCGGTAAAATTTTTGGATGCCCTGCACCAGCTGCGATTCGAGTGCCGGGATCGTGTCCGCGTGGGAGCGCGGGATGAACTCGAGAACATGCTTCTGGAGCTCCTTTCCCAGTTTAACATCGCCAAAAAGAATCTCGCTCTCAAAACTCCCGCAGATGGATTTGATCACCCGGTCCGATACCGGCAGGGCACTGAAGCGTGCGTCGTTGATCGAGTATTCGTGTTCAGTGCCGATTGACATAAGATCCGATATCCTGTAACGGGATCTCTGCGACTTTTTCCGTATCCGGCTCTTCAATCCGGCTAATCACGGTCAGTTCATCACGGGACAGGTTTGAAACGAGATGCGCGATATTTCGTACCGATTGTTCGTATTGCTGGTTATAGGCAGACGGTACCTCTTTGAGGAGCCCGACAATGGGGCAGAGGGTTTCAAATTTCAGGAAAATCTGCACCTGATCGTCCATCACGTCGAAGGTAAATGGCCCGGCCCGGCAGGTCTCGGGTTTTATATCATGGATGGTGCACTTCCCTTCCTTCATCAGGATACATGTTCCATCCGGGTTGGTTTTTAACCGCCGGTAACCATTCACTTCAAAACTATCGGGTGAGACACCGGCAGCGATCAACCGCTGGTGACAGGGATTGGAGATGGGGGGATGTGCCTCATCGCAGCAATGCCCCCCGCAACGCATACAGATATCTTCAGCACGTAAAAGCCAGTTTTCTGTCAAGATATATCACTTCGCAAAAAGGTGAGAAACAATTTTTTCATAGACCCGGGGATAATCGGCATCCTCGCCGCTCTCCAGAGAAGGGTTGTCGTTGACTTCGATGACACACGCATCCCCGTTATTATTTTTGATATCGACACCGTAGAGCCCGGTACCGATCGCGTTTGCCGCGTCGATCCCCAGCTGGATCACATGTGGCGGCACAGCATTTTCCGGAACGCTCTCGACCCCGCAATAGACGATATGACCGTTCACCGATGCCTGGATCTTAAACGTCACGGACGGGATCGTATATTTGCAGGCATAGAGCAATTCACCGCCAAGCACTCCTACCCGCCAGTCATATTTGCTCTCCACGAACTGCTGGATGACAATCCAGTCCGACATCTTGATGAACCGGTGTGCGACATGGAAAAACTCTGCAATATCGGACACCTTCTCAACCCGGAGTGAAAACGATGTTGAGGGCTCTTTTACGATAAGGGGCGTTCCCAAGTCATCGAAAAGTTTTGCAACCCGTTCAACGGTCAGATCGTTTTTTGAGAGAAAGACGGTCTTTGGGAGCGAGACGCCTTTTTTCTGCAGGTGGGAATACATGTTGACCTTGTCCCCGCAGATCTGGATGGAATTCGGGTCGTCGATCACCGGTATGCCGTGCATCTCCGCCATCCGCGATGCTACATAGGTCACGTTCATCGGGTCCGTGCGGGCCCGGATGAAGAGTGCATCCATTTTGGGGATCCTGCTGATATCCACCGGAAACAGGAACTCGGCCGAATGCCCCATTCCTTCAGCGACGTCCCGGCAGTGGATCAGGGCGTTGAGCTGCTCGGAGTTCGAGAGGGTTTTCCGGTCCACAAAAATACCGAGCTTGCTCATAGAAACTCCTGGTTCGCCAGGTACAAGGAGAGCAGTTCCCGTTCCGGCTCGGTGAGGTGGTTGTACCGCATCGGTGCAAGCGAGGAGAGCGTAAAGTTCTTACCGGTTTTCACAAAGACCATGCTGACCAGCGGGATGGAGAACACATCGTAGATCTGTCCGGCATACCGGGAAACGGCACTGCATTTTTTGATTGTCCTGCCAAATATCGCGGTGCAGGTGTGGATTGTCGCCTCTTCATCCAGTTTCTGGTAGCAGAACGGGTACTTTCCCTTGTTGGTGATGTGCTTGATTGTCTCTTTTGCCTGCTCATTGTTGCTGACAACAAAATAATCTGACGATGTGGCAAAATAGTTCAGCCCGTACAGGATCGAGGGGAACGGGACATATGCCTGCGAGATGCCCCACTCGCACACCGGTATACCCGCGCTTTTCAGCCGCTCAAGGCAGATCGGCACCACGAACGCATCCAGCACCTGCCGGCTCGTGGGGCTGACGATTTTTCCGTCAACCTCGTGCTGAAGAATCGTATAATACGGCTCGGTCTTGTAGGAGTAATCCTCGCTGATCACATGGAAGGTGCTGCCCCGCCGCACCACAAACATCGTATCCTTGGTCATTCCCGGCACTTTTTTTACAGCCGCCCGTACCGCAGGTTTCCTCTGTGGAACAAAGACCGGGGCCGGTGCCGGGGAAAGGATGCCGGTGGCTGCCGATAAGGAATCCGGGATGGCAGATCCATGACCCGGGGTTGGGAGCAGTTCGTTAAACCGCAGGGGTTCACCCCAACGATTGTTCATCGGGTCATCAACCCGCCGGGTCCCCTTAAGGAACCATTCGCACTGCTGTTGATGGCGGCAGGTCTGCCGGCGCTCTCTCTCCACCCGTACGCCGGGCGGGAGAACCGAAAAAACACATGGTCAATGATCCGTATTCCTGCACCTGCCCCTGTCGGGCAGGACATCGTTGCAAAAGAGAAAGCGAACCGCCGTTGGTTCCCTTCATCGTCGTCTTCACTGGTGAGACACTCAGTCATGTTCAACACTAATCCACCAGGAATGCAGTGGATTATGCCATTTAGCTTCTATAGGTGCTGGTCTTTAAAGAATTTTGCACAGCAGGACTGCCCAACTTATGCTGGGATAATAAACCTGTGCGTAGACACACCAGCCAAAAAATGCTTCCCGCGCCAGAATACCGGGAAATTTTTAGTCTCTTCTCTTTTGGAGTTGCCTGGTGGTTCTTGTTTGCTTCAAACGGGATTTAGCAGGCCTGCCGGGCGGGCATGTACCTGCTTATTTTTTTTTAGGAACCTGCATAAAGTTGATATTTTTCTATGACCAGTAGTAATTGAACATGAATATTCCTACACCGGAGGAGCTCCGGTCCCGCCGTGAAACACTGGGCCTGAGGCAGACGGAACTCGCCCGGCGTGCCGGCATCAGCCAGTCCATGGTGGCACGCATCGAAGCAGGAAGCGTGGACCCCCGGGTCAGTACGCTCAATAAGATCATCGCCGTCTTTAACCGGACTGAACCAAAAAAGATCACGGCCGCCCAGATCATGCATGCACCGGTGCTTGCCGTCCAGCCGCTGGAAAGCATCTCGCTTGCCGTGGAGATCTTCAGTAAAAACAACATCTCCCAGCTGCCGGTCATTGAACGGGGCGTGCCGGTTGGCTGCATTTCCGAGTCGGTGATCGTCAAGGCGATCGAACAGCAGCGCCTCCATAAAACCCAGCTGTTTATGGTCCGGGATTTCATGGAGCCCGGATTTCCGACCGTGCCCCCGGATATGGACGTGGAAACGGTTGTCAGCATTCTCCAGCAGAACCATGCGGTGCTGGTGGTGGACGGGCGCACGGTCCGTGGCGTCATCACCAAGCACGACCTGATCTCCCTTATTGTCTAGTACGATTCCACCCGGGGGGTCAGGGTATTAAACAGGTGAATCGCAACGCTGGGGATGCATCACACCATCAGTTTTTTTTATGGATGCACATTTCCCCGCAGGAGACCGTGGGGATATAACAATGATTAAATAGTAATACACCGACGGAAAATTACGTGGGAAGTCCACGAACGGAAGTGTATCATGGCAGAAGAATCCACTGAAATCAGCAACGTAACCGTGATTGGTATGGGAATTGTTCTCTTTATCGTTATATTCGGTGTCTGGTACCTGGTGATTAAATAAAAATCCCCATTTTTAGTTTTTAAAAAAAGGGTGTCAGAATTTTGAGACCAGATCCCGGAGTACTGCTGCCGGATCGGCTGATTTTACAACGCTGGATGCAAGAAGCACGCCATCCGTGCCAAGATCCACGGCAATCTTCACGCATTCCCCGCACTGGATACCGGCACCGGTGAGCACTTTCGTTTTCGGGTTGACAGCGTGGACGGCAGCAACCGATTTCCGGATAATCTCCGGGTTTGCTTTTGAAACGGAAACCCCGCTCCCTATCAGTTCCGGGGGTTCGATGGCGACATATTCCGGGGAGAGTGCTGCTGCTGCGGCGCTTGTGGTATCGTTGTTTGTGCAGACTACAGCTGTCAGCTGGTGGGCATGGAGTGACCGGACCGATGCTTCAATATCAGCCAGCGTGAGCCGGCGTTCGGAATGGTTCACCAGGGATCCGGTCGCGCCGGCGAATTTTATTGCGTCAGCGGTGATATGGCCGGTATGAGCGCCCGGCTCGAACCCGTCCACGTGCTGTGCATAGACCGGAACTGCAAAGTGATGGCAGAGCGGGTGGAGATCGATAAAACCCGGTGCCACCCCGATTGTCGCACCGCTCTCGCGGGCGACCAGCTGTGCAGCGGTGGCTATCTGGTGGGCACGGTTTCCCATTCCCTCTTTGTAGGTTTTCAGGTTGACAAGGATCAGTGGCGACGACATGGATACCCTCCTTACCTGACAGGTAAATTGCACCGGGTCATCATTAGACCTTTCGATCACGTGAGACTGGGGGTTTGTAGAACAACCAAGAAAAAAATCAGTTGGTTGCAAAATACCAGCCCCCAGTGCGACGATAAACACGTTTTTAAGATTTTTGTGATTATTAATTCAGATAACCTGAAGAGGATTAAATCAACTTTTCCGCACTAACTAAATAAAAGATTGATGATAGTATGTATGGCTCCCCGCCTCATGGCCTTTCTTTAGGCACAACGGGGCAGATTACTAAAAATCCGATGACTGAAACTCATTGAGGCCGCCGCGGGGCGCCCTTCGGGGCGGCGGCAGGCATCGTTTTTTCCATCAAAAAATGATTACGGTAAATCAAATTTGGGGGCTGATTTTTGATAATTACCAAAAATTATTCCTTAAGTCCGTGAAGGAACGGCCCTGAAGTTATGAGGCCCCCGGCAATACGTCTGGCCTGCTCCTTTAATGCCCGGAGGTGACGGGATGCATCCGGGCTGTCCGGTTGTGCCGCCGCGATTGCTTCTTTATAAATTTTCACCATCCCGCTGACATATGCAGGAGGTCTCATCCGGGCATCGATTGCGACCGATTGGATGCCGGCATCGAACAGGAGCGGCAGGTAATCGATCAGACAGGTCTCCATTGCGTTGAACAGGTGGGTTCGGCACTCGCTGTCAACATAGACCGGAAAGATCCGCCGTGTCTCATCCATGATCCCAAAAAAAGGAGGGTTATGATCTTTGCGGTCGGGGGCGTCATGACGACATTGCCATACCGGCTGGGGAAGGCAGTCTTCCGATACCATGGCCTCAACCGCACCCTGTACCATAACGGCACATGCCGGACGGTGAGGAGTGCAGGGCGCTGTGCGGAGCATATCCGCAATCTCTGTACCGGAGAGCTCCGGCGAGAGGGTGACAAGGTGGAACGGCACCCGGGAGAGTTCGTCAAGGGTCTGGTGGTTGAACACGTTCAGGCCCACCGATCCGGCAATGCGTATCCCGGGCGCTGCCGAGAGGATTGCCTGTGCAGCGCCAATGCTGTCAACCATACATTCCGTAAGCCCCTCGCTTACCAGCACGGGAAGCAGGGGAATTGCCATATCAGTGAAAACCGTTCGCGTGATCCGGGGAAATTTCCACACAAGACGTGTTGCGGTATCGCGGCAGCAGGCAAGCGCTTCACGGATCTGTGCGGCGACATAGTCCGGGCCCGGGGATTTTTGATATCCTGCCGGGTCCGGATGAAAGGTGGGTTCAAAGTAAACACAATCCGCACCTGCCTGTACCGCAGCGGCAACACCCCCGAGATTGTCGGAAGAAACAGCAAGACTGACACGGCGGCGGTGTGGAGAAGTGGTGCGATCTGAGGTTTGTGTGCGCCATCCCGTGACAAGAGCGCCCAACCGGTCCTGTGCTGCACGAATATGCTCATCGGATGGCGTGGCTGACTGGACAAGTATTGCCTGTGTAGACTGCAGGAATTCCCGGCGCACCCGGTTGAGTTCGGCAATCGGGGCAAACATTCCCCCGGGATAGTCAAGAGAGAATTCGCGGATGGCAAACGGTGTCCCCCCGGTTTTTGAAAGCGACCGTATCAGCTGGTCGCGGGTGAGCGGACGGGATTCTGCCGGGACAAGGATACGGGAGCGTGTGGCGGGGATAACGACAACATTGGCGCTGCCGGGATTGATCGCCCCGCCAAGCACCAGTGTGCCGTCCGGCAGGACCGCCCCGTTCATATCGATCATGACCGGATGCCGGAGTCCTGCAGGGGGTTTTGCCACGATCTGCCGGGCCCGTGCCCGCAGCGGGCCGGACATTGTCAGGTACAGCCGGGTTCCTGCCGTTACCGGTTGTGGAACGGAAAATGAAACCGACGACGGTGTCCGGACCGGTTCATTATTGAGCGCACATCCCCACGCGGTTTCCGGCCGATCCGGGTGCGAGAAGAGCAGCCCGTCGCCGGGATGCAGCACGATGGGGGTTTCGCACTGGACCGTGACCGTTCCCAAACGGTTGTCAAACCGGGTTACAACCCCGATAAAGAGCCCCCGGTTGTCTGGCTGGTCCCGGCCCATCAGTGCAGCATGCTTGTCCCCGAAAATATACCCCTTTGTGAACCCCCGGTTGAAGGCGAGCAGCAGGTCCTGCACGTCGTCCTTTGCCGGTTCCCAGGTACCGGCAGCGATTGCGTCAAGCGCACGCCGGTAGATCGATACGACCGTGGCAACATATTCAGGAGATTTCATCCGTCCTTCAATTTTCAGTGACGCAACCGGTGCACGGGCGAGTTCCGGCAGGTGCGGGTAGGTTGAGAGATCTTTTGGGGAGAGGAGGAAGCGCTCTTTTGAGGAGATGGGGTGCAGGTTGACCGGATTGCCGTATGCGTCACGGTCTCCGGTGACGAACGTGTACGGTTTCCGGCAGGGCTGGGCGCACATGCCCCGGTTCCCGCTCCGCCCGCCAACCACCGATGAGAGCAGGCACTGCCCGGACCAGCAGTAACAGAGGGCCCCGTGCACAAACACTTCAAGACCGATGCCAAGCGTTGCCGTCTCCGCTGCAATTGCCTGCACGTCGGCAAGAGAGAGTTCACGGGCGAGCACGACCCGGGAAAATCCCTGTCCTGCCGCCCATTTCACCCCGTCTGCGGAATGGATGGTCATCTGGGTGGATGCGTGCAGGGAAAGGTCAGGGACCAGTTTTTTTGCAAGCGCCGCGACGCCAATATCCTGCACCAGCACCGCATCGACGCCGTTAGCGTACAACCACACCAGGTACTCTGCAACGCCGGGTAATTCCCGGTCATGGATCAGCGTGTTCACCGTCACGTAGACCCGGACACCCTGTAAATGGGCCGATCGTACCGCTTCTGGGATCTCTTCATCGGAAAAATTCCGGGCAAATTTACGGGCGCCAAACTGCCGGCCGCTCAGGTACACCGCGTCAGCCCCGGCGGCGATGGCGGCACGCAGGGATTCCGGGGAACCAGCGGGCGCAAGGAGTTCGGGGAGTTTCTCCGGGGAACCGGTTCTTTTCGTGTCAGTCATATCGGGTCAGGCTCCGGTTGAAAGAATCGAGATTACACCGGCTGTTACAAGAATTATTGCGACGGAAGCAAGGATATACCCGGCCATCGTGAGCAGGATTGCATAATCCCGTCGCCAGCCGCAGACCCATGCAACGGCCGGGCAGACATAAAATCCCAGTATCAGGACGCATGGCACAAGCCCGAAGATGCCATATTTTGCAAGAATGGACGATTCGTTCGCTTTTTTTTGCGACCGTGCCAAAAAATTCCCAATCCGTTCTGATCGGGTGGCAAGAGTATCAAACAGGCCATATAAGGTAAGAGTGATGCCAAGCGCTACCGAGCACAGGACACCCAGAACAAAATAAGGTGGGAGGCCAAGCGCGATTCCCCCGGGCGCAGCAGCATACTCGATGACGAGTGTCATCGCGATCAGGGCAAGGGTCGGGGTGACCGGAAGAGCAAGAACCATGGCGAGCGCGAGCGGCAGTACAAGGACAAGCCCGATACCTGCGAGCAGGGTGATGACAAGGCGCTGCCATTGAAAGGCGGGGATTCCGGTTTCCATAACTGTAGTAGACGTATATATCGCAAAAAGGGATAAACCGGTTTGTCACCGGAAATTCGATCCATGATATGTTTGATTTGAGTTTTATAAACCGTGAATAAAAGAGAAGTTTTTGTTGGGGGAATTTTTTTTAAAGTTATCATTACCTGGGCATCCAAGAATTTTTTTAAGGATAGCCCGCCAACAAAAAACCAGTCATGAAGATTGTTGCTGCGCTCACGGATGCCTCGTATGCCGGTGCCGCCCGTGACAAGGGAGCGGATATGATTGAATTCCGTCTTGACCTGATGCACGGCGATATTCCTGCGCAGATCGCGGCTGCAAAAAAGGAGACCGGCCTGCCCATCATTGCAACGCTCCGCTCGGCAGAGGAAGGCGGCACGTATTTTGGCAATGCAGATGAGTGGTTCGAAAAGATTTCCCCCATCATTCCCTTGGTTGATTATATCGATATAGAACAGCGCTTCGCGATGCATGCGGCAGCAATAAAATCCACCGGCAAAACAATCATCGCATCGCACCATGCCGGGCGGATGATGCCGCTCCATGTGTTGTTTGTGCTGGAGCGCGAATTGCGGGCGTACGGGGATATCCCCAAAATAATTATGACGCCGGCAAACGCTGACGATCTCATCGAACTGCTCGCGTTTACCCATGCGGCACAAAAACCCGTCTGCACCGGAGTGATGGGAAGAGAGTTCCGGTATGCCCGGGCGATGTTCCCCTTCTTTGGTTCTGAACTGGTATACTGCCATATGGGAACAACAACGGCAGACGGCCAGTATTCGGTGGAAGAATTTGTGGATCTGATGAAGCGCATGAAACCGGAGGAGTAATTTTTGTGGGTTCCCGGTTTTTGGATGCAAGACCCAAACCCGGTACTCCCTTTGAGGGTATTCCGGGTTTGAGAACGAAAGAGGAGTACGGATTTCCGGTTGCATGAATAAAAAAAAACATCTGTCTAGGGATAGCATGGAAACAGCACGCAGCAAAGAAATAACCAATCCTCCCGTCCGCTGGGTGTCAACCGGATGGCTGGCCAGACACCGTGACGACCGCAGCCTGATGATCCTTGACTGCCGGCCAGATGTCCATGACTATTTCTCCGGCCATATTCCCGGCGCGGTGCATGTGCCGGAGGGCCTGTTCCGGGTGCATACAGGAAATATTCCGGCACGCTGGATTCCAAAAGATATGGCAGAGGCACTTTTTGGGGTAGTGGGAATAGAGAGCGGACGCGAGCTGGTCGTCTATACCGGGGGGAACGGAACAGGAACCCCGTCATCTGCTCCGGGCGACGGTTTTGCGGCCGCATTTGTTGCCTATTCCCTCATCCGGTACGGGCATTCGCGGGTCTGTATTCTTGACGGCGGACTCCTCAAATGGCAGCAGGAGAACCAGCCGGTGACGCAGGTATCCGGCTGTACCCGCCGCGTGGCATATACCGCACACATCCGCGAGAATTATTTCACCGGGTATCCCGGACTGCTCAGTCTCAGGGAAAAGCCCGGTGCCGTGCTGGTCGATACCCGGCCACCGGCTGCGTTTGAGGGGCAGGCATCGTGGGCAAAACCCGGCCATATTCCCGGGGCGGTCAATGTCCCGGCACCGGCGCTGATGGATGAGA
The DNA here is from genome assembly GCA_039698055.1 of Methanoregula sp. Classification (GTDB taxonomy): domain Archaea; phylum Halobacteriota; class Methanomicrobia; order Methanomicrobiales; family Methanospirillaceae; genus Methanoregula. Next base: position 87,917 of record JBDKTL010000027.1, on the reverse strand, counting down.
AAAATACGGCGCTTATTAAATCCCCGGAAAAACTCCGGGAAATTTTTGTATCCCGTGGGGTTACCCCGGATAAAACCGTCATCTGCTCCTGCGGGACCGGGAAAACGGCAACACTCGCATTTCTCGTCCTGAAATTCCTGCTCGGTTACCCGGATGTGGTGATGTTTGAAGGCGGGTTTACGGAATGGATCTCGTATCCGGAGAACCCGGTTGAAGTGGGAATCACAAAGCGCGTTTAGATTCCCGCCCACCCCACGAGCCGGTGTGCAGTTCTACCGGCCGATCAGATACTTTTCCTGCTCCAGCCAGCAGTCCACGAGCACGAGCGCCATCATCGCTTCGGCAACGGGCACGATGCGGGGCACGATACAGGGATCGTGGCGCCCCTGGATTGACAAATCCACCTGGTTGCCGTGGCAGTCCCGGGTCTTCTGCATTTTCTGAATGGACGGCGTGGGTTTGACCGCAATCCGCACGACAATATCCTGCCCGCTGGAGATGCCGCCAAGGATCCCCCCGGCATGGTTGCTTAAAAAACGGTCAGCAGTCATCTGGTCGTTGTTCCCGCTCCCGAATTTCCCGGCTGCGGCAAACCCGTCGCCAATCTCCACTCCCTTGACTGCGCCAATGCCCATCATCGCGCCGGCGATCAGTGCGTCCAGTTTCCCAAAGACCGGATCGCCAAGCCCCGCAGGACACCCACGAGCGACAAGCTCAACAATTCCACCAACAGAATCGCCGGCTTCCTTTGCCGAACGGATCTCCGCTTCGATCTCATTCTGGCCGGATTTCCCGTGCACCGCGAGAATTTTCCCGGTGATGGCGATGCCGTGTGCCGACAGGATTTTTTGGGCTACCGCCCCGGCTGCCACCCGGCCGACTGTCTCCCTGCCGGAACTGCGCCCGCCGCCGCGATAGTCCCGGATACCGTATTTTTCCTGGTACGTGAAGTCTGCATGACCCGGCCGGAACACGTCTTTTAAGGCATCGTAATCCCCGGAATGCGAATCCTCGTTATGCACGAGCAGCGCAATGGGCGTCCCGGTAGTCTTTCCCTCAAATATGCCGGAGAGGATCTCGACCCGGTCCGGCTCCCTGCGCGGCGAGGTGAGCGGGGAGGTTCCCGGCCGGCGCCGGTCAAGCAAAGGCTGGATATCCTGTGCCGACAACGCGATCCGGGGAGGACACCCGTCAATGACCACGCCAACCGCTGCCCCGTGACTTTCGCCAAATGTTGTAATCCGAAATGTTCTGCCAAACGTGTTCATGCGACAAGCTCCCGTATCACCTGTTCGGGCACGTCAATCCCGAAGAACAGGTAAAACTGCTCCCGTGCCTGGTGGACAAACATATCGATGCCCGTAATGGTTGTACACCCTTTCTGCCGCGCCATCCCGATGAGCGGGGTTACCGGCGGCGTATATACCAGATCAAAGATGGTCATTTCCCCTGTTATCTGTTTTTCTGCAAGCGGGCTGCGGGTATCCGGCTGCATGCCAAGCGGTGTCGTATTGACAACAAGGTCGGGATCGATCCGGTCAAATGCATCCCACGGGGCCCACGCACAGCCGAAGCGTTCGGCAAGCGCCTGTGCTTTTTGCGGCGTACGGTTCAGGACGATCACGTCCATGTCGAGGTCCTTTAAGGCATACGCGGCAGCAGCCGCACCCCCGCCGGCGCCAAGCAGCACCGCCCGTGACCCTTTCATGCCGACCAGCGGTTTTCGTATCCCCAGCCAGTCCGTGTTATAGCCGGTTGCCGTCCCGCAGGCAAACACGACCGTGTTGACGGCACCGATCTGCCGGGCGGCAGTCTCGTCGACCTCATCAAGCAACGGTATCATGTCCTGCTTGAACGGGATCGTGACCGAGAGCCCTTTTGCATCGACAGCCCGGGCGACCTGCATAATCTCGTCGGGTTTGGGGGCCTCAAACCACGTGTAATGGTAGTTGAGATGGTACCGGGAAAAGAGCGCATTAAACAGGTGCGGGCTCCGGCTGTGGGCGCAGGGATACCCGGCGACGCCAAGAATCCGGGTCTGCGGGTCCCGGTGTGGTCCCGTGAGGATCTCTTCGAGTTTCTGAAGCGCCGGTGCCGGTATGCGGCCCGTCCTGAAAAATGCACAGGCTGTTTTTCTCTGCTGAACAGTTGCAACCCCGTTATCCAGCAGCGCAAGAACCTGTTGTGTGGCAACATCCGGGGATGTTTCACTGGTGTCAATACAGAAATCTACGGCTGCACGGTACTGCTGGCGGCGGCGATCGATCATCTCGGCGATCTCTTCGTGCAGCGGCAGCCCCGTCAGCGGCGGGCGCGGTTTTTTTGTGAGGCGCTGTTCAATGGTCGCGATGTCGGCCGTGAGCAGGACACAGCTGCTGTCGGCCCGCAGGCGTTCCATGTTGATCGGATCGGCAACCACGCCCCCGCCGGTGCTGATGACCGCGCCAGTCAGGGGCAGGCTGGCAATAACCTCGCGTTCGATGTCCCGGAACCGTTTCTCGCCGTTGTCATGGAAGATATCCGGGATCGAGCGGCCGGTTTTTTGCTCGATCAGGTCGTCGGTATCGAAAAACGGTACGTTCTTTTCCCGGGCCAGGCGTTTCCCAACCTCGGTCTTGCCGGTCCCGCGAAAACCCACCAGCACAACCCGTTTCATTGTACGACCCCGTCGAGCGTTTCCCAGAATCCAGGGAACGATTTGTTCACGCATTCTGCATGGGTGATAGCAACATCGCCCGTGCCCAGCCCCAGCACCGCAAAGCTCATCGCCGTCCGGTGATCGTTGCCCGGGTCAATCGTGCCCCCGTGCAGCGGACGGGGGAAAATGGTTATCCTGTCATCTTCAACCCGCACATCGCCGCCCAGTGCCCTGAGGCGTTCTGCCGTGCCCGCGATCCGGTCGCTTTCCTTGAACCTGAGGTGGCTGATTCCCGTGATGGTCGTGGGGGTTTCTGCACCGGCAGCCACCATGCAGAGTGTCTGGACGGTGTCGGGGGCAGACGACATATAGATGGTGATTCCTCTAAGGCTGCCGGTCCGTTCAACTGTCACGGCATCTCCGGAACGGGACACGTGGCATCCCATCGCTTCAAGGGCCGTAAGAAACTGCCGGTCCCCCTGCACGGATGTGGCGCTGAGGTTGGTGACCGTCATCCTGCCGCCGCAGATTGCCGCGACGGCAAAAAAATACGATGCCGACGAATAATCCCCTTCAACAGGACAGTTCCTGCCGGCATAGCGGGCCCGGTTGCTGACCACGAACCGGTCGGGACCGGATTGCCTGACATCGGCGCCAAATGTCCGCATCACATCCATGGTAATGTCAAGATAGGATCGCGACACCGGCGTACCAAGGATTAAGAGTTCCGTTTCCCTGTCCGCGTACGGGGCGGCGAGCAGGAGCGAGGAGATGTACTGGCTGCTCATCGATCCGTCTACGCTGACCCGCCCCCCGTTTAAGTGTCCGCTGACCTGAACGGGAGGAAAACCCGGTTTTCCCGGAAAGGTGACCGTCCCCCCGATCTGCATGAGTGCATCGGCAAGCGGGCCGACCGGGCGCTCCTGCATCCGTGCGCTGCCGGTGAGAATAACCGGGTGGGAGGCAAGGAGCGCAAGGGAGGCGAGAAGGCGCAGGCTCGTGCCGGAATTATCGAGATTGAGCGTTGTCGTGCCGGAAGTGGGAAGAACCCCGTCGCAGCCGGCAATAGTGATCCGGTCTTCCTGCCACCGGATTGGAACCCCGAGCGCGGCAAGAGCCTGTGCGGTCAGACGGGTATCGTCTGCATCCAGCGGGTGCTCAAGTACGGTTGTGCCGAAGCCAAGCGCCCCCGTGATGAGAGCCCGGTGCGTGTAACTCTTTGACGGGGGTGCACGCACGGTCGCATCAACGTTACGGGTGAGCGGGAGTGTCCTGATCATGGGGGCACCCCGGCTCGTGCATAGCAGCCCAGCTCTTTGACCGTGGTCATCTGCTTGAGGAGGGCAAGTGCCCCGGGAGTGTCTGCGGACACGGCATAGTCAAGGAAGAACACGTAGGTGCCGATCCCCCGCCGTGACGGCCGGGATTCGATACGGGTCAGGTTGATCCGTTTCTGTGCAAAAACCCCCAGCAGGTCAAAGAGGAGCCCGGCACGATCGATTTCGGGATCGATCAGGATACTGCATTTCTGTTCGTGGCCGGCCGTGCCGGGAGTTTTTGAAATCTGAACGAACCGGGTGACGTTTTCCGGGTTATTCTCGATATTATTTTTTCGGACGGGAAGATCATAGAGCGACGAAGCGTAGGTGGATACGATCGCACCGGCAGCAGGATTGTTTTTTGCCTCAACTGCACTTGCGGCATTGGAACTGGTGTGGATGACCGGGATGCCCCACGTCTCGAGCAGTTCGCTGCACTGCTCATGGGTCTGCGGGTGCGCATAGATCACGGTTATTTCCTCAAAACGTACCCGGGCTGCGAGGTGGTGGTGGATGGGCATATACATCTCGCGGGTGATAAAGAGCGGATAGGACAAAAGGCCGTCAAGAGTTGCACCCACACCACCGGCTTCGGAATTTTCTATCGGGACAATACCGTCGCCTTCTCCCCGCGCAACTGCGGCAAAGACACCGTGGATGGTGGGCACCAGCCGCAGCGGAGAATACGAGAGCCGCAGGGCAAGTTCGTGCGAGAACGTCCCTTCCGGGCCAAGCGTGATGACCGTCATTTCTTCACCATGCATTCGATCAGTGCGTCCGTTGTCTCCTGGCCCTGTTGGCAGTAATCCCCGAAATGCCGGCTGTTGTCCCGGAAAAATTCCCGGAACCGGTCAGGGTCGCCTGCGGTAACGATATCGGCAAGATTGCGCACTGCATCCTGGCACGCGTCCAGCACTTCCGGCACAAACGGGTTCTCCTGCAGGATATCAGCGTAGAGATCCGGGTCCTGCGAAAGAAGCCGGCCGACAACTGACATTTCCATCTGGTAGACAGGGCTCGTGAATGCCTGAGTTGTTCTAATATCAATATCAAGCCGGCGCAGGGTCTCTGCCATGGTGAGCGTGACAAAATGCGTCAGACCCTGCACCACCGCCATCATCCGGTCGTGCTTCTCCGGTGTCGTGATCGTGCATTCCGCCCCTTCGTTTCTGAAAAGCGCGATAAGCGAAGCAAGGGTGGTGGGATCGGCACGGGCCGGGCAGACGATGATGGTCTGGCGGGAGAGCGAACTGACCGTGGGGCCAAACATCGGGTGCAGCCCGATCACCTGTGCCTTTGATTTGAGCATCGCCTCGACCGGCTCCATCTTTAACGAGGTGAAATCGCACAGCACCTGGTCCTTTGAGAGCAGCGGGGCAATTTCCTGGATTACCCTTACTGAGTCCCGGATGGGTACCGATACGATCACCAGATCGCACCTTTCTGCCAGTGCAGCGTTTGTCAGGGCAGTCGACCGGCCGCTGACTTCCACGGTATATCCTGCCCGTTCAAAAACCCCGGTAAAGAGTTTTCCCATCTTCCCGGTCCCGCCGATAATGCCTGCTTTCATCGCGTCACTTCTCAACAATGGTCTCTTTGACGGCCATGCCAAAATGCCGGCCTCCTTCAAGGACACATCCCATGATACGGTCGCCCGTCGCGAGATTTACCACCGAGATTGCGCTCCCGTCTTCTTTCACGAGCCGGATGGTCTCGGCGTTCTGGAGGATCAGGCTGACCTTTGCGGTATCCGTTTTTGCTTCAACCAGCAGCAGCGGACGGCGCTCAATCTTTGTCCGCCCGATGATCGCCGTCTTTGCCGATCCGGCTGCGTCGGATACCAGCACCTGCCCGCCGACATGCAGGTCGGAAAGGTACGCGGTTTTTCCCTCCGGCAGCATGATGTACGCATGAACGGCGCCGGCGTTTACCCGGAACGGGCGCGGCGCGACGTACGGGTTTTCAAGGGTTTCGGCATGCACGAGCAGCATCGCAGACGACGTATTGCCCATCAGCATCCCCTCGCCATCCGACAGCATCGAGCAGGTATCCACGCAGACCCGGTCGCCCATCCCCACCGGGCGGATTGCGGTGACCGTGAACGGGACGAGGTTTACCGTACTGCCCTGCGCTTTTACCCGTGCCGCAACGGATCGTACGACCGAAGGGTCGGTGGTTTTGAGCAGGATGCCGTGGACGCCTTTTTCAAGAACCGTCAGGGCGACTTCTGCTTCGTGAAGGTTTTTAACGCTCGCGATTATCCGGTCGGACTGTGCAACGAGATTCTCCAGCGGGATAACGGTCCAGTCACGGGTGGTCACCACCACAAACCGGGTGTTCCCGAGTTTTGCCGCTTCGTTCTCGCTCGCCTTGTCGGTGATGGTGACTTCGGCTACATCGGTGCCTGTTTTCAGGTCGCCATCGGGCGCGATGGTGGTAATCCGGCCAAGCCTTCTCACGTCCTCCGCATGATCGACCATCAGCGCGTCAGCCCCGCTCTCAAGAGCACTCGTCGCGATATCCTTGTTCCACGGCCGGACATCGACCCAGAACAGTTTCATCTCGCCTGCCCCAGCGCAGCCTCAGGCTCCGTGTCCCCGTGCACTACCTGGCAGAGCGCCCGGACAAATCCCTTTGTGTCCTCGCGCTGGAACGCGTTTCGTCCCACGCAGACACCGGCACCCCCGGCATGGACGGAGTCCCGGATGATTTTCAAGGTCTCAAGGTCGCCGGATTTTTCGCCGCCGGCAATGAACACCGGCACCGAACACGCTTTTGTGATCCGGTGGAACGCTTCCGTGTTCCCCGGGTAATTGGTCTTGATCAGGTCAGCGCCCAGTTCCTCGGCCACACGGACACAGTGGCCAATTGCCTGTGGTGACACCGGGTCAATGCCTTTTCCGCGTGGGTAGCACATGATCAGGAGCGGCATCCCCCACCGGTTGCAGTCCCGGGCAATCTTTGCCCCGGACTCCAGCATCTTTGACTCGTTGGGCGCCCCGAGATTGATGTGGATCGAAACGGCATCGGCGCCAAGCGCAATCGCCTCTTCAACCGTGCAGACGAGCACCTTGTCATTGGGGTCCGGGTTCATTGTCGTGCTGCCGGAGAGGTGGACGATCAGGCCGATGTCCCGGCCGTGCCTCCGGTGACCGCGTTTCACCATTCCCTTGTGCAGGACAATCGCATTTGCCCCGCCTTCGCTCACGTCCGATATGACTTTGGTCATATCCAGCAGGCCCTCGATCTGCCCCATGGAAAAACCGTGGTCCATCGGCACGATGACCGACCTGCCGGTGTTCCGGTCCATGATCCGTTCAATCCTGATCTCTTTACCTATCATTTGTTCACACCTTCAACAGTTCCATGGCTTCATCGACACTCTTGTTCGCATGCACGATACATGCCGCCGCACGGACAAACTTTGCCGGGCTCCGGTGCTGGAATGCGTTCCTGCCAATAGAAATACCGGCTGCACCGCCTGCCATCGCACCTTCAATTAATTCAAGTGTTGTGCGGTCATCCGTCTTTGAACCTCCGGCTACCACCACGGGCACCGGGCAACCCCGGGTCACTTCGCGGAAGGATTCCGGATCGCCCGTGTACACGGTTTTCACAATGTCCGCCCCGAGCTCTGCTGCCACCCGTGCGGCGAGTTTTACCTGGTCGACATCGTTGTCTCTGGTGATTTTTTTGCCCCGCGGGTACATCATCGCGAGGAGCGGCATCCCCCACTCCATGCACTCGACCGCAACGCTTCCAAGGTCGGCAAGCATCCGGGCTTCCGAGTCTGCCCCGATATTGACATGCATCGAAACGGCATCGGCGCCCATCTTGAGGGCATTGGTGACGGAATTCACCAGTACTTTCTCGTTGGGATCGGGGCTGATGGACGTGCTCGCCGACAGGTGCAGGATCAGGCCGATGTCCCGCCCGCTCTGCCGGTGGCCGTAGAGGGCGAGCCCGACATGCCCGATCACTGCATTTGCCCCGCCATCGGCAACGAGATCGACTGCCTGCCCGAGATCGATTAATCCCGGGATGGGGCCGTTGGTGACCCCGTGATCCATCGGTACGATGATGGTTTTTTTCGTATTCCGGTTAATGATTCTTTCAAGACGAATTTCTTTTCCTCTCATAACAAACAACTCCATCCCCCTGATTTCGCACCAGATTTCTAAAAAGCGAACCAGGGGGTTTACAGATACCAGAAATAAAAGCCAAAAAAGGCAAAAACGCGATACCAGACGGTACCGTGGTTGAATGATTTTTCAGAAACGGTTATGCTGATGCAATGGGCGGGCGTGGAACTAGTGGTGATAACGACATTCACGGGCAAAAAAACCCTCACGAGCGCTTGAACACTCACCCTGCATACTTACTGGTGGGTTTGGGGGGTATATAAAATGTGGGGGGGTGATCCCCCCAATACCTGCACCGCCCAACGAAAATTCACCCGCCAGTACTGGTGCAGGTCAGCAGACCGTGTAGCGTGCTTCGCACGTGGCAGGACATGCATCACCATGCCCACCAAGCTTGCAGAACATGATGCAGATATAATACTCGGGCAGTCTCCATATCGGGAAATAACACTTCATATGCAGACCACTGATGCTGCCATGCTCCCCGGCGATACGGCTTATCCCATTGTCGCCGTGAAATGCTGATGCCACCGGATGGTTTGCCGGTACTGCACTACCTGCCTGTTCTGCCGCAACGTACCCGGCACCGGACACGGTGCCCACGAGCGCCAGAATGACGAGAAAGTATGTGAGGTTTCTGATCCTGCGGTCCATGTCGTTTTCCTCTTCAAAGAGAGTTGGCTTTTTGGGACATAAGGGCGGCGTTGAGTGAAAAAATTTTTTCAGTAAAATCCCCATTTTATTTTTTCCCAAAACGTGTATCACCAAATATCGCATCAATTTTTCCCGTTCGGGTCTGATCGTAAATTCCGGGAACATCGCTTCACATGTTCACAATATTTTAAAAATTGCCAAAAAACACAAAACCTAAAATTTTTTTTGATGCGAACAATATTTTCCGGAAAATCCATTTCAGCGTAAAAGAAAAATTAAAAAAATATTCCCGGAAAAATCCGGATACACCAGCATAAAAAAACCGGCACAGTTCCCGTCATCCAAAATCCAAAAGCAACAATACCAGGGAAAAACCCCAAATTCCCAAAAATCTCCGACGTGAAATCAACAGCGGGCCACAGACCTCGTTTTCAGGCCGTTTATCGCCCGCAACTTCATAATCTACGTACCGGAAAAACGTGCCAAAAAAACACCCGATACATTGGCCGGTTTTTTCCTGATTAAAACAGTTATTTTTGGAAAATAACGAATTACAACAGGATTTTTGCCGGGCGTCAACACCGTTTCCACTGGAGATTCCTCAAGGGGTTGCCATCCGTACGGGTCTTACGTCGGAGAAACGATCATGCCAGGTCTCGTGTCCCGGGTGGATCGAATCGGGCATTGGGGGAGGTAATTACCCCACGTTCTCCGACGTGAAATTAACCGTGGGCCACAGACCCTGTTTTCAGGCCGTTTATCGCCCGCAACCTCATAATCTATGGGTCCAAAAAAAATGCCGCTGGAAGCCCGATAAAGAGCAGGTAAAAATCCCGATAAAATAAGGCTATTTGGCAAACAGGCCGATTAAAACAGGTTTTTTTCATGCGGTGGACACCCGATCCCCCATTACCCGGAAACAGGTGCCGGTTTTTGGTAATCCGGGGCAGGATTGGGCCCGGAAAAGAGCATCTCCCGGGCACCCCTTACCCTCCTTAATCCTGCTATAATCAGGTATGCCATAAGAACCTGATATCAGGGATGCCCGATGGGTGGAGATGCACCCGTAAGCGTCAGGGCACACTGGCAAACCATTCAGGGCATTGCAGGAAAAAAAGGAAAACGCGTTTTAAAATTTTTATCAACAACGGGTTTTATTCCGGAGCACAAAAAAAAATTTCCCGGCCGGCCGAAAAATTTTTTATAAAAAATTATTTTTTGGTTTTCTTGATGATCGTCAAATCCCCCAGCGTCTGGGTGATCTGACCCTGCGTCTTTTTCTCTGTTTCTGTTTCTGTCGTATCAATCAGTTTTATCTCAAGCAGTTTTTCCAGTTTCTTGCGGACATCCTCTTCCGGGATCAGCTCCCCCTTCTCGATCTTCTTTACCAGCAGCTCCTTTTCCTTCATCTGCATCGCAAGATCTTTCTGGGAGAGTTCCTTTGCCATGCGGGCTTTTCGTATCCGTTCCGCATAATCCTCGACAATATCGCCGCCCATATAGTCAAACATATCCCGTTTTCGCTGGACCGTGCCCGGCACCACCGGCCCTTTTGCACCGGGCGTTGGCCGTGCAGTCATCTGCCGCACATCCGTCCGGCGTGGCTGCTGAACCTCAGTGCCATATTTCCCGCACTTGCTGCAGACCTGCAGTTCAGCCCCTTCGACGCGGATCAGCTTGGGGGCGCCGCGGATCGTCTCTCCACACATTTCACACTGCATATTCTCACAAACACTTTATATCCAGATTTCCCTATATAGCTAATTGAGGAACGGATGGCCGACACACTCCGTGAATCTGCAGAACCGCAGACACCAGAAGAATTATACAGGCTCTATCGCTCGCTGACCGAACAGTTGCGGGAACAGCTCCAGCAGATAGAGACCGACAAGCACGAGCTCGAAGTCCAGATGCTCGACCGGGTCGGCAATCTTGAATCACGCAACCTTGAACTTCGCGAGCAGTTGCGCCAGGTTGAAGCAGACAAACGCTATATCGAGACCCAGAAGATCCGGTACGAGCGGGAAGTCCGCAAACTCAAAAGCGAGAGCGAACAGCTGAGGAGCCCGCCGCTCATTATCGGCACGGTCGTGGACGTGGTGGATGCATCCCGGGTAATCGTGCGCAGCAGTGCCGGGCCACGATTTCTGGTGAGGAGTTCCCCCAATATCAGTGCGGATGACCTAAAACCGGGAGCACGCTGCACTTTGAACCAGCAGTCCCTTGCAATCGTCGAATTGCTGCCCAGCAGTTTCGATGCACAGGTCTACGGGATGGAGCTCGTGGATTCCCCGCAGGAAAACTATGCGGATATCGGGGGACTGGACGACCAGATAAACGAGATCCGGGAGGCCGTCGAGCTTCCGCTGAAACGGCCTGAACTGTTTACCCGTATCGGGATCGAACCTCCCAAGGGAGTGCTCCTCCACGGGCCGCCGGGGACCGGCAAGACCCTGCTTGCAAAAGCCGTCGCCCACGAAACCAATGCCCACTTCATGCGGGTCGTGGGTTCGGAACTGGTCCAGAAATATATCGGTGAAGGCGCCCGGCTCGTCCGCGAGCTCTTCGACATGGCAAAAACAAAGGCGCCCACGATTATCTTTATTGACGAGATCGATGCGGTGGGTGCATCCCGGACTGATGCAAATACCTCGGGAGACCGGGAAGTGCAGCGGACGCTCATGCAGCTCCTTGCCGGCATGGACGGCTTTGAGAACCGGGGCGACGTGAAGATTATCGGTGCCACCAACCGGATCGACATCCTTGACCGTGCCCTGCTCCGGCCCGGCAGGTTTGACCGGATTATCGAGATCCCGCTCCCGAACGATGCAGGACGGTTGTCTATCCTGAAAGTCCATACCCGTGGCCTTACCATCGATGATTCGGTCGACCTTTCGGTTATCGCACAGCTCACGGAGGGAAAGAATGGTGCGGATCTCCACGCAATCTGCATGGAGGCGGGCATGTTCGCAATCCGTAAGGATCGCCCGACCATCACCCAGGAGGATTTCCTTGCGGCAATTGAAAAAGTCCGGCTCGATTTCAACCGGGGTCTTCCGGGCGGCGAAGGCGTAATGTTTGCGTAAGCCGGATTTTTTTTATTTTTTTATAGATTTTTTCGTTGGTAACTTTGGGAAATCCGCAAGGCATTTCCCGAGTAAATATGCATGTCCCGTTACTCGTCCGCAAGTTCCTCGCCGGCAGTTTCAAGTGGGATTATTTCCCCGATATCCTCCACTTCATCCTCCGTGCACCAGACAATGATCGTCGTGTCGACGCCGATCACATCCTGGTGATACTCTTCAGTCGTGGAACCCGGGGTCATCACCACCTGGCTGACAAGGGACCCTCCCTTAAAACCATAGAGCCTGCGGAACCCCCACGGGTTTTCAAGGATCACCGCCCGCTCGTAATAGACTTCCTGCGCCAGGTGATGCGTACAGAAAATCCCGTGTTCCACTTCAAACAGGACTTCGCGGGCATAGCGCCGGATATACCAGCGCAGTTCCGAGGCCAGCGACAGGGCGCTCCCAAGCGTAGCCACTGTGATCGATACGCCGCAGGGCATTTTTTTCGGGTGGTAGAAACGCAAAATCAGCCGGCTTGTTTCAGATGTAAAAAGAGTGTGGTGGAGATCGATACCTTCCCGCTGAATAAAAAGAATATTCATCTGGACATCCCCCTCGGGTAAAAACCGGGCACCGGCACCGTGCCCGTATCAGGTATACATACGGGTATCGGTGATGGTTTCTGCCTTGACTTTGCGGATGCCTTCCAAAAAGTCTGTCATCCCGATTGCGGTTGCATCCCGGCGCACCGCCCGCATGCCCGCCTCCCGGCAGATGGCCTGCAGTTCTGCACCGGTCGCATTTTCCGTCATCGCAGCAATGGATTCAAGGCTCACGTTGTTTAAGTTCATCTTCCGTGAATGGATCTTTAAGATATCGAGTCGTGCACTCTTGTCGGGCAATGGGATCTCGATGAGCCGGTCAAACCGGCCGGGCCGGAGCAGCGCCGGGTCGAGCATGTCCACCCGGTTGGTTGCCGCCATGATCCGGATATCGCCCCGGTTATCAAACCCGTCCATCTCGGCAAGGAGCTGCATGAGCGTCCGCTGGACCTCGGCACTCCCGGAAGTTCCGTCATTGGTCCGCATGCTGCCAACCGCATCGATCTCATCGATAAACACAATCGCCGGCGCACGTTCGCGGGCAAGCACGAAGAGTTCGCGGACCAGTCCCGCACCTTCACCGATAAATTTGTGGACAAGTTCGCTGCCGGACATCCGGATGAAGCTTGCTTTGGCTTCGTGGGCAACCGCTTTTGCAATAAGGGTTTTGCCGGTTCCCGGTGAACCGTAGAGCAGGATGCCCTTTGGCGGTTCGACGCCGACACGCGTGAAGATCTCGGGTTTGGTCAGCGGGTATTCCACGGCTTCCCGCACCTCGTTGATCTGTTCGGTCAGGCCACCGATCTGCGAGTACGAGATGTCCGGGGATTCTTCCAGTTCCATGACACGGACACGGGAGTCGTACACGTTGCCGATCACTTTCACGATCGAGAGTGCGTTATTGACGGCTACTTTTACACCGGGTTTTAATTGCAGGCGGAGTTCATCGGACGCGTGGGTCAGGTACTCCTGGTTGTTACCCTGCTGGCGGAGATAGATCTCACCATTCTCCAGCATATCCACAACAACGGCAACAAACAGCGGCATACGCTTGAGCTGGTTGTTTTCCCGTTTCAGCTGGGAGTTCTCCTTCTGGAGATCTTCCGTTTTGACTTTGAGGTCAAGGAGCGCTGCCTCGAGCTCGTTGAGCTGTATCTGGTATTTGAGCTCGGACTGAGGCGTGGCGTTATTGACGGCGGTCTCTTCCATATTAATCTTATATCTTTACTTTCAACCATTTATGTGGTGTGATTATGCTCATCAAAGGTCGCGGTATTTCACGGGGGGTGGGAAGAGGACGGCTGCTTGTCAGTCCTGCACCGGTCTCGTTTTTGTCGGGTGTTGACCCGGACACCGGCTGTATTGTGGAGAAAGGCCATCCGCTGGAAGGCACAAGCATTGCCGGGAAAGTGCTGGCATTTCCCTTTGGCAAGGGATCGACCGTGGGATCGTATGTGCTGTACGCGATGAGCCAGAACGGCCATGCACCGGCTGCGATCATCAATGCCGAGGCTGAAACCATTATTGCGACGGGTGCGATCATCGGCAACATCCCGATGATCGACCGGATTGAGATACCGTTGTCCCGGCTGAAAAACGATACCCCGGTTACCGTGAACGGCACTACGGGCGAACTGGAATATGACGGCTCGTTGCAGGGTGAATAACGAATTTTATTTTTGATCGCAATTATAAAATAGCTCTTTCCCTCATCTTCTGGTACTATGAAGACGACCATGATCATTCCGGTTCTTGCGTGTCTCTGCATACTCATCGCATTCTCCGGATGCACCGGAACCCTGACCGGTACGGCGGGACAAGGATCCACGCCAGCGGCTGCCGGCACATCTTCACCAACAGCCGGATCGTCACAAACCGGTGCAAGCCTGACTGTCGGGCCAACTGTGACCATGGAAAGTTATAACGCGGTGACCGTTGATGTCGCGGAAAAGGATTATAACGGCGTGATTACGGTTACGTTCCAGGGAGGCATGGGGCAAGGAAATGTTCAAAGAATCGACGTTAAATTGACCCGGACGGATGGGACCACCAAAACACTTACCCTGGGGTCCAACAAGGGTAATTTTGTCGATCTCGACGGGACCCGGGGATCAGGATCCCTCCAGGGCCAACCTGACCGTGTTGAGGTTTGGGTCGCGATGAACAACGGCCAGTTATACAAGATCGTGGATGTTTTACGGGAGTATCGCACCCGGCAATAAGACAGGATACCAGGAAATATTTTAAAAATATTTTTTTTAGGTACGGTTTTTTTTATCATGCGGGTAAACTGGCGACAGATCCATGCAGCACGGAATTCGTTTGCCGTGCTCTCTGCTGCCGGAGAATCTGCCGGGATGAAATTTTATATATCTGACCATCCTGCCGGCGATGTGACCTGTTATTCGTTAAATTCCCTCAACGAACCGTCGTACCGGGACGAGATCCGGGATGCAGAGTGTATCACGATTGTCGGAGGCCCGCACGCGACGGCCTGTTACCAGGCGGTTGCACAGTACGCTGACTACGTCGTTGTCGGTGAAGGGGAGTATACCCTGCCCCGGCTGCTTGAAGATCTGGAACAGGGCAGGGACGGGGATATTCCCGGGGTTGCAACCCGAAATTATTACGAGCCTGCCGGTTCCAGCGTCCGGCTCGATGCCTACCCGGCATTTACCGAACAAAAAGCATATATCGAAATCTCCCGGGGCTGCCCGTTTGCCTGCGGGTACTGCCAGACGCCGCAGATCTTCGGGCACTGCATGCGGCACCGGTCGATCGATCGTATTGTGTCCTGTGCGGACCGGCACGGGCAGGCACGGTTTGTCACCCCCAATGCCTTCGCATACGGTTCGGACGGCGTTCATCCCCGGTTTGAAAAAGTTGAGGCTCTTTTAAAAAAACTGTCCGGCCAGATCTTTTTTGGTACATTCCCAAGCGAGGTCAGGCCCGAGTTTGTCTGCGACCGGTCCCTTGAACTTATTACCGGGTACTGTGCCAATACAAAACTCCATTTCGGGGCCCAGTCAGGAAGTAACACTACGCTTGCACACCTGCACCGGGGGCACACATGGGAAGATGTCGTCCGTGCCATCGAGCTCTGCACGGGTCACGGCATTACCCCGATTGTTGACTTTATCCTGGGGTTCCCGTTTGAAACGGATGAAAACCAGCGGGAAACGGTCACGGCAATGCAGTGGGTGGCCCGGCACGGGCAGGTTCACGCCCACCGGTTTATTCCTCTCCCCGGGACGATGCTTGCCGGAACCCGTGCGCGATCCCTGCTTCCTGACACCGAAAAATGCTGCGGGAGACTTGCTCTCTCGGGGAAACTGTCCGGTTCGTGGAACGAACCTGAGATAAGGTTTTTTAGACATCCTTCAAATGATATACCATGAAAGATGTGCTTTTGATAGCAGATCTCCATGGTCAATTCGGTAAAATTGATTCATTTCTGGATTTGAGTCCGGAAGCGGTATTTATTGCTGGCGATATCACCAATATGGGTCCCGTGGATTCCGTTGATGAGGTGCTTTCACGCATCGACGTCCCCTGCTTTGCAGTGCCCGGAAACTGTGACCCTCGTGAGATCATCGATACGATTGAACATTCGGACACCGTATGCCTTCATGGGAACCAGATCAACCTGGGGAAAATGACTATTGTCGGCGTTGGCGGATCGAATCCCACACCGTTTGGAACCCCGTTTGAGCTGACCGACAAGCAGATCGATGACCTGCTGCACGGTGCGATATCAAAGATGGAAAAAACCGTTCATAACGTCCTTCTCACGCACGCTCCGCCATTCGAGACACTCGACCTGATCAAAGGCGAGCATGTAGGCAGCCAGAGCATCCGCCGCCACATGAAAGAGTTTGATCTGGTCTGCTGCGCTCACATTCACGAGCAGCGTGGCGTGATGGATGTTGACGGTGTAAAAATAGTAAACCCCGGTGCCGCGATGGACGGCTACTGTGCAATGCTCCACTTCGGGACAGAGGCACGGGATATCAAGGTTGAACTTCTGACCGTTTAGAGAGTAAAAGTTCAAGATAGGAGGCGAGGATCGGCTCGCCTTTTACACCAATCTCTTTTGCAATTTTCTGGATCTGATCGGTGGCTGTGGCATTATCGGCTTTTGTCATGATCTCGATTTCAACAAAGGTGCCCAGTTCATCGACCATGTCGAGCGAGACGGCGGCTTCTTTGAGCTGGAAATTTTCCCGCCACTTGTTGACTTCAGCGGTTTTCAAAAAACCCAGCCGGTCGAGCATCTGCTCGAAGAGTTCTCCGGATTCAACCGCAAAGTTGAGTTCCTCGCGGGCTTTGAGGCCATACTGCCTGAGTTTTGCGCCCTTGTACGTAACGACGGCATGGTCGTTGGTATAGCGTACCCTGAGCGCTTCATCCGTTTTTCCAAAATCCCGGTGGGGAGCGTTGTAGTAAATATCGTGCTCGTGCTGCCTTCCACGCGATATTGCTTCCCGCTTGATTAACTCACGGCGTACGGGATCGAGCGAATCCACCCGTGCTTTTAATTCAATTTCAAGCATAGTGTGCCACACTTTTATCTGTTCCTGTTGCGATTTAATATAGTCAGGTGAAGTATGGCAATTAACGAAGGAGATTTT
Organism: Methanoregula sp.; assembly: GCA_039698055.1. Lineage (GTDB taxonomy): Archaea > Halobacteriota > Methanomicrobia > Methanomicrobiales > Methanospirillaceae > Methanoregula. The sequence goes on along the minus strand of JBDKTL010000027.1, from coordinate 70,863 downwards.
GTTAAAATCAGTTATACCGGCAGTGCAGATGGCATCGTCTTTGATACCACCAGTGAGGACGAGGCAAAGAGCGCCGGTATCCACAGCCCGAATGCAATCTATGGCCCGGTCACGATCTGTGTCGGCCAGAAGCATGTCGTGCTGGGTCTTGATGAAGATCTTGTCGGCAAGAAAGTCGGTACTGAAACGGATGTTACGATTGCACCCGAGAAAGCGTTTGGCGAGCGCGACCCCAAGCGTATCCAGTCCTACCCGAAGAACAAGTTCAAGGACAAACCGGCTCGCGGCATGCGGGTGAACCTTGAGGAGATGGGCGAAGGCACGGTTGTCGATGTCATCGGTTCAAAGGTCATCGTCGATTTTAATGCACCCCTTGCAGGCCAGACCCTTGTCTACCATTACAAGATTGAAGAAGCCGTCACGGACCCGGTCGAGCAGCTCAAGGGACTTGTCCAGCTCTATGCGGGAAAAGCAATGGAGATGAGTCTTGACGATGGCAAGGTAACGGTCACACTCCCATCCGGCATCAACTACGACCGACGGTGGCTCCTGTGGCGGGGAAGAATCCTCCACGAGGCATTCGAGCAGATCAAGGGGATTTCCGAGATTGTCCTTGTTGAGTCCTACAAGAAACCGGAAATCAAAGCAGAAGAATAAATTTTTTTTCGATCAATTTTTTTTTCTTTTTAAAAAACGTTAATCCATGTAATACGGTACCTTTTATTTCACCATCTTATACCGGAGCAGCGCCGCAATCCCACCCAGTGCATCCAGCCGTTCACCGGGTTCAAATTGTGTCGAAAGCACCACAATTTTAGCCTGCATCTGTTCTGCTTTTTCCACCATGTGCATAATTGCAGAATCCCGCAACAGGGCATCGGTAAGAAGTATTTCCTGTACAGCGCCCATCTCAATCGCATTCTGCACTTCGCTTTTTCCGTACGCCACTGCACCGTCCTGTGAGATCCGCAGCAGAACTTCATTCATGAGTTTTACTTCCCGGGAGAGCTGGAGATCGTCAATCAGTTTTTCCAGCGCACCGGCACCAATCACGTCCTGCACCGCCCCACGCCCGATCCGGCGGGTTTCCACCACAATCGCCCGTTCTGCAGGGGTGCAATTATGGTTTTTTGCGTACCTGACAAAATCGTCCTTGATAAAACCCGGGCCGGCTATGATCAGCGGCCCGGAAATCTCGGCGATGTATCCCATGACCTGATCGAAAAAAGCGGTCCGGTTGTTGCTCTCGCCGCCTTTCCCGCTCCCCGTGGTGATGGCAATGACGCTCTCGGGGCCGTACTGGCGGAGCCGGAACAGTTCTGCCTCGCCCTCTTCAAGGGTAAGGATATGGATGACCCCGTACACGGACGATTTTACCGCACGCTCAATCCGTTCGAGATCGACCGGGCGCCACTGTTTGATGACCGAGATCTCGTACCCGGTCTCCACATTCAACGTGTGATAATCGCCGCAGTCCATCCCATTTTCGATCACACCACTGATGCGGAGCCTGACCCCGTGCTCGGAAAACTCCAGCCGTTCTGCCCGGATCCCCAGCCGGACCGGGCGCTTTTCCACTTTTTCGGGCCGGATCTTATCGGTTGCGGTATCGACGCTCCGAAACGTTGTTGCAAAAACAAGGTCTCCGGGTGCGACAAGGTGCTGCAAATGCCAGAGATCGTCGATGCTCTCCGGGAGGAGCCGGATCTCGCCGGCATTATTTTTGAGGTCACCGTACTCGGCTTTCATGTCACACCTCTAAAATATCCGATCCCCCGGGCGGAACAAATGCCGCAACCTTTTCCGTGTTCAGGACACCTTTGAGTGCTTTCTCCTCGTCATCGGTAATGCGATCCCGTATGATGCGCAGCACTTTTTTGGCGACATCGTTTGGCTCAAACTGGCCGGGCCTGAGTTCCACGTAAACCTTCCCGCGTCCCTTTATGGCAGAGGGTGGTCCCCCGATAAGTGCCGCCGCCGGTTCTATGACCAGTGCAATACCAACGGCGACCGGTACATTCCGGTAATAGGTGCGTTCTCCCCTGACAATAAAGGAACCGCGTGAGACAAACTCTCCTGACTGGGGCGTTTTACTGACCTGGTTTGGCAAGGCACTATATACGTCGGCGGAAAAATGCCCGCTGCGCCATGCACCGGAATAGGACGCGGCAAACTGGGCTACTTCATCCATCCGCTCCGTCTTTCCCTTGACGATGACGACACTTGCGCCATGCACATCCGCGTGGACGAACAGATCGCCGCCGGCCATGTATTTTTTGACCAGTTCCTCGTTCTGCGAGGCATCCCTGCCGCCAAGGACAACAACCCCGTCGCTCGTGACAAACCAGCGGAACCGGTGGTACCACAGTTTTTTCATCACAACAATATCATGCCGCACTGCCTTCTTTTTCGGCAGGGGTTTTGCCATCGCGATAAGAGCCCCCTCTTTTTTGTGCTTGTATTTTTTGATGATTGCGTAATAGCGCTGGGCATTCTGCTCGACGTTCTCGTGGACAAAGATTTTCACTTTTTGTCCAAGGTCAAGTTCCACCGATGCTTCATCCGGGTGGACAGCCACGATTTTTTTTGTCAGGGTAGAGGGGTGTGCCGCAAGGATGGCCTCGATCTCCTGCCACGAATGTTTCCGGCTCGCGGCATCAAAGGTGGCAATGACCTCCGATATGAGCGAATAATTTTCATAGATAAGCGCTACGATCTCCTGGGTCTTTGCCACCCGGTTATCAAATTTTTTTATCGCGTCCTGCTGGTATTTGCGGATCTTTTCAGCGCCCGATATTTTTGGCACCGCCGCCTTTTTTTTCTCGGCTTTTGTTATCGGGAAAAATGTTTCAAGGGCTTTTGAAAAACTCCCAAAACCACTTTTTTCTGCCGTGTCTGACAGGGCAACCGGCTCACAGCTTTTTGCAGAAACGACCGGGTTTTGTGCATGCAGGACCTTGTCAAACAATCGCTGGATGGCGGCAAAAACCGGTGCCGGATCGGCAGATGACGCGGGAATCGCCTTGTCGACACCGGCCGATGTGCAGACATATTCTGCGTACGTCCCGCCGAGCATCCCGGCGATTGCAAGGGCCCGCACGAGGTCACGGTCATCGTTTTTTAAGGTGCCGGCAAGAGATTCAAGAGAACCGGTTGGATCGGTTTCGCCCATCGTGTAGATTGCATTCGGGATAATATCCCGGTCCTTGAACCGGTGGTGACGGAGCGGTTTGATAATCTTGTAGGATTCATCCGTCAGGATCATGTTGCCCTCATCAAAGAGCTCGATGATGAGCCGGTAGACGAGCTGGCCTTTGCCGATATCAAAAATGAGAATCCGCTCAAGACCATGCTGCCGGATCGCTAGCACTTTGCCGCCGGAGAGATATTTCCGCAGGAACATGGCATACTGGGGCGGGTTCTTGGGTGCTGCCGGGAAAGTCTCGACGATATGTGCCCGGCGGCCGGATTCGATGAGGAACAGGTATTTTGCATGCTCGTCGCCATTGAGCCGGATACCGAGCGTGCGGCTGTCGAACTGGTAGACCTTGTCGATCCAGAGCGGCAGCTTCTCGCAGAGTTCCTGGGTGATCGCCTTTGTGTCGATGCCGCTCATACCCTGTTCGGTTGCCATGGGGTGTACCAAATTACATATGGCTTGCGCACTAAAAAATAAGACTACTGGTGTACCGGGATGACCGAAGAAATTCACGAAGAGCAGCCGCCGGTGCTGACGAAAAAGCAAAAATCAAAACAGGAAAAACAGGTCGAACATATTGACCGGATCAAACGGACTCTCACTGCCTGCCTTATTGGTATTGCTGCGGGGATCCTGTCGTTTTACCTGAGCGGCATCTCGGGAAAGGACATCGGGCTCCTGGCGTTTATGCTGATGCTTGCGGGAGTCGTTGTCCAGAAACATATCTTTATGCTCCTTCATTTTACCAACACGACACTTGGTGCCAAAGACTGGTTTTACCAGGGATTCATGACCTTTGCGTTCTGGTTTATGACATGGACCATCCTGCTGACCGCCCTGCCGGCATAATTTTTTAAGGTTTTTCTGATCCCCATGAGAATTGCTATTGTGCACAAAGACCGGTGTCACGCAAAAAAGTGCGGCACCGAATGCATCATCTACTGCCCCCGGGTCAGGACCGGTGACGAGACGGTCATTATCGGTGAAGACGGCAGGGCGGTGATATCTGAAGAGCTCTGTGTCGGCTGCGGGATCTGCATCAAAAAATGCCCGTTTGACGCGATAGACATTGTGAGCCTTCCTGAAGAGCTCGAGCACCCTACCCACCGGTACGGCAAAAATGGTTTTGCGCTTTATGGACTGCCGATCCCCTCGCCAGGAAAAGTCACCGGTATTCTCGGTGCCAACGGTATCGGGAAAAGCACCGCGGTAAAAATCCTGTCCGGGCAACTCCACCCGAATCTCGGGAACTTCGACAACGAAGTTGCATGGGACGAGATCCTGAAACAGTATGCCGGCACCGAACTCTTTGATTATCTCCAGACCGTCTCAAAAAAGAGCCTGAAAATTGCAATAAAACCCCAGTATATCGATTTTATCCCGAAAGTGTTTACCGGGACGGTCGATGCCCTGCTGAAAACAACCGATGAGCGCAGCAAACTTGCCGAGATCACGGCGGCGCTCAAACTCGATGCGATCCTCGATCACCATATCAGTACGCTGAGCGGGGGGGAACTCCAGCGGGTGGCAATCGCGGCATGCCTTGCCCGGAATGCCGATCTCTATTTCCTCGATGAGATCACGCCGTTCCTCGACATCTACCAGCGTATTTCTGCGGCAAAACTGATCCGCGAACTTGCGGCGCAGCGCCCGGTGGTCATTGTCGAGCACGATCTTGCCATCCTTGACATGCTTGCCGACACGGTTCATGTCGGGTACGGCAAACCCGCCGTCTTTGGTATTATCACCCGGCCCAAAGGTGTGCGGGTGGGCATCAACCAGTACCTTGAAGGGTATCTTGCAGAAGAGAACGTCCGGTTCCGTGACACGGCAGTCGTGTTTGAGAAACGGGCCCACCTGAAAGGATCCAAACGTGAAGATCTCGTTGAGATTCCTGCAATGACCCGCCAGTACGAGACGTTTGGTCTCACGGTATCCGGGGGCACGATTAAAGCGGGGGAAGTGCTGGGCGTTGTGGGTGCAAACGGCATGGGAAAGAGTACCTTTGCCAAGCTCCTTGCCGGGGAAGAAAAACCTGATACGGGAACCATGGACCTCAAGCTGCGGATCTCCTATAAACCCCAGTATATCAAAGCAGAGACGTCCGATTCCGTGGAAATGTACCTGCGCCAGTGCACGACCAAATTTGATACTTCCTATTACCAGCACGAGATCATCGAATCCTTATCCCTTGAACCCATCCTCCAGTCCCCGGTGGATACGCTGAGCGGGGGAGAACTCCAGCGGGTCAGTATTGCCGCATGCCTTTCAAGGGATGCAGACTTGTACATCCTTGACGAACCAAGCGCCCACCTCGATGTCGAACAGCGGGTAAAAGTGACCCGGATGATCAGGCACCATGCGGAAGGAAAAGAAGAGGGAATCCTTGTCATCGACCACGACATCTATCTCATCGATATGATCAGCGAGCGGATCCTCGTCTTTGAAGGAGAACCGGGCGTTTCCGGAACCGCTGCCGGGCCGTTTCCCATGCGGGAGGGGATGAACCGGTTCTTAAAAGAACTCGACGTCACGTTCCGGAGGGACCAGACCGGCCGGCCCCGGATCAACAAACCCGATTCGTTCCTTGACCGGGAGCAGAAAGCCAGGGGCGAATTCTATTACTATACCGCAGACGATGAGTGAAAAAAAGATTCAAACTCTTAAATATCTGCAAAATCAATTCACTTTATATGCAGGACGAGACGTTATCCGAAGCCATCATCTACGATAAGCTCAACCTGTTGAGAAAAGATTTCTTTGGATATATCGAACGCAATACCGAAAAAATAGATGTGAACCTCCCGGTGTTTTACGGTTACGTAATCTCGGCACTGGAGAATTCTTTTCCGAAAATTTCCGCCGATGCATTCGATGCGTTTCTTGACGATATCACGTTTAAGGTCCTGGATGCCAGTCCGAACAGTGCAGATTTTGAGTATGTAAAAAAAGTGATGCAGAATGCACTGCGCCAGAAGAAGAAAAAAGATTCTGAAATGGGCATCCACATTGTCGTTGGATTAAAACTGCTCAAGAACGGGGACCATGCGCATGCACTGGAGTATCTGAAAAATTACTGGCATCTTGACACGCTCCTTGGCACCGCGGTGGCGCACTGCTATTACAGGCTGTCGCTTCGTGAAGTCAATGCACTGGATGAAATGACCAAAATTCACCGGCCAAACGAGCTGGAACTCCTGGCACGGGAGAAACTGCTTGACCTCGCACGGGTCAAACCACCGGTGTTCCGGCTCAGCCAGGTGCAGATCGAAGATCCCACTTTTTTACATACGATTTTCTGGCAGATGATACGCCTGAGCCTGCAATGGTTCCCTAACGAGAAATGGTTCATCCAGATCGGCCTGAAAAATGCGGTGATAACAAAAAACACCGACATCCGCAAAGAACTGATCCAGATCGGAACCGAACGGTTCTATACGGATATCGACTTTTTGCGCGAGATGTATTATTTCAAGATCGAGAACCGCGATGCCGGGGGCGCTGCGGGTGTCGTAAACCAGCTGATCACGCAGTACCCAAACGACATCGAACCCATCTTTTTCGGGCTCCGGCTATCGTTACTGACATCGAAAAAAAGCACCTATCATAATTTCCGGAGACTGGCGGTCACCAGGGGAATGTCTTCGGATTCAATCGCGCTTTTTGATTTTGCCTTTGCCCTTATGACCAGCGAACTGCGGGATGCATCAAACCTGCTGGTGGAATTTGAAAAAGATTACCCCCGTCTCCAGTATTATGCGACAACGCTGCGCTATCTTGCCCGGGATTTTTCTTCCGGTGATGAAACCCGGGTAAAACAGGCAAAAAAGATATTGTTTGATTCTGTCGACCAGTATAGCCTTGAGAAACTGGAAGCAAAAAAGAACTGCAAGCCGTGTTAAGCGACGTATGCCGTTACCGGAACGGATTTGCCGTTTTAATAAAGTCTGACACTGATTCAAGGATTGTATCGATAAATGATAACGGTTGTTTTGAAGGTGAAGTTCCCGGGTAGCCTGGTGCATCCTGGAGGAGGGTTGGTATTGCCCGGGGCCCGGGTGTTTCTGTCAGCTCCGTTGGTGCCATATCGATCGGGATCTGGTCCCGTATACCGGAATCCACAGTAAAAAAGCCAACGTCATCAGTTGTTGAAAACCAGATGCGGTTATGCGCATCGGCATTGATTGTTTTTATTATCGGGGATGTGCCAATACCTTCAAACCTGCCAACATGGGTAACGGCTTTTTGGTCTTCCAAAACCCAGATCCCGTCATTTGTTGCGATATACAGTGTCCCGTCAGGACCGGCAGCGATATCATTGATTATTGGCTGGACTGTACCCTCGTTTAAAGGAAATACCGGGCTGAAGCCTTTTACCGGATCATAATGGACAACTTTTTTGGTGTTAAAAAAATACGCACCTCCCACCGGATCCCTGCGTACATCGTCCAGGTCCCCGTAGGTATCGTCTTTTCCCTGAAGTTGTACAAAGCTAATCGCATCATGGATCTGCCTTACCCGCCATAAACCTTCACCCTGTGTTGCAACCAGCATCGAATTGTCCGCACTGTCAATTGCCATCCTTCTGCCGGTAAAAAACCCGGGTCCGCCCGGGGAATTTGGCTTATACCATGTCCAGTTTCTTTCATGGTACTGGTGTATTCCTGCATTCCCGGTTAGTACCCACATATCGTTGTTCCAGCGCTGGAGATCGATGATGCGCAAATCCTTTAACAGCTGCTGATCGCGGAGAAGGCGGTATTCCTGTCCGTCAAAGATCTGGAGGCCGTTTGCGTACCCAATCCAGAGATTTCCGTCATGGTCATATTCAAGTGCAACGACATAGTTGTCATAAAGTCCCTGCGAATAATTATCCGTTTTGAATGCCCGGGTCGTCCATCTGCCATTATAGGTTGAAATCCCGCTCGCAGTGGCGATCAGCACATCCCCGTTTTCTGCCGATATCAGATCCATGATTTGGATCGAATGAATTGAATTTGTGCCGGGGATAAAAGAGTGCACCGCGAAGGGAAGTGCCGGATCGGGAACCGTCACCGGAGATCCCGGATCCCCGGCATCCCGGGCCGCCATTGCCCCCGGACAGAGGACAAAAAACAGGAGAACCAGGATAAGACGGTCAAATCTCTGTTGAGACGCCATCGGCTCTCCTGACGGTTACTTTGCCACCTTCCATAGGGTTAAAGATAACCGTCCGCCCCACCTTGCCGCCAATATCCTCTGCTACGATACGGATACGGTGTTCCTGGAGGATTTCTTTGATCCGCTGGCTGTTGCGTTCGCCGATATTGAGGTTATTCCCAAAATACACGAACATGCACGCACCGCCCACCATTTTTGCAGTAATTTTCTGTTTTTTACAGCCGAGTGCTGATAGTTCCTGCAGCAGCAGGGGAATTGCGGTATCGGCATACTTTCCCGGGCGATCCAGTCTTCCCGAGCTGTCCGGCAACATGATGTGCACCATCGCCCCGACATGGTGTTCATCGTCGTACAGGGTAAGCCCGATACACGAACCAAGGCCAATCGACATCATAGGTGTTGAGCCTACCTTGTATTCGCCAATCCCAATCATCACGGGGGCATCATTTTTTTGCGGGAGTCCGGGCATGGTTCTTTTTTTGAGTTCTCTCAACCTGATTTCATCATATTTTCTAAAAGCCCGATTATTCTTGTCAGCGTGCCCGATTCCGGCATCATGATAATATCGCTGTCGAGTTTGTGCTCCGCACACATAAGTTCTGTTGAAAAAAGCATGACCTCGTCGACTTCTTCAGCCATCTGGACAATAAGTGATTCCATCGCGGCATGTGCCATATCGATGGTGAGAGCTGGCGGGGAGGGAAGCATGATAAATCCTAAAAGTTCAGCTGTGGCATCCAGGAATGCGGACACCATGATGTTGCCAACTTCGAGGAGGGCACTTTCATCCATCTCGTTTAAGGGCCTGTTTTCATCAGTAAGGCCGAGCATGGTGTTTGTCAGGCGGACAGCGGATGCCCGTGAAATATAGAATATAACATACCCGCCATGCGGGATCTCGCCCTGGAGTTCAAATACGACCATGGCGGCCGATTCTTCACCGATATAATCGCTCAGCTGGGAAATATCGATCATCCTGATTTGCGGGACACTCATCTCTACCGGGCTCATGAGCATCTGGGAAAGCGTGGTGGCAGCATGTGCCGCTCCGATATTTCCCAGCTCCTGAATTGCATCCGTCTGAATTGCTGATAATTTCATGTTATTCTCCTAAATCATCGTGTTGATATCAAGTACCGGCACCACATCGCCATCGCCAAGGATGGTTACACCGCTGACACCGCGTGCATTGCCGACAAAACTGCTGAGGGGTTTTACGACAACTTCCTGCTGTCCTTCGACCGCATCGACAGGAATACAGCATTTTCGTTTGTGGTACTGGACTACAATAAGGATCTCACATGCATCCGATGGTCCTACCATCTCGTTTAACCATGATATTTGCAGCACCTCGTCCCGGAGAAGAATTGCCTCTCCCTGTCCGATATGGTGCACCATGTCTTTTTTAAAATTTGCCACTTCGACGATACTGCTGATGGGAATGCCAAGCCTTTTGTTGTTGATCCGGACGATCATCACGTCAACAATTGCCATGGTCGGCGGGAGCAGCAGCTCAAACCGGCTTCCTTTGCCCGGCGTGCTCTCAACCTTGATCGTCCCTTTGAGCGCTTCAATCGATCGCCTCACTACATCGAGACCAACACCCCTGCCGGAGATGTCGGTAACGGTATCGGCGGTTGAAAAACCCGGCTCGAACAGCAGTTCGGTCGCTTCATCGGGTGTTAGCGCATCGGCAGCTGCCTGCGTGATCAGACCTTTTTCGACAGCTTTTTTCCTGACCTTTTCTACATTGATCCCTGCACCGTCATCGGTGAGTTCAATAATTACATTGTCGCGATCCCGGTGTGCAGAGAGCCTGACCAGTCCTTTGGCTGGCTTACCGGCTTTTTTGCGGACTTCGGGGGATTCGATGCCATGATTGACCGCGTTCCTGAGCAGGTGGAGCAGGGGATCGTTCAACCCGTCCATGACACTCCGATCAAGTTCGGTCTCCCCCCCTTCCATGACAAATTCGACCTCTTTGTGATCGTACTGGGCGACATCGCGGACAATCCGGGGAAGCCGGTTGTAGATGTGCGAGAGCGGGATCATCCGTATGATCATCATGAGGTTCTGGAGATCGGAGACAGAACGCTCCACCATGTTGATGGCGTCATCCATTTCCCGGATTTTGTACTGTTCGGCAATCTGTTTGAGCCGGCCCCGGTTGATGACCAGGTCCTCGACAAGGTTCATGATATGATCGAGCTGGTGGATATCGACCCGGAGGTTTTTGATCTCCCGTGTTTTATCCGGGGCTGCCACCGGTTTTTTATCCGGTTCCGTCACTATTTTTTCCGGCGCAATTTGTGCAGGAACAAGCGACGGTTCCTGGTGCCCGGCGGGTGTAATTTCCACGGTCGCAATTTCCGTGCCAAAAGCTGCAGTCTTCAGGGCTTCTTCGCCGGCATCACTGGCGATGACGAGATCGACCGTGCCCTCAAACGGCCCGGTATCGATAACCTCCGATGACGGCTCCTGGGAAAGAATAGTACCAAGAGCCTGCAGGTTCTGGAGTGCGATCATTATCCGGACATCTTTCATTGCACACTCCGGGGATGCGACGATATGCAGGGAATATTTTGGGTTTGTATTTGCATCGGAAGAAAGGGGTGTTTCCTCTGCACCAGCCGGTTGTACCGGTTTTTTGGGGGCATCGGCGGGCGCAGGTGAACGGTCCGGGTGGTGCAACCAGCCTTTCAGGGAAGTAACCTGGTCGTCGGGATTTATTGCAGACGAGTCTCCCCCGGCTTCAATATCGTCAAGCATCCGTTCGATAACGTCAGTACAGGAAAAGAGCAGGTTCCCAAGGTCCGGCGTTGTCTCTGCAGTCCCGCTGCGGATCTGCTGGAATACATCTTCCATCGTGTGGCAGAGGCGCTCCATCGCGGAATACCCCATGGACGCCGAAGACCCTTTGAGGGTATGGATCGACCGGAAGATCTCGTCGATCGCGTTCTGGTCGCTCCCCCGTTCAAGCAGGAGAAGATTATTTACCAGGTTTTCATGGTTTTCCCGGGATTCTGCGACGAACAGCCCACGGTATTGCTCAAACTCAGACACGGGCCGCCTCCATCTGGCGGACAAGCCGTTCAATTGCCGCGGGAATCTTGTTTAAAGGAAGAACCTGGTCGACTGCATTTTTCTGGATTGCCGATCGCGCCATGCCATACACCAGGCAGTCCTTATCGTCGCAGATAATACAGGTGCCGCCGGCGTTTTTGATGGCAAGCGCCCCTTCCCCGGCATCGTTTCCCATGCCGCTTAAAATGACACAGATACAGTTATTTCCATACACTTTCGCCGCAGATTCGAAGGTTTTATCGACCGCAGGCCTGACCCCGTGAACCGGGGGGGAATTTGTGTGGATGATTTTCCCGGTTTTTATTTTTTTTGCGGACAAATCTGCGCTGATCATGGTATGGACTCCCGCTTTTGAAAGAAGTATCTTACCCGTTTCCAGGATATCCCCGTTCTCTGTCTCTTTCACCGGCATCTGTGCGATCCGGTTGAACCGTGCTGCAAGCGGGGCGGTAAACCCGGGCGGCATATGCTGGGTGATAACGACCGCTGCCGGGAGCGTTGATGGCAGTCCGGCAAGGAGTGTATCGAGCATGGGGGGGCCTCCGGCTGAAGACCCGATGAGAACGACCCTTTCTGCCGGACGGGTCGTTGATAACGCCGTTCTTGAACGCGAGGCGGATAAGGACGGGAGCGTCACCATATGTTTAATTTTCGCGACCAGTTCTTCGCCAATCTCACGGAGATGCGGAATATCCTTTGGCTTGAGCATGAAATCATCGGCTCCCCTCCGGATGGCTTCGATCGTCATTTCCGCACCTTTCGAGGTGAGCGAACTCAGCATCAGGATTTTTGGGCAGGGATTGATTTTCTGGAGTCTTTCGAGCACTTCAAGGCCATTCATCCGGGGCATCTCGATGTCGAGCGTAATAAGGTCCGGATGAAGAAGGGAGATCTTCTCCAGGGCTTCAATACCATTTGTTGCCGTTCCCACTATGTCAATGAGGACATCTTTTTGCAGCATATCCCGGATCACCGTCCGCATAAATACGGAGTCATCGATAATGAGAACTTTGATCATTTTATGAGGCCGCGAGCACGTTTTTAACTTCTTCAAGGACTTTTGGTGCCTGGAATGGTTTTACGATATACCCTTTTGCCCCGGTTTTTATCGCCAGTTTTACCATCTGCTCCTGGCCGACAGCCGTGCACATGATAACCTTGGCGGCAGGATCAATCTGTTTTATTCCTTTGAGGGCATCAATGCCATTCATTTTTGGCATGACAACATCCATAGTCACCAGGTCTGGTTTTAATTCCTGGTACCGGGCAATGGCCTCTTCACCGTTTGCCGCCTCACCGGCTATCGTGTGCCCGCCGGAAAACAGGATATTTTTAAGAAGGGTCCTCATAAAAAGTGTGTCATCGACGATCAGAATCTTACCCATTATGTATCATTCAAGAGATTGGTCGATCATGATATAAAGCAGTATTGACATGAAAAAAGAAAAAATTTCAGTTCGTTTGTGTTTTTGTGGCATCAGTGATGTACCGAACGCCTTTTGTGGTCAATTGTACCTCGCGCCGGATGGTGACCACATCTGCAAGACCCAGATTCAATATCTTGTCATATATTTCATCCAGTTGTTTGTGGGGGATATTGAGCATGTTTTCGATCGCATGGGAGTCCATGCCGGAATAGATGAGCATCGCCACCTGCTGGGAGATGCCATCCAGTTCCGTGCCGTTCATATCGATGCCTTTTGTCGCATCTTTGAGGAAATTGTTGAGGATCTGAAGCGTAGAAAGCGGGCAGAGGACAAGGCTTGACACCACTTCACCGGATTCCACATGATCGATCTTGATGACATCGGTGGGTTTACCCTGCACATCACGTTTCGTCAGCTCGATTGCCGATACATCTGACAAGGGGATGCAAATCTGTTTTGCAGCACTCACAAACCAGATACCGGACCGGACAACCACAATGCTGCCCTTTTCCCATTGGGCGGTATTGACCATCACCCCGCCACGGATAGCCGGCGACATGAAATATGCCATGAGCCGGTAGGCATTGCAGCTGCCAAGGATTAATCGTTTGATGACCTGGAGCACCTTTTCAACCGATGCAATACGTACGATCAGTTCCTGCTCACCTTTTATGGTAATGGTGAGCGCCATTTTTCTTTCCTCAAGATCGATAATTGATTTGTAGGTGATCTCACGGTTTATCGGCGCAGGAAGTACCAGGTGCTCTTCATCGACACCGATTTTTACGACGATCCATTCCTTATTATGTTCGACTTTGGCAGGTACTTCTTTCATGTATCCTCTTTTTTTTTTGAGCCGGGTGGTTGCCGTTATATTCTTAATGATATATGCTCATTGGGGTTATTTCATTTCATGGTTCTTCGGGTATGCCCGGATTAATTTTTTTCTTGATGTCGATGAGTTTATCGGACATGGCCTGGAGCTCATTTTCAATATCTGAGGCCGGCGCCTTGAAATCTTTGAGATCCCGGAGCAGGCTTATGTTTTTCTCGATTTTTACCGTCTTTATCTCGCTCGCGAGCGAACTTAACAGGTCATCATCGCCGGTTGAGCTCGCGGCAAAGGACGCCATCTCATGTTGATCGACCGCCAGATCTGCACTGCCGGCCTTTCCACCTGCTGACCCGGAAAAATTCATGCCCTGGTTCTGGACAAGTATTGAAGCCGGCCCGGCAGGAGCAGAGGATTCGGGGATGTCCGCAGGGGTTTCATCGATCTCTTCGTTACCCAGATCAACATCGTCAATGTTGATATTTTCCAGATCCCCAAAATCGTCATCAATCGAATCGGCGCCTTCCGGCATACTGAACGCTTCCAGTTCACCACCTTCCGCATGGCTTTTAAGAATGTCTTCTGCATCTGAAGGGAGATCGTCAGGAAGAGGCGGCAGGTCCATATCGCTCATCATAATGTTAGAAACGTCCGATCCGTCCGCAGGCGCAGGTAGTTCCTGAAGGGGGGATGCACCAGCTGGTGCCGGTGTGTCCAGATCCAAATCATCCAGCGAATCCAGCAGTCCTGTTTCAAATTCGTCTCCGGATAAAGAGAGGAACGGGTCGGTTTCTTTTTCTGATTGCCGGGCACCCCCTGCACCTCCCCGGGCATTATCCGGTGACCCTGCCATTGCACCGGCATCGGCAAGAGCGGAACTTTTAACTTTTTCCGTGATCGTTTTATCCAGCATCTTGTCGATGTCTTCGACTTTTCTGGTGCTCTTGCCGCGCTCTTTGAGGATCGTTCCCAGTGTTTTTACAGAAGATAACAGTGATTGCAGGTGCTGCCGGATTCCTGTTGATTTTTCTGGTTTTTTCACCAGTTTTTTTTCCGGTTTTTTCGGAGCCTCTTTTACCGGTGCTGGTGCGGAAGGTTTTTTTGATTTTTTTTCAAAAAATTTGATGGAATCCAGTTTCTGGATAACGGATATTTTTTTGATGTTCTCCGGTTTCAGTTTGGCAAGACCTGCCCGGATCTCGTCTTTGGTGATTGCACCAAGCAGGACGAGCAGGATAAACCCGACAACAATAACCAGCGGCACCATGAAAATTACCGGGATATCTGCAAGGGTCATAACTGAACCGGTTGCAACTATGATGATGAAAAGAATAACCCGCCGGATATTTTCCTTCATTTCATACACCTCCGGTTACTGCACTGCCAACCCCGCTCATAAGCGCTTCCGGATTGAAGAACAGGTTCACCACGGAAGGTGTCACCAGCAGTACTATACCGGTCAATATACAGAATATTGAACCATAGAAATAATACATATACCGATCCCCTCCCCCAACAAGCCGGGCAGCGATGGTATTGGACACCGTCAGGATTGTTACCGTTATCACGACGTAGGTGTACATCGCAGCTTCGGGAAAATTCGTAAACATCCCCATTCCCCCCCCAAGTACGGACCCTACCGATACGCCGGCAGACTGCCCTCCTGAGGCCGCAGACATATCAGCAAAATGGTTCATCATCGTTGTAACCGATGTGGTCAGGACGAGGAGGATCCGGTACAGTACGACAAAAAGGCCGATCATTGCGACATGCATCGGAACAAGGAGCACGATGAAACTTTTTGCGTGCATATCCTTTTTCTCCCGCAAAAGTGTCTGTTCGAGCATGGATGATCCAACCACAGTCCCGATAGGCTCGGGTGGACCTCCCAGCGCAACGGTGTCAAGATAAATATTGAGGTACTTGTAGATGAGATTCGATCCAGATTCACCGATAAATTTGTTCCATGTCTGTTTTTCATCAAGCCCGAGATTCATTTTTGAAAAGACAGAATTGACAAGGGGTTCAAGGGCGGTCAGGGATTTGCGGTCAATCGTCCCCAGAGCCCGCACCGCTGTGGCGCCCTGCCCCCCCATCACGGCACCCAGGCTCCTGATGAAAACTGAGAAATCGTTGTCCCGCAACGTGATGTTATGATCGTCAATGAACCCGATAATCCCCAACGGTGCAAGGAGAATGCCCACGAGTACATAGATCAGGCCCGCAGAAATGCCCAGCACTGCCAGAAGAAAAATCGCAAGGATACAAATGGGAACGATAATGCGTTCCATTGCATGGATGGTTTCCTGTTCTTTTGAGCAGCGATCGGTCAGGCCATGGCTTTTTGGATCGTCGGGAACTGAGGTATACATCAGCATGATCCCGAATATGCAGATTGCAAGGATGATCGCATAGGACATGTTCAGGGTAGACTGGAGATCTCCAGGAGAATAGATCACGACAGAGACCATGATAATGACGGCAATCACCGTTCCTGACAGGAGCATTGCAACATATGCATCGCCCCATTTCTGGAGCATGACCATTCCCTGCTCCAGCTGGCTCCGGTAGACACTCCGGACGGTGGCGAGTTCATTTTTTAAAAAATCATCATCGGGCACACCGGAATCTATCGAGTTCGAGTACCGGTTCAGCATGCTTTTCAAGATCTCGTTGTTCGTCCGCTCAGCGACGATGCTGAGTGCCTCGGCATAGCTGAAATTCCATTTTTTGACAAAGGTGTCAACCTTGGTGATGTACCTGACGGAAATGTATTCCTTGCGTTTTGATGCCAGTGAAAAAATCTCCGGCCGGGTGGCATTTGCGATGGCCAGAGAGGCCATGTACGTGGTCAGGAAGAGGAGATCGGCCCCCATCTTTTTATCTTCGGTCACCTGCGCCAACCTGACCTTAAGGTTCTCAATAGTCGAGGCAAATGGCAGTTTCCTGCCTTCAGGAGCGTTTCCGGTCTCCTCTTTTGGATCTGGCATATCAGGAACCGATGGTCAGGAGACCCTGCTTCTTGATCTTGGTCATCATATGGAAAAGATCCCAGAATTTGACGTACCCTGCTTTATGTAACCGTTCGAGGATTTTTGCCCGTTTCTCCACTTCATTATAGATCTCAGCTTTCCTGCTGTCAGGTATACCGAGCATGGTTGCAATTTTGTTCTCCAACAGGAACGAACTGCCCTTGCCAGTCCAGATGAACGTATCGGTGACAGGTTCCCAGGTAAACATCTGGACAAAGGTAAAACCGCCGGTTTCTGCATTATACCCGACAAGTTCATTCACACTGATCATTCTCCGGACCGTCTGCCCATCCGGGCGTTTCACAGCGCTCTGGATGATCACGAGATTGAGGTTATCGACATAGGTTTTCGGGATATTGATCGGGTCCCCGCACAGGCGCTGGATCAGTTTTTCGACCGATGCGGCGTGGAACGTGCTCATGACCGGGTGACCCGTCTGCATGGCGCCGAATGCGACGCTTCCTTCCACCCCCCGTATTTCACCGACAAGGATCTGGTTGGGGCGCTGGCGGAGTGCGGCCTTTAACAGGTCAAACATCGTGACTTCCCCGCCGCTGCCGGTCCCCTCGCCCTTGCCTTTTGCAAGCGCCACTTCGCGGATCCAGTTCCGGTGCGGGACATTGAGTTCAGGAGTATCTTCGATAGTCACGATCTTGTTCTCGGGGGGGATGAACGTGGTAATTGCATTCAGCAGGGTTGTCTTGCCGCTGGCAGTTTCCCCGCTGACAAACAGCGACATCCCGTATTCGACACAGATCCAGAGGTACGCTGCCGCAATGTAATCCAGGCCATTGCTTTCAATGATATTGAGAATCGAAAGCGGGATTTCATTCACTTTACGGATCGTAAAGTTGCTCCCGTGCCTGCTGATGTCAGTTCCGTACACGATGTTGATACGCGAACCATCCGGGAGCGTGGCATCGACAAGCGGGCTGCGGTACGTGATGGGGCGCTTGATCCGTTCTGCGACTTTGATGACAAACTCGTCGAGTTCGCTTGAAACCTTGAATTCAATGACCGATTTTAAGCCTTTGAAAATCTTGTGCTCGATAAAGATCGGGCCGACACCATCACAGGAGATATCTTCGATGTAGGGATCGGAAAGGAAGGGTTTGAGCACCCCCATATCGATTTTGTCCCGGACGAGCAGGTACTCGATTGCCCGGTACTCAACGTTGGTGAGAATGATCTTGCCATCCGGCGTTATGGGGACATTTTTGCTTTTTTTGGCGCCTTTCATCTTCTTTTGCGCGGTAAAATCTGTATTCAGGAACGTGACCAGTTTTGACTTTGAACCCTGATCCTGTGATTTTGTCAGCGTTGCGATATCCACATTTGCCGGTTTGATGACCGCGACGGATGCCAGCATGTTCTTGATGACATCTGCACGCTCCTTGTCGGTCGTAGGATCGGTTTCCAGCCCGTCAATCAGGTCGATGAGTTTGGTCTCGATGGCAGGCAAAAGCGAGCTGACGCTATGGAGGAACGAAGGTTCAATCGGGATATAGTAATTTCTTACATCGTCCGGATCCGGCAGGATGTGAACAAACGTCGTATCATTGACCGGATAGATCAGGTTGGGGGCTTCAAGGGTCCGGAGATCTTTTTTGAGTTCTGACAGGAACAACGGGATACCGTAGGTATTTACCGGGAATATATGAAGGTATTCGAGGAGGTGCGGGCTTGCTTTGACATATTCCTTGGCATTTGCCGGGAGCATCTTGTACAGTGCGCTGGATTCGATATCGTTGTAAAAATCGACATCGTTGTCGATAGGTTCGGGTTTAAAGGGAAGGTTGACTTCTACCGACAGGGAGCCCATATCATATCCTCGCAAAACTCATGGGGATGATCTTCATGCCATATCCGGGATGGACTTCAAAACTGACAAGGTTTCCGGTTGTTTTTCGTGCGCCCCGGACTTTTATCACTTCCATGACCATGACATATTTGTCCCCCACGAGTGCCTTTTTCATATTCAGGTGGGCATCGCAGATGGAGCGTATCCTTACCAAGGTGTCTTCCTCAAATGCATAGGTGTGAAGCGTGACAAGAACGGTCTTTCCGTGATCGACAATGGATTTGCAGTTGGTAAAGAAGGTAAGGATGGTATCGGTCTGGGCATATTCGGTAAACAAGGTGAGCGAATCGACAATAACTACCTGTGATTTGCTGTTCTGGATATGCTGGATCAGCCGAAAGAGGATGCCTTCCATTTCTTCTTTTTTCCATTCAAATCCAACGACGTGAAGAGGAAAAATTTTGAGGTATCCCCATGCAAAATATTCGGATATGTCAAGGCTCATGGACTCCATCTGTTTGATAAAACTCTTGCTCGTGTTCTCGGTGGTGAACAGGTCCACCGAAAGTCCCTGTTTCATTGCGCCCCAGATAATCTGCTGGGTGAGGACACTTTTTCCGGTATCGTTTTCCCCTTCGATGAGGGTGAGGGAGCCAATCGGCAGGCCATCGGCGATCTTCTTGTCAAGCTCGTTATTGCCTGTTGAGATAATCTGCCGGTCCTCGCCCCCCATCAGATCTGAAATGTTTCCTGCCATGGTATTCTCACGTTCTGTTGTTAGACATATGATGAATCATAAACCCCGTTGCTGGTAGTGATCTGGAACCACGTTGGCGTGGTGCTGGTTTTGATCATAATCCGGTACGATTCACCGGGGTCCAACAGGAATGGATGAATGTCATCCCGTCCCCGATCAACAATTGTCCAGTATCCGGGTGCCTCGGCTGGAGCTGGATCTTTAATATAGGTATAGAGGCTGTAATCATTTGCAGATACATCGTTCACCACAATATCCATATGCTGGAAATCCCCGATTATCTCGTTTCCGGTATTATTGATGTAACAGGTAATGTTCGTTCCATTCCATGTAGGGTTATAGATACTAAAATCTGTGTGTAACCGTGCTTCATTCTGGACTGTCAGGTCTTTTTGGGCATTTGATACAATCTCTGCGGTAGAGAGTGTGCTCCCCACCAGTACATAGGCGACAAGAACGAGGAGAAGAACTCCAACTGCTGCCCCGATAAGATCTGCAACCGCCATGGCGTGTCACACGGTGAAATCCGTTGATCTCCAGATGCCGTTTGGCAACACAAACTGGAAATAGACCGGAGTGCCAATCGGTTTTCCTGTGATCGTCGGGGTTTTTGCATCAATTTCCAGGGTTTCGCCGGAATCCCAGTTGGAATTGCGATTGAGATCGCTTAATGTGTAGCTCCATGTACCGGCAGGCAGTGGCGTTACGGCAGTAAGGGACAGTCGTCCGAAATCTCCGGCGTCTCCACAAATCACATCGGAACGTTCGATATCGGTTATCGGTATTCGTTCACTTCCGGTATTTTTCATCCAGATACGGGCAACATAACTGTTATTGACAACGGCGGTGACAATCTTGAAATCCGTCCGGAGCCGGAGGTCAGATTCGTGTGAGGATTCAGAGAAACTCCCTGCCGCGGTATAGATAACCGGAAGTACTGCGTTTATCAAAACACCTGCCGCTATAACCGCAGTAATCAGGAACATGGCGGTGGTGAATGTCTCAGCCGACATCGATTATATCCTATCCGGCAGGTTCATCCACTCTTCGTCTTTATCGTTATTCCGTGGGGATTCCCGTTCCTTTAAGGAGATACTTTGCGGGACCGACCGATCTTTTAAGGGCACTACCTGCTGGCGCTGCTCCATCATTACTTCGATCATATCCCGGTCAAGCGAGGTGTCGTTCGGTGCGAGAATCCGGTTTAATGCATAGAGTTCAGATACAAATTCGTCCGGGCCAACTTCGTGTTCGTCCCCGAGGTTTGCCGGCATCAGGCGGGAGATTTCTTTGATCTCATCGCATGACTCTTTAGGGATATAGCCCATAATGCGATAGGATTCCAGGATGATCTCAAGCCGGTCATGACCATATTTTTTGATTGCCTGGCTGGTCCATTTGAATAATTTATAGACTTTTTGTAATCGCAGTTTTTCACTGGACAGCGAGATCTGGTTGTTTTTATGCGTGGTGGGCGTGGCAATTTGTGATTTGAGCGCGGAAAGTATCTGTTCGTCAAGCAGTTTTCGATCGTCGTGTGAGACCGTTACCGGGGATACCGGTTGTGCCGGCTCGGATTTTACAGGAACCGGTTCTGTTTTTTTGCTCTCTGCATCCTGTTTTGCCTTGGTGGCTTCCATGGTGGATTCCCGGGCGTCAAGAGCTGCTTCCCGGGCTTCGAGTGCAGATTTTTTGGCGTCGTCCATATGTGCACTGGCGCTTGCACTGCTTCCCCCGGCACTTCCACCAGAACCTGCCGTAAGGGTAAACGGGTTTTCCAGTTCATTCATCCGCTCCCGGATATCCATGAGGAGGCGTTTGATGGATGTTTTGATCAGATCGACTTCCCGCTCCAGGTTCTGAAGTTTTACTTCGGGATCATCCTCGGATGCGGCAGTGATGATATGGTCGACCTGAGACTGGTTTACCGCCATAATATATGGATATATTACGATGGTAATAGATATATTTTTGGATATTGGATCTGGTTCCGGGAATTGCGGATACTGATTTTAACGGTAATCTGGTGGAATAAAAAAGGATTTAATAGAGGGGTTGGACAGCTGTCAGGCCACCGGGAATTGTTCTTGCAATGGGGAGGACAGCTCCTACGGACGGCTGTAAATTGATGGAGAATTTTGTATTCGGTGATGCTGTGTCAGAGGGCATACCCACAACAAGGACCATCTGAGCATTGTTATCGAGCATTGTGCCTGCAGTCACATTATTGATTTTCTGACCGATGCACCACTCAATATCAGCCTGTGTGTGATCAGCAGTCGTTATAGTGCCGCAGTCCAATAAATCATCCGCATTGCTGGGCAGAACATTTGCATTGTGACCACCATTATTATCTGTATAGGATACTACCATCGAAGATACGTCCATGGGAGTACCACCGGCAGTGAGTGCGATGGTTACGTTCACATACCTCAGGTTAGTAGCGCCTTGAACCCCATACACATTTCCCACAAGTTCCATACTTGAGCTTGCCTGCGACACACCCGTATGAACTGTTGCCTGAGCCGTCTGGGATGTGAAGAACCCGGCACCGAGCACCACGTAGGAGAACACCGCGGCAACAACTACGAACGCGATGAGTACGATGGCGGCCTCTAGTCCCGTGAATGCTTCATCCGAATAAAGATTTTTCATTTTTTTCCCTCCTTAGTATACCTCATACCACGTGTCAGTATTCAATCCCGCCGGAATTGTTCTTGCAATTGGCAGGGCTGCACCAACGGGAGGCTTCACTTCACAGATAAACTTGGTATTGATTCCCAAATCTGCTGCATCCATCCCGGGATTGACAGTTACAAGTACCATCTCACGGGGATTTAACAATCCGGCATGAGCGTCATGATTACTTCCACCTGCAACATTTTCTTTGACCCAGTCATACGAAACAGTCGCATTTGTAAAGGTTGAAACCTGCGTGGGTGTAGAAAGAGTGTACGTAACTTTACTCATGTCTACGCCAGTACCTCCAGCAGCAAGCTGAAGATAGAATGTGAGATTGTCAATAGTGGATCCATCAGGAGAGTGTACACTAACCGGCCCCGATGGTTCCACTGCCGAAGTAGTCTGTGCTACACCCGTATGTACGGTCTCCTGGGCCTTCTGGGTTGTGAAGAACCCGGCACCGAGCACCACATAGGAGAACACCGCCGCGACAACAACGAATGCGATAAGCACAATTGCTGCCTCAAGACCGGTGAACCCTTCATCATTACACTTAGAAGAATTCATGAATTCACCTTCTATCGATAGTGAACACTGGAACCCTCCAATGTTCGTATGTGATAAAGTGATTTAATAGTATAAATATCATTCCCAAAAATTACGCCGTGTTCTCACGGATTTCAGGTATTTTTTTCTGAATATGGCCTACCATTTTTAATTTAAACAAATATACTGCGCGTCATTAAATATGAGAGAATGTGTCTTTTTTCATGTACACATTTACATCTCCCGCACAATTACACCAGTATTTATTACTCCGCGCCGAATAGGTTTATAGTTCACATGGATAAGAAAGATATTGTCTTTGTTGTCGCTGCGCTGGGCATTATCCTCATCATCGCTCTTGTCATCAAACCCATCGCAACCGGGCAGCCGGTGAATACCGGGCTTTCATTTCTGGTTCCCGGTCCTACGACAATATCAACTCCCATTCCTGTCACTCTTCAGAATGCTACATTACCCACAACACACACAACGAACCCCACCCGCCCTCCAACGCCGGTTCCTACGTGGGATGCCAAAACAAAAACGGTTGCCTTTGTCGATCCGGCAACTTATGGCGTCTCCACGAACCAGTCGCTTCCCGGAGGAACCCGGTTCAACACAACACAACCCGATACCAGCATGACCACGTATGCAACCATATCGGGAAAATACAGCGGGACAACCCAGGTGATCAACATCCCGTTCCCATACTGGGTGATTTCGTACACGATTGACCCTGCAATAGGCCCCATGGGTGGACTTACTGAGGTTCCCTCGCTTGAGATTACACCAACCCTTGGGCAAAATTATGCCCACAGCGGAATATCAGGATCCTATTCTGTCGTAAGCCCGGTATTTTCTGTTCAGGTCATAGATGCACAAGACCCTAACCGGATCGTGCGCACTATCACCCCTCCTGGTGGAATCGATATGGACTTATGGGCCGGGGTTACACAACCCACTCCAGATGTCACACGTGTCCCAAAATATGCAGAAATTGCACCAACTCCGACGACCACCCCTTCCGATCCCCGCCCATGGACAGAGAAATTTTATGAGGGGCAGAAAAACTATTATTTCATTATTAATGCTAAGTACATAAATTCATACAAACTGGAAATTCAGGTTCCCACACGGTATATTGGTAAATACTGACCTGATTTCTACCAGTTTTCATGCCAACCGCAAAAGAATGCCACACTAAGATCTTATTTTCACTCGTTCTCATTAGTATGAGCGAGCATTTCATCGGAAGAGCACCATTTGTAAAAGAGGTTTGCATCGTTTTCAGCATTCGTAAAATGTTCGAAAACAACGGTATGGCGGTCAGGAAATTTTATTCTCTTATTACGTACCCTTATGAAGCACGGGAAACCAGATGATGGCAATACAAGTATCAATTAACAATAATGAACCCGTAATAAAAAAACCAAAAAAGTTTATCGAGGCGGTGATTTGATAAGTCGGGATTGTAGCAGACAGGTTACAGGTTTAATGTACCCAATCACCCATTGGAATGTCTCCGTCACTCCCAAAGGTACTTCCCCCGCAGCGGCTTTACGCGACTGAAGGTTCACTGAATTGATCGTTCAACGATCCAATATCAAAGAGTAAAGAGAGGAGAAATCTATCCGTACAAAAAAACGTATTGAACTAAAATAAACGTTGTTCCCATAAAAAAATTACATCTGAAAGTATCAGTCGATCTTTCTTTTTCCCATTGACTCGATATACATAATCTCTTTTCCAATCTCGATCGACCCTTTCTTATCCTCAGGGATCGCGATCTCAAAGTTGGAATAATCTTTCATATCCATTAACTGCGCCATATCACCTGCAATCGAAATAACCTGCCCGCTCTTGCGCTCAACAATGGGCACATAGGTCTTTGCAGATACCGGTGAAACGATGGAGCGCTTGACCCCGTCAAAGATACCCACTGCGTCAATCCGGGCCTTTGCAGCGCCATGTTTTCCCGGCTTTGATGTGGCAATTCCGACAACTTTGCAGGGTTCGTCCTCGACAACAATGTAGCGACCCTCTTTGATCTTTCCGATTTCAGTTTGTTCTTTCATATTTTTTCACAACCTCTAAAACACTATCATATGGTAAACGCGGTAGTAATTTATCTTTATTGCATTACATAAATACAGCGTAGAAAACCAACAAAAAATGGGCGGGATACCAAATGGACTTTCTTATGGCGTGCACAGAAATGGCCGGACTGGTACAGGCACGTATCAAAGGACTGGTTGGAACCCCGGAAGGGGGCGAGTATATTAAAATGGGCGCCGATCTCACCCCCACAAAAAAAATCGATCAGGTTGCCGAGGACTGCGTGGTGGAATACTTAAAGGATCACGCACTCTGCTCCCTGCTCATCAGCGAAGAAGCCGGAAAAGTATCATTAGATAATGGTGAAGGAACGATCTTTCTTGACCCCATTGATGGCACGTTCAATGCGGTCGCCGGGATCCCGTTCTATGCCCTGTCGATTGCATGGGCACATGACGGCATCGTCCGTCAGGCATTTGTGCGAAACCTCGCCAGCGGCGAGACATTCACTGCCATAAAAGGCAAGTTCTCGCACTGCAACGGGAAACCTATCCATGTCTCAAAAATCTCTCACCTTGATGAATGTGCGATGAGTGTCTATGGCAGGAAATTCGATCCCACGCGGGTAATGCAGATCGGCCAGAAAATAAGGAGATGGCGACTCCTTGGTGCATCGGCTCTCGAACTCTGTTACATCGGGAGCGGGGGGATTGACGGGTTTATCGATCTCCGGGGAACCCTGCGGGTAACTGATGCTGCTGCCGGGATGCTGGTCTGTACAGAAGCCGGGGGGAAAGTCACGGACTTAAATGGCGCCCCGATTCACTTCCCCAATGAGGTGACCAGCGGCCGGTGCATCGTTGCGACAAATGGTGTGCTGCACCATAAGGTAATTGAATATTTACGGTGATCCTCACATGAAAACGCTGCTTGTGTCCCGCATTGATCGCCCCGATGCCCTTACTTTTGCCGCTCAGTTAAAACAGGAAATCGAGGCAGCGGGAAATCACGTGAGCCTTGAACACGATACCGCCAGGGCAATGGGGGAATATGAAAATACCGGTGCTGCCCGGGACGCGGATATTGCTGTTGTAGTTGGCGGCGACGGCACCATCCTGCGCACGGTCCAGCAGATGCACTGCCAGATTCCCATTGTCGGTATAAACTGGGGAGAGGTCGGGTTTCTTGCCGATCTGGAACCCTCAGAAGCGTGGGAATTTATTAAAAAGATTGTCCCCGGGTTCCCGGTCGAAGAGCGCATGCGGATCTCTCTTTACCGGGACGGGGAGCACCTCGGAGATGCGTTAAACGAGGCACTTATCGTTACCGTCCGGCCGGCAAAGATGCTGCGGTTCTCTATTGTCATCGACGGAGTAGTTGCCGAACAGTTCCGTTCCGATGGCCTTCTTATCAGTACGCCTACCGGTTCGACTGCCTATGCGATGAGTGCCGGAGGGCCGATTGTCGATCCCCGGATACAGGGGTTCCTGCTTGTCCCGCTTGCCCCGTATATGCTCTCCTCGCGACCCCATGTGATCAGCAGCAACCGGGATCTTGAAATCCGGCTCGAAAGTGCAAAACCGGCAAATCTCGTGATTGACGGGCAGCAAACCATCGATCTTGGAAGTGCCGTGTCAATACGGGTCCAGCGGGCAGAACAACCGGCTTTGTTTGTAGATGCGAAGAGAAATTTCTTTGAAAAAGTCGATAATAAACTCCGCAAACTCTAAAAAAACCCCGGCATTAAAATAAAAGCCTTATCTTGAAGCCCGATCTACTATGTGTTAGGTGGTCTCGTGCAGGTCTCCATGAAACTTGAAATGAAGGATTCGCCGGGTCAGCTGGTCGCCGCTCTCAAACCCATATCAGAGGTCGGGGGAAATATCATCGCGGTCATCCACCAGCATAATCCTGATCCCGGTCACCGGACCCTTGATGTTCAGATCGTCCTTGAACTTCCTGAAGGGCGCCTCGACAAACTGGTGTCGCTGTTAAAAGATCAGGGTGTTCACATCCAGCGGATCGGAAAAGAACGCCTGCTTTACAAACGCACGGTTATCATGATTGGGCACCTGATGCACACGGATCTCTCTGATACGGTCGACCAGATCGATTCAACAGGTTTTGCTGAAGTCTGCGAACTCTCCATGAGTATGCCGGCAGTGAACGAGCGCTCGACGTCCCGGGTGACTATCAAAGCGGTGAACCGTGAAGATATGGAATCCGCCCTGACGATTCTGCGCAGGGTGGCACTCCAGAAATCCCTTCTCCTGATTGAACCGCTGGAGGAGATTGCATGAAGGTTGTGATCCTTGGCCTTGGATCGGTAGGACGCGGCGTAGCAGAGCAGCTTGCAAAAAAGGATCTTGGTATCATTATCACCGGGATAGCGGATTCAAAGAGCGGATGTATCGACAATAACGGGATCGATATTGATGAGGTTCTTAAAACAAAGCGCACGACCGGCGTGTGCGGTGACATAACCATCTCGACGCAGGATATCCTGGAAAAAGCAGCCTACGATATATTGATTGAAGTCACACCGACCAATGCAATTACCGGAGAACCGGCCCTCGGATACATCAAAATGGCGCTTGGACACAGGAAACATGTGGTGACCTCCAATAAAGGTCCCATAGCACTTGCCTACCGGGAACTTATGGCACTGGCTGAAAAAAATGGTGTATCGCTCCGGTACGAAGCGACGGTAGGAGGAGCTGTCCCCATCATGCACACGCTCGAACAGGGTCTTGCCGGCAATGAGATTATCGCACTCTACGGCGTCCTCAACGGCACCTGCAACTATATCCTTACCCGTATGGCGGCTGAAGAGCTCACGTATGAGCAGGCACTCATGGAAGCCCGGGAGATGGGGTATGCCGAAGCGGACCCGACCTATGATGTCAAGGGGATCGATGCGGCAATCAAGCTGGTCATCCTCGCAAACACGCTCTGGGATAATGATGCAAAACTCGCTGATGTCGATCTGACAGGTATCGACCTTCTCACCCCCGATGCACTGAGGCTTGCCGGGGATGAGGGATGCACGATACGGCTGATCGCAGAAGCAAGCCCCCGTAAGCATCTCCTGCGGGTGTCTCCCCGTATTATTGAGAAGGATCATCCCCTCGTCATCGAAGGAACATTGAACGCTCTTACGCTTGAAACGGATATGGCAAAGGAAATTACCTTGATCGGCCGGGGGGCCGGGTCGACCCCGACAGCCAGTGCCATTATCGGGGATCTGCTGTATATCCGGGATCGCTATGACAAGCGTCCTTGAACACCGGCGGGAATACCTGCGCCTGATGCGGCAGTTCACGCTGGACAATGGTTTTTTTACGGTTACGGATATCCAGAAATCCGCAGGAATTCCCCGGAGCACCGCGCAGGATTGGATAAGCCGGCTGGTGCATGAGGGGTGTGTATTTTTAAAAGATGTGAAGCGTGGCCGGAGTCCTGCCCGGTACGCCGCGATCAGCGCACTGCCTCAGAGCACCTGCCGGCGGATTTTTACAACCGTGGATGGCGATACAGTCGAAATCTATCATGACTGCGTGAGTGGGGCGTGTGCGGCGTACTGCGGATACCACCATACTCTTGCGAGGGGGGTATTGACAAACGTGGAGCGGGACGGGACGCTGCTGCGCGAAACGGCGCGAATCGGGAACCAGGAGGTTTCCATCGGATTATTTCCTCTTGCGGCAGTCGGGGTGAGCGGGGTCTGGCAGGAGAAAGGGTATGTCATCCAGCATATCCGCTGTACCGGAGGCCCTGCCTATTCAGTGACCGACATGATGTCGCGGGCAGAGGGCGTCATCCGGGTTGAACCGACCCATGAGAAGGCCGTTGTTGAAGCGAAGATCTGGACAAAGGCCCTGGTACATGTGACTATCGGGATTGACGATACCGATTCAGCTGATGGCGGTGCAACATTTGCACTTGCACTTGCGTTACTGACGCAGGTGACCCGGATAAAAGGAGTTCTCCCCATCAGTCATCATGTGGTTATGCTCAGCCAGCAGGTTGTTGAGAAAACTGCCGGGAACTCTGCAAGCTATATCGAGGTTGCAGTTATGCAATCGCAGGTTGAGAACCTTATTGAGAAGACCCGCCGGTTTGTCGAGGATGAAGCGCTTTCCCCCAACTGGGGTATTGCTATCTCTGTTGGATTGACCATTTCCCCGTCACTGCGGGACTATGGGCGGCTCGTACGGGAACAGGTTATCACCCGAACCGTTGCTGACAAAATAGCAGAACATGAGGGCATCATATTAATTGGGGGCAGGGGTGTGATTGGGGCGCTTGGGGCGGTGGCTCTTGCCCGGCTGCCGGATGAGGTGCTGCTGGATCCAGCACAAAAAATAGCGTAACCGGCACGATGGATAAAAATCGGCTTGTTTCTTATTTGAGGGGGGAAACGAGCCGGTATTTTATCAGATTGGTAGATTCAACCCATTCCATATGAACGATGGTTCTGCTGTCGCACGAAGAGTTTCCCGTGACGGTTTGGAGAAGTTATTCTGAATAAGAACGTTGAAGGGAACAATCACCTGCCCGGGCCAGAAAAAGGGGCAACCGGATGATGTTTTTCCAGGAATTTTTCAATTTCAGCGTTAAAACTGAAAAAATCCCCGATATTTTCTTTCAGTAGTTGAAATGCCAGATCATCATCAATATTTCCATACCGGTGCACGATAATATTCCGGAACCCTTTCATGCCATGGATTTTTTCCCGCATCGCTCTACTGAGAATTCCATTTTGGATAAGATGTTTGAGGATGTCTTCATCTTCTCCGGGAACACCAAGTGCAAGATCGGTGTTGATTATGGCACATATATCAAACACATTCTCAATCGCAAATTCAATCCGTTTATAAATCCCGTCTTTCACGAGCCCGAGATTCCCAAATTCTTGTGCAGTCAATGGCAGATGCTCACGTACAAGCGAAACTCCGTCGTCAATTTCTTTTATTTTGATGCGGATAATCGTCTCGCGTACACCTTTTTTTGTCATTGTATCGCAGCCTGACCGGTGTAATCATATAACCGGTGTTTGAACCTGTCGAAGTCCCGGATGGTCTCGGTCGCTTTTTCGTATAAAAACCGGGTGTCGCGGACAAAAACCGGGGTGCCTTTGAGTACCTCCACTTTTACATACAAGGGAAGCTGCTGAAAAATCTGAATATCATATTGTATGCCGGGAAGTTTCGCAAGGATGGTGTGGCGGAACTTTGCGGCCTTGGTAACGTCCCCATCATAATATATGCAGAGATCGATATCCGATTCGGCAGTCATTCGCTGTTTTTCTGCTGATCCGTAGAGTATAACAAACTTGACGTGTTCAAATCCCGGAATCTGCTGCATCTGTTGTAGTGCACTCTCGACCCGGTCCTGGATTTCTGGATTTAAACTTTGAGATCGTTTGGATGATGGCACTACTGGTTCCTCTCATGAAAGATACACTTCACCTTCCTTTAACCTTTCCTCAAAACCGTGGTCGCCAGACATTCCCCTCGATCATACAGGATGCGAATCGTTTCTTGTGCGATGAAGAGCGAACTGGTTCCTGTCCCAGTACTTTGCTAACTGCCCGCCGAATAGAGAAGAAGTTTCGGGCGGAAGAATGTTTTTGAAATTGCTGTTGATGCAATAAACCGGAACGTCACGATTTCCATCAATAATGACCCGGTGTTTGAAAGGAGGGTAAAGGATCCCGGAAGAGTATTATGACCGGGACCTCATCTGACCAGTTGGGATCGCGCACTTCATGGGTGGTTATCGGGTTTGGGGTTGGGGGGTCACATCGATCCATGGGACGCGGGCTGATCCCCTCGCCCGGCACCCGTGCCCGACCCCCCACCCTCCGGCTCCATCCTTTGTTTCACCTCCGGAACCTCCAGGACGGAGAAACTGCCAATTTCCGGGCCAAGGGGGTCACAGGATCCAGGGACTACAGGGTCCGGGGGGTCACACCAGTCCGGCATGGCGGGGGTGACCCCCCCTGCGAACTATCCGGACTGCTGGGGAACCCGACTTCATCCACGACGGAAAAACCACCACAGGTTTATGGTTCACCAGCGGGGGGGTCACGCTGCCGGCCGGCACGACCCCCCTGCCCCGCCCGTTTTGCGATGACCCCCACAGCCCGGCTCTTCAAGGGGGTGTGCGACCCCCCCATCATTTTTGCACATCACATCGTGATATTAAGATAATTTGCAGGGAGTCACATCATGTTTTTTTTTTAAAGCCCCCAATAGAAAGAGAGTCCCTGCAAGGTTTCGCATCGGAGGCCCGGTTAGGATCTTACGGCTCTCTTTTTTTAGAGTTTTTTTAAAAATGAGCGACGTACCGGGTGGGAGTGTTCTGGCAAAAATCAGGATCTATTAATAGCCACTATTTGAAATTTTTTTCATGTGGCTTATTTTTTCCGAAATGTTCAAAATATGCAAAATTTTTAATCTAAATTTATTTTTGCTGTTTTTGTAGTGTTTGCATCTGCTCCGCAAATTCCCTGACGATACTGATCTTTTTTGTCAGGTCAAAGAGTTTTTCTGCAGTGATTCCATGATACTCATGCGAGAGAAGGTTTCTATAGGTGACAAATCCGATCAATGTTTTTGCGAGATCATTATCGATCAACCCGTTCTTCTGGAGCAGAACAAATATTTCCCGGTATGTTGAGGGAATTCCAAGATTATGTGCGATTGCAATTTCGCTTCCAAGATCAAACACCCGGTTTAAGAGTGAAAAGAGAATCATCGATGTTGCATAAAAATTCCTTTTATCGTTAAGAGCATCCCGGCTGTCAATGTTAAGATCGTTAAAATCCCGGATGTATCTTTGGATATCAGAATAAATTGCTCCGATTCGTTCTACATCGTAGCCTACGAAGTCATCCATGCGATTTCATCACCGGAAAAACATCGATACAATGAAGAGAGTGCTTCCTGATAAGAGGTGCGGTATCCAGATATTCGCGGACGGTATCGGTTTTGATACGATGAAGCAGGAGAGGATCTTTGCAAAATAGTATTTTGCCCTCTTTAATTACCCGGAATTTAATCGCAAGCGGGAGATCCCAAAAAAGGCTTATGTCAATTCCTTCTGATCCATAACTCATCAGATTCATCGCCTCTGGTTCAGGAGTGTTCTTTCGGGTAATGATGCAGAGATCAATGTCGGAAATTGCCCGTGCCTCTTCCCGTGCCACGGATCCAAACAACATGAGGGCGACACAATCGGTATTAGCCTTGAGTTCATGGAGTACGGATTTGAATGAAGGCGTATCCATTCTGTTATTATATGAATTTTGATTCTGCATCATTGTGTATCTGATACTATTGTTCCGGATTGTTATATGTTTTAGGGAGCGTTTCCCGTGAGTGGGTCCAACGGTTTGCCGGCTCGTTGGGACGGATCTGTCTATATTTAATGAAGTGAAAACTATTTTATCTTTGCAAAACGTTAGATCAATTAATTATTCGTGATTTCAAATGTCTATCCTTTCCGAAGCCCGATATGAAAATAAAATGCTAAAACCGGCACGGGAGCTTCCTCTTAAAGAGGGGGAGTCTGTCATTATTGAAATCAAACGACAGATCACCGATCGGATGTATGGGATAATTCCTACCAATAAAAAAACCGCTGACGAGATTATTGAGATGGAAGGATGGGATTAAATCTTTCTCAGGTTCCTTCGGGAACGCGCATTTTTATCGATTCAAATATCCTTCTTTATGTCTTTTTTAAGCATCCCGTTTATGGAAAATCATGTCTCGCATTTATTAAAAGAATCGAGGAAAATGACATTGCGGGTTTTATTGATGAGTTTGTTTTGAATGAAGTGTTTCACAAGCTGATGGTAACTGCAATTATGAATTGTCATCGTTGTTCGCCTGCCGAAGCGATCGCTTTTGTGAAGAAAACTCCTGAAATTCTCCGGGAATTGCCCCAGTTATGGGAAGCCTGCGAGATTCTGGAAACGGTTAACGTGAAAAATATTTCAGGTCCGTTGTTTTCCGAATCGCGTGTTAATGCACAGATATACAACCTTCTTGCGACTGATGCGGTTCATGTTGCTGCGATGAGAAAGGAGAATATTATTCACCTTGCATCGAATGACACAGATTTTTCCCGCGTGGATTTTCTTCATCTTTGGAGACCTGAACAGGATAATTCTCTTTTTTAGTGTTTGAATAAACGGGCATTTTTTTATTTTTTGTTCTGGTATCTGTCTTTTAACTCGGGATTTTTCTCTAAACATTTCCTGTGGTGTGGGATGTAATTTTTTTGCTCTTCGTCAAAATGAGTGGGTAATTGGGTACTACTCTATCAGATATATAGGGGAATAATGTCCCAAAACACCAAAAACGATCGTTCCGCTGTCGCTGGAAGGGCGCCTCCGCGGCGGTTCAATAACCGTTTTCATTGTTGGGTTTTTTTTAATCCATTTTCTATAAGATTGATATCATGCAACGTTTAGGTATCTTTGCGGTCAGTGAAATCTTAGCCGATCTTGTGACATGACAAAAAAAATTTAAAAATATATTTTTAGCGTGAGAAAAATTTCCGGAAAAATAGTTGGAGATACTCCTCTTGAGATCTATGGTCAGATGTTCACCGCATGAAAAATATTGAAGAGGGGTTCATGCAAAATCCTGACGCTCCCCCTCCTATAAAAAAAAGAATTGGTCTTTAAATTCAAAAATGCCTGACCAAAATCCCCACCCTCGAATTCTCCGACGTGAACACGATAGCGGGCGATAGCGGGCTTCCGGCAGCCGTTTTCACCCTCCCCCTGCCAAAACGATGGGACAAAAATGTGACCAACCGGAAGCCTGTTAAATTGCAGGCTCAATTTCCGGTTAAATGGGTTATTTTTGAGAAATAACCATTTTAAACGGTTTTTATTATTGTGGCGGACACCATTTCCCCTAAACCCGAAAACCGGATTCCCGAATAGTAAAAATACGCCCGTATTGAACCCGGTTGATCCCGGATCCATGCACCCCTGGTTGTTACCAGGTACTTATCGGAATTGTTTGTATTCTGGCCTTTTGTTCGTGCAATTCCACCACGGTGCCGGGGTAGAAGGTTTACCAGGTGGCACTCTATATCGCAAAAAACGAAATAGATCGTTCTGCGGGATGTTGTCCGGTGAAGAATGTCTCCTGTTTTTTTATTTAGGGAGTCTATATTTATGAAAAAGACTTGAAAAAGCCCGGGTGTGCAGGTTGTTATTCCTAAATTCATGTATGTTTTATCGCACATATCCTGAAATTCCCCATATTTAAAAACAAACTTATATATACCAAAATAAGAAATAGACTGGTTATACATTGTCATGCCCGACGATGGGCATATGAGTGGAGTTTGTATTATGGCATTTACCCAAAAAAATGAAGATGCAGTATCACCGGTTATCGGCGTTATCCTTATGGTCGCTATCACGGTGATCCTCGCAGCGGTTATCGCTGCATTCGTGTTTGGCATGGCTGGGAATATCCAGAAGACTAAAGTGGTTGCAGCGACGTTGAACCGGCCAAATTCAAGCGCTGTTATAACGACCTTCCAAGGCGGACAGGATGCCGGGTCATTAAAAAGCATATGCTGGACCGTAAATGGTGCTAATGTCGCGTTACAAAATTCGCCAACATCATCTACGGGTATCTTACAGATCGGTGCAAGTACGTCCATTACTGCTGCTACCAACTCACATGTTATCGGTATAGCAACATTCAGTGATGGCTCACAGCAGGTCATCATCGATCAGAATATCTAATTCTTTTTTTTTTCTTCGTGAGTGGTGGCAGTTTGTTGAATTAGGTTATTTGATAAATCACATTTCGGTATATTTATCCTCGTTATCGAAGATTAAGTAATATAATGCGTGACATATCATAAAAGATTATGAAATTAAAGTTGGATTCTTAAAATAATCTATGAATTTTGTGGAGAGCAATTAAACAAGGAATAAAATGTCCAAATTTTCTGATATCCTGTTAATTCAATGTTGTCTCTTCCTAATCCCCATCAACATCTATGTTATCGGAGACTGGCTCGCCACCGGGGTTCAGTGGGGATTATTTCGATACCAGCAAAGCTACTTCGGCAACAGTCTCATATTTTTTACAAAAGACATTTATTTTATTAATAACGGGATGATTTATGGGCGCAGTGCTCTTGCATCTGCAATGGTGGGTATAGCCACCTTTTTATTATTATTGGCATGCATCTTCCTCATACTAGCTTTTCAATGTGAAAATGGCGCATACGTTAGAGCGGCCGCCATTATTACCCTCACAACCGGGTGTCTCTTCCTGATTGCCGATATGATCCAGTACGGGGCGTTGTTTCACGGCCCGGCAGGGTTTGTGATCCCTGTCGGAGTGCCGGTCATTCTGGTATGCGGTTTGTGGATGTACCGGGCAACATTCACGGACAATAATACGCAAAGATCTGATGAAAACAAAATTTTTGGATGATAGAAAAATTCCATAAAATTTTCTCTTCACTTCAAACGATTAGTTCCCGTAGCGCTCAACTACTGATGTGTGAACGCTATAAAAATGCATAAAAATTTGAACTGAACGATTACCAATACGTGGCATATAGGGATTGTAAGATTTATCCGGTAGAGAAAATGAGAAAAAATTCGAATGTGTAGGAATGTTTTACCATACATATCCTGGAATTCTCCTTATTTAAAAACAAACTTATATATACCAAAATACGAAATAGACTGGTTATACATTGTCATGCCCGATGCAGGGCATATGAATGGAGTTAAAATTATGGCATTTACCAAAAAGAATGATGAAGCAGTATCACCGGTTATCGGCGTTATCCTGATGGTCGCTATCACGGTGATCCTCGCAGCCGTTATCGCTGCGTTCGTGTTCGGCATGGCTGGGAATATCCAGAAGACGAAAGTGGTTGCGGCGACGGCGCAACGTACAAGTTCCAGTACAGTTGTTGTTACCTATCAGGGTGGACAGGATGCAAACTCGCTTACAGCTATCTGCTGGACGGTAGATGGAGTCAACGTAGGCATGTGGGTTCCTCTATCGCCTGCAACATCAATACCAGTAGGTAATTCATCGTCAATCCCGGCAGGTAACGCCGGTAAGGCGCATATCCTTGGTGTTGGATCATTTAATGATGGTTCAACTCAGGTTATTTTCGATTCAACCCTCTAATTTTTTTTTCATTTCGCATTAAAGGGGTATTTTTCACCCATCACGTAACCGGTATATGTTGAGTGCAAGACTCGCGAATTAGAAGGCCAGATTATAACATCCTAATTACTGGCGATAATTTCCCTGAAAACGAGCATTTCTTATCATTCCAACACGCTCATTTGCAGTCAGCGAACTTAATAAATACATGAAACCCCCTCCCAGGTTCCCATTCATTGTTCGATGCATTCTCTTTTTCGTTCCTATCAATATCTAAGTTGTTGGGGACTGGCTTGCCACCTGTGTTCGATGGATCTTTTTCCGGTACCAGCAGTGTTATCTTGGTTATCTCTGGATCAGTCTTATTTTTTCTACAAAAGAGTTGTATTATATTGAAGAGGGGATGCTCAAAGGGAGAAGTGCTGTTGCAGCAGAGACGGGCGTTCTCCTCTCATTCATTATGGTACTTGCATTTTTCCCTGCTTCTTCTTGCATCAGTGGGAGACCGGGATGTGGGTAAAAACAGAAGCCATTGTTTCAATTGGTGGAGGGAGCCTCTACCTGATTGCCGATTTAATCCAATAGGGGGTTTTGTTTCATGGCCCGACAGGGTGTGTGATTCCTGATGGAGTGCCGGTCATACAAGTGTGCGGTTGGTGGATGTACCCTACAAAGTTCCCGGATAATAATACGGAACAACTGGATGAAATAAAAATTGTTGATGATGGCGAGACTCGCTGAAATTTTCTCGTTACCTTAAAAATCATATTCCGTTAGGCTCAATACTATAAATTGTATAATTGTTATTCCTGAATATCATGACCCGGCTCACCATCCCGACAATTCTCTGCGGGATTGTTTTCTTCATACCTTTGAATATTCTGGTTATCGGTGACTGGTTAGGGTCGGGAATACAATGGGCATGGTTTCGCTATCAGCAGACCTATCTTGGCTCTAATCTTATTTTCATCAATCGGGATTTGAATTATGTTCTTGACGGACTTCTCGGCTGGAAAACTGGCGTTTCAGTCAGTATCTGGATATCAGGATTTATTTTTCTAATTCTCGCTTTACTGGTATCATATTATATCCGAAATCGGCAAGGAATTCGCCATGCGGGTATTCTTCTTATACTTGGAGGAATTACATTTCTTCTCTCGGATCTTATCCAATATGGCCTGTTTTTACAGGGACCTGCCGGAATATGTATTCCTGTTGGAGTCCCGATTATTTTTATTATTGGTGGGGGTTTGTATACACATAATTGGGAGAAAACAGAACCAACACATCTATTCAAACAACCCTCCCTCTCACTTTGGGGGTCAGTAAAAACCGCAGTAGCTATTTTTTTTAACAATAACACTATCCTCTGTTTATTTCTAATTTTTTATTTTGCCTATAATACCATATTTGTTATAAATACCAACGGGGATACCGTCCCGGCGACATTTCTTCCCCTATCAATACTTCAGTATCATAACCTTGTCTTCGATCAATTTGGGCAGATGGCAATCAGTGCTAATACAAATTATGGATTCCTCCTGATCAACAATCATCAATATTCTTTGTTTCCCATTGTCACACCGGTATTGGTGACACCCATCTACGCAATATCTCTTGTTTTTCTCCATTTATTTTCAGTACCATTGAATGCCGAGAATATTCTTCTTGTTGCAAAAACATCATCTTCAATTATTGCGGCACTCTCTGGTATATTCGTCTATCTTACCTGTTCAGAATTATTTTCAAAAAAGATCGCATTGTTTTCCACATTTATCTATGCATTTGCGACCAGCACCTGGTCGATCAGCAGCCAGGCACTCTGGCAGCAGGGAATGGAAGAACTCCTCCTTATTTTGATGATCTGGTGTATTGTCCGGAATGAAAAGAACATATCGATTAACAATATTGTATTATTAGGATTCTTTTCCGGATTATTTGTGTTCAACCGGCCACCGGATGCCCTGCTGATAATTCCGATCGTATATTACATCATCCGGTTTTACCGTAATCATTTCAGGTATTATGCTCTTGCCGGCATCATAAGTGGACTCCCATTCCTCCTTTATAATCTGTTGATCTTTGGTACAGTGTTTGGTGGATACAGTCATGACTTCCACCAATATGTGTTCAATGGGAGTTTTGTCATTCATTTTGCCGGATTGCTCGTTTCTCCGAATGTCGGGCTTTTCATTTTTACTCCTGTTCTGATATTCTCGGTTTTTGGTTATTTTAAATTAAAAAATTTTCACAACTCACATATAGGTAACACGCTTTCTTTTTTCGGCCCGGTAATCCTCCTGACTATTTTAGCATATAGCTTTTTTGACGGTTGGTATACAGAATGGTGTTACGGGCCACGGTATCTGACCGTCATTGTACCCATTTTGATCCTCTATTGTGCCTTCTTTTTTTACGATCTTGTCAAATCTCCCCCAAAAAACCGATTGAAAAAAAATGCTATCGCTGCAATTATCATCATTCTTGTCGCAGCATCGGTCATCATCCAGTTTATCGGTGTTTACTACTATGTCTATCTCCCTTCAAAGGGTATGGACGATCAGCGTGCATGGGACTGGAATGATAGTATAATTGCCGGAAGTATTAACGCAGGGTTCGGGAAAACCATCACGATTACCACGTATTCGTTCGCACCGCTTCCCCCCATTTTACGTTACCAGTTCACAGGAGGCGGATGAAGTTCTTTCGCTTTGTCATTTTCCAAGGGCAAAGAGATCATCTGGTATACTTTCCGAGCCTGAATCTGGTGTGAGCCCGTGAGGATGATCAGATCGGCAGTTAATCTGCTGGATTTTCACTAGCCGTGATTGAAATAACGTAGATGCTTCAAGTACCAATAACCAAACCCCCCACACACTTAAAAAAAAACGCTTATCAACCCGTCCCTGCAATAGCTAAACAACCCACGCCTGCCCGGCCGGGGCAGTGTTCAGGTGCGTGACATCATGGCATTTCACAAAAAAGATGAACATGCAGTCTCCGAAGTCGTCAGTATAATCCTGCTCGTTGCAGTTACCATAATCCTTGCAGCCGTTATCGCCGCATTCGTGTTCAGCATGGCTGGCAATCTCGAGAGAGGTAATATCGCTGCTGCGACCATCAGCCGGGTGAACGGATCGTATGTGTCCGTGACATTTGCCGGGGGCCAGGGCACAGGATCGGTTGCCATGATCAACTGGACAGTAAACGGTGCGGCACCGGCAACCTATATCAACGGCGCAATTGCTACCCCGGGAATGCAGGACCATCCGTCAGACAATGGATTCTTGAATATAGGGTCAGTTGCACTGCTTGCTGCACACGGTCCCGGCACCGATCACGTTGTCGGAGCTGCCGTGTATTCGGATGGCTCAATTCAGATCATCCTTGACAAAACAATCTGAACTTTATTTTGTGGCGTTGACAGTTCCGTGGAGCCATGGCCACCAGCAAACATGAGTGGGTAGGGTGACAGGGGGTATTTCAAAAAAAGTGCGGATCAGGACCCCGGTGATTTTTTTTTAAACGAGTCATGAGCCTGATGATTCCGGAAAAAGTCCAGCCCAAGAAAGGGGTAACCCCACCATCAGGGTAATTACATCTGAACCCACGTAACCTCTCGCTTTGATACAGTACCAGAAATAAGCAGAATCGATCGCATGCGAAAAAAATTAGAGAACACAGGTTTCAGGAACAATCGCGGCAAAACCGGTAATCCGGTTGAAGTGATCAGTGTTCCTTGTAACGATCTCACTCATACCCAGTGACCGGGCTGTCGCTGCAATGAGGCAATCGTTGAATTCAATCTTTTTCCCGGCCTTCGAAAGGGTGGCATATATTTTACCTCCCTCCAGAGCGATGGACTTTAGTGAGTTCAATGATCAGGACATGAGCAAGAAGTTCTTCGGTCTTACTGACTGCATCGCGAAGAGGGGAAAGAGATGCCCCGGCGCTAAGTTCAGCAACGGTGATTGCCGAAATATAACCGGTATTTCCTCTTTCGAAACTTTCGAACAACTCAAAGGATTTTTGTGCACCTTTGGTTCGGAGAACATCAACACAGATACTGGTATCCCGAAAAAAATTCATACTGGCTCAATTTTCTTTGATTTACGCAGGTTCTCTACAAAGTCTGCACTATCAATATCATATCCCCAGGCGCCCCTGAGTGACGCTATTGGTTTTTTTTCAATAATTTTTATAAAAACCTCTCCGGTTTTGATGGAGATACCTTGTTCAAGTTCAAGGTGAAAATCATCAATGACTTTAGCTTTTATCGTTGCCATACCGGATACACCAGTACACAACATACAACGCTGGTTCACAACAAAGTTTGTGTAAAAAAAAGCGATGTTTGATACTATTCCCCTTCATTTCGATGAAACGTGGGCAGATTCGCTTGATTTATCAGGAATTTTAAATACCTCCATTATCATCTCAACAACTGGATGGTCAACGGTGCAGTACCGGCGTCAACCTACATCGGGGGAACACTTGTCGCCAACGGGATTCAGGATCGCCCGGCGAGCGGCGGAATCC
Source organism: Methanoregula sp. (assembly GCA_039698055.1). Classification (GTDB taxonomy): domain Archaea; phylum Halobacteriota; class Methanomicrobia; order Methanomicrobiales; family Methanospirillaceae; genus Methanoregula. The sequence goes on along the minus strand of JBDKTL010000027.1, from coordinate 30,569 downwards.
TGAAGGTCGGTGCGAACGCGGTGCTTTCAGCGTCCAACTCAGGGAAGGATCGCGCGATCGGCGTCGCCATGTTCTCGGACGGGTCGAATCGGGTCATCCTTGACAAAACAATCTGAACTTTATTTTGCATTTTGTTGCGGTTTCACGTGGGAGATATCAGGTATGAACTAAAATACCGTTATTGAAACCGGACTCCGGGGAAGTTCCCGTCCCGGTGCGGCAGGCCAGAAATATCAACAGGAATGATTTTAGGGTTTTACAACGGTCAAAAAATCCACCCGATCAAAATCACGATCGTTGGTCACGAAGTAATCGATGCAGTTCCTGAGTGTGCAGGCTGCATGGAGTGCATCGGAAAATAACAGGCCGAACTTTTGCGATATATCCAGAGCATCAGTGAGAAACCCGGACGTATCGAGAACGACAAGTCCAAAATTCCCCAGCAACTCTTTTGTCATCTCGTATGGCTGGTAATATTCGTGCAGCATATCCGGGTTTTGTTTGATATAGGCTATCGCATCTTTGGGGACAAGATGTCGCTCCACGTAGAGGTTCGTGAGAAGAAGTTTATGGAAAAATTCGTCAATAACCGTGGAATTTATAAACCCACGGATTTTTCCCGACTGCACCCGGTCAAGAAACGTCTCGCATGAAGGTGAGAATTGCGTCGAAGTATATGCATACAGGAGAATGTTCGTATCGACAAACGCAGATCCCCCCGGAATCTCCGTGATCTTCATCAATACAGCTCTTCAAGATCTTTCTCTGCGATCTCCATGACAAAATCCTCTGGAGCGTACATTTTGGTAGGGACAGGAGATCTTTTTTTCAGCCTGACCACTACGCGATCCTCTCCATTGGGCAGCGGCTGATCAAGCTGTATTGTGGTAGTATTGAGCAATCTGCCTCCAACTTCAACCGGCATACCTGTTCATCCTCATGGGATATTGGACTATTATCGTTAATATGTCTTTCATGAAAAGCAGGTTTTGTTTCTGGTTGTCGTAGCAATCCAATCAGAAAGGGAACCCTCCTAAAGGACATTCCGATACCTGCAACCCCGGGTATCCACTCGTTTTGATACAGTACCAGACATAAGCAGAATCGATCTCACGCTAAAAAAATTAAAAATCAATATTCTCAGGAACAATCACAACAAACACGGTAATCCGGTTGAAGTGATCAGTGTTCATTGTAACGATCCCACGCATACCCAGTGACCGGGCCGTCGCTGCAATGAGGCAATCGTTGAATTCAATCTTTTTCCCGGCCTTCGAAAGGGTGGCATATATTTTACCTCCCTCCAGAGCGATGGACTTTAGTGAGTTCAATGATCACGTTGTCGGAGCTGCCGTGTATTCGGATGGCTCAATACAGATCATCCTTGACAAAACGATCTGAACCTTTTTTGTAAATTTTTTAAACCGATGTGAGAATCGAGGACTTTTTTACGGACTGATGAAAATCGTCATACAAAAGGTACGGATTGGGCGGTTCAGCCGATCCGGTCATGTGGCCAAGAGATTTCCTGGGGTGATCGCAATCGCGCCAAACTTTTTTCCGGCGCGATCCGGTACGGGCCAGAAATATTTTTGGGCCGATTTGCATCGCGACAAAAAAATTCCTGACCCGATTGTGGATGAGGCAAAAAAAGTTCTGGCACGATCGGATCTCATTTTCCGATGTCTTTTCCGACAGGAGCTGTTCATTTTGGGGAAGTGGCCCAACGATTTTTTCGGCCCGATCGGGTACGCGCCGTATTTTTTCCTGGCACGATTCGCGTTGCGCCGGAAATTTTTTTGGCGCGTGGGGAGATGCGGCAAAAATATTTTTAGGACATACGAACCCGGGCCGGGAAAGTTTTTTTATTGGGGGTAATGGTCAGCCCCGTCCTCATCGCTGTGTTCCTGATCGCAAGCAAGAGAAAAAATTATGCTATCCTTGTAATGCACGAAAAAAAACGATATCATGTGAGCTGATTTATACCTATGGCCACCTATAGGTATTACTATGCAGGCAGCAAGCTCCATTTACATCCGGGAAGATCTCAAAAGCCAGTTGAACAACCTGAAGCGAAACCCAAAGGAATCATACAACGATGTCATCGAACGCCTGGTGAATCTCACCGTTGACGATGAACCGCTCAGTGCAGATGCTATCAAAGGACTGGAAGAAGGCCTTGATGATATTAAAAAAGGAAATCTAATTTCTGAAGAGGATATCAAGAAGAAATATGGGGTTAAATGAGTCAGTACCGGGTGAAGTATACCCGTCGTGCAGACCGGGATCTGGAAAAATTGCCACTGGAGATTGCCCGAAAGGTTGTCAGCACGGTTCACACTATCAAGGAAGACCCGTATCAGTTCATCAAAAAAATGAAGGCGTCAAATCCAAACCATCCGGTGTATTCTCTCCGGGTCAAAAGGAATGTTCGTGCATTGCTCTCAATCCATGATAATGTCCTGATTATCCATGTCCTTGAAATCGATTACCGGAAACAGGCATACCGTGATTTCTAAAAAAATCTATTATTGGCCAAGCACTTCTGTATCAGAAAAATAAGAGAAAAATGCGAGGGATGGGATTCGAACCCAAGAACTCCTTCGAGACCAACCCCTGAAGCTGGCGCCGTTGACCGGGCTTGGCTACCCTCGCGCTTGTATATATTCACGCTCTGGATTAAATAAAGTTAGGGGAGAATGGGGGAATTTACTGGTGAGGGTTTCCGTTATTTCCGGACTGGTATTTTTTCAGTTCCTTCTCACGCAATTCCTTTCTCCGGATCTTGCCGGAGATCGTCTTTGGGAGCGATGACACAAACTCGATCGCACGGGGATACTTATACGGTGCAGTGACGTTTTTGACATAGGTCTGCAGTTCTTTGACGAGCGCATCGGATGGCTTGAATCCTGGTTTGAGAATGATAAACGCTTTGACAATCAACCCGCGGATATCGTCCGGGGATCCGACCACTGCTGCTTCCGCAACGGACGGGTGCTCGATTAAGGCACTTTCCACCTCAAAGGGCCCGATACGGTACCCGGATGCCTTGATCACATCATCGTCCCGGCCAATAAACCAGAAATACCCGTCCTCGTCACGGTAGGCCTTGTCACCGGTGTAGAACCAGCCGTTGACAAACGATTTCTTGTTCTCCTCTTCGTTGTCCAGGTACCCGCGAAACATCCCCACCGGGGGGGTGGGCTCGATCTTGATCGCAATCCGGCCTTCTTCGTGCTCTGCCACTGGTTTCCCGTTGTCGTCATGGAGTTCGATGTGCCAGCCGGGCGAGGGTTTTCCCATCGACCCGAATTTTGGCGTCATACCGGGGAACGTCCCGATGCAGAGCACCGTCTCCGTCTGCCCGTACCCTTCGTAGATGGTAAGGCCGGTCGCGTCCTTCCAGGCTTTTATCACTTCAGGGTTCAGCGGTTCGCCCGCGCTCACGCAATGCCGGAGTTCCGTGAAATCAAACTTGTCGAGATCGGCAAGGATCAGCATCCGGTAAATCGTCGGCGGGCAGCAGAACGTCGTGATCCCATATTTCTCGATGAGCGGCAGGATCTCGGTCGCGTTGAACTTGCCCCGGATATCGTAGACAAAGATCGCGGCACCTTCGAGCCACTGGCCATACAACTTCCCCCACGCACTCTTGGCCCAGCCGGTATCGGAGAGGGTAAAGTGAAGATCGTTTACCCGGATATCGTGCCAGAACCGTGCGGTGACGATATGGCCCAGCGGGTAGCTGTGGTCGTGCACCACCATCTTTGGCTCGCCCGTAGTACCCGAAGTAAAAAAGATTACGAGCGGGTCGGTGGATTTGGTCTTTTTCATGCCGGGTAATGTCACCAGTTTTGTGGAGACCGGTGCGGGATAATCCAGCTCCACCGGGTAACTGATCCAGCCCGGGCGCTTGCCATCGACCATCAGTTTGCAGGAAAGAGACGGGCATTCCTTGGCAACCTCGTCAATTTTTGCTGCCTCCTCCTCCATGGTGATGACCATTTTGATCTCTGCGGCATTAATCCGGTATTTCAGGTCTTTGTGCGTGAGCATCGTTGGCGCCGGGCAGTACACTGCACCACGCTTGATCAGTGCAAGGGTCACGATCCACCACTCCGGGATCCGGGGGAGCATGATCATGACCCGGTCACCCTTGTTGACACCGTACTTGATCAGCATGTTCACAACCTGGTTTGAAAGCCGCATCAGGTCCCAGAACGTGAATTTTTTCTCAACGCCCTGCTGGTTGAGCCAGATCATGGCGATCTTGTTCCGGTCCTTCTTTGCCCATGCATCGATCACGTCAAACCCGAAGTTGAAATACTCGGGAACATCAATTTTGAAGTCACGGTACATCGCATCGTAGTCGGGCATATTGTGTTCGTCCGGCCCCATCACTGCACCAGCAGAGGGAAGGGGGGTTGCACCAGCAGGGTTCATGCACTCGCTGGCAGTAAGGAACGTGGTGCACGCTTCGTTTATCCAGTCTGAACGGGAAACTTTTCGTTTCTCGCAGGATTTATCGATATTTTCCGTAAGCGTGTCATCCATTGTGACAGAATATCGCACCATGCTTATTCCATTTGCTGGTGCATATTATGAGGGTTTCGATTATTTTTGCACCAGAAAATGATTCGTGAAGCAAATGTTCCGCAAGATTTGGTGCACTTAAAAACCCGCAGTGCTCATAGGACTACCTGTTAAAAAAAGAAAAAATATTATTTCTGTTCGTTATATTTTTTGAGTTCCCGTTCGCGCAGTTCGTTGCGCTTGATCTTTCCGGAAATCGTTTTTGGGACTTCATCGATAAATTCGATTGCCCGGGGGTACTTGTAGGGCGCTGTGGTGCGTTTCACATAATTTTTGAGTTCTTTTACCAGTGACTCTGATGGTTCGAAACCCGTGTTCAGGACAACAAATGCCTTGATGATCAGCCCGCGAATCCGATCCGGTGAACCCACCACCGCCGCTTCCTGCACCGCAGGATGTTCAAGCAGCGCACTTTCCACTTCAAACGGGCCGATCCGGTACCCGGAACTCTTGATCACGTCATCGTCCCTGCCGACAAACCAGTAATACCCGTCCTCGTCCCGGTACGCTTTGTCACCGGTATAATACCAGCCGTTCACAAAGGATTTCGCATTCTCTTCAGGGTTGTCGATATACTCCACCACAAGCCCTGGAGGCGGGGGGTTGCAGAAGATCGCGATCCTGCCCTCCTGCCGGACACCGATGGTCGGTTTGCCCTCATCATCGTGGAGTTCCACCCGCCACCCGGGAGATGGTTTTCCCATGGAACCCGGGCGCTGTTCAAGACAGGCAAACTGTGCAATACAGCAGGCCGTCTCACTCTGCCCGTACCCTTCATGGATCATAAGGCCGGTTCCTTCCTTCCATACCCGGATCACTTCGGGGTTCAGCGGCTCGCCCGCACTGCAGCAGTGCCGCAGGGATGAGAAATCAAACCGGTCGAGATCGGCGAGGATCAGCATCCGGTAAATGGTCGGCGGGCAGCAGAAGCTGGTGATCTGGTATTTTTCAAGCAGGGGGAGCACTTCGGTTGCCTGGAACTTCCCGGTAAAGTTGCAGACAAAGATGCAGGCTCCTTCAATCCACTGCCCGAAGATCTTCCCCCATGCGCATTTCGCCCACCCGGTATCAGACACCGTGAGGTGCAGGTCATTATACCGGAGATCCTGCCAGAGCCGGGCGGTGACGATATGGCCCAGCGGATAGCCATGGTTGTGCAGCACCATTTTTGGCTCTCCGGTAGTGCCTGACGTAAAATAGATCAGCATCGGATCGGTGGACTTTGTCCGCCGGTTATCCGGAATGCTCACGGAACGGTGGGAGACCGGTGCCGGGTACAGCAGCTCGTACGGCCAGCTTGCCCATCCCTCTTTTTCCCCGTCAACGACAAAACGGCAGGAAAGCGTCGGACACTCGTTGCAGATCGCTTCGACTTTGCCGGTGTTTTCAAGATCCGTAATAATCATCCGGAATTTGCCCTTGTTGACCCGGTACTTGATGTCCCGGGGCGTGAGCATCGTCGGGCAGGGAGCCAGGACTGCGCCGAGCTTGATAAGTGCAATGGCAAAGATCCACCATTCAGGGATCCGGGGGAGCATGACGAGCACACGGTCGCCTTTGTTGACACCGTATTTCAGGAGCACGTTTGCTGCCTGGTTGGAGAGGTTTGCCAGATCAAGGAAACTGTATTTTTTCTCGTCGCCTTCCTGGTTTACCCAGATCATGGCAAGCTTGTTCCGGTCTTCTTTTGCCCAGGCATCGATGACATCAAAACCAAAATTATAGTATTCGGGGACAGTTATGGAGAAATCCCGGTAGGTTTGCTCATAATCGGTCATATTGTGCTCGGGCATAGACATAGACCGGAATTTTTGTTTTTTTTGGTTTAAATAACCGTTTGAAAAATCTCCTGCGGAACTCATGAAAAAGAGAAGACTGTACCTGCTGCATTGGTTATCATCCTTTTAAGAGAAACAACCGGAATGTTTTTCCAGATACAGCGGGAACGTTCTGGCAGATGCCATCAGTTACGGAAAAATCATTTTTAAGGGATTGTTCCCGCTGAAGTAAGGGTATAACTGCGGTAAAGGAGGCATTCCCCGGGGTAAACAGGAGAAGGGGGAATTATATCGCCCTCACCCTGATCCTGTGGATTTTACGAATAGATACCCCGCATGAATTCACGAGGTACCATAAAGATTGTGCATTAGTATTATGATTCGCCAGACTGCATAGTATATCAATGGCTGAAAAACAGTATGCTTCCTTAAAGATTGAGAACGTCGTCGCTTCCGGCGTTATTGCAGACTCCATCGATCTCAATATGGTATCAAGCAAGATCAAGAGCTGCGAGCTCAACACCAAGAGGTTCCCCGGCGCGGTTTACCGGATTGAGAAACCGAAGATTGCGTCGCTGATCTTTTCCTCGGGCAAAGTTGTCCTCACCGGCATCCGGGATGACAAGGCGCTCAAGGATGGTCTTGCCATCATCATGAAATCGCTCAAAGAAGCCGGTGTCGATACCTATGACACGCCCCGTGTCGCAATCACCAACATCGTCTGCTCCTACGATATCGGAAAATACATCAACTTAAACAAGGTCGTCGTCACCTTAAACCTTGAGAATATCGAATACGAGCCCGAACAGTTCCCCGGCCTTGTCTACCGTATCAAGGAGCCAAAGATTGTCGCACTGCTGTTCTCTTCAGGCAAGATTATCCTGACCGGCGGGAAAAATCTCGTAGATATCAAAAAAGGCCTCGATTTCCTCGAACAGAAACTTGAAAGCATAATGTAATACGGGTATTGGCAGGTCCAATACACCTTTTTTTAGATGATTCTTCTTTTCATTCTGCCCATCATGGCATTTTAACTGGCATTTGTGCAAAAAAACCGTCGTTTTTGTTACGATATCACATATTAAAAAAAATAAAAATATTCCAGGGTGCCGCTACGACCAGTACCGGTGCGTCTGGATAAACGACCGCTCGGCTTTCAGGATCTCGCGGTAGAATGCGTCGCCGCTCGTGAGTGTAGCAAGGATCCGTGAAGCGTTCTCCGGCCCGACACCCCGGGCGGAGAGCGCGATCACCGCTTTTTTGCCGCTGGAAAGTACGATGTTTGCATTGCGGAGCAATCGTTTCTCCACGGCACGCTCCTCCTCGTTCTTCTTCTTTTTATTCGCGATCGTATAGGCTTCATCCTCGTAGGGCTTGAGCGCGGCGATCAGCCGGGCGCCGCATTTCGGGCACGTGGGGTTGTCAGCGACACGGGAAACCACCGTCCGGGTCTTCCAGTCCCGGCAGTTCATGCATGCCAGCACGACATCGTCCTGCTCCAGCCGCCGTTTCAGGGTCGCAATGACGGCCTGATCGGCAGTGGGCGGAGGGATCTGGTCCCGGGATGAGAGGAGTCCCCCGGCACCGATCAGGGAGTGGGGACTTATCGCAAGGGCGATCTCACCACGTTTTACCCGGCTGACAATACCGGCGGCAGTATCGATATCCATGTAATCGGACAGCAGTTCCCGGTAGGCTTCCTGCTGGACAACCGTCGAATCAAAATATTCGAGCAGGCGATGGATGCTGATCTTCTCGTAATCCGCATCCGGGTCAATCGCGCCAAACTTCTTTGCAATCTGCACCAGTTTCCATTTAAAGAGCGCCGTCCGCTTGAGCGCAAGCCGGAGAATGCCGGGCATGTGGGTGGGATCGAGACTGGTGATGAAATCCCGGACATCTGATGCCCGCACCGCAGAAGGGACACGGAGAAGGAACCGGTAGGCATCCAGTTCCAGGCCGACCGTTGTGCCGTAGCGGGCAGAGATCAGGATGGAAAGAACCCGTCCAAGCGCTTCGTTTGCCTTATGGCCGGCGCACACATTGCAGACGACCCCGTCTTCGGAATTTTCAAGCGTGATAAGCCGGTCGGTCGGGACAAGAGACCGGTTCTTTTCAACTTCCGAGAGGAAGTGAGTGGCAAATGCAATGCTCTCTTTTTCATGGGTATAGTCCCCCATATTCCGCTGCCGCCGGATACTACCGGCTTCTGTTGCCACGGCAAACGGAACAGGAATCTGTTCTCCCTCCCATGACGGCAGTTCCCCCTGCGCCTTTTTGGTGGGTTCAACCGTCAGCCTGCCATCGGCAATCTCCAATACCCGCCAGAGCTGACCCTTGGTGATAAAGACCGCGCCGGTATGCACCCACCCGACCACAAACGATTCATCGAGCGTGCCCACCGTCCTCCGGGAAACCATGTCGAAGATCGGCACTTTTCGCTCGTCATGGATCATGGAAAGGTTGCCGGAGAGGTAACGCCGGGCCCGGGCAGTCGTGACGATGTTGTCGCCGTCAATCCGGATGATCCGGTGCTCCTCCAGCTGCGTGCAGACTTCATCCAGCAGAGAGCCGCAGGTAGCAAAGATGGCGGTCCGCTCGACAATTTCCCGGATCCGCAAACGGGATATCTCGCCATATTCGACCGCGATGGCAGCGATCTGGTTTGCGAGCACATCGCCGGCATTGATGGTCGGGACAATGGGCTCAATCTCATTTGCCTTTGCCTTGCGGGCGATCACCAGCGATTCGATCAGGTCGTCAAAGCTGGTCGCAAAGATCGTGCCCTTTGAGATTGTGTTCAGCTGGTGACCGGCCCGGCCTACTCTCTGCACGAGCCGCGCCACTTCACGCGGCGAACCAAACTGGATTACGTGGTCAACCCGTCCGATATCGATGCCCAGTTCCATGGACGAGGTGCAGATAAGGGTCCGGATCTCGCCTTTTTTGAACCGCTCTTCAGCATCAATCCGGATCTCTTTTGAGAGCGATCCGTGGTGCACTTCGACGTCCCCGCGCTCGAACAGCGCATGCCCGAGGGCTTCTGCGGTCACCCGGGTATTGACAAAAACAAGCGTGGAACCTTCCCGCTCCAGTGCCTTTTCAAGAAGTGCCGCCTGGTGTTTGAAATCGTCGCCGACAAACGTGACCCTGATATCGAGGTGTTTTGCGACCGGCACCTGGACAACCGGGCACGGGCGTGTCCCGCAGAGAAATCGTGCGATCTCTTCGGGATTTCCGACCGTCGCCGAGAGACCGATGCGCTGGAATTCCCCTGCATATACCGCGAGCCGTTCAAGAGCGACGGCAAGCTGGGCGCCGCGTTTGCTTCCCGCCATCTCGTGGATCTCGTCGATGATGACAAACCGGACATTCTTTAAATGCGTCCGGAGTCTCTTTCCCATAAAGAGCGCCTGCAGGGTTTCCGGTGTCGTGATAAGGAGGTCCGGGGGATTGAGCGCCTGCTTTCGCCGCTCACCGGCGGGTGTGTCTCCGTGTCGCACCCCAACGGTAAGACCCAGTTCGTGGCACCACCACTCCATCCGTGAGAGAATATCCCGGTTAAGCGAGCGCAGCGGGGTTACATACACTGCTTTGAACCCGCCACCAGCCGGCAAGGTGAGGAGTGCATTAAAAATCGGGAACATCGCACTTTCTGTTTTGCCGGTGCCGGTCGGCGCGATCAGGACGACGTTGCTGCCGGAGAGAATGAGGGGTATTGCCTGTTCCTGCGCTTCCGACAAACGGGTGAATCCCCGCTTTTTGATACATGCCCGTACCTTGGGGTTCAGGTGGTCAATCGGCGTCATCGTTCTCCACGAGGCTCAGCGGGCCGATATAGGTCCCGTCCGAAAGGATGATCTCAGCGGTCTCTTTTTTCATGCAGCGCGACAGCGGGGAGAACGGGTCACGGGCAATTTTTAAAATATCATACCCGGCAAGCTCGTTGAATGCCGGAATAAAGAGGACACGGGCGCAGGGGGCTGGTGCATCCGGGGCTTTCATGCCAAGCGCCACCGTATCGATCTCGGCCCGCAGGTATGCCGGTGACTGGAGGGCACACCCCACTTCGTCGTGCAGGGATACGAACGGGTGGTGGTGCCCGACAACAATCAGGTGCCCGGCAAGTGCCGGTGACGGGACGGTATGCCCGTGTAAGTACCCGACACCATCAACGACGGCCCCTTCGCGGGGATATAATTCATGGTCATGCAGGAACCGTTCAATGCCAACATCATGATTGCCGGGAAATATCCTGAGGGGGATCCGGTTCCGCAGGTCTTTGAGAATCCCCGGCATCTCAAAATATTCCTGCCGGGTGAGTGAAGGAATGCTGTGCTTGATATCGCCAAGAAGAATAAGGGCGTCCGGATCGGCAGTATCAATTGTTTTCAGGAGACGTTCAAGCCGTTCTGCGCTATGGCTTTTGAAATGCAGCCCGTGTGCTGCAAGATCGGCCTCGATGCCGAAATGCAGATCCGCGACAATGAGCAACCGCTCTTCACCTTCAATGACAAGCGCCGGACCATCGCTGATAAATTCAAGGTTCATAGCGGTTTGACATACCCTTTGAGGGGCTGGTAGCATTCGTCATCGAGGATAAGAGATTCAATCGCGGCAAGCACCGCACCGGATGCGATGCCCTGTCCCGCCGCACGATCGATGATATCCTGTACCGCGATGCCCCGTGGACCGCTCCCCGCCCGCATAATGGCCATCACCTGTTCGCGGACTCCGGAAGTATCTTCAGGGACGGCAACCGATGCCGGGACAACGACCTGGACGCCTTGTACTGCGGCCCTGACCATCGCAGCGATCTCCTGCAGCCGTGCCGGGGTGAGCGCGTAGTGCCGGACAACGGTCAGCATCCGTTCATCGGCGCTTCTTCCCGCAACTGCTTCACGGATCTGTTCGAGCCGTTCGATTGTCTGCTCTGCGGTATCGAGCACGATGCGGTCCCGCATTGCCCGGTCCACCACGTGCACCTTCTCCGGGCGCACGGTAACGACCATCCCACTGTTTTTCTGGTACGCGTGCACCGTCCCGGATACGGTCACAAATGCAGGAACGTGGATGGTCTTGAACATGTCCGATACCGGAGCCGGCTTTCCACCGGTGACCAGATCGAATGCACCTGTGGGATCTGCCAGCCGGCAGCGGAGAAAATCCCCGCTCTCGACAACTTCGGTCAGCGCACCGGCCAAAAAGACCTGCCGGCACCATGCACCCCCCGGTGTCACTACCCATGCCAGTCCGCTCCCATCAGGAGAGGGGACGCACAATGTTGCCGCTTGTAAATCCTGTGCGAAAACCCGGGCTGCGCCTTCCATATTCGTGATCAATAATAAGAAAAGAAAGATATTCAAAGTATAGTCAGTGATAAGTCCCCACTTTGAAGGAGAGGGAACTCCCGGTTACCGGGATTCTGATATACTACCAGAAAAACAGAGTATTTGAGAATTTACAATTTTTTCAGGCCCGGGTTAAGTGCATATGCCTGCTGGTATGCGGCTTCTGCTTCGGTTAAGTTTCCAAGCGCCCGGAGCGCATTACCCTTGTTGTAGTAAGCAATGGAATGGGTTCCTGTCAGGTTACCCTGGGCATTTATCGCTACATCTGCGGCAGCAATTGCCTCTTCATTTCTCCCAAGCATCACGAGGATCCCGGCACGGTTTGCCTGGATGATGGGAATGAGCGGACTTGCGTTCTGTTCCAGTGCAAGATCTGCTGCCTGCAATGCTTCCTTATAATTCCCGGCATTTGCGAGATCCACGCTCTTTGAATACAATGCTCCGGCAATCGTAAAGGGGTCGGATGCATTAACCGATGCGTTGCCCGACACTCCCGCATTCTTGGATGTGGGCATCGATGCAAAAACCGCAATGACGATAATAACAATAACGGCGATGACACCAATCGCCAGGACAGAGTTCCTGGATATCCCGGGTTTCTGCGGCACGGCTTTCTTTTTCATGAACTATAAAAAGGGAGGATGAAAAATTAATACTTCCGTCTCATCATGACCGCGAGCGCGGCAGCACCAATACCTGCAAGAACAATCCAGGCGGGAAGGGGTGTAAAGGTGGTCTTCACCGGAATGACCGTAGTAGCCTGAAGGGTTGGCAGGGTCGTTTTCGCTGTGACCGGGGCAGTAGTTAAACCGGCAGAACCAGTCGCCGTCTGTTGAGGGGCCGTTGTAGGTGAGGTGGTGAAAATTTCCGGGATAAAGGTGACGGTTTTATCCCCGCTTGTCAGTTTCCCGACAAGGGAGTCTGCTGAAGCGGCGCTGTATGCGTCGCTCATGTGGTTGAGGTTCTGGCTTGCCGTGAACGTATAAGTTCCCGGGGGATAGAGAGCCGACCCATCAACATTTTTTGCATTCCGGTCCCAGCCTCCACCGTTTTTCCAGTAATAAATCGGGGTATTCACAAACGGGTTACTGTCAAATTTCAGGATCTGGGTATCTTTGCCCCCCGCATTCCCGGTATAGATCAGGGGAACGGACATTCCATTGGGATTGGTGAGTTTTACTGTATAAAAACCGTCAGACGGATTGGCATTTGGCCGGGATACATAGTTGAGCGCAAGATAGAGATTTGTGTCGATACGGTACGTGATATTTTCAGACATCGGTACCGACTTCCCGGTAATATCCGTGTTCCTGTCGAGATCCCAGACTTTAAGATCCAGCTGCGGTGCAAGAACCTCAAACACCAGAATATTGGGCAGGGTATCATGGGAATACCATTTCCCGGTACAGCCGGTAAAATCAGACACGCTGACGTTGAATTTTGTCACGTTCTGTGTACTGATGGTAATCGTTTTGCCGGGCGTTCCGCTCATGTCGGCACCTGCCGGCCACCATGCAATCACCGAATGGCCGTTCATCGGCGAAGATATATCGAGATTTGTCTCTCCGATAAAGACCGTGGCACCCGGTGCGATTTTGTTCAGGCTGGCAGATGCCGGAACACACAAGAGAAAAAAAGCCAGAAGAACAGGAAATATATGGTACCGATTCATGAAAAGTAATTTCAAAACCCTTATGATAAAGATTATGTCATTCATCTGTCTACAAAAAAGACCGGATGTTTCAAGGGTACTCCCGCGATCCGGATCGCGCGGGGCGGCGACCAGAGAATATACCTTAAAAGAACCACCATATCTTGTATATCCGGGAGATGCTCTATGGACGAAACCCACACAATTTGGATAGAAAAATATCGCCCGTCGCGGCTTGTGGATATTGTCGGACAGGATGAGATTGTAGAGCGTCTTTCCTCGTATGTCCGGACAAAAAACCTTCCGCACCTGCTCTTTACCGGAAGTGCCGGCGTCGGCAAGACAACGGCAGCAGTCACCCTTGCGCGGGAATTTTTCGGCGAGACATGGCAGATGAATTTCCGGGAGATGAATGCATCCGATGAGCGGGGTATCGATGTCGTGCGCAACCAGATCAAACAGTTTGCACGCACGTCCCCGCTCGGGGATGCAACCTTCAAGATCCTGTTCCTGGATGAAGCAGACGCCCTGACAACAGATGCTCAGGCCGCTCTGCGCCGGACCATGGAGAGCTATGCCATCACCTGCCGGTTCATTCTTTCCTGCAATTATTCCTCAAAGATTATTGACCCGATACAGAGCCGGTGTGCGATCTACCGTTTCAAACCGCTGGGTTCCGCCGCGATAAAAGAGGAGATTGCCCGGATTGCGGCAAAAGAAAACCTTGTCGTCACTCCTGCAGCGATGGATGCTATCGTCTATGTTGCGCAGGGGGATATGCGAAAAGCGATCAACGCCCTCCAGGGCGCGGCAATCCTCAGTACAACCATCGAAGAGAAGATGGTGTATGCGATTACCTCCAATGCCCGGCCGGATGAGATTGAAGAACTGCTCGCACTTTCGCTTGCACAGGATTTTGATGGCGCGGAATCGCTGCTGGCGCAACTCCTGCACGAGCGGGGAATTGCGCCAAACGAGCTTGTGAACCAGTGTTACCGGGCGCTCGTGAAGCGCGATATGAACCGCAGGCTCAAAGTGGAACTGATCGATCATCTCGGGGAGACCGATTTCAGGCTTTCCGAGGGCGCGAACAGCGATATCCAGATGGAGGCGCTGATTGCCCGGTTCGTGCTCTCGGCACAGAAACCGCAAGTGAGGTAATATTTTATGGCACAAGCACCTGACCTGCACGAATCAGACAAAGCCGGGGACTGGAGCCGGTTTTTAAAAAGCCGGTATAAAAAACAGCTCGGCGAACTGTCCCGGGAATACCCGTACAAGCGTTCCCTTGTTATCGATTACCGGGATATTGTCCGGTTTGGAAAACCCGGTATCAACCTTGCCGATGAACTGGTGGAAAACCCGGGGAAGGTGCTTGAGGATGTCTGGGACGCGGTAAAAAACGACCAGCTGATCCGGCTCAAAGACGGGAAAGAGCCGCATGGCATCAATATCCGGTTTATCAATCTCCCCAGAAAGACCCCCATCCGGGAGATCCGGTCGGACGACATCAATAAATTTGTCTCCTGCGAAGGTATCCTGCGCAAGATTACCGAGGTCCGTCCAAGGATCATCGAGGCCGTTTTCAAGTGCCCTGCCGGGCATTTCACCACAAAAAAACAGAAATACGGGAAATTTATCGAGCCGGATGGCTGCGCGACCGATGGCTGCACGTTCAAGAAACTCGAACTCATCCCCAAACGGTCCACCTTTGTCGATTCCCAGAAACTGAGGATACAGGAATCTCCCGAAGGGTTGCGGGGCGGCGAGCAGCCGCAGACGCTGGATATCGATGTCACAGACGATCTTTCAGGTAAGGTTGCTCCCGGGGACCGGGTAATTATCAACGGCATTCTCCGCTCGATGCAGCGCATCGTCAAAGGTGAGAAGAGCACGGTCTTCGATATCTTCCTTGAATGCAACTCCATCGAAGTTGCCGAGAAGGAATTCGAGGAGGTCGAGATCGATGAAGCAGCAGAAAACGAGATCCGCCGGCTCTCCTGCGAACCGATGATCTACCGGATGATCACCCACTCTATCGCACCCACCATCTACGGCAATGAAGACGTAAAAGAGGCAATCTCGCTGCAGCTGTTCGGCGGTATTGAAAAAGAGATGCCGGACGGGAGCCACCTCCGGGGCGATATCCACGTGCTCCTTATCGGGGATCCGGGTATCGCAAAAAGCCAGCTGCTGCGGTACGTCGTAAAACTTTCACCCCGCGCGATCTATACCAGCGGGCAGTCGTCCACCTCTGCAGGGTTAACAGCCACTGCCGTCAAGGACGAGTTCGGGGATGGGCGATGGACGCTTGAAGCAGGGGCGCTGGTGCTCGCTGACCGTGGCGTTGCTGCAGTCGATGAGATGGATAAGATGCAAAAAGAGGACCGGTCTGCCCTGCACGAGGCAATGGAACAGCAGTCCATCAGTGTCGCAAAGGCCGGCATTACCGCGACGCTGAAGTCACGGTGTGCGCTGCTGGGTGCGGCAAACCCGAAGTACGGGCGGTTTGACATGTACGGCGATATCTCCGACCAGATCAACATGCCGCCATCACTCCTGTCCCGGTTTGACCTGATCTTCATCATGACCGACCAGCCCGAACAGAAACGGGACCTTGCAATTGCCGAACATATCCTCAAAGCGCACGGGATCGGAGAACTGATGGCGCAGCACAAAAAGACGCCCATTCCCGGCATCACGCAGGAATACATCGACCAGCAGCTCAAACCGGTCATGCCGGACATCGATCCCACGCTTTTCAGGAAATATGTCGCTTTTGCAAAACGCAACTGTTTTCCCATCCTTTCTGCGGAAGCAAAAGAGGCACTCGTGACCTATTACCTCAAGCTCAGGGGAATTGCCGAGCCAAACAAGCCGGTGCCGGTCACCGCCCGCCAGCTCGAAGCCCTCGTACGGCTTGGAGAGGCGAGCGCCCGCATCCGGCTTTCAGACAAGATCGAGGTGACAGATGCAGAGCGCGTGATCCATATTGTGGACACCTGCCTCCGCCAGATTGCCTACGACGCAAAGACCGGCAACTTTGATATCGACAAAGTGGTGACCGGGATTTCCAAAGAGAAACGGGATATTGTGCGGGTGATCAAGGACGCGATACGGGATATTGGCGGAGAAGGCCGGCGGGCGGCAATCGAGCAGGTGGTTGAATCCGCAGCGGCGCGGGGATATGCACCGGATAAGGTGCGGGAAGGCATCGATATGCTCCTGCGCCACGGTGAAGCGATGGAGCCAAAGCAGGGGATTATCCAGCTGATTTAAGAAGGGGTATGATGCACAGCGACAGGGAACAGGCAATTTTTGAAGCGGGGATTAAACTTGGTGCACTCTACCACCAGTGGGTCGGCACCCCGATCTCGCGGGATTCTGCCGGGAGCGTTGAAACCGCAATTGAGAAAGCCGTGATCCTCCAGCCGTATGTCGAAGAGATTACGGTCCGGCTGGACCGAAACCTGATGACCCAGAACATCTTCGGGTACAGCGAGATCTCAGGCCTGATGTACGATGTGGAGATCGTCACCCGGGTCGGGTTTGCCTACTGCCGTGCGCGGTTATACCCGAGCGGCAGTTATCCCTTAATGCAGATCGTGGAGTGCCATGAAATTACCCCGGGTTCCGATTACTGACGATCATATTCACTTCGATCCGGTGAACGGGCGCGGTGTCGATGCGGCAAAGGACTTCCTGCACGCCGGCGGGACACATATTTTTCTTGTCTCAAAACCGTCATGGTCGCTTGGCGTCAATCCTTCCTGCGGCGCCGACTACGCAAAGGTCTTTGACGAGACACTCAGGGTTGCCGGTCTGATCGCAGAGACCGGTCTTGTGGTTTTTCCCGTACTGGGTGTGCATCCTGCCGAGATCAACCGGCTTGCTGAACGGATGCCGCTTGCAAAAGCAGCAGAGGTGATGCGCGGCGGGCTTGACTGTGCTGCCCGGTACGTGCATGACGGCCGGGCAGTGGCGCTGAAAAGCGGCCGGCCCCATTATGAAGTCCCTCCCGATGTACTCGAAGCCTCAAACGGCGTTCTCTTTCACGCGCTTACCCTCGCCGCTGAATGCGGGTGTGCCCTCCAGATCCATGCTGAAACCGGCCCGTGCCGGGATATCCCGGAGATGGCACAACGGGCGGGTATGCCGGTTGCCCGGGTGGTCAAGCACTATGCGTCCCCGGACACCCCGCTGCATCCATCGCTTATCGCAAAACACGAAGCGATCCCGCAGCTTATCCGCGAGCACCGTCCCTTTACGATGGAAAGCGATTTCATGGACGAGAACTCGCGGCCCGGTGCGGTCATCGGCCCCAAATCGGTACCACGGTACACAAAAAAACTGCTTGAATCCGGGCTGATGACCGAAGATGACTGCTATTTTATCCACGCCGAAACCATCGGGCGCGTTTACGGCGTGACGATAACTCTCGCGTGATGCCACAACTTACCTTTTTTATCCCGGCCTGCCAATGAGTGATCAATGTTTCTCAAATGCCATCAGTCGCCCGGTATGCCGGAAGTGGTAGCGGTGTGTGATGCGGAACTGCACAACACCACAATCGTGCACGGCGACATGACGGTGCACATCCACGAGTGTTTCTACGGCACATGCCGCGTAACTGCGGATGAAGTCAGAGAAGCGCTTAAAACAGCGGAAAATATCAATCTCATGGGGGAGCGATCGGTTGCACTTGCCATCGAAGCCGGGCTTGTCACCCGTGCGGACTGCATCATGATTGGCAAGATCCCCCATGTGCAGATTTACAGGTTATAATGACAGCAATTCAGGACCGGTTCTGCCCGAAATGCGGCAAACCCTCAAAAAATAACGGGCTCTGCAACCACTGCCTTGTTGAGAATACCACGTGGGTAACCTGTGACAACCGGGTCACCCATATCCACTGCCCCAGCTGCGGGGCAACAAAAACCGTGAATACGTGGACAGACACTACCCGTGAGCGCGCCGATATGGCCCCGGATATTGCACGAAGCGCCGTGCATTTCCACAAGGATGTCAAGAAGGCGGCAATCGCCGTCGATATCCGGGATATCAGCATCAACCGCTCGCGTGCCACGCTCTCGATCAGCGGTGAACTCTACGGTGAGCCGGTGGAAAAGACCTGTACGGTCGAGATCGTCTGGCAGCGGGAGCAATGCGACCGGTGCAACCGGATCACGGGCAGCTATTATGAAGGGCTCGTACAGGTCAGGGCTGACGATCGCGATCTAAGCCCCTACGAGATGCAGACATCGGCGGCGATTGCAACCCAGATTGAGGACACCCTGCAGGCAAGCGGCGAACGGCTCTCCTTTATCTCGGACATGAACGAGACACGCGACGGGCTGGATATCACGCTTGGCTCACAGCATATCGGCGTGATGATCGTGCAGGCGATAACCGCCCAGCTGGGGGGCAGGTACACGACCCACCCGAAGCTTGTCGGGGAAAAGAATGGCCGGCAGCTGTTCCGGATCACCTACCTTGTCCGGCTGCCGCACTACCAGCGGCACGATGTAGTGGCGATCGGCCGGATCTATGCGGAAGTCGATCAGATCGATTCCCACCGGGTCCGCATTTTTGACCTGCACGAAGGTAAAAACCGGACGGTCAATACCGATACGATCAGCCGGCTTGTCGGCAATGCACGGAACGCTGAAGCGGCGCTCGTTGCCTATCTCTCGCATGACAGCATGGGGGTTCTTGACCCGGCAAGCTGTGCCAGTGTCGAGCTCCGTGTGCCCCCGTGGCTCTCGGTAAAGGCCGGGGAATATGTCCGGGTACTCCGGGATGCGGACCGGCTCGTGCTCGTGAGGTGAGAACATGAAAGTACGGGCCGTGGATAAAAACCAGCTGCGCGAATCAATGGCACAGGACTGGGTTGACCGCAGCCGCCGGCCGTACGCACAAGGGAACATCGCGTGGGTTCCGGTTAAAGAAGGCGAGGCATTCACCCATGACCTGCCGGAGAAAAGATCATATGGCGGCCGGGGATTTTTCATGCTGGGGGATGTTGCGGTGCTCCATGGAAAAAAGCCCGGCCGCGAAACAGTCGAAGAGATTGTCAGCTTTCGCCACCCGCGCGGGGTGATATGGATTGAGTCCCTCAGTGACGTAACCCGCACACCCCGCACCGAAGTGCTCTGGGGGGATGCCGGGGACGTCTGCCACCGGGAAAACGGGTACGTGTACGAACTCGACCCGCAGAAAGTGATGTTTTCACAGGGCAACCGGGAGGAGAAGATGCGCATCGCCCGGCTCGTGCGCCAAAGTCCGGCAACGGAGCGGGTAGCGGATATGTTTGCCGGTATCGGGTACTTCGCCATTCCGATGGCAGGGAGCGGTGCGATGGTCCATGCGATGGAGATTAACCCCGTAGCATTTGATTACCTGCAGCGCAATATCGCTAACAACGGGCTCGCTGAACAGGTGACACCAGCCCTCGGCGACTGCCGGGACCTGCTGGACGGCGAGTATGACCGGGTCGTGATGGGGCATTTTGACGCGATCGATATGCTGCCTTTGGTTCTTGGTCACGTTCATCCCGGAAGCATGATCCATCTCCACAGCATCGGCCCGGTGGAAGGCCGGATACGGGACATGCTCAAAGGCGCAGGTTTTTCAGCAACTATCCAGGTACATAACGTGAAGAAATACCGGCCCCATGCATGGCATGTGGTGCAGGATGTGACCCTCGCATGACCGTTCAGACCCTCCTTGGCAAACAGATCGTCATCGCCGTCACCGGGAGCATTGCCGCGGTAGAAACGGTAAAACTAATCCACGCGCTGCGGCGCAAGGGCGCAGCCGTCCAGCCGGTGATGAGCAGTGCGGCGCAGGGCATTATCCATCCGGATGCGCTGACCTATGCAAGCGGGAACATGACGCTCACCCGCATATCGGGGATGGTGGAGCATGTCCTGTTCTGCGGCGACGGGGGTTCTGCGGATCTCCTGCTGATCGCGCCCTGCACCGCAAACACGATAGGCAAAATCGCCTGCGGGATCGATGATACACCGGTGACGACCTTTGCGACAACCGCCCTTGGCAGCAGAATGCCCGTGCTCGTAGTGCCGGCAATGCACCACAGTATGTACCGTCATCCGGCGGTTGCAGAGAATATTGCTAAATTACAACAGTGGGGAGTCCTGTTTGCCGGGCCAAAGATAGAAGAGGGTAAAGCCAAGATTGCCGACACCGACGAGATCGTGATGTGGTGCGAACGCGCCGTGTCCGGTATGCCGCTTGCCGGAAAACGGGTGCTTATCACCAGCGGCGCCTGCCGGGAAACAGTGGATGATGTCCGGGTGCTGACCACCCGCTCAAGCGGTCGCATGGGTCAGGCACTTGCCACACAGGCATTCCGTTTAGGTGCGGATGTTACCATCGTCCACCACGACATCATGCCCGGTGTCACCAATATCCGGGTGGAGACAGCAGAGGAGATGCGTGACGCTGTCCATGCAGTTTTCAAAAAGAGCGGGGCCGATATCTACATCAGCGCGGCGGCAATCTCAGATTTTGCCCCGGAGCGGGCGGCAGGAAAGATCCCAAGCGGTGCACCGGTAACCCTCCGGCTAATACCCCTCCCCAAGCTCCTTGACGAAGTCTGCCAGCAGTACCGGGCAATATTTGTTGCCTTCAAGATTGGCGAGGATACGGAAAAACCAGCACAAGAAATGCTTGGAAAAGGCATCGCGATGGTGATAACAAATACCAAAGAGAGCATGGGAGGCCCTGACGGCGCATACCATATCCTGACCACCCATAACGACCGCCATGTGTCCGGAACCAAGGAAGAGATTGCTATCGCGGTATGGGAAGACCTGATCTCAAACCTGCGGAAATCTCATCAGGGATGATAAAAAACACTTTTTTTCCCTTTTTGATCACCGCTATGAGAATCGTTGAGCCCGCACTTGTGCGACAGAGCGTTTATCCTGTGCGGGAAATCCAACCGGATGATACGACACCGGGTGCGTTCACAATAAAAAAACCGGTGGCAATTTCTTAAATCACTTCACACCCTACACTTTTCTATCATCACTACCTGCCTGCCATGACTCCTGCGTCGGTAACTGCATTCTGTCCCGGACATATTTCCGGCTATTTCAAGCGTGTTGACAGCCACGAACTGCAAGCAACCGGGAGCATCGGCGCCGGTATTGTCATTAACGAGGGGGTCACGGTGACCGTCTGCCGGGCGAAAGTGCCTACTATCGTAATCAGGACACAGGATCCATCCGGCACACTTATTGACGGGGCGCACGATTCCCCCCCACTCGTGACAGCTCTTTCCCGGATCGGTGTTTTTGCCGGAGTTACGACTACCTGCAGGCTCCCGATCGGCGCAGGCTTTGGACTTTCCGCGGCGGCACTCCTCGCGACACTGGCAGCAGCAAACCAGCTGTTTTGTTGTGGTAAAGACCCGGCAGAACTCGCAGAGATCGCTCATGAAACCGAAGTCCTGCATAAAACAGGACTTGGCGATGTTGCCGCATGCCAGGGCGGGGGGCGCGTGGTGCGTACCGGGCCGGGAATTGGCGGCCCGGTTCTCCGGCATTTTGATATGCCCGACCCCATCTGTGCGGTCAGTTTTGGCCCGATCCATACACCGTCCGTACTGGGCTCTCCGGTCCAGATGCAGCAGGTGGCATCAGCGTTCCCGAAGACTACACCCCAAAATGTGGATGATTTTTTCCGGCTCTCACGCGAATTTGGTGATGCCAGCGGACTTGAAACACCAGAAGTAAGGAATGTTCTTGCGGCGTGCGATCGTCATCATATTCCGGCGAGCATGACGATGCTCGGGAATGGGGTATTTGCGTACGGGACTACGGCAGAACCGGTGCTCCGTGAGTTTGGCCGGGTATACCGGATGCAGATGGCGCACGAAGGGGTCAGGATTGTGGAGGATACGTCATGATACCACCGGACCACCCGCGATATAAATCGCTGCTTATCCGGGAGCACCTTGCGAAGTGTGCAAAAGAGGGAATTGTTGCCGGGGAAGGCCTCATTGCACAGGGACGGGGTGAAGCGTTTGATTACCTGCTGGGTGAACGAACCACAGAGAGCGCACGGCTTGCGGAAAAGATTGCCGCAGCACTGCTTTTATCCGCCCGCCACCCGGTCATCTCGGTAAACGGTAATACGGCGGCTCTTGCCGCACCGGAGATTGCTGCACTCCAGAAAGCGTGCGGTGCACAGGTAGAGGTAAACCTTTTCCACCGGACAGAAGAACGGGTCTGCCAGATCGAACACATACTCAGCGATGCCGGTGTGAACGTATTTTCCGGCCCTGCCAAACGCCTGCTCCCGCTCTCCCATGACCGGGCATGGTGCCGCCGTGAAGGGATGTATTCGGCAGATGTCATCCTTGTCCCGCTCGAAGACGGGGACCGGGCAGAGGCGCTGGTATCGATGGGGAAAAAAGTGATCGCTATCGATCTGAACCCGCTCTCCCGCACCGCACGAACCGCTACGCTGACAATTATTGATGAACTCACCCGGGCACTCCCCGAAATCACCCGCGCCTGTTTGGAACTGGGCGATAACGAGAGAGAGACGCTTTTACAGACACTTGACAACCATTATCTTTTGTCAGAAGCAATACGTGAGATGATACGGAGGCTGTCTGATGCTGTGGACTGAAAAATACCGGCCGACCAGCCTCGACGAGATCATCGGGCAGGGACCGGTAATATCGCACCTGGCATCCTTTGCTGCATCAGGCAACGTGCCTCATCTTATGCTCACCGGGCCACATGGCACCGGAAAAAGCGCTGCCATAGAATGTTTTGCAAAAAAACTCTATGGCATCAACTGGGAAGCCAACACGTCTGTTTTCCAGACCTCAGACCTCTTTTCCCAGGGGAAAAAAATGCTCGAGGAAGACGAGCGGTATTCCCACCTGTACCAGAAAAGCCAGAGCCTGATTGTCAATTTCAAATATATCCTGAAATGGTATGCCTCGATCCGCCCGCTGGACGCTGCATTCAAACTGATGGTGTTTGAAGACGCCCATACGCTTACCCGCGACGCCCAGCAGGGACTCCGCCGGATTATGGAGCGGTACAGCAGCACCTGCCGGTTTGTTTTTTCAACCACCAACCAGAGTGCGATCATCCCGGCTATTTCTTCACGGTGCCTTCCGCTCTTTTTCGCGCCGATCCGTGCGGATGAACTGACAGGATACCTGGAACGGATACGGCAGAAAGAAGAGGGGGCCGCGTATACCTGCACCGACGATGAACTTGAACTGATCGCGCAGGCTTCCGAGGGCGATCTCCGCAGGGCAACCCTGCTGCTCCAGGTTGCACTTCAGTCAGGGCAGTGCAAGAGCATTTTTGAGATCGCCCGTTCTGAAACCGGGACGGTCACAGCTCTTGCCATGCAGGCGCTGATGAAAAACGATACACGGGGAGCAATCCGCCAGCTTGAGTCCCTGATGATCAATTACGGGTTGACCGGGCGCGAGGTTTTATCCGAAGTCCGGTCAATTGTCCACCGGGAATACAACGATCCCCAACTTGCAGTTGCCCTCGCCGATGCCGACTACCGGACCGGGCATGGCAACAGTGACTATATCCAGATCGGTTCGTTCGCTGCACATATCCGGAAGGTGTTTTAAGTGAGCACGGCAAACCAGCGGAAGATCCGGGCGCATTATGACGCAATCGCCGATGTCTATGATACCCATTATGATCTCCCCCGGGGCAGGTGTTATCACAACCATCTCAGCCAGCATGTGATGCAGTGCCTCCCAAAAAACGGCCACCTGCTTGATATCGGGTGCGGGACCGGTCTTTTTGTGGAGAAGTACCTGGAGAACGGGGGAACGGCAGTCGGCCTTGATATCAGTGATAAGATGCTGCGCCGGGCGCGATGCCGGTGCACCGGGTCCGATTTCACCGTCGCAAAAGGGGAATGCATCCCGTTCAGGGATCAGTCGTTTGACGCGATCTCAAGCCTGCTGGTGTTCAGTTATGTCAAAGATCCCGATGCAATGCTCGCAGAAGCCTTTCGCGTGCTGAGGTCCGGCGGTGCCCTTTCGATTGGGACACTGGGAAAAAAACTGCTCACCAAAGGCATCCCGGCGATCTACAAGATCAGCGAGAAGATCAACGTCACCCATTTCGTGATGGGTGATTTTGGCGAGCGGTACTATAACGAGGAGGAGATGTATGATCTCTTTTCCCGTGCAGGATTTGTCGATATCAACGTGAGCTGGTGCTCGTTTGCCCACATCGATATGATTGATCCCCTCTTCCACTTTGCCCGGAAAGTCGAACCCTTTGTCGAACAGCGCATCCCCCAGCTTGCCTATAATATCTGCGCGAGCGGGAAAAGGCCGTAAGATTGATATCTTTATCGAGGTTTTTTTAAACGGGTATGAAATTTGCTGGTTTCACAACAAAGAAAAAAATTTACATCACAAATTCAATTTTCGGCTCTCTTGAAATCCTCATTTCCCCGTCATTCATGTAGTATCTACAATAATGAGGAGGGTGACCCCCTCTCTCCCCCAATGGGGGAGGCACCCCAAGGGGAGCGTCCCCTTGACCCCCCAGTTTGCTTGAGGTTTTTCATCACATTCCTGATGATTATTAAAAAAACTACTGGATGATGCTCAAGCGGCGGAAGTAAAAAAGCACGATGCGCGAAAATGCCTCCGGGAGCGACTGCATGAGTATCTGTGAGGATTTCAGCAAATAGAATTTTCTTAAATTACCGCCATTTCGTGTACGCCAGACAGGTAATCAGAATTCGTTTTTGAAGTGCCCCCACCCTGATGGGGGTGCTTTTTACCACAGCGGGGGCGTCCCTTTTTGGTGCGGCGGGGTTCATCGTAACCGGGGGAATGGGGGGAGTTTGCTCCCATCAATAAAATCGATCAGTGATCCGTACAAAAATTATCAGCGGCAGTCCGGAACCGGTGTCCCATGAAACATGTTCCAAGTCGCCAAAAATTAAAAAAAAATTACTCCGGAAATTTTTGCGGCATCAGCCGGTGTAACACGCGCTGTTTCTTTGCAATTGCGGCATCCGATGCATGCAGGATTCCCTTTTTCATCTCATCAAAATCCCGTACATCAGTGTCAGCTACTTTTTTGACCGGGGTATATGCCGATTCGCGGAACCGTGGCAGAAAATCCTGCTCCTTCCCATCAACCATCAGCACCGATGCCGGTTTTCCTTTCTCCACGTAACCCACTTCGCGGCATTCCACCCCCGTAGCCTGTACAACCCGGCAGATCTCCCCCGCTGCGGACGGGGGCGCGACAATGAGCAGCGAATCCAGCGAAACCCCAAGATAATCAATCCGGAGTGCTTCGAGCATATCCCGGACATGCGGCTCGACAAGTGTCCGGGCATCCTCTTCGCAGATCACGATCCGGCAGTTTGCGGTCTCTGCCATCTCGTACGCGTCGCCGCGCAAACCCCCGTTTGTTACATCCGTCATCGCATGGATGGCAGAAAAGACCGGGTCCTTTATCAGTTTTTCGCAGGTCGTCAGGAAGTTCAGGTTGATCGTCTGCTCCACAACTTCCGGGAACCCGGAGTAAATCGCGGCGGTTGCGATAGTCCCGCCACCGGCACCCTGCGTCATCAGCAGGACATCGCCGGGCTGGGTGGACTTGCGTGCGGTCAGGTGGTTGGTTACGCCAACGCACCCGACACAACCGGTCATCCGGCTCCCCAGCACCATATCACCGCCGATCCGCAGCGTGGACCCGGTCACGAGCGGTACATCCATCGCTTCCCCGACGGTCGTAATGCCGGCAGTATAGTCAAAAATTTTTGCCACGTCCCCATCATCAGCGACATGGATATCGGAGAACAGCATGACCGGTTTTGCCCCCATCACGTAGAGATCCCGCAGGGTAGCACGGGTGACATGGAACCCGGCAAGGAACGGGTAATCCGACAGACGGGAGTGCATGCCGTCCACGGTGCAGACAATATAATCGCCACCTGCTTGTACTGCACCGGCATCATCCATCTCATCCACGCCAACCGATGCAGAGGTTTTCCCGATAATCCGTGCGATCTCCCGGTGGGCAAAAAAATCCCCTTTCCCACGTGAACCCACACCAAATTCCCCCATCGTTACGCCGGAAGGTTCACAGGTAAAAAAATCCCCGTGCAACCCCTGGGTATTTTTCACCTCTTCAATAACCGCACGGGAAAATGCCGACAGGTATGAAGGGCTGGCGGATTTGAAGGTTGACAGGTGTCCGGTGAGTTTTGTATGTATCGTCTCTTCGCTTTCGCCGTCCGCCAGCCGCCTGCGGACAAACTCCTCAACATCCATGAATTCCTATTCGAGCCAGAACCATAAAAAACGAGGGGATTTTTACCCTTCACCGGTTACCGGATCGTTGTTGTTCCCGGGTTCGGCAGGAATGATCGCAAACCACAAAGGAAAAGCGTGAATCTTGTTGTGGGAACTTACCTGAGCAGGATACCCAGCACATCGGAAAAACTGCGGACAGCATCGTCAAACCGTCCCGATTTTAAAAGCGACAACCCCTTCACAACACCGGTCCGGAGATCCTTGGCATCGATATAATACGCCTGGTCAAACGCCCGGGCTGACTCTTCCAGTCTCCCCAGTAAAAAACACGAATTGCTCATGACGACCCATGCATCTGCGATCGAGGGGTCCAGCGCGAGCGCTTTTTCAAGGCACCCTATCGCTTCACCGTGACGGGAGAGCATGGAAAGGGCAAGTCCCTTCCGGTAAAGGGCTTTTACATGGTCCGGATCAATCTCCAGTGCCCGGTCAAGCACCTCGATTGTTTCCCGGTAATATTTCTGGTGGGATAAGGAGACTGCTTTGTTGATCAGCGCGGACAGGTAATACGGGTAAATTTTCAGTGCCCGGTCATAACAGGCAATCTCTTCGTTATATCGTTTGAGTTTCCCCAGAGCGTATCCCTTATTCACCCACGCGGAGAGGTACCGCCCACGCAGGGCAAGCGCCCGATCGCAGCAGGTAATCTCATCGTCGAACCTTCCAAGCATGCCAAGCGCAACACCTTTGTTGTTCCATGCAGGAGCATTTTCAGGATCGATCTCAATTGCCTGTTCGCAGCATTCCAGTTTTTCATAAAAACGGTCGAGTTTTCCAAGAGCAAACGCCTTGTTGTTCCATGCATCGATGCACCGGGGATCGAGTTCAATTGCCTTGGTGCAACAGTCAATCTCCTCTTCGAAGCGTCCCTGTTTGCCAAATGCAAAACCCCTGCCCACCCATGCAAGCGCAAGGTTTGGATCGATTGCAAGCGCACGGGAGAATGTTGCCAGCGCCTCGTCGTGTTTTCCCTCCCGCCCAAGCGCCAGTCCTTCAAGATACACCATCCACCCTGACGGACATGATTCCTGTTCGCACGTGGATGACGTTATCGCCGGCATAGCACTCAACTTCCCTGTAAAGGGGACGAAACACAAAGTTCCCTAAAGGAATTGTTAGCAGGTGAGATATTTATATCCGGCGAGAATAACCTGGGCGGTATATTCTCCGATAATAATAAAAGCCTGGAAAGGTTTTTGCAGAGCAGGAGGTATTCATAATAAACAGGCAGACGGGTGGCAAAATTCAATTTCAAAAAATTAATATGTCATATTTAAAAGAAGTCATGAACATTGTTTTCCTCGCTCTCAGGTTCTGATGCACACTCTTCTCCGCTGGGTGTGATCCTTGCAGTTGCGATCACCATCATGCTAGCTGCACTCGTCATGCTCCTGATGGTTCAGCTGCCTCACATGTATGATGACTCAGTTCCGGCAATTTTCAGGATCACCACCATCCGTCATGTCGACGATCATGGAACCCTGAACTACGACAGTTACCTGGTCCTGGTCAATGCAGGGACGTCCGGATACCGGAACAAAAACCTGTATGTCAAAACCTATGTGAACGGGAACCCGGTAAACGCACGGATCGTAACCCTGAACGCGGATGCATTCTGCAGTTCTGTTCATACAGGTGTCGAGACAATCGGGGGCTCAGGGTCCAGAGGATCAGAGTCATCATCGCTCTCAAAATGGGAACCCGATCAACATATCGCGATTGACTACAGCCACGACACGTTCCACCCGGGGGACATGGTAAAAATTGAGGTCTTTGATACCCCGACACAACAGATTATTTCACGGCACACATATCGCGCATAACTTCAGATAAGGAAAAAATTTTATTTAATCGTCAAGGCGCTTGAAGACGCCTTTTTTTATTTTCAGGACATTACATTCAGGACAGCGCCACGTGTCGGGAAGATCTTCAAACGCAACGCCGGGGGGAATCCCGCCTTTTTTATCTCCTTTTGCCGGATCATAGATGTAATGGCATTCAAGGCATATCCACCGGGATAGAATTGTTACCTGTGACATCAGACTTCCTCGATTGTACCATCTTGGATGTTCTTTTTAAAAATATGAATGCTCCTGTATCTGCAATAACAGGTATTCCCTTTTTAAGGATCATGGACTCGCTGCACTGCGGTGTGCTGCCCGTGCACAGAGCCGGGCAACCCGGAGGGGTTCCGGTATTTTTCCTGCACAGGTAAATGCAGTCACGAGTTTTTGTGCATCCGCAATGCCGATACCCCGACACCTCAGGTAAACGGTCAGTTCTTCATTGAGAGAGAACGGCGTCCGGGAGCCCAGTTTTCGGTAGGCCGCCAGGCGCTCCTCGTCATGGGGGAAGTGATAGCGCAAATCTGCTTCGAGACCCTCTGATTCCTCATACGTGACACAGATGACCGGAATCCCCGTTTCATAAAAAACCGCGTCAGGATCGATCACGTTGAACCATGCGATTACCGACCCGGAGAGCATAATCACGTTGATATCCTGCCGGTTCAGGTCCCGGATAATTGCCCGGACCGCATCGGTTGCATCCGTCCCGCCAACTGTCACAGCGGCAAATGCACAACCATCGATCTGAAGATCCTTGCGCATGACCAGCCCACAAAGAGTCGAATGGCAGCGTCCGGAATAACTTTCAGCAATGCCAAGTGCCCGCAGTCCCTTTTTCGGGATATGCATAGAAGCACTTATGACAACGGATTAAAAATACTATAGTAATGAAATTCAACAAAGATGAGGTCTGTATCCTTATCCCTACACTCAATGAAGGCCTTACTATCGGCAATATCATCAGGGAGTTCAAGGCAGCAGGATATAACCATATTCTTATCATCGACGGAAAGAGCACGGACAATACGGTCAAAATCGCACGGGAGAACGGTGCCACTGTCCGGACACAGTCCGGCAAAGGCAAAGGCAACGCGATTATTGAATCATTTGAAGTGATCGAACAGCCCTATATCCTCATGCTCGATGGAGATGGCACCTACTCAGTCAAAGATGCCGAGAAGATGCTGACCCCCCTCTTTTTGGGATTTGACCAGGTAATTGGCGACCGGCTCATCAACGCTGAAGAAGGCTCATTTTCCCGCCTCAATCTCTTTGGCAACCATATGCTCAACCTGCTCTTTAAGGTGGCTCACAGCAGGGACCTGCATGACATCCTGTCCGGGTACCGGGCTTTCACCCGCATGAGCATCCAGCAGATGCACCTCAAGGAAACAGGATTTGAAATTGAGACCGAGATCTCCGTTGAAGCAGTACGCAACGGACAGCGGATCATGGTGGTTCCGATCCGGTACTCCCGCCGCCCGGGCACTGCTACCAAACTTTCCCCGCTCCACGATGGCATCAAGATCGTCAGCACGATCTACCGGCTGGCGCGGGTGAACAACCCGATGTTTTATTTTGGGATTATGGGATTGTTCACCTCGCTTCTGGGAGTACTCACCGGGATTTATGTCCTGCTTGAATGGATGCAGCACATCGATCATATCCCGCTCACAATCCTGACCGTGCTCCTCATTGTCGTGGGTATCGAGATCTTCATGTTCGGTATGATCTCGGACATGCTTTTAGTATTCCACCGCGAGATTATCCGGGAGATCCAGCTCATCCAGTCCCCGCGATCCCCGAAATAACCATATTTTTTATTAGTTACTCCCACGTTTTAAAAATGGAATTTTCGGCTCTGTAGAATTCCTCAATGAAAATAAGGAATGACAAAGAAGAGATCAATTTTGAGATATTGTAGAGGATGATTTTGATTTTAATTTCCTTGATCTGAAGTCGGTATTTGCGGGCTTTGAG
>JBDKTL010000026.1:0-35743 GCA_039698055.1 Methanoregula sp. | reverse complement strand
CGCAACTACAAGGAAATTGATGTAATCCAAGTCGGTTATCTTCCGTGACTTGTCCACGGTCTTTTCTTCTGTCGTTAAATTATTTTGATCTGCCGGTTTGATCCCGCTTTTGCGTAAGTCCTATATCACAAAGAAGTTGATTCGAATGGCTCCACTGAATATTGGTTAAATCTTGATTATATACCTCAGAAACCAGGGGGCGCTCGTTATGATGATATTGGGTTCTATTATGTATACTATCCCGATGGAAAATATAACTTGTTCCGAGATTCCGGTTATCCTGAAAATTCCCCCCAATTTCCAGTCGATATAGATACAAACGCAACAACCCCATTCAAGATCCCCAATAATTCAGTTCAAAATCTCCAGTTCCACAGTTCCGGAACTGAAATTAATATGATAAAAATATCAAGCGATTATGAAGTAACTGCTTTTATTTTCAATCAAAAGGACCTTGACACATTTGAAGAGTTCCTCAAACAGAATTCTTCTCAATTATCTTGGAGAGCATGTTATACAAATATACAAAGTCGGAATTTTAATTTTACACCATCCATTGAAGGCGATTATTATCTTACCATTGCAAATTATCCCGCGTTGCAAGAATCAGCAAATTCGCAAAGAAATGTGAGTATTACTGTTTTATTAATTCAAAATCCTTTGACAAGATAATCGATATTTCCAGATATTTGCAGTTTCCAAGAACAGTGATATCAGATATGATGGGTTGCAAAATACAAGATCCCTACAACCCCCCACCAGTGCAAACGCCAATCTTCGAACCCTCCCCTTTTCCCTCATCCCTGCTTTGCCCCGGCTTCCGGGCGAATGCCGATGTTGTCCACGATCTCCTCGCGTCCCTTGCGGAACAAATGGTGGAGATGAACAAAGAGAAGAATACTGACAAATCGTAAAAACTTGGAAGCTTGGCACACCGATTCATGCGGTAAATTGAAACCACTCATGACGAAGATTGATGTAACGGATGTTCCCATCGATCAAATCATGGATAAATTGTACGGCCTTACGGAGGAGGAGATTGCGATTGCTGAGGGGGCGACGGTAAACTAAAAATTTATCCTGTCGCGAGACCGCCATATTCCTGCACATATTTCAAGAGTCGTTCCTTATTTCCCGGGAAATTGGAGAACTGTTTCTCACATACATCCGAGAACTTCGCAAGCGTCTTTCGGTTAATTTCTTCCTGATCTTCAAAGATGCCGATGGACCGGAATTTCAGGCCCCATTTCTCAAACATGAGAAGATTGATTGTTGCTTCTCTCACCCGGTCATCGTTTGCCAAGGCGTAAATGAGGATCGGACCGGATGAACTTTCTATCATACAATCGGCGGTATACCGGCTGTCAGGATCATGTGTTGGATCATGCCATTCGAACTGGACATATTCTTCAGGAATCTGCTCTTTTACGAATTCCCGGACATCCTCCATAAAGGTGGTGCGGACACGCTCCCGCGAAAGATAGGACACATCTGAAATTTTGAGTAAAGCCTGGACGTAGCTGTACAGAGCATCCCCATATTGATCGCTGTCTATCGATAGGATCAACTCTCCATTCCGATCCTCAACCGAGAATGCAGAGAGGGCATTTGAGATAATTTTCTGCCGTCCTCCATTTCGTAGATCCTTATCATCCAGATCGTAGGTAAGGTGCATGAAGGTATGCCCCTCATCGGAAAGCACCCATTGGCCGTTTTCCTGTTTCAAGACAATAACAACATGATCTCCATCTTCAAAGAGGAAGGGAGTGAATACACGGTAGCGGTCTACACCTTCGGCTTCAACACGTACCTGGTCGCATACTTTTTGCCGGAAATTTTGTGTAATTGCCTTGACCGACATTAACCCGTCCCCCATTGAGAAAGCTCACGGTTTTTCGACGAGATCCTAAACCCGCAATCTTTTACCATGCAATCAATCGCACCGTAATAATCTGCATACCGGGTTGTCTCCTCTGCATAGGTATCTTCCCGGTAACCGGATTGCTGGTAGCGTTCAGTTGCTGTATGAATATGGAACCCATAGAATTTGTTTTTCTCAATATGATTGGCATGCTCATGACTTTTTCCATTATACCTGCGGAGACGGAACTGCTGGTTTGATCCTTTTGGAAGATACGCAAGGATAACCGAGAAATCCAGTTGGTTCAGTTCGCTCTGCCGTAAGATTAAACGGAAATTTGATCCATTCTCACCAGGAATTTCTTTGTCGTACTCTTTATGCCCGTGTTTGGACTTAAGCTTCAGTTGGTTCAGGAAATCTTCAGGTAGTTCTTTTCGCTCTTCCAATAACGATCCAATAGCAATATCAGTTAACAGGATCGTCATAATTGACCTTTAGTCTCCGGATATAATAATTCTGTTCTTAAATACAATACGGTCGATTATTCACTATTCATTTCAGCATTTGAACTCTACGGGAATTTTAAAGATAGGAAAAATTATTTTTCCTTTGTTACACCTTTGAACGGCCTTCCATCTTGTTTTATATCCATGAATTGACCAGTGTTTGTATCGCGCTTCACAAACTGGGCTGTCTTTGGGTTGAGAACCTGACTTCGATCATCTACTGCTCCGATTCGAAAATCTTTGCCTGTGTTCTTTGCCATTTTTTTATCTCCTTTGCAGCAACTCTCAAATTGTTTAGGAGAGTTATTGACAAATCACCATCACCGTTTGCAAAAATTAAGGCTCGGTAAGTGGAGTGAAAGTGAAAACATATACCAACGATCCCAATCCCACAATGATCTCCCGGCATGATCGCAGGGTTGTGCTCATCACCCGGATGCTCGATTTGAACAAGCGGTTGCAGGACTACCGGCTTGAGCAGGAAAAGACACAGTTATCCCGGCAGGTTAAGGCGACGGATGCGACAATCGATAAGATCGTGGATAAATTGTACGGGCTGACAGACGAGGAGATTGCAATTGTTGCGGGGAAATAAATCCTCATAAATACCGGGACATAAGATTTGTACACAATTTGAAGAGAGCAGGTATGGACTTCAAAATTGCAATTGAACAGGATGAGGATGGCTGGTACATTGTCACCGTACCGGCACTCCCCGGCTGCGTCTCTCAGGGAAAGACTGAGGCAGAGGCGAAGAAAAATATTGCCGAAGCCATCGAACTGCATCTCAGTGCGCTCGCCCGCTGACCGTTCCCAACCGCCCGGCAAGTTACCCGGCCACCCTCCCAACTTTTTTACACCAAGAGGCACCCCCCGGGAGGGGTACCTCCCTCAGTACGACAGACCCCCCCCGGGGGGGTACCTCTTGATCAGTGAGGGGTCGGGCCGGCAAAACCTCCTGCCAAAACCCGGCCCGGTAAGACTATATCGCCGTGAAACCCATGCCAGGAAAGGTCACGGTTCCCCAAAAGGGGTGGCAGGCCGGGGAGGGTACCTGCCTCACTATGACCCATCCCCCAGAGGGGGTACCTCACCCGGACCGACCTACCCCCCTCCAGGGGTACCTGCCTCAGCATGACCCACCCCCCTTGGGGGGTACCTCCTGATCAGGGAGGGGTCGGTCGGCAGGGTACCTCCCGTTGTGGAACATCTGGCGTGCAATAGATCCCGCCTGAACCTCCACAGGAAACGTAGGCAATGAAGATGCAAAAGAGGAGGGGTAGGCCGGTGGGGGTGCCTGGCAGTACGGGAGGTACCCCCCACAAGGGGTACCTGCCTCAGTGCGACCCACCCACCCAAGGGGGTACCTCATGGTGGGGGAGGTACCCTTCCGGTGCCGGAGGGATCGCTGGTGCAAAAAAAATCCGGGAAGAGATTCCGGCACGGGACAACAATTCCAGAAAGACTCAAAGGAGCCCGGTCGCTCCATCAGGCAGGTGTTCTAAAATAGTGCAGTTCAGGGGGTTTCAACAAAAAACCGGAACAATTTAAAAAATTACCGGAGATTTGCCGGGATATCAAACGACTCTTCCTCTTCTTCCCCGCTCGTGTCTTTCGAAAAGATGGACGCAAAAAACGAGAACGGGCTCTTGGCTTTTACCGCAGCGGGTCGCTGTGCGCTCCCACCGGCTTTATGGCTGCCATACCCCTTGAGGAGGACTTCTGCTTCGACCAGCCCCTCATCAACGCGCTTTTTCTCCGTTACGTCAATTAACGACCCGGCAATCGCAACCACTTTGCCGCTCCTGACTACCGGGATCTCATTGACTTCCACCCATACCCGGGTGTCATCGGGCCGCAGAAATTCCAGCCGGTACGGGGGTTCGCGGCGCCCTGACGCGACTGCCTTGATCGTTCGTTCCAGTCCCTGCCCGTTGACCGGGTTGTCGGAGAGGTAGTCAGTCCATAACCGTTTCCCGGCATGAGGGGCACAGCCAAGAAGCGTGCGGAGCCTCGGGCTGACAAACATCACGCTGTGATCGGGCGTATGCGTGTAAAACATCGGCTTGCCGCTCTCGATCACGAGCATCAGGTCGTCATCCTTGCGCTTTGTTGCCCGCTGCTCCTCCTTTTGCCGGGTCACATCCCGCCCGGTGGCAACAATTGCCGTAACCTTTCCCTGGTCGTTGCGCAGCGAGCGTGCCGACCAGCTGATGCACCGCAGCCCCCTGAGGGAAGGAATCCACTGGTCAACCATGCAGGTATAGGGGGCCCGGAAGAGCTTGGTCATATGCGTGGCAAGAGCGTCGGTGTAGCGCTCGCTTGTCACCGGCATAAACACCGCACCGGCCAGTTCCTCCTTTGTTTTTCCCACAAGATCGCAATACGCGGCGTTGACGAACTGGAGCCGGCCTTCGGGGCTGAACTTCACGATCAGGTCCTGCTGGCACTCGACAAGCTCGCGAAAAACGGCAGGATCAGTTTCCATGCAGGTTCTCCATGAGGCTCTGGTATTTTCCTGAAGTAAAAAGGGACGTGATCATTCCTGAAAATAGATCTGTTGTGAGACTATTAATTTTAAGCGATGCAGTCCCGGAGATCGCCCGCCGGACAGAGGAGATACAAAAAATGAGGGGGTAAAACGAGGGGGGTATCGCGGGTCTTGTTCAGACAACCGCGCTGATATTCTGCTGTCCCATCGTCTGGCGGCGGGGTTTCCATACCGGCTGCAGGGGCTGATCGGGTATCCTGACGACAACGCCTTTGCGCTCTTTCCCGTACATCACGTTTTTGAGGGCTGCAAGGGAGATGGTGAAATTGCCTGCTTCAAAGAGCTCGATGTTGAGCGCCTTTCCTGACACGGATACCTGTGCAATCCCGCAGGTTGCACCAAGATAGTAGTTCCATTCCCGGGTCAGGGATTCCACCTGCACAAACACGTGCCCGGAGATACCCTGGGCCAGATCGTTTTTCCTGAGTGCATACCGGGTGCCGACAAGATAGAGTTCGATGACTTCATGAGCGACCCCGTCGCTGTCAAACGCCCTGCACCCGGTTCTCTGGATATAACCTGCTTTCTGCATCATACACGACCACCTTTTTGTCGTAGTATGGCGTCACTCTGGAGAGTATATAATCCTCGAAGTCCGCGTGGTGTGAAAGTGAAAATAGGGAGTAAAATGGATCAGGGGTCGGCAGGAGCCGGCTTCCGCGCCGGATTTCTGTCCATGCATGCATTCAGGACATTCTCGATAAATGACAGGGTGCCGCCGGTCCCGGCAAGCGCCGGGTAGGAGAGCCGGACGCTGCCCCGCAGGGGAGGAATGATTCCGACAAACGCCCGGCCGCCGCTCACGGAGCGCTCAAACGACGACCCAATCACGAGGTCCGGGGCTGCCCGTTCAATCTCGCGGGATACCTGTTCAAGCCCGGTGACCTGGCCGGACGGGCAGGAAAATGCGGCAGGTTCATTCCGGGTCCCGACAAAGCGGACATCGGCATCGAGGTAGCGGGCAAGCGACTCCGCGGCAAACCGGGCGTACGACGCCCCGGCAAAGATCGCCGCCGATGGCGGGTCAAACCGGCGGAGGTACTTGTCGCAGGCATGGATGACCCGCTCCTGTTCATGCCCGATCTCCGCCAGTACGGGATCGATGTCTGCGGTGTCGCAGGCTGCCGCGATCCTGTTCAGGGTCGGTTTGAGCGCTTCAAACCCCAGTGTCCCGCCAAGATATGTTCCCACGCCGCTGGGGAAATCCTCGTTTGTCCCAATCGTGTGCTTTGTGGCATGCCAGCACCGGGAAAGTGCATCGTCGGCAAAGACGGTTCCCACCGGGACCGAGGCCTTCGCGAGCATCCGGGTCACCTCCTGCACGTTCCCGGCAGAGAAGGGATCAAAGAGGCTGGCGCCATCGATGTTGATCCCCGGCCGGTCAGGATCAACCGTTGATGCGAGCGTGGATAATGCCGCCTTGTATCCCACCTCAATATCGCCCGCAAATCCCGGGCTGTCGACAAGGATCACGTCATAATCCGAGAGCATGGATTTGATATCCTCGCCAAGAATGGATGGCACACACGTGGTAATTACCGCAATCCGGTCGCCATTCCCGGCAAGCCCGTCAATTACCGTTTTAAGCCGCTCTTCTGAACCAAAAATTACCTCGTGCTCAAGGATAAATGTCCCGTGGAGCGGGGCATGGAGGAGCGTCGCCGGGTAATAATAGCACCCGCTTGACCCGTGGATAACCACCTTCAGGCCACGGAAACCGGCAAGGCACGCCGCCGCACCCGTCATCGCACACGGCCAGAGGGGATTTTCGCACTCAGGCATGGATCGCCCGCCTCCAGCGGTGGAGCATTCGCCGGACACCGGCACTTCCCACCGGCGACGTGGCAGACAGGCAAAGGGCATGCCCCGACGGGTCGAGATGCATACGGAGCGCATCGGCCATCTCGTGAACCGCCAGCACCGCTGCCGGGTCCATCCCGGCAGGATCGCAGGAAACCGACGACCCGGACAGGTCGGAAAAATCCGAAAGGGTCACGTCCTGGAGCGCCTGTTCCTCTGCCACGGCTGTGCGGCAGTCCACACCGCATGCAAGGGCAGTCGTGGTAAGGAATTCAATTGTTGCGGCCATACCCACCGGAAATGAGGGAATGTAGGGTGTGCCAAACCGCTGGCGGAGATATTCCCCTACCGGGATAAGCCCCGGGTCCCGAAGGATGTTGACCTGTGCGGCGCCAAGTTCCGCGATTGCACCTGCCTGAAAGTCATGCACAAACCGGGTATTCACGCCGAGGCCGAGCGCATCGAGCAGCCGGCGGACTTCGGAAAAATTCTCGTCCACCTCATACTCGAGGTTTTTCTCGCCGATGATATTCACGCCCCGGTTTTTCGTGCAGGGCGGTGCCATGCCGGCAAGCGCAATCAGGGCATTGTTCACCCCATTCTGGAAGGTTCCGCCAAGAAAGCCCGCCGTTGGAACCGGTATGACCGGTACGCTCCGGTCTGCACCGCATACCATCGCCACATCGTCGCCGATGGTTTCAACAATGCAGGTCGACAGCACAAAAATGGCGGAAGGATTTTTTTTTGACACTGCATCAAGTGTCATTTCAAGTGCCGGTTCCCCGCCAAACACGATATCGGTGTCCAGAAGGTTTGACGAGACAATATTTGGGACAACGACCCGGTCGTTATCGAGGCTCGTTGCATGCAGCAGGGAAAAATTATGGTGGGTGCAGCCTTTTGGGCCATGGACGACCGTCACTGCATCGCGGACATGGGTTGTCACGGACAGGGCACCGGTGAGGGTGCAGCCTTCATACCTACAGGTATCCAACGGCGAGGGATTCAAGATCATCGATCTCAAGAGGGGTGGGGATCGTTAACCGGGTGTTCTCCATGACACGCCGGGCCAGCTCCCGGTAGCATTCTGCCTGCGGGGAGCCCGGATCGTACTCGATCACGGTCTTCCGGTTCAGTTCCGCCAGCTGCACGACGCGATCGCGGGGGATGAACTGGATAAGCGAGCTGTTCACTTTCTTTGCAAACTCCGCGACCAGCTCCTCTTCCCGGGGCTGGTTCTTGGCATTGCAGATCACGCCGGCAAGACGGCATTTGCTCTTTGCCCGCGACGACAGGCGCTGGATCGCCTTGCAGATGTTGTTTGCTGCATAAAGGGACATGAGTTCGCCAGAGGTGACGAGGTAAACATCCTGCGCGTAACCCTCCCGCATCGGCATCGCAAACCCGCCGCAGACGACGTCCCCCAGCACATCGTAGACGATCACGTCGCCTTTGAGCGCCCCGAACTTTTCGAGGATCTGGAACGTCGCGATGATCCCCCGCCCGGCACAGCCGACACCAGGTTCAGGACCCCCGGCTTCGACACAGCGCACCCCGTTGTAACCGGTATACTCCACGTCGGAAAGGGAGATCGCCTTTTCCCCCCGGACCCGTACGAGATCCATCACGGTCGGGATAAACCGGCCCTGCATCAGCATCCGGGTGCTGTCCCGCTTGGGATCGCAGCCGATCTGGAGGACATCCAGCCCCTGCCGGGAAAGCGCTGCAGAGAGATTTGCAGACGTTGTGGATTTCCCGATACCGCCTTTCCCGTACAGGGCAATCTGTTTCATTACCGTACTGGTACGCCGGCAATTTATATTAGATCTCCTGATGTTAAGAAAAGTAAAATTGCGTTATTGTTGCACCGCAAAAGACAAAAAGAGGTTAATCAGGCCCTTTGAGCAGGGCGTGGAAGAGCATAATCACCGGGATCACTTCAAGCCGGCCCACCCACATCACCAGGATAAATGTCCATTTTGAGATAATGGGCATATCGGGGGTAACATACCCCACGTTGATCCCGCATGTCGAGAATGCAGACACCACCTCGAACAGGATCTCGGTGATGGTGTACGTCGTCAGGTGGAACTGGAGGATGACCAGCGTCGCGATAAAGATAATCACGACCGACAGGACAATCACGAGCATATTCTTTGCCGTTTCCAGCTCTGCAGTCGCACGGGGAATGGTCCGCCCTTCGATCTTAAAGGGGAGCAGGATTTTCCCGCTCACAAAGATGCGGCGGAACCACCAGACAAGTGCACGGTAGGCAAGTGCGATCCGGTTGAGCTTGATCCCCCCGGCAGTACTCCCGGTTGCCCCGCCAATGAAGACAAACATCGTCAGGAAGAGGAGGGTCACACTTGCCCAGCCATGCAGGTTGGTGATCTGGAACCCGGTGGTGGTCAGGGCAGAGATCGTCATAAACAGGCCCTGTTCCACGGCAACCAGAAGGTCGAGATCGTTAAAGAACACCAGATCGTAGGCAAGGATTGCGGTACCGATGATCGAAAAAAACAAGAACAGTTTGACCTGTTCGTCGCCAAACAGGCTGAAGCGCCGGTTCTCTTTTATCAGGTAATAGAGTTTGAACGGCAGTGCCCCGGCGATCATGATGGGGATAAGGAGGAGTTCAAGGAAGATATTGTGGTAAAATGAGATCCCTCCGGCATGAAGGGTAAACCCGCCGGTGGATATGGTGGATAACCCAAGGTTTACCGATTCCCAGAGCGAAAGCCCGGTGAACAGGATCAGGCTTATCGCGATGAACGTCAAAAGACCGTAAATTTTCCAGATCCCCCGGCCGGTTGCGATGATGCTTGGCATGAGCGGTTCTTCCCTGCCCTCGGCGCGGAGCATCTTTGATCGGAAAAGGCCGGTGCTGCTTGCCATCGCGATGACAAAGGCGATGATCCCGATACCGCCGATCCACTGCATAAAGGACCGCCAGAACAGGAGGGTGTGCGGTGCGGTGTCAAGCGACTGCATCATCGAAAACGCGGTGCCCGTCCACCCCGCCATGCCTTCAAACAGGGCGTCGGTAAAACTCATGTTGAGCCCGAGCATGAACGGCAGCCCGCTCACCATCGCGCTTGCAAACCAGAAGAGAGCTACCGAACACATGGCAGTGGACAGTCGCGATTCACGCTCATTTTTCGGGAGATTTTTCAAGAGGTGGCCAAGGATAAAAAACACGAGCGGCACGGATGCCATCGGCATGAGCATGCGCCATTCCCCGTAGATCAGCGCAACAACCAGCGGAAGGCAGGTGACAGGCGCAATAAAGGTGAAAATTTCCCCCAGATCGGCAGCGATCGTGGAGAGATATCCGAGCCGGTGCATCACTAGGTGGTTACCGTTTGGGCTCTATTAGTGTTTGCTTTACACAACCGATGAAAAAAGAGGGATTTTTGCCGGTTATGCCTTGTTTGTCCACAGGCCATGGACATTGCAGAAAATCCGGGCCTTTACACCGGCATCGGAAATACAGAATTCTGCCTCGGGCTTTTCGCCGGGCCTGAAGCCTTTGATGTAAACGTTCTCGCCGGATCGGACTTCCACCCACTCGATATAGTGCTTCTCCTCCATCGGGTGGGGGATGGAGCCGATCTTAACAATAATTCCTTTTGCCGTCTTTTCAACGACCGGCACATGCTTTTCTTTTCCCTGGTCTGCAGTCTTTTCCTGCATGAGCACCATCGGCTGCCCACAGCAGACAAGGTTCCCGCCCGATGCATGGACTACCTTTACAACATTCCCGCAGACATCACACTTATAGACTTCAAACATTTTTGTCATATTTCCGCTCCTTTAATTATACGATATTAATCTCCTTATGTTTCTTTAAGATATCGTCTGCCAGACGGTCAAGCGCTTTCATGGCGGATTCATCGGGTAACCCTTTGGTCATCACCGGTTCGAACAGCTCGACTTTTACATGGTCGAGCATTTTTGTGATCGTATCGACCGCTTTTCCGCCCCAGCCATACGATCCGATCACCGTCGCAAACCGGACTTTGGGTTTGAGCACGTTTGCCAGGTACGTGGCAGAGACCACCTGCGGGTGCGGGCCAAAGAGCACGGTCGGCGTGGCGATCACAATCGTTGCCGGGTCGACAAGCGCCATCGCCAGCTCGCCGATATCGGTTTTTGTCAGGTTAAACGGTTTTACCGTGATCCCCCGCTCAATCAGGGCGCTTGTCAGGTAGTCTACCATCTTCTGGGTGCTGCCATGCATCGAGACGTACGGGATGACAACTTCGTTTTTAACGGTGTCTGACACCCATTCAGCGTAGGCATCAAGAATGAAGGGTGGGTTCTTGTTCATGGGGCCATGGCTGGGGGCAATCATTGCCGGACCAAACGCTTTGACCTTTTCGACGTAGCCCCGTATACTGCTGCGGAAGGGCATCATGATCTCGGCATAATACCGCTTCGCCGAACGGTACGCGGCGGCTTCATCGGTGATGAACAGGTCGGTTGTCGCCATGTGGAACCCGAAAAGATCGCAGGAGAAAAGGATCTTGTCTTCTTTGAGGTACGTAATCTGGGTCTCGGGCCAGTGTGTCCACGGCGTAATAAAAAATTCAAGTGTCCGATTCCCAAGCGAGAGGGTGTCTCCCTCCTTGATAATCCGGAAACGCTCGGTCGGGATATGGAGCAGGGCGTCCAGAAGGTCCCGGCACTTCTCGTTTGTCACGACGACCGCATCCGGGAAGAACTCAAGGATCATCGGCAGGGAACCGGAGTGGTCCTGTTCGGCATGGTTGACAACGACGTAATCGATCCGCTCAACACCCAGTTTGACAATATTTGAAACCAGTTCGAACTCTTTTGTCGGATCGACCGTATCGATCAGTGCAGTCTTTTCGCTGCCGCAAATAAGGTACGAATTGTAACTTGTACCCTCGGGAAGAGGGATCAGTTCGTCAAAAAGCCGCCGGTCAAAATCAAGGGCGCCGACCCAGAAGACACCCGGTGCAATTTCCCGTGAAACCATGCTGGCACCGCCTCACTCCTTCCTGAACTTTTCTTTGCCTGCACCGCATACGGAACACACAAAATCAGCAGGCAGCGCAGTGAAGTCTACGCCCGGCTTAAGGTTCAGAAGCGGTTCGCCTTTATCGGGATTATATACATGCCCGCAGATCTGGCATACGTAACGGTCCATTGAAATCATCACTCCCATTTTTCGGTTGGTAGAGTGTAGCGCTCGATGATTGATTAATAATTTCCCTCAAATGATTAGACAACGGGTTTTTCTTTGGCAGGCAGCGGGGGAACCCATTCCAGGAGATGATACCGGTCGATAAAAAACCGGAATGACCTGTTTTTTGTCGCAGCAGTCCCGGGTGAGAAATTCTTGAGAATCTCGAACATGAAATCGATGCGCGAATCAAACTGCCCAGGGATGAGATCGTTGAAAATTTCCTTGGTGATATCATCGGTAGATGCAGGGGCGGGGATATGAAGGGCGCCAGACGATTCCCCGGTCAGCCCGGCAAGATACCAGCTCTCGATCTCTTTTATCACGATAACAATGCTGCCGCCATCGATATGGTTGAACCGGCAGTACAGGATCTGTTTTTTGTCGCGGACCGAGTGTTCCTGATCAATGTCGGCGACAAAAATATAGTCGTTGTGCATCTGGTGCACGCTTTTTAAAAATTTATTCACTTTCTCCCGTTTGATACAGGCATAGGGGATGATATCCACAGAATCGTACCGGGCAACAAAGAGCGGTTTTATGATCCGGCCAAAGAAACGGACATCGTCGCCTCCTTCCACAAGAATAAACAGCCGTTTTTTCATGCCTACAATCCCAGCAGGTTCTGCACGTAGAGGTCGTCAATACCGATCTCATTTTCAAGGAACGTTTTTACTTCCTCCTTATCCGCAGGACGGGATATGACCGAATATCCCTCGCTGTCCCGGGAAATGAGCAGGATATCATCGAGGCACGCATGCTTGACAACTTCCGTGCTGTGGGTGGTAATCATCACCTGTTCGCGGCGGGAAGATTCCTGCATCATGGCAATGACCCTTGAGACAAGGAACGGATGGATGTGGCTGGCCGGTTCTTCGATGATGATAAACGGGCGTTCTTCAAAATAGAGCACGATTATCAGGGCAAAGATCGTGATCGTACCATCGGAGAGTGACGACGCGGGCAGGTCAAGGCTCTTTGCATACCGCTCCCTCAGGGTCATCATCAGGGATACGTCCATGAACTTTTTTACGGAAAAATCCTCGACAAAAGGAAGGGTATCTTTTAACAGGTTGGAGAACTTCCTTTTCTTTTCCGGGTCGTCAAGTATTTTTTTTACGGCAAGCGCGAGGTTGCCCCCATCCTCATCAAGCGCTGTTTTTCCTGTGACCTGCACGCCTTTTTTAGGGAGTTTCGGGTTGATATCGTAGATCGCAATCCGGTCAAAAAATTTTTCGACGTGCGGCAGCGGATACGCATAGGGCGTTTCAATGAGCAGGGTCTGTTGTGGGAGCTGTTTTTTCCGGTAAAACAGCGGGATGATATCCTCTTTTTTTAGCGAACAGCCTTGTGGGATATCGAGGTGGTAGTGCAGTTCCCCGTTCACGTTGCACACCTTGATATGCCCGCGCCCGATGAGATCTTTCTCGACAAATCCGGTCGCATGGGGCCCGCATGTAGAGATATCAAATCCAATAACAAGGATGTCTTTTGCGATCTCCGGGTTGCCGTCCGTCGGGCCAAACCGCAGGGCAAACTCATAGGTTGATTCGCAGGAGCGGATGCCAAGAGCCATCGTATCGCCCGGCCGCTGTTCCAGGACATCGAGACGGGATTCAGGCTCGAACACCACCCGGACCTCGAGATTACGGGAGTCGCCAATCGTTGCATTCCGGAGATAATCCGCGCCTCCCTGGAGCGCGATTGCGTTGACAAGACCGTGCCGGGAGATATCGCGCAAAAACCTGAAC
Organism: Methanoregula sp.; assembly: GCA_039698055.1. Taxonomy (GTDB): domain Archaea; phylum Halobacteriota; class Methanomicrobia; order Methanomicrobiales; family Methanospirillaceae; genus Methanoregula. The sequence goes on along the minus strand of JBDKTL010000026.1, from coordinate 22,065 downwards.
AGGTTGATAAAATTTGATTTTCCTGCCGCGTTTGATCCGATCACAATCGAAAACCGTGGCAGGTTTACATCGAGCGCGGCAAAACTCTTGAAATTTGTTGCACTGATTCTCTTTATGGACATGGACACAAAAACCTTGTACGTCATCGTCACTGTCTGAAAATAAAAAGGATGCGCCGTTGTGGGAGGAAAATATGGGGTTTTTTAGAAATTACCCCAGACCGGCAGGTTTGGGTTCAAGAGGACAATCTGCAGGTCTGCGTATGCGGCAATCAGCATGATGATAAGATACGGTACCAGGAACACCGATGAGATAACCACTGTGCGCAGTGTCTGGTAGATCAGGCAGGCAAGGACGGTGAGCACCATGATCATGATCATCAGTGCCATAAATGCCGAGCGGAAATAAAAGAACGTAATAAACCAGAGCACATTAAGCGCCAGCCCGAAGATGAACAGGATAAGACTCATCCGGATATCATTTTTCTTCAGATCCTGTTTCAGGATAAAGTAAAGGGAGAACGCGAGCAGGAACGCCATCACAATAATCCCGTAGAAAATGTCTAGTGCCGGGGGGACAAATGCCGGTACAGCCAGGGTTGAGTACCATTCGGGGATCGACGTGGTAAAAAAGTAAAGGTCCGCGTACCCTGCCAGGAGGCAGATCGCAAAGGCGGCACAGAATCGGGTCAGGTTATGTTCTGCCATTACCGTTCACAAATACTCTGTGGGGCAGGCGGACATATAGGGTTGTTGGATGTTAAAATCACATGATACGGTTAAAAAAAAAGATCCCGGTCATGCCAGGCCCGGGTGGGGCGTATCCTGTCAGATATGCGATATTGTGAGGTACTGTTCGGATAACAGCGATACCGGACTTTTTTTGTGGCAAAAAAAGGATAGTGGATTTTTTATGTTGAATTGGTAATGGAAAACGTGCTGCTCCAGGTTCCTGATTTTCCGGAGTCGATGTTGCGCACCGCCACGTTGTAGCTCCCGATCATGGCAGTTGATGGGATGGTCAGGGTGCACAGGACGCTTGTCGGGGGAGTAACCTGGGTGTTCGCACACGTGATTTGCGTTGTCCCGGTCGTGAGCGTTACCTGTACCGCATCTTCAAAGTTTGTGCCGGTGATAGCAAGGGATATCGTCTGTCCAAGTGCGCCGGTGATCGGGCTGACGGTAGAAATGCCCGGAGCGACGGCCCCAATGAGGAATACGTTGTCGAGAGAGTCATACCGTCCGTCAGGGTTGGTCACCCGTATGGACGCAGATCCGGCATCCAGGCCATTCAGGTTGGCCATGCAGGTGATCTGCGATGACGATGTAACCGATACGCCCGTTGCCTGGATCGTCGGGAATCCGGGCTGGACCACGCTGACCGTGGCACCGGACAGGAAATTTGTTCCCGTGATAGTCAGGCTGACAAGCGTGTCCTTCCCGGCTGACGTGGGAGAGACCTTGGTTATCCGTGGCCCGGTGCCTGAGTATGTTGTGGGAACTGGCGTTGCGGCCGTGGGAGTCACAATCGGCACTGATGTGAGAACGACATGGGAAACCTTGACTGGATAGAGTTTTTCCATGGATGCGCGATCGAGAGTGTAGGTGACAGCGTCATTGCGGTGCCCCCATGATCCGTCGGTATTCTTGTAGATCTGCGCCCGTGAATACAGGTCAGTTGTCTTATCATAGGAAATGATGAGCCAGTAGGGGGATTGTGAAGCGGTTTTTGCAGCGATATCGCCGGCTGTGTAAAGTACCGTTGGCGTGGTTATTGTCGGAACGGGAGTGTAGGTGCCTGACGAGGACTGGTCGGAACAGCCCGCAAAAAACACCCCCACAACAAGAATCAATCCAAGAATGAGTCCGCATTTCACCGTATTTTTCATACGGGTACTTTTCACGCATTGATGTATAAATATTATTTATGCTGAACCTGCAGGAACAGCCTGATTTTAAAAAATCTCATTATTTATGGAATCCTGATGGTGGTGTAATGCCGGAAAAAATACCGGTGAACGAGCACCAGCACAAGAACGGTCAGGAGAGCAGTGCCATAGACGGGCAGGGCATCTGCCGACAGGTAGCGCAGATCAAGTGAACCGGCACCGGTGAAGACCATGCAGGATGCTAAAAGTATTGCTGAAGCATAGATATCCCGTACTGCAAAAAAGAAGAGCGCGACAATGATCCCGATAAGGAAAAAGCCTGCAAATTTTGTGCCTCCACCCGTTAACCCGGCGTGGGCAAAGGAGGTGCAGTCAAAAAAGATTGCCGTCACGACCACCCCATAGAGGATCGAGACTGCCATGCCACCCTGCCGGAAAAATGCCTGGATATGTGTTCCGACCAGCACCCAGCAGACCATGACCGACGCAATTGCCGTCGGCAGGAGTAGAAGGAATGCCGTGATGCCTGCCATGCGGTCTTGTCCAAACGGGGAAAAGAAAACGATGCCGGCATAGGCAATAAGCCCGGTAACGGCGCATGCGGGCAGGGTGCGCCTTAACGAGCGAAACCCGATCTGGAACATGTTCACATCGCCTGATAAAAACGACTTCCGGATGCAGATGACCGGGACAAGAATACCGACGATGATGCAGGAAAATACCGTGTAGATGACAAGAGCGCCCGTGTTGCTGTGCGAAAAAATCTGTATACCGCCCTCCAGGAGAAAATTCTCAAACACCCAGATAAAAAAAACAGCAAAGGGAATAACGATCAAACGGACAAGTGCCGATCCTAGGGGGGGAGTTTTTGGCAGGGTAGTGCCGTTCGTGCCGGTTCCGGTAGTTTCCATGAGTGCTCCTGCTGTACGATAGAGCGGTTTTCCTGATGTACCTTTTTCTTTTTTTTTAATCAGGTAAAAAAATCAGGTTTTTTCTTTAAGAAGAGCCGCGATGCCCTGCTCCCGTTCTGCCGGGGTCACGGTACGGGTGGCGAAGTGTGAATCAAACGTCGGAAGTGTCCGCTGGTAAATCCTGCCAAGCGCAATGGGTGCGTCACGGCTGTAATCCCACTCGCGGGCTTTTTTACAGGCTGCCTCAAAATCCGATGCGTCGTGACCTTGCACCTCGTAGACCCGGGACTGGTAATAGTCAGTCATGTTAAAGAACGTCGCACAGATCTGGAGCACATCGACAAAAGCAAATCCCTTGTGGGTAAGCCCGTCATGGATCAAGGTCTCCAGGAGTTCCATCTTTTTTGTGTAGCCGCGTGCGATGTACGTCGCTCCCGATGCCAGCATGAGTTCGACTGGGTTGAAGGGATATTCGGTAGTGCCAAAGGGGGTTGATTTTCCTTTGAATCCCAGCGGGGATGTCGGGGTGTACTGCCCGGTGGTAAGCCCGTATACCCGGTTGTTGTGTACGATGAGGGTGATATCGATGTTGCGTTTTGCTGCAAAGATCAGATGATCGAGCCCCTCGGCATACGCATCGCCGTCACCCGCACAGCAGATAACGGTAAGGTCGGGATTTGCAAGTTTTATCCCAGTAGCAACCGGGATTGTCCGGCCGTGAAGCGTATAGACGCTGTTGATGTTGAGGTAGTCGGCCATCTTTGCATGGCAGCCGATGCCGGTGACGAGCACGACCTCATCGGGGGATTTTCCTTCGTTTTCCCATTTTGCAAGCACATTCTTGAGCGTGTGCTGGATCGTGAAGTTCCCGCAGCCCGGGCACCAGGTATTCTGTGCACCGGTGATAAGTGTGCGGGTCATGAGTGCATCACCTCCTGTATCCGTTCATATAATTCGTCGGGGGTAAACGGTCTCCCGTCATATTTCAGGATAACAGCATCGGATGGGATCCCGTACTGTCGTGCAACTGCCGCCAGCTGGCCGGTTGCATTCTCCTCGACTGCGATCACCCGTGTTGCGCCCGACAGTGCCTCTTTTACCTGCCGCTCGGGGAACGGGGAGAGGACCACCGGCTGCACAACCCGCAGGCCAAGATGGGCAGCTGCTTCACCACAGGTGCCCCGCGTGGAGCCCCAGCAGAGAAGGGCGGTGGACGCATCCCGGGTTCCAAGCACGTTTACCGTGCGATACCGGTCCAGTCCGCTGACGAGCTGCTCTTCCTTTCTCATGCGCTTGTGTGCCATCTTCAGGACAACGGCTGACTCTTCCGTCGTGATACCATCCTCATCGTGAGCATAACTGTTAGCCTTGACAATCGCTCCCTTCGTTCCCGGGAAAGCAAGCGGAGAAATCCCATCCGGCATATCCCGGTACCGGGCATAGGGCATCGCAGGGTCATTTCGGGCAGGCTCAGCCGGTGTCCCGTCATGGGTGCTGCCATGGGTGAAACTGTACGTCCCTTCAGAGAGCATTTTATCGATGAGAATAAAGGCTGGAACTTGGAACGCCCATGCACAGTCCATGGCGATTTTTGACCATGCATACGCCTCATCCGCATCTGCGGGGGCAACAACAAGGCGGGGAAACTCTCCCTGCCCGGCCGATCGCACAAAATGAAGGTCCGCCTGCCCGGAATAGGTCGGAAGCCCGGTGGAAGGCCCGGTCCGCTGCGACATGACAATCACGACAGGAAATTCCGCCATGCCGGCAAACGAGAGCCCTTCGGTCATCAGGCAGAACCCGCCTCCCGACGTTCCCACCGCAGTCCGTGTACCGGCATACGCAAACCCGAGCGCCATCAGGATAACGGCAATCTCGTTTTCGGGGTGAACCACCTTCAGGCTAAACCGTTCTTGTTGCTCGGCGAGGAAATGGAGCAGGCTTGAGGAGGGCGTCATGGGATACGACACGTAGGCAGCAAGGCCGGCACTGACAAGGCCAAGGCCAACCGCTTCATTCCCGGTGAGGAGCGGGAGTGCAGCCCGGTGCAGCGGCTCCACGGGACGGACGGTCTGCACAAGGTCATATGCCCGACGGGCGACCCTGAGGTTCTGTTCAGATTTTGGCATATGGGCAACAAATACGCTCTCCACGGTCTCCCACGGGACCCCGGCCGTTTTTGCAAATGCGCCAAGCATCGCGGAGTTCCCCATAATGGGTGGTGCAGCTTCTGCGGCAAGAAGTGATGCAAGAGAGACCGCCACAGCGCCATCGACGGGTTTTACCCGGTCGGAATTGATAACAAGCGTGCAGCCGGGGCAATGCGACTGGTGCAGATCCACGGTTTCCTGGTCAAGAGCGAGAATGAAATCAGCCCGGTCCTGGTGCACGGTTACCGGCTGGTCAGATGCCCGGACGATGGCAAAATTGTGCCCGCCCCGTATCAGGGACGGATAATCATAATACATGAACACATAATACCCCAGGCGGGAAAACATCCGGGCGATCATCGCCCCGGCATTATTGATACCGTCCCCGGCTTTGCCTCCGACAAGCACCGATACTTCCTTCACGCTAAAAGACTCCCCTCTATTTTCAGATACCGCCAGAAAGGGATAAAAGTTTGGGATAGCGGTCATTAGGAACAGAATTTCTTTCATGTGCAAAACTAACCGGTAACACCGGTGAGAAACCCGCCGGTTATTAAAATGGTTATATTCAAATATTTCTGCATCATTGAACAATTCTATATAAGGTGCCAGACATTATTTTCCGGGTTTAATAATTTCACGAACACGGGTTCAATGGCATACACAATTTATTATCTACTAAAAAAAAGGAAAAATGAATTAAAAAGAGGAGTGGTGGTAGTGCAATGAATTCAAATGGACTGATGTACGATAAAAAAGCGTACTATGTCCACAGCACCAGCGGCATGGATATGGATGGACTGATAAAAGCGATGCGGCATACCAACCTTGGTATCCGGTGGCGTGCGGCACTGGCGCTGGGTGACATCGGGGAGCCGGCAATCAAACCGCTGATGAGGGCTTTAAAGGAAAACGATCATGATGTCCGCTGGCTTGCCGAACTGGCACTTGCACGTATGGGGGATGCGGCAATTCCCCAGCTTGTCCGGGCGATGATTGAAAACGATTTTGATGTCCGCTGGCATGCTTCAATGATCCTTGCAAAACTGGGTGAACCGGCAATTGCTCCGCTGATCAAGCTGATGAGGGAGGGGGACAACGATGTCCAGTGGCGCAGTGCCCTTGCCCTTTCCATGATTGGCGAGCCCGCGGTGGAACCACTGATCCTCGCATTAAAAGACCGGAACTGGTGGGTGCGGGTGAGAGCAGTCTGGGCGCTTGGCGAGATCAAGGACAGCCGTGCTGTTGAACCGCTCATCCAGTCAGTCAATGACCAGGACTGGTACGTCCGCTGGAGTGCCGCTGATGCCCTTGGAAAAATCGGGGACAAGCGGGCGGCGATGTGTCTTGGGAAGGCATTAAAGGAGTCAGACTCGTTTGTGCAGGTGCCTGCCTCATGGGCTCTTGGAAAACTCGGGAGCGAAGCGCCGGTGGAGACCCTGATCGAGTCATTGAAAAACAGCGACTGGTACGTCCGCTGGGGTGCCGCTGACGCCTTGGGCAATATCGGGGACAAGCGGGCACTGGAGCCGCTTAAAATACTCAAAGAGGACAAGGACGAGTATGTCCGCAAGGCTGCTGAAGAAGCAATCGAGAAAATTGCCGCTAAAAGATCACCCAAAAAATAATTGTTTTTTATCGTTTATTTTGGCCCGATCATCTCTTCGAGCAGGGATTTTATTTCGTTAATCCGGTAGGGTTTCGTAAGTCGCCCGGAAAAACCATAATCAGGGTAATTCTGCATCACCACATCATTTGAGTACCCGCTGGATACGATAGCTTTTACGTGAGGATCAAAAGCCCGGAGTTTTTCAATCGCTTCCCGGCCATTCATCCCGTCAGGAATGGATAAGTCAAGGATGACCAGATCATAGGGATGATCCCCGGCTTTCTCTTTTTTGTACATCTCGACAGCTGCGCCACCTTCTTTTGCAAAGGCTACTTCATACCCAAGAAATTTAAGTACTTCATAGGTAACGTCGAGGATAATCTGCTCATCATCCATCAACAGTACTTTTCCTTTGCTCATTGTACAAAACCCCAATAAAATTACGTATACATGTTTAGCGAGATATTATTTATACCCTCTATGGATTCTCCCGACCCCCGGAGAAAGAGGTAAAAAACCAGCATTGTGGCTGCACCGGAATTTTTTTTCGTGAAAGGATTTTTCTATCAGCAAAAAGGTGGCAGGCATCTGGTGGGGGCATTCCTGTCAACTGAGGAATTTATAAAAAACCGGATCCCGTAAATGTGATCGCTGTTCACGTGCCCTTTTTTATCGAACGCAGCCGTGCCGCCTCAAGGGTATCTTCCACCCGGAGCAGGAATGTGCCATGGCAGGGTTTTGTAAAGGGAAAGATAATGAAGTCATGGTCAAGCCCAATCGCGATAGGGGGGACACCAATGAGATGGATATCAAAGACTTTGAACCCCGGCTGGACATCGATATATTCGGAGAAATGCTCTTTGATATAGTCCCTGCATTCCTTAAACGATCCATCGCGGAGCAGGACCTCGTAATTCATGGATTCTACGCAGCCCATGGCGCCACCTCGTCGATTGCTTTTTTCAGCGGCAGGGGGTTATGCACGGCTTTTGCTGCAATTTTTATGCAGGGAAAATCAATCTGCCCGACAAGCGTGTCCTGGTGCTCGCCATAGACCAGCGTGTATAATTTCGCTTTTGAGATCACGTTCATCGTTGCAGCATAGCTGATGCCTGCATCGTTGTGGATAAAGACAAAACACCGGTCAAAATCCCGCTTTTTCTCGGTGATCATGGCAATCGCCCGGTCAAGGTCCATGACTTCCCCAAGATAATGGCGATCCGGATCGGCGACAACGAGCAGGGTGTTCGCCGATGTGTTGCCGGCGACCACCGGTACGATGCCGGCCTTTTTTAAACGGTGGATAAGGTAGAGCGCGATGCTCGTCTGTACCGGCACCTGTGGGCACCCGAGTACAAGGAGCGCTGTTCCCGGTTGTTCTGCGATTTCGCCAGACACTAGTGATCAATCCCTGCTGTTTGGTACAGTTCTTTTTTCGTCATAAGGAAATAACCTTGTGTATCGGCGCGACACCGCACCATTGCCACACTCGTAATCCCGCTGGTTTTTTTAATTACGTTTGGGTTTCCTGGTACACCCAGTTGAGATAGGGCACATATCCTGAGACTACCGGAAGAACAATGATCTCCGGCAGTTCATACGGGTGGATGGATTTTATGTGGGCGATTACTGCGGCAGAATCTTTTTTTGGGATCTTTGCCATGAGCAGGTCTTCATTATCCGCACAGAACTCGTCCTTCCACCGGTAGAAGGATCGCACAGGAGTTACATTGACGCAGGCAACCCTCCGCTGTCCAACCAGTTCCCGTGCCATGGACTCTGAAGCATCGTGCGGTGCAGTGCAGAAAACAACAACAATTTCGGGCGGGGAATCTTTGCTTATCTCAGTCATATGCCAGTCGCACACTCCTTTGTTCCTATGTACGGAGGTAAGGGCAATAAGCTGATCATACTTTTTTACCTTTCCGACGTTCATTCCGGTGATCGTTAATTACTATACATCCAAAAGACAAACAGGTACTACCTATGTACGCAGACCGCATGAGTAATCTCCCGCCGTACCTTTTTGCCCGGATTGACGAGATGAAAGCAGCTCAGCAAAAAAAAGGCGTTGATATCATTGACCTCGGTGTCGGAGACCCGGATCTCCCCACCCCCCCTCACATCGTCGCTTCACTCTGTGCAGCGGCGCAGAACCCGGATAATCACCACTACCCATCCTATAACGGTATGCCTCAATACCGGCAGGCAGTTGCCGCATGGTATAAGACACGATTTGGCGTTTCCCTTGAGCCGATGAAAGAGACGCTTGCACTCATGGGCTCAAAAGACGGTATCGCCCATATTGCAGAAGCATTTGTCAATCCCGGAGACTACGTGCTCGCTCCAAGCCCCGGGTACCCGGTATACCGGACCGGAACGCTCTTTGCCGAGGGAAATGTGCACGAGATGCCGCTTTCCTGTGAGAACAACTTCCTTCCGGTTCTCGATGATATCCCAAAAAAAGTGCTGAAATCTGCAAAACTCATGTTCATCAACTACCCCAACAACCCGACGGCAGCAATAGCACCGGCAGGGTTTTACAAAGAAGTTGTGGACTTTGCCCGTGAACACAATATCGTCGTCGTCTCGGACAATGCGTACTCCGAGATCGCGTATGATGGCTATCGTGCGCCTTCGTTCCTTGAGACCGACGGTGCCATGGATGTGGGTATCGAGATGCACTCGCTCTCAAAGACCTACAACATGACCGGCTGGCGGATTGGTATGGCAGTCGGCAACCCGGAGATCCTTTCCGGTCTGGGGCGGGTCAAGACCAACGTGGACTCAGGCGTGTTCAACGCGGTCCAGCACGCGGCGATTACTGCCTTAACCGGGCCGCAGGACTGTGTCAGGGAGGCGTGCGCCATTTACCAGGAGCGAAGGGATGTGCTGATAGCCGGGCTGCGGGACCTTGGTTTTGACGTGCCCCTGCCAAAAGCGACATTCTATATCTGGCTGCCGGTGGACGACTGCATGGCGTTTGCGGCAAAACTGCTTGACGAGGCAGGGATCGTGGCAACACCGGGCGTCGGGTTTGGTTCAAGCGGAGAGGGATATGTGCGGTTTGCCATTACCCGGCCGGTTGCACGGATACAAGAGGCAATTGAACGGATGAGGAGGCTTGACCTGTGAAACTACCCCACCATATTACCATCAGTAACGGTCACCTGCATATCGGAGGACAGGACTGTGTCGCACTCGCGGAAAAATATGGCACACCGCTCTACGTGACCAGTGAAGACCGTGTCTGCGAACAATTCCAGAGTTTCAAAACGGCGCTTGTGAGCCGGTACCCGAAGGTCCAGGTGCTCTTTGCAGCTAAGGCAAATGGCAATCTTGCGCTGATGAGGGCACTTGGCAGACTCGGTGCCGGTGCTGATGTATTCTCATCAGGGGAACTCCACCTTGCGCTGGACGCCGGCATGCGGCCGGAACGACTGCTTTTTAACGGGAGTTCAAAAACGCCCGGCGACCTCAGCCTTGCGGTAGAAAAAGACGTGAAAGTTTCGGTGGATTCACTGGATGAACTCCACCAGCTCGATGCGGCGGCACGGGCGGCAGGAAAGATCGCACAGATCGCGTTCCGGGTCAACCCGGCACTGGAAGTCCCGACGCACCCGAAGATTGCAACAGGGCTTAAAACCAGCAAGTTTGGTATCCCCCACGAAGAGATCCCGGCGGCATACCAGGAGGCGCTTGCCTGCAAAAACATCAGGCCGGTCGGGATTCACTGCCATATCGGTTCGCAGATCCTCGATGTGGAACCCTTTGCCCGGGCAGCGGAGGTCATGGTCAGGATCGCACAAGAACTCACCGGTATGGGCGTGAAGCTTGAGTTCATCGATATCGGTGGCGGGCTGGGCATTCCCTATCACCATGACACCGATCCGGCTCCAACCGCAGAAGATTATGCGGCAAAGGTTATTCCCATATTCAAAGCCGGTATCGAAGCGTGTGGGATCGCACCCGAACTCTGGGTAGAGCCGGGGCGTTCACTGGTCGCCGATTCAACCGTGCTCCTCACCCGGGTCAACTCCACCAAGACCGCACACAAACGGTTCGCCAATGTCGATGCAGGGTTTAACCTGCTGATCCGCCCGGCAATGTACGACGCCTACCATGAGGTGATCGCTGCTGACAAGGCCGATGCCGCCCTCACGACCGAATATACCGTCACCGGGCCGATCTGTGAAACGGGAGATATTCTTGCGCCGGACCGCCGGCTGCCGGAACTTGCGGCGGGAAATATCATTGCCGTCCTCGATGCCGGTGCCTATGGCTACGCGATGTCCTCGCAATATAACGGCCGCCCCCGGTGCCCGGAAGTGCTTATTAAGGGTAACGATGTGGCACTGATGCGCCGCGGCGAGACTATCGGGGATATTACCGGTACGATGCAGCGCCCGCCATGGCAGCAGTAGCGGGAGGAGGCGCCAGCCCGTGCTCTTCCACTACGCGCTTGTCGACGATCTTATCTCAAAAGAAGAGTTTGAGCGGCGCGTAGACACGAAAATCGATGAGTGCGGGGATCTTATCGATGAACCGACTGCGGCAATGCTTGTGGTCGGCGAACTCGGGCGCCAGCATGTAAAGATCCGGGAGCTGTCGGGCAAATCCAGCCTGTTCTCTTTTTTTGGGAAAGTCATCGACAAAACCGAGCCGCACGAATTTGACCGCAGGGATGGCGAAAAAGGCTGGGTTGCCACCCTGCTGCTTGGGGATGAAACCGGGTCTGTCCGCATTGTTCTCTGGGATGAAAAAGCCGGGGCGGCAGTGGAGATTGCGATTGGCGACGTCCTTGAGATCATCGGGCGGTCTGCCGGCAGGGGTGCAAAAGAGATTTACGCGCTTGCCCTGCGAAAAGCCACGTGTGAGATAACCTGCACGGTTCCGGTAAATGGGTCCGGCGGAAGTCTCTCGTCAGAACCGGTCGATCTGGACGTGAAGATTCTTGGCATCGACACTCCACGAACGTTTGCCCGGCGGGACGGAAGCACTGCTGAAATGGTTGAAGGTGTTATCGGGGACAACAACGGCACGGCACGGCTAGTTGCATGGAATCCCGACCTCCTTACCGGTATTGCCCCGGGTTCTTTTGTGCATATTACCGGGGCAAAACCCAACAACCGGGGTGAAGGCAGGGCGTATAGTATCGATGAAAAAAGTACGGTCACGGTCACCGATCGGCAAATTGAGGTCCCGTTTACCCCGGTTGGGTCTGTCAGCGACCAGGGATTCTATTCCGTGAAGGGGACGGTAAAAACGGTGCAGGAGCCGCACTCGTTTGTGTCCCGGGATGGTTCATCGTCATGGGTGCGAAACCTGTGCATTGGCGATGACAGGGATGAGATCCGGGTCGTTCTCTGGGGGGACAAGGCACTTACCGCCATTTCGCCCGGAGACCGCCTTGAGATCTATCATGCGTCTGCCAAAGCCGGACGGTTTGGCGGCATTGAACTTGGCGTCGGGAGAGGAAGCATCCTGAATGTCCCAGAAGAGGTATCGCACGAGATGGTATTTTCCGGAACAATTATTGCGGGCAACGGGTGCATATTCATTGATAACGGGAAGGAGCGTTTCATCGTTGAGGGAGAATTCCCCCATGGATCGGATCTGCGGATCTGCGGGACACGCCGGGGCAACCGGATTTTCCCGCACCAGGCTGATCCCCTGCAAAGAACACCCGAAGAGGTAATGGCACGGCTGGCGCAGTTCACGGGTACACAGGGAAAACACTGATCACACATAATCACTTTCACCCTGCACAGTCACAGAGGCTATATGGGGGGGGTTGAAATGTTGTTATGCCATAGGAGATGTGCAAGAAATGGCTGAAAAACAATTAGACATTGAAGATTTACCAGGTGTCGGACCAAGCACCGCAGACAAGCTTCGTGAAGCAGGCTACCTTTCAGTGGAGAGCATTGCAACCGCAGCCCCGGCAGAACTCTCAGAGATTACCGAAATATCCGAGTCCACGGCAAAGAAGATCATCAAAGCCGCCCGCGAATCGGCAGATATCGGCGGGTTCAAGACCGGTAAAGACATCTTTGAGCAGCGAAAGGATGTCAAAAAACTCTCGTTCCGGGTCCCGGAGCTGGACGCCCTGTTGGGTGGCGGCATGGAAACGCAGGCTATCACCGAGATGTACGGTGAATTCGGGTCAGGTAAAAGCCAGATCGTCCACCAGATGTCGGTGAATGTGCAGCTCCCCGTAGAACAGGGCGGTCTTGACGGCAGCGTCATCTACATCGATACCGAAAACACCTTCCGTCCCGAGCGTATCGAGCAGATGGTAAACGGCCTCGGGCTGGATGATATCCCGGATCCGCAGGAATTTTTGAATAATATCCATATCGCCCGTGCACACACATCGGACCACCAGATGCTCCTTATCGAGAATTCACGGGACCTGGCAAACGAGCTAAAAGACAGCGGTAAACCGGTGAAACTCTTTATCATCGATTCGCTGACCGCACATTTCCGGGCGGAATACGCCGGCAGGGGAACGCTTGCCGCACGCCAGCAGAAACTGAACCGGCATATGCACGAGCTCTTCAAACTCATTGACGAGCACAATGGCGTGGGGCTTGTCACCAACCAGGTCATGTCAAACCCGGCAGTGTTCTTTGGCGACCCGACAAAACCCATCGGTGGCAACATTGTCGGCCATACCGCAACATTCCGCCTGTACCTGCGCAAGAGCAAAGGCGGCAAACGTATCGCACGCCTTGTCGACAGTCCCAACCTGCCCGAGGGCGAGGCACCGTTCATCGTTGAAGAGGGTGGCCTCAAATCGTGTTAAAAGCGCTCCTTACCGATGTGGACGGGACAATTACCTGTCCCACACGCAGGATCGACACCGGGGCAATCGGGATGATCCGCTCGCTCGTGGATCAAAACATTGAGGTGGTGCTGGCAAGCGGCAACACCTCCTGTTTTATGGATGCCCTCTGCAAGATGATCGGGACGCATGGCACGTTTATCGCGGAGAACGGCGGGGTGTACCGGATCGGGTATACGGGCACCCCTCACATCAACGGGGACCAGTCCGTCTGTTATACCGCACTTGAGGCGCTCCAGGACCATTACCGGAAAAAAGGTATCGAACTGGAACTCTACAGTCCCACGTACCGGTTTGCCGACATCGCATTTGCCCGGACGGTTCCCTCAGGGGAAGTAACAACCTTTCTTAAAAATTTCCCGGTACAGGTGATTGATACCGGGTATGCAATCCACCTGCAGTCCATGGGCGTCAATAAAGGGACTGCGTTAGAGGCTCTTGCAGGAGAGATGGATCTTTTACCGTCAGACTTCCTTGCAATTGGCGACTCGATAAACGATCTCCAGATGCTGAAAACTGCCGGTATGGGAATCACGGTTGCAAATGCACACCCCGACATCAAAGCAGTCGCACAGTATGTAAGCAAAAAAGAGTATGGAAACGGGTTTGTTGAAGCAATAAAAGAATACGCACCTTACCTTCGTGCAAGGTAACGGTCAACAACAATATAGTCCTTGATATCTTTTACCGCTTCAAACGGGATGATGAGCAGTTTGTCATCCTCAAGAGTGTATCCATCCGTTACAAAGGTCTGGTCAGGGTGGACGATCATCTCGAGAACCTGCCCTGAATCAAAATCGACCCGGATATTTTTGAGCGTTCCGATAAGCTTACCGTCATTGCTCATAACTTTTTTTCGTGATAGTGTGCGGGCAAAGATGCGGGACATAAAAAAATGTCGATTTATTAATATTTAAAGTAATCTAAAACAGGGGTGCAAAATCCGTTATTTTGAGAATTAATTCGTCAATTTCAGGATTTCTGGCATTCTGCCGTCAGGGTGCGTCCGATACGAGCGGGTGGTGACCCTGCATACCAGCGTGCCTTAAAAAAACTAAAAAAAAAGGGGGCCGGTTATAATGCCGGGAACACCCGGATGATATCTGACTGTGTGATGATCCCCACCGGTTTTCCCTCTTCAACGACAATCAGGCGGCCGATCTCCCGTTCCTTGAACCGCCGGATCACTTCAAAGAGCCGGGTATCGGAAGGGGCTTCGACCACGTCGGTTGTCATGACTTTGGAAAGTGCGGTTTCCACCGGAAGCCCGGTATCCAGCGCCTTGATGATATCGCTCATGGTGACGATCCCCACCAGTTTTCCCCGGTCAATAATCGGGGCGCCGTGAAAATGGAAAGTATTGAACAGCCGTATCGCATCGCGGATGGTTTCCGTGCTCCTGAGGATCTTAAGAGGACTGCTCATATAATGCCGGATTGGCTTTTTTGGGAGTGAGAACATCTCTGAAGTCGCAATAAGAAGCGATTGCTTTGCTTCATCCTTCCCAAACACTTCTCCGCGTATCAGGAGCTTGTTCACCGGTGTCGGGCCAATGGTAATCTGGTCCCCGATATTGAAAATCTTGGAACTCCCGACCAGTTTGATCACTGCATGGCAGACATCCGGGTGGCACAGGGTGGTAAAATCGATCTCCTGGACATGTGCCCCCTTTACCTCTTCCCCGTCCCGGCTGATAGGTACATCATAATCCACACCCGCTGTATTCAGGTTGAGTTCCCGGTATGCCGTTTCCGTAGGGATGTATCCCCCTTTGGGGCCGGGCACCCCATCAACAAGACCAATCGCTTTGAGGGACTGCATCTGGTTGCGTACAGTTCCCGGGTTGCGCTGGATCATGTCGGCAATCTCCTCGCCTTTGATGGAGTGGGAATGCTGGTGATACAGGGTAATAAGGGTGATTAAGATGTCTTTCTGGATCAGGGACAAGTCCATAACGATAAGACGTTATAACACTCTATGAATATATAGGTTTGAGTTTTGTGGAATTCGAAAAAATGCCAACTGTGCCAACGGCGGATGAGATCCTTGACCGGAGTTTCCGCCGTGCTGCAAAGAAGATGAAAGAAAAGACGAACAAGGAGCGCGCCAACGAAGAATTTGTACGGGCAGTTGGCGCAGCAATCCATGACCGGCTGGTGTACATCATCCGGGGCTTTCCCGAATTTGACCAGATACCACCATTCTACCGGGAGCTGGCCGATATCCTCTACGGTATTGACAATATAAAGCAGTCACTGGGGGCAGTGGGCTGGGCGGCAAAGCATACAAAAATGATAGGAAACGAGCTCGCAGTTGAGTCACGGCATTCTGATGAGACACTGGTGTTACGAAAAAGAGCGGTTGCCCGGCTTGCCTCCATGGTGCACCAGATCGATAAGGACCTGCGGTTCTTAAACGAAGTGCGAAACGTGCTCCGGAAACTGCCCCATGTCGAGGATGCCTACACAATTGTCATTGCCGGTTATCCAAATGTAGGGAAATCCTCGTTTATCCGGCTGGTCTCCTCTGCCGATCCTCAGATCGCATGCTACCCGTTTACCACAAAAAGCATCATCGTCGGCCACCGCGAGGATGGCCGTCACCGGATCCAGTTTGTCGATACGCCGGGTATCCTGGATCGTCCCGCAGAAGAGCGCAACGCAATTGAAAAACAGGCGCTCTCCGCGATGATGAATGTCGCAAACGTCATCCTCTTTATTCTCGACCCGTCCGAGCACTGCGGGTATCCCATGGACGTCCAGCTGAGGCTTCTTGACGAAGTAAAAGATATGGTGAAGGTGCCAATCGTCATCGTAGCAAACAAATCAGACATCGTGGCCGATGACCATTACCTGACCATGTCAACACAAACAAAAGAAGGAGTTGACAAGGTCTTATCAGAACTCCTTGTCTTCAAACCCGCGTTTATACAAAGCCGACAAGAGCCCATCCCGCCAGAAACCCAATAATCGTCCCGCCGTTTAATGGCGGAAGGCCGGCCTGCGGGCGTCCTGACGTGACAAAATACAACAGGACGACAAGGCCGGCAAGCGACCCGATAATCGCTCCCAGTGCGGGCAGGTTGATTGCCCCAAATAACCGATCGCTTTTTGAAAAAACATTTGCTGAAACAACAAGGACAGATGGCATGATCAGGTCCCCCATGCCCATGATGAACGCCGACCGTTCCCCGCCGTCATCCAGTTTTCCGATACCTTCGCGGATAAACGAGTAACTGCGGCGCTTGGGTATCACAAAGAGGATCGGCGTTTTTAAGTCAATGACACCTTCTGCGAGAGTGATCATATGCTTGGTCTTGTACACAGATATCGCGTCATATATCGCGAGGATGACAAGGAGCACGATGACGGGAAGGATGTTGAGCGAGACCCCGAAGATCGATGCAACGCCTGCCCCGATAAGGACTCCCAGCACGTCAATAACATACCATTCCGGGTATTTGTACAGGACAAGTGTGGCAAGAACCGAGAGTATGAGCATAACCACGATTGCTGCATCTGTTGCTCCCATCACCATCGTCACAAGGGCAGTAAAAATATACCCGAACGTCAGGAAGATGGAGAACCCGATGACAGCAGCGATCACTTTTTTTAAGTTGTATTTGATCAGGATCAAAAGGAGCCCGGTAAACGCGAGCAGGATCACCACAAAAATGAGCGGGTTTGCAATCGAGTCGGGGTTATCAAACGCAGTAAGCCCTGCTGCCTGGACCGGAAGGGAGAGCAGGATTGAACCCGCTTCCACGGCGAGCAGAAGAATGGGCATGGCAAGGAACGGTATAATCTTTTTATAGTCCATAAAAATACTCCGGGCGGATAGTTAGCTTAATTAGTGTGCTTTCATCATCTAAAAGCATGGACATACGTGAGTACCTTATTGATATCCTGCTCACCATCGTCATGATTATCTCAACGCTCGTCCTTATCCTCCGGTTCTGGCAGGATCTTACGATTGCGATCGCGGCAGTCCTGATGATGCTCTCCCTGGGCGGGCTTTTTCTCTCCCTTCAGATCAAGGTGCGGCACCTGGAACAAAGCGTCATATCCCGCGAACATATGCTGCGCACGAACTTAGAGGAGATCTCGGACCGGATGGCCCGGAAATACGATCTGGCAATTAACCACCTGGACGAGCTGGTCAGTGAAATATCAAAACGGGCCTATAAGTAATCCGGTTTTTTTAATCGGGACGGTGAAACAATGGGAGTAGCATTACGGGACATTATCGCGGAATACAAGAAACCGGCCGAATGGGAGAGCTTTTGCGGGATTGCGGCAGTCGACGCAAATAATGCCCTCTACCAGTTCCTGACGATCATCCGCCAGCCGGACGGCACACCGCTGATGGACAGGAACGGCCGGGTTACGTCCCACCTCTCCGGCATCCTTTTCCGGATCTCGAATTTTTTGGGGAAAGGAATAAAACCGGTCTTTGTGTTCGATGGCGTGCCGACGGATTTAAAAAAGGCAACAATTGATGCCCGAAGGAAAGTCCGCGATGATGCAGGAGAGCGCTGGATGGACGCGCTCAAGCGGGGCGACGAAGCGGAGGCATACAAGCAGGCACGGTCATCCACCCGCGTGGATACGACAATTATTGAGACATCCAAAGAACTCCTGCGCCTTATGGGAATTCCGGTGGTGCAGGCGCCAGGCGAAGGAGAAGCCCAGGCAGCATACATGGTGGAGAAAGGCGATGCCCGGTATGCGGTGTCGCAGGATTATGATACGCTGTTGTTTGGCGCCCCGACACTGGCCCGGAACCTGACGATCACCGGCAAAAGGAAGATCCGGGGCCGGACGATCACGGTCAACCCGGAGCGGATCGTCCTTGCCGAGGTGCTGGCCGGACTCCACATCACCCGCGAACAGTTGATCCAAATCGGTATCCTCGTGGGAACCGATTTCAATCCCGGGGTTCACGGTGTCGGCCCCAAAACGGGCCTGAAACTGGTGCAGAAAGGCGAGTTTGATGCAAAACTCAAAGAGAGCCTGCCGGACTTCGATCCTTCTCCCATTATCGACCTGTTCCTCCACCCGCCAGTGACAGGTGATTATACCCTGGTATGGAATCACCCCGACAGCGAAGGGATAAAGAAGATGCTCTGCGACGGGTATGATTTTTCCGAAGAGCGGGTGAACAAGGCGCTTGAAGCGTATGCGGTTAAAGCCGGGCAAAAGACGCTGGAAGGGTGGTTTTAAGAGAGAGCCATGCCAAAAAACACGTCGGGAATTGGGATCGCGAACAAGGACACTAAAAAGAGATTGGACTATTTAAAAATGTCTTTAATCGCCGTCATTTGATATGCCAGCTGGTATTTTGGCGTTGCCCATACCCAGGGATAACTATCATAGCTGATGAGATACCCATCGGGAGGGTGGCAATTCTCTTCAAAATACCCAATCCTGTTGAACCATTTGTCCTCGTAGGTCATGTTGCCATCAGTTGCATTGTAATAATCATTGACAATGGCGCACCAGGGATCATAATAATAGGATTCATTATTGAGCTGCACTTCCACCCACTCGTGGGAATTGGTCCGGACGATGCGGGAGTCTATGCCGGATTGCGCCGCCATGGAGGAGAACAGATGCGAGTATTCACGGCAGTCCCCTACCATATTGTATGCTATCCAGTAAGGATCATCGCCATACATCGTCCGATTGGGATTTTCCTGCGGGTACAGGATGCCGTCATAAAAAGGGCTTGCCCGTAACCGGGCCTTGTCACTGCCCAGTAACACAGCATACGTGCAGGCTGGATTGATGCACCCGAACCTGGAAAGATTCTCATTCACGTCAATCCAGTCCTTCATCTCCCAGACGAAGATCTCGTTTAATTTTGATGTTGGATCAGGGATTGCCGAAAGTTTTACCAGTTCACTATCGATCTTTGCCTTTCCCTGAGGGTAGATCTCGGTTTCGTATTCATGGGCAATTAACCCGTTAATGGTCATAATGCTTTCCGCATTGTCGTTTTCCATGGTGATGATAGCGGAACGTCCGGAACTGATGTTGAGTCCGATAACAACTATCACAAGTATGAGTAAAAGGATAACGCCAACGATAACAAATTTCTTCCCTGAATGCCCGGTTTTTTGTTGTTTATTACCCTTGGCGATTTTCATGATCCTGCCACCCATTTGGATCTGATTCCATCGGAACTCAAGGTCTTTTGATTTTGAAGTTGTGTCTTCGGTTTCCTTCTCCAGGATACCGTGAACCGGTCCCTTTGCATAATCTCATTGAACCGAAGAGTCGTCTGCTTCTGGTTTTTTAAATTTTATGTCTGGTACAGATTACAATTTGTACAAATTAAACTGCTTAATAGTTATTCCTATTTTCTCTATATAGACATATACATTACCCTATAATGATGAAAAAACGGCCAGAGAAGAACCAATTACAGATAATAAAACCGGAAATTGACCGTTATTCTCGGTCAGGAGGAAATCCCCGGGCGGTCAGGTTGTGGATAACCGGTTTAATAATAAAAAGAGGGAATGAGCCGGCCAGGGGAATCCATCATTCACCCATGTCCGAGCTGAAACCAGACAATACTCGTGGGGAATGACTAAAAAATGAAAATGGCCTCCTGGTTTTCCCGGGAAGGCTACCGCTTTGCTCCTCCACTCAGCATTTGAAATGGACAGTAGTACGTGACTTCAGGGTTAATCCCCCATCTTGCCTGCCGACAAATAAACATGTATAAACACCGGAAATGTGAATGCTAAATTACGAAAAATTCCACCGGAACAAATTTTAAAAACCCGAATCCGGGAGCCATACAACCACCCACCCATCAACACTGGTGAACCTCATGCACCTGCACTCCTGCAAAAAGACCTATAACAATGAGACCCAGCGCGCTGTGCCGCTCAAAGAGACGCTCAAGAGAATCGAACCCAAAGTCCCGGCCGCCGGTATTACGAGAGTTGCCGATATCACGAACCTTGACCGGATCGGGATACCGGTCTTTTCCTGCATCCGCCCGACTGCCGAATCCGGGGCAATTACGGTATACAATGGCAAGGGTGCAACGGTTGAGGAATCGCGTATTTCCGCGATCATGGAAGGCATCGAGAGGTACTCATCCGAAGTGCATGAACGCAGGCTCCGCGTCGATCTCTATTCCCAGATCGTGGGAAGGGAGCCGGTGATCAACCCCGAAGACCTGATCCTCCCGCAAGAGGCCAATCTCGACCGCATCATCCCGTGGATTGAAGGATTTGATATTGCAAACGATGAGACGGTGCTTGTCCCGGCTCATGCCGTATTCCATCCTGTCCTGCCCAACAACCGGCAGCTCTTCCGCACCAACACAAACGGGCTTGCCTCAGGGAACACGATAGAAGAGGCGATATTCCACGCACTCTCCGAAGTTGTCGAGCGGGATGCATGGTCGCTTGTCGAGGGGACAAGGGATACCGGCCCGGCAGTCGTCAATATCGATGACCCGGTATTACAGGACATGCAGAAGAAATTTGCCGATGCACAGGTCGAGGTCACGGTCAGGGATATTACAAGCGACATCGGCATACCCACCATGGCGGCAGTGGCCGATGATGTGCTGCTCAAGGACCCTTCCCTTTTAACGATTGGCATCGGGACGCATACCAGTGCCCGGATTGCAGTCATGCGGGCGCTGACTGAAGTGGCACAGAGCCGGCTCACGCAGATCCATGGTGCACGCGAAGACACCACTATCGCCGATCTCCGCAAAAAAATGGGGTATGACCGGGCAAAGCGGATCAACGCGTACTGGTTCCGGGATAACGGAACAACCGATTATACAAAGATCCCGTCGTATGACAGCGACGATTTCCAGAAAGATATCCAGTACGTAATCGACGCCCTGAACAAACAGGGTCTCGACCGTGTCATCGTCGTTGACCTGACACGGGAAGAGATCGGGATCCCGGTCGTGCGGGTCATTGTGCCGGGTCTTGAAGTCTTTGCAATGGACCCGGAGCGGCGGGGAGAACGGGTGAAAAATGCAAAAGATCATCGTCTTTCTCGGGCCAAGTCTTGATCACATATCAGCCGGTAAGATCCTTACCGCAGAGTACCGGCCACCGGCAAAACGGGGTGATATCCTTACCGCTGTCGCAGATGGCGCCACGGTTATCGGGTTAATCGACGGGGTCTTTCACCAGGACTGCGCCGTTGCCCACCGCGAAGTCATGCACGCGATAAAAAAAGGGGTAAAAGTCATCGGCGCATCGAGCATGGGAGCACTGCGGGCGGCAGAACTCGACACGCTCGGCATGGTCGGTATCGGGGAGATTTATCGCCAGTATGCCGCAAAGGAACTGGAATCCGACGACGAGGTCGCCCTCATTTTTGACCCCGAGACCTATATCCCGCTATCTGAACCTCTTGTCAACATTCGCTGTTCGCTGAACCGGGCAGAAGCGGCAAAAATTATTACTCCCGGTGAGCATGCTGCACTCCTGTCCACGGCCCGCTCGGTTTTTTACCCGCAGCGCACCTGGTCACATATCCTTTCGGTTGCGGGAGGTTCGATCGACGCAGGAACCCGGGAGCGATTCGTATCGTGGATGAAAACTGCGTCATGCGACCAGAAAAAAAAGGATGCGATTGCGGCGCTTGTGTATATCCGGGATATTGCATCGAAGA
>JBDKTL010000025.1:0-38644 GCA_039698055.1 Methanoregula sp. | reverse complement strand
TTGCGCAACTACAAGGAAATTGATGTAATCCAAGTCGGTTATCTTCCGTGACTTGTCCACGGTCTTTTCTTCTGTCGTTAAATTATTTTGATCTGCCGGTTTGATCCCGCTTTTGCGTAAGTCCTATTTTAGATCAAAATTACGCGAGAATCTCAAAAGAACTGGTAAAAAAAATCAACATCACATCTGGAGGAGATACTCCCCTTCGATCCTGACGATCGCATTCCCGCCGAAATAGACGGTTCGGTGCTGCTGCGATTCATCGCAAACCAGTTTTATAATATTGGGATGTTCCCTGCTCCGCCCCTGTTCGATGGAAATCATCTTTCCATCCCATGCACCAGCAGTAAGCAGGTGGTATCCCAGTGCTGCATTACCAGACCCCGTTGCAGGATCTTCAAGATACCCATATAGGGGAGCAAATACCCGGGTCCGGTACTGGCTTTCTGGAGATGACACTTCTTCTGAGAAGACCAAAATGAGGTCAATGGCATGCGAAAGGCAGAACTCTTTTAAATTGGCTTGATCGGGATGGATTGAAAGAAGGGTCTGAAGAGAAGGTATTGGAACAATGAGCGTTGCCAGCCCGGCATTTATAAACGCAATTGGTTTTGAACCTTCGATATCACCGGGTTTTATTTTTAATGCTGCGGCAATATGATCCACGGTAAGATCCGTTGATAAAAATACCGGTTGCGGGGCGCTGACAAAAACCGAATCCGCAGACTGTATCTCATTTTTTACAAGCAAGGTATTATCCCCGACATGAATCCGGATGATGGGATCATATATCAGGTTCGGATCATTTTTTATGAGATCGTACATGGCAGCAATCGTCCCATGCCCACAGAATGCAACTTCCCGTTCGGCCGAGTAATAGCAAAATGTGGTGTGCCCGGCTTCCCGCCATAAATACACCACCTCGCTCACGTAACCGGCAAGTTCCCGTGCGATTTGTTGCATCCCGGCTGGAGAAAGTGCATTCCCATCCGGAAGGTACACGCATCCCGCTGGATTACCGGACGACAACCCGGTCACAAACGCATCGATCTTTTTGAACTGGTAGCGATGCATGCGATCATGTCAGTGCTCTGTAAGTTTACAGTTTTCTTTTTTGTTGCTTGGCGGAATCCCGGCCGGGAACCTTGTACGAATACATGGCAACGGGTTTACCGTTTTTCAAAAGCCATGAAAAGAGATTTCATAGGTTGGCGGGCATTCCCTACTGTTTTTTTGCCAGAACCAGCACTACATTAAAGAATGACAGATCCGGTTTTATCGGTATCAACTCCTCTCGATCTCCCGCTGCGAATCATCCATGGCGTGTTCGGGGCGTTTCTTGGCGTGGCTGTGGCGCTTGCCCTGACTATTGTACTTCTGCCCTCAACGGCATTCCTTGCGATCAGTAACGAACTCCAGATCTTTACAGCTGTTGCCGGATCGCTGGCATTCGTATATGCCTATTTCCGCTTCGGCCGGCAGGATTGCATGCTCTATGCGACAGGAGCTTTTGGACTCTGGGCGGCATCCAACATCGTGTGGTACGTGAATATAATGCTTGGAAAGAGAAACGATGTATTCCCCAGCCTGATAGATATCGGCATGATTGCATCGATTTTTCTTCTCACCGTAGTTTACCAACACGCATTCACGCGAAAACAGGTGAGAGGATCGGTTCTGCTATCGCTACTTGCAGTGACATTCCTTGTGCCGCTTGCAATTATTATTGCGTACGGGATCAACCCGCAGACACTCATGACTTTCCTCTACTTCTTTGGCTGCGGTTCGCTCCTCATCATCGGGCTTATTCATTCAGTCCAGGACTACCCGCTTATCCTCGCAGGAACTGCCCTTTTCTGCCTGGCATTCATGATCTACCCCTTGCGTGAAACACTCTTCCCCACCATTCCGGTCCTCAACGTAATTGGCACATTTGTCAGTGCGGGTTTTTCCCTGATGGTACTTGGACTCATTCCCGCGGTCAGCCAAAAAAACGCATCCGCCCGTGACAATACGCTGGAATGAACCAGACAGCGATATAAAAAAATGAGGGCCGTTTTGTATCCGGCAGGTTCTGGTTACTCCGCAGTAATCTTATCGTAGAAAAATGCGGCCAGTACCGCGCCGAAAATGGGGCCAATGATATAGATCGGGAAATACATCCAGAGGTTGGGGCCGCCAAGAACCCAGTCTATCAGGTACGGACCGAAAGTACGGGCGGTGTTGAGCGATGCCCCGGACAGGTTTCCGAGGGTCGTAATCACACCCCCCGCAGTAAGACCGATGACCAGCCCGGCAAAACCCGTCGGGGCACGTTTGTCAACCGCGACACCCATGATAACCAGCATCAGGACAAACGTCCCGATCACTTCGGCAAGGACAGCCTGCCCGTACCCGATGCCCGGGAACGGTGTCGTTGCACCAAGCCCCCCGACCGTAACCGCGTTCATACCAGCCGTCATGGCAAAGAGCAGGCTGCCGCATGCGGCACCGATACACTGGGCGATAATATACCCGACAGCCTCATTTGCGGGAAACCGTTTCGTCGCCCAGAGCGCAATCGTTACCGCCGGGTTGATATGGGCGCCGGAGACCCGGCCGAGGGCATAGATAACCGCCGCGATGATGATGGCAAAGGCCATACCGATAGCAAGCCAGTCACCAAGCCCACCGAGCTGTCCTATACCGATATTAAACGGCGTTGCAGGTGTTGACCCCACAGCGAGCATGAGCGTAATCGCCGCTGCCCCGGCACCAAAGTACACGAGGAGCAGCGTTCCGACGCCTTCAGCCATGCATCGCGCTGACAGGGATGCCATTTATTTTCCCTCGCTATACATCACATTGCAGTCAGGGCAGAGCATCCGTGGGATTTTCTTTGGCAGTTTTTTTGACGGGAAAGGATAGCCGCCTTCCCACACATCAACATCCCTGCGGATGGTATGGTTCATGCAGGTACCCATTCCACATACCGTACAGACCGCAACCGCATCACTGTCCTTTCCTTCTTTTGCACAGACGTAACATTTCATTTCTTCACCTCACCTGTACAGGATACGCAGGATCAGACCGCCTCTTTCCACTGGCAGTAATGATGGCGGAAATCCATCAGTGCAGCAGAGGCACAGTCCTTGCAGATCCGGGCCGGGGCAGCGGGAGTGTCTTTGTGCAGGGCGATGATATTGGTCATCATGGTGGCGGTGATGGGCTCGCTCGTCAGCAGGCACGGGTAGTCAGCAAGACGCATCATGGCCGAGAACCGCACCGTCATGGCACATGCCGGGTAGGCATATCGTTGCGGGTTTGCCATCACATCATTCTTCAGGATGGGGGACAGGTCAACGTCAAAACCTCCGACTTTGGGTTTCATGATGCCATCACCGGATGCCTGCGAGCGGCGTGCCTTGTCAACATACTTCCACCCTCGATAGATCATGTCCATGAAATCGCAGTTGTGAAGCTCGACTGCCGCACCACGCTGGGGATAGAGCTGGACATAGTTATGGTACCGTTTCGTGAGCATATCCACGACCATGATGGCATTGAACCCGTCAAGTTCGAGGATATATTCGGCAGCGCTTGCCGATGCACCGGTTGCAAGCGACAGGGCATCGTATTCGCTCTTCATCTTGTGTGCTGCAGCATGAAGCGTCTTTTCCATTACTTCAGTCACCGACTCAATCACGGCCATGATCACATCATCCTTGCACATGTTGAAGGTAGACTGGGCGATGTGGTGTGCGATATCTCCTACACAATAGGCGGGAATCGTAACGATATTTGCATAGTGGATCTTTTCGTCCAGCGATGCCTTTACCGCACCGGACATCTTCTTTTTGTAATCTGCCATGTATTTACGGCAGTCAAACGAGGACTGGCCGACATCGTCCATCAGTTTTGCCTGCGCTGCTACGGGAGTGTCATAGATGGACTGGATCATCGCCACTTCCATTTTTACCGCATCTGCAAGGGTTTTGCCATTCTCGACCGCATGGGCAAACACATCGCCAAAGCCATACGAGGTATTCATTCCCCACGACTTGGATGCCAGAATCGCTTGTTTGTGGGCAACCGGTATATCGACAGTCTTTAAGATCTGGTTGACGATATTGCTGCTGCTGCCCGGGATAAGGGCAAAGTCCACGACACAGGTAGGGCCATAATAGCCGGCATATCTCCGTGCAGATTCTTTTCCGATGAGGGCTTCTGCCTTACCCACACCTTTGATAAACACATCGACACTCTTCCTGAAGGACGGATCCGCCTCGTAGAGCATCTCCATGATCACCGGGGTCTGGTAATGTTCGACAAAGGGATCGTCTTCGGGGCGGACGGTAGTGGCAAGATTGTTTAACGTAGTATAATGCGCATTGACTGAATCGGTATGCAACTGGAATACTGCTTTTGATTGTTCCCCGATGGCTTTCATGCCTTTGACAGCGTCGACGTACACTTTTGTGTCGTTGATGACAAACGACTGCCCGCGTTTCTTTTTTATCATGTTCACATCGGCATGCTGTGCAGCCATTGCCTCTGCGATCATTTTTTTGATAATATCCTGCATGATCTTTCAGTCTCCCGGCACTACGTCACTGCGGTGCCTATAGGCAACAATGGTCGTTCCCCTTTTTATTTCCATTCATTAGAAAAAAAATGAGATAATGATAATACCGGTACACGGAAAACCCAACAACAGATGAAAAAATAACATAGAGAGAAATCCTGTGTCGTCATGTGACAGGAAACGCATGCAGATTTTTGTCCAAACGGGGATACTGGCACGATAACCGGCAAAAACAACCATCATACCTGCATTGTCGGGAATATCCCGAAAAATTCGTCCGCCAGATTACAATAAAAGGGTGCGCGTCCCCGTACGGAAACGTCGGGAATTACGGAAAATGCCGGATAAAAGACGATATTCTAGTTTCTACTGATTTTTTGGGGGTGCATCGTGAATATCCTTGCCACAATGCGGGCAGACCGTTTTTTCATCGCGGTGGAGTTCCCGTTGCCGGTTGCGCTCCTCAAAAAAACCGGATGCAAAAATACCGGCAGGCAGGGCAAACAGGCCGACGCCCATCATCATCACCATCCCGCCTATCAGTTTTCCTAACGGGGTCACCGGAACCATATCCCCATACCCGATGGTAGTCAGCGTCTCAACCCCCCACCACATGGATGCGAGAACACTGGAGAATTTTGTCGGTTGTGCAGCACGTTCTGCAAAAAACATCAGGGACGAGGAGATGATTAAAAGCACAATCATGACAAAAAAGGCTGTAAAGATATCACCTTTTTTTGCGATGAATACGCGCCCGAACGTTTTAAGCGAACGCGAGTAGTGAGTCAGTTTCACAATCCAGAAGATGCGGAAAAACCGGATAAATTTGAATACCCCGGGAAAGCCTGTCAGGAACGGCAGCAGGAAAAAAGGTATGATGACAACAAGATCGATGATTGCTACCGGGGACGCCATGTACCGCAGTCTCCCGGTAACGGGCGCACTGTACCGGGGATTACTGGTGCATACCCAGACCCGAAGGACATATTCAATGGTAAATACGCCAACAGAGAACATGGCAAACGCATCAAACGATGGAGCGTAACTGGTGAAAAGGCCATTATCCGTTTCAATGACAGCTGCTATCACGTTGAGGAAAATCAGGAGTGTCAGGGAACCGGCAATGAACCGCCCGGCAGGAAGGATAAGCGTTTTACTCTCAAGAACCTCGTAGATTCTCTGTTTATACGAGTATTCCGGGGGTGATTGGGATTCTCCGGGGAGCATGTTCAATTCACTTCCCATTTTGTCCGAGAACGGCAATAAAGACTGTTATGTATGCCCAAAGAAATCCCAGGATTTTTCCTGCAGGGAGAGCACGGGAAACGCGATTACAGGAGATCCGCTCGTTGTATCAGAACAGGGTTGTCTGGCGGGGGTCATGCTTCTCAAGCGTTGACAACCGGAGTCCAATCAGCCGGATTTTCCTGCCGTCAAACAGGTTCCGGAGAAGTGCCTGGGCGCCTGATTGGATTACAGCCTCATCATCGGTGGAATGAGGAAATGTTTTTGCTTTGGTTTTGGTAATGAAGCCTGTATACCGCACGGTAACCGTCAGCGTTTTGAACCTGAATCCTTCTTTTTTGAGCGTCCGGTATAATTCATCCGCAAGACTGCTCATCGTTTCAGCGAGCAGCACGGTATCATCGGTATCCTCGGCAAACGTGGTCATCCGTGACACGGATCTGCTGCCATCCCGCTCGACAACCTCACTGTCATCAATACCGGTTGCAACAGCGTGCATTGCAATTCCTGAATTCCCAAACTTTCCGATGAGCGCCTGAACATCGAACGCGGCGAGATCTCCAATGGTCCGGATCCCCATTTCATGAAGGGTGGTGTCGGTCTTTGCACCGATACCGGGAATCTTCCGTACAGCAAGCGGTGCAAGAAACGAAATAACATCTTCAGGTTCAATCACCGTCAGGCCGTCGGGTTTCTGGTAGTCTGACGCGATCTTCGCTACAATCTTTGTCGGTGCAATACCAACAGAACAGGTAATACCAAGGGTTTTTTCAATCTCCGCTTTGATCTGCTGTGCGAATACCTTTGCCGCAGCATATCCTGAAAGGGAACTCAAATCGAGAAATGCCTCATCGATACTGACCTGCTGCAAGGGGAATCCTGATGACCTGACGATGTTCATGACCTGTTCTGATGTACAGATATAGAGCGGAAAGCGGGGCGGGAGAAATATCGCATCCGGACAAAGGGAATATGCCTGTGACACCGGCATCGCGGAATGGATGCCCGATACTCTTGCTTCATACGAGCAGGTGCATACGACACCGCGCCCAGTTCCCTGCCGGGGATCTGCCCCGATGACGAGCGGTTTGCCCCTGAGATCCGGATGTTCATGCATCTCGACTGATGCGTAGAAACTGTCCATATCGAGGTGCAGAATAATCCGTTGCATCGTTATTCCTGCATCATTATCTGACAACAGCATGATTGAGGGGGTTTTGTTTCTAACAGAGGACCAGGTTATCAGCAGGCTGGTGCAACGCATGAGAGAAAATCACTAAGCGTGCTCTGCCGCTGACGGATACTTTCCCGAAGGAGTGCTCCTTCTTCAATGAATCTCGAGACCGGCAGGGTAAAGTTCCCTGCCACATACGAGAGTGCCGAGCGGATATCTTCGAATTCCTGTCCCGGCTGGTTCATTGCGCTTCTTACATTCTCCCGGACATTGAACACTCCCATAGGCACATAGCCCGGAAGTGCTTCGCGCAGGATAATCGCCCCGGCCTGTTTCTGTTCCCGTGCAAGGGCTTCAAGAACTGCCATCTTGCAGGAGTAATAGCACCCGCCAAGAGGGGAGTACCCTTTCTTTTTCGCATGGCCTTCATGATCAGAGAAAACATATTCTTCGTTTCCCAGCACATGCAGGAATGCTTCACTCCATTCATACTGCCAGCCGGTAGGCATCAGGAGTACAGCATAGTTGTTGTGAAGGCTTGAGAATTCGTGAAGCCGGAAACTATCGATCACCGGGTATTTTTTCACCTCATTAAGAAGATGATCGCCAATCATCGTATCGCAAGCTGTAATCGACCACCGTGTGGGAACAAGACGCCGGCCTTTGGTCCTGCCCATCGTCCCGACCGAAAAAGCCTTCTGGATACCGGAAAACGGGACTCCCTGCCGGTGAAGGCCAATGATTGCATCCGCCGCGAGGAGGTCAGTATCATAATATACTTTTTCAAGATTCCTGTCCCATTTCCCACTCTCGATCTCAAAATGTTCAAGTGCCGCACTGGGCCCAAACGGGGTATGTTCTTCAGAAAATGAGATTCCCGCTGGAGCGTTGGCAAAGCCGGCTTCACTCTCGACAGATCCATCGGACAGTGCGATATCCTGGAGTTTTTCCACAAACCGGGTACTGATATCGGTTGCACATACGGGATACTTTCCCCGGACAAGATTCATCCGGTACCCGATGATCTCCGATTGGGTCTTATTCTGTGCGAGCCATGACTCAGGCTGGTCCATGATCGCAGTATTCCCATGCATGGGGGCAATCATCGGACCGGCATACAAATTCGGGTAATTCCAGCTGCCAACAAAGACGGAGGGGGGTGAGCTGCCTTCCATCTCTTTACCTACCTCTACTGATTTCATCTGCGCAGTAGCGGCAGTCAGCTGTTTAAGGTATGCGCCTTTGCCGATGATCATGGTACGACAATGAATCGCCGGGATGTTTAAAAAGATGTGTGGTGGGCAGGGAGAAAGTGATTGCTTCTTTTTATCAGGATCGTAAAACAGTGTCCGGGACGGGTATGCCCCTGCCCGGAACCGGCGTCCGTTTCATCGGACATACATCGGCACCTTCCATCTCGCCCTGAGCCCAGGCATAACGTTCCTGTATCGTTGGCGGGAGTTCATGCTCATCGATGGGAACAAAACCATGTTTACTGTAGAACCCGGTCAGATCCTTAATAGAGTGCATATAGAGGGTATCGTGCCCGCATGCTTCAACCAGACCCCATACCACTGCATGGGCAAATCCATGACCACGGTACTCAACCGGCGTATACACGCCATCGACTTCATAGCCATCCGGGTGTTTACGGCACCGGGCAACCGATACGGCATTCCCATCAGAGAATGCCATAAATATCCGGTCCATCAGGGGATCTCCCTTTGTCGGGTGATAACCGGTCCATAAAGTGTCCGCAATAGTAAACTCCGGTGCCGAAAGTTCCCGGACCATTGCACCGGTTGTATGCCGCACTCCGCGCTGCAGGGGTTCTGCCGTATCGATAGTGTGTTCCGGGACAGGAGGATTTTCACGGGCAGTATCAATCCGGTACCCCTTTTGAGGGATATGTATCACAAACCGGGCACCGGTCCCCTTGGTCCCAATTTCTGAAAGGGTCATACCGGTTACAGCGATAATCTGCCGGCAGATAAAGAGCCCGATTCCCGCGTGCTCTCCTGCATCATAATTAAAAATCTGCTGTTTCTTTTCGAGAGGGACCCCGATACCATCATCCTCAAAAAACAGGTCGAGTCCATCAGCGGTTTCCTGGTACGAAACGACGAGATTCTGGATCGTTTCTCCATGGCGGATTGCATTCCCGGCAATATGGGAAAGAACCCTTTTAAAAAGCGGATCGGCAAATATCTCAAGCCGTTGTGTCCAGAATCTGATGGAAACTATGCTGCCGGCCTCCAAAAAGCGGACTCCTTCAAGGACACGTTGGACGGGGATCCATTCCGGGGAAGAAGTGCCGAGATCTTTATAGGATTGCGCAATTTGGAGCTGGCGGGTAAGAACCTGTACGAGGTTCTGGATCTTCTTAAAAAGGCTCATGGAAGCAGGGTGGGTGCACCGGGCGACCCCATCATCAACAGTTGTGGAGATACGATCTGCCGTATGGGTGAGGTAATCGGTCGATATACGGGAGAGAAGATTGAGTTTTTCATTCGCCGCCCGTAACGCTTCCTCTGTCCGGACAAGGCTGGTGATATCCACAAACGTGAAGATAAACCGCTCCCGGTGAAGTGCCGCAAGGGAAACCAGCACATTTACCGGTACCCCATGCACCGGTGTAAAGATTGCCTCCCGGGTGAAGACGGCTCCATTCTGATGTATGTGGGAAAACATCTCCTGCACGAGATCTCCGCTGCTAAAGACCGTGAGCGGTTTTCCTTTCAGTGCAGATTGTTTCATTTTAAGAATATAAGTTGCTTTCCAGTTCACATCTTCTATAACCGGGCCGGTTCCGTTATCCGTGAGAAGGATGCTCCCGGCTTCAGAATGGTCAAAGAGCCCCCGGTACAGGTTTTCGTGTTCCCGGAGCCGCAGCGTCAGGAAAGCGATTAACCCCCCGATGAGGATAATGACAAGGGTCCTGATGAATATCTCAAAAACAATGAACGGATCGTTTCCCACCAGCAGAAATGCGATCACGAAATAGATCCCACCGATAAGTGCTGAAAGGTATAGGCCCCAACGCGGATACCGGTAGGCAGCCAGTACGACAGGGATATAGAGGAGATGAGGAATGACCATGGTAATGCCTGCGGTAAGTCCCCAGAAATTTGCAATAAGGGTGGCACATGCAGTGCCGGCGATTGCCAGGTTCCAGGCCAGATTGCGTTTTACCCCATACTGCGACAGGTACATGCCATATGTCTCCCCTGCATCATTCCATTTCTGTATCCTGCTGTTCTTCACCGGGACATCCACTGCTGGGGACCACGCAGGGGTGGACGGGCCAGGTTGATGGAGGGATTCCAGTGCCTGTAAAAGAACAGGTACGTGGGACATTTATTCATGATCATTTTATTTTTACGGTCTTGATCTGTACCTATTGATGCCACATGCCACAGGAAAACCATGGATTGCCCCCATCTTTTCCGCCCGTCCCCACCTGGGTCTCACGAGGCATACGTTAATAGTGCCAGACACCATATGTATACAACAAGGGAGTTGTTTGGATTACCAGTAATAATCAGAAAAAGGGCAATAGTAACGATTTCGATCCGAATGCAGTAAATCCTGACGGGACGCCGTTTGTCCGGGTCAGGCTGCCAAAGAAATGGGCAAATGAAATGTTTGCTTCCGCAGATCTGATGATGGGGGCAAACCACATACGCGTGCGCTGTTTTGACGGCGTTACACGCATGGGCAGGATCAAGGGGAAAATAAAAAAGCGTGTCTGGATACGGGAAGGAGATACGTTAATTGTAACTCCTTGGAGTTTCCAAGACGATAAGTGCGATATCATTTACCGGTATCTTCCGCCTCAGGTTGACTGGCTGCGCAAAAACCGGTACCTGTAACTTTTTTTGGTTTTTTCCGCCATATATAGCGCGGACCTGCAGGAATCTGACAACATTACCCACGGGAGAGCCGGCATATTCAACCGTTTGTTACACCGGAACAAGCGGTGCCGGCTACAGTATTCAGGGCACATGAAAAAAATCCCTGCTATTAAAAAAACATCTCTTCATCATCTCACACACCAAAGAGAAGGTAACCCTATGCAAAACACTGATAAAAATATCCGGATTCTTCGTGACAAATTAAGCCGTATCGGGATTGCAGAGAAACAACTTGATGACGAAACCATCCTGTCATCGTATGGCATTAACAAATACGGCCAGATTTGCGGCATCCAGAAAACAACCCCACCGGCACCCTGATCAACAGGGATTCGCATTCACCATCGAGAGGGTATACCAGCCCATTCTCCACGAACTGGAATATAAGAATTCCTTTTTCTCCCAGTGGCATCAATTGGTTTTTTCGAGGGCTTATCATGAGAATAAGCCGGTACGACCATGCAGAGCTTCTTATGCTTGAAGGTCATGTATAATATAACAGTTATAAAACAACTGTACGAGAAATATCATGTATGGATCAAATTTTGGCGGTCGCGGTCCCAGAGACTCCGGCCCACGTGAAATGACGAAAGTTACCTGTTCAGACTGTGGAAAAGAATGCGAAGTTCCATTCAAGCCAACCGAGGGAAGGCCAGTGTATTGTCAGGAATGCCTGCCGAAACACCGGAAACCCCGGTTCTAATTGTATACATTTTTCAATTCTTCTTTTTTTGATCGTTCCCGTGAACCAATTCTCACATCTTTTAAAATAGCATTCCCATCGTTTTCGGCTTGGTAAAAATGCCAGAAATGCCGAAATGAAAATAATACGCTAAAAAAAGTTCAGTCCGTTTTGTTTAACGGATGCTCTGCCAGATCGCAAGCCCGAACTCAAGCGCGATGAGAATAATAATGACCCATTCGAGGAAATTGGAATGCTGGATCCGGACCTCATCGGAAAGCATAGAGTAATTCTCGCGTATGACATCAATCTTGCGGCTCACGCTCTCGCTCCACTGGCTGCTCCGGAGAACTTTTAACGCCGTCGCATAGATCCGTGCATAATACACGTCCTCAGTAACCTTGATCAGGTTGTCCACTTTTTCAATAATCTCTGAAATTTCCGCATAGGTCTTCATCTGCTGCGTCATAATCGCGTGATACTGGCGGCTCCTGCGGAACGGGGACAAGCGATCTGCATACTCGATATCGTCATACATTTTTTCCATCTGGCGTGTCAGCTCCCGGTCATAATACCGGAGCTCAAGCACCTGCACATTCGCAAATTCGATCAAGTCAATGAGATCGGTCGGACTGTCAGGAGTGCAGAGCAATGCCGAGTCCCAGGAGAGCACAGCAATATCATCGATCGTATAGCTCAGCGTGTTCCGGGTAATATCCTCACGGAGTTGCATAGAAAAGTTCGTTCGCTCGCCAATTAGGAGCGGCACAGGATCAATGGAATCGTCCCGCCGGTCGGTCACGTATATGGTGTAATCCTCATAGAAATCCGGGTTGATGGCAAAATTCCGGATATGCGGTTTGATGATCTCGCCAAGAGTTTTGAGATACTGGATGAAATAGTCTGAAAGCCCTTCCTGGCCGGCAAATAAGAATGCAATTTCTTCTAATGCCGAATAGTCGGCATGAGCATCCTCGTATACAAAACAGAGGCTGATAACTCCGATATCATATATACGGGCCACCGCAGTAAATTCAAAATGCCGGCCATCCCGCTCCACCCGGACAGGAAGCATCCGTATGAGGAGCGGGGGGTCCTCGATCATGATGGATTTTGGCTTTACCCGGAGAAAACTCGTCCGTGCGGTAAAATAATTCTCTGCAAGCGATCGCTCGAGCCAGTCAAGGTCTATTTCCCTGCCGATATCATAGATGCGATAAAAACGCAGCGAAATCATGGTTGCAGTTACCTCCATTCTCCATACTGGGGAACACCAAACGGTATGGTAGTATGATGAGCGGGAGAAGAGATAAAACACTACCGCACCGGGAAAAAACACGCTTTCTGTTTTTACCTGTCATGTCATTACAGACTGGCAACGACAGGTTAATTGAGCATGAAAATCATCGCGTTCAGAACCGCCGCAAAACAGCTCCACAGGAAATACGGAACAAGCAACCATGCCGCATGATTTGAAACCTTATTGAATGTATATATCGTAGCAGCAATAAGGGCACAAAGAATCACGATGATGATAAGCCCACACGTGACGGAGTGCATCCCAAAAAAAACCAGCGACCAGAGCAGGTTGACACCCAGCTGGAGAGAGAACAGGATCGCTCCCTGCCGTTCAAGAAACGTCCGGATACCGTTTTTCAGGATCAGCCACAGCGAAATGCCCATCAGGATGTAAAGGGCGGTCCAGACCGGAGCAAAAACCCAGTTTGGGGGATTAATGAAGGGTTTCTGGAGGGTTGCATACCATGTGGGAATCGCAGACAAGGTGAATATCGATCCAACAGCACCGACACCGAGCGGAATTACAATGCACAGGGCAAACAATATACCGGACCGGATTGATTTACGTCCCATACTGTACCAGTCAATTAAACCCAAGGATCGTGAAATACTTTTCTTTGGCTGAATTATTCTGACATGAACGGGCATTTGGTTTTTTATTTCCCTACCGGTAACCTATAACCAGAGTACGGTATGTATACAGATGCATTTTCAATCATAATGGTAATCCTGATCGGGTTATTGATGGGAACAGGTATTGGATTGTCTCTTGGGTTCCTGCTGGGAAAACAAAAACCAGACTGGTCGAACATGAGCCTGCGGGATAAAAAATTCAATGTCACGCTGGTATCCGTTTGTTCGGTTATCGCAATTGCCGGGCTTGCATGGTATTTCCTGATACGTTAAAAAGAAATTACCGTATACGGTTTCCATCAACCCCATCGCGCACCCGTTTGGAACTACTAACCAGGAAATGCGGGGCGCCCCGCCAGTATCGGACATGTATCCGGGTATGCAAGATTGATGATGTCCCGCATGTAAATATCTAAAGATATGCTGGTGCTCACCAGGAATCAGGGTTTGACGGGAGTATAACGCGTGGAAACCTTACTTTTCATCCATGGGATTATCATTGGGATTGCACTTGCTGCACCGGTTGGTCCCATTGCCCTTATCTGCATTCACCGGACACTGGCAAACGGGAGGTTGCATGGCATTATTTCCGGCATGGGTGTAGCAACCGCCGATATCGTCTATGCGGCAGTAACCGCGTTTGGTTTTGCCCTCATCGCTGAGTTCCTCCTTGCCCGCCAGTGGTTCTTCCGGTTGTTTGGCGGGATTGCGCTCATTGCTGTGGGGATATGGATATTTTTCCGGGTCCCACCGGATATCCAGACACCGAAGGATGAGTTATCGTATTTCAGGGATTTTGCATCAATGTTTGCCCTCGCAATCGCAAACCCACTGACCATTCTTTTCTTTACGATTATTATCCCGGCATTTGGCGTGGTGATCAGCGGGAACTCGATACTTTCCCCGGCAATATTTGTCATGGGGGTACTTTTAGGGGAAGCCATATGGTGGATTTTTTTATGCGGAAGTCTTGGCACGGTACGAACCTACCTGAACAGGGCCCACCTGCACCTTATCAACCGTGTTTCCGGAATGATTATTGCCGGGTTTGGGGTCGTAATGATCATCTCCCTGATGTTTTCTCCGTCATCATGAAGCGAGGCTATAAAAACCAAAAAAATGGGTATGCATGAACTAATATTCTGGCACATCATTCTTTTTAAAAAGAAACGGGGTATACATTTTGGACTTTGAGAAACAGGGAGCAGAACATATAGCTGCATCGTCGCACACCACGGCCCTTCAAAGTGAAACCATCATCCACTTGGATCACATAACGAAGATTTTTCCCTCCAAGACCAAAGTGGTAAAAGCCGTAAACGATATTTCATTTGATGTTAAAAAAGGTGAAATTTTTGGCCTTCTTGGCCCAAACGGGGCGGGAAAAAGTACACTTATCCGTATTCTTACAACGTTGCTGACGCCGACATCGGGAACTGCCTGGGTGCATAATTTCGATATAACAAAAGATCCGGAACAGATCCGGGGGATAATCGGTGTCTGCCCCCAGAACGGAACGCTCGATACTGAGCTGTCCGCATACGACAACCTCGAATTTTACGGGAAACTCGAAAATGTCGATGACGCGGTTCTCGAAGACAGGATTTGGGAACTGCTGGAGATGACCGGGCTTTCCGATCGTGCAACGGTACCTGTCCAGACATTTTCCGGAGGGATGCGGAGAAAACTGGAGATCGTCAGGGCATTTATCCACAAGCCGCTCATCCTGTTCCTTGATGAACCAACCATCGGCCTTGACCCGGAATCCCGGCGGGAAGTCTGGCAGCAGATTGCCCACCTTAATGCAGAAGAGACCACCATCATCCTGACCACCCATTACATGGACGAAGCAGAAAAACTCTGCCAGCGTATCGCATTTGTTGACCGTGGCCGGCTCATCGCACTAGATACTATGGAGAACCTGCGGAAACTCATTCCGGCAGGCGATTTGATCGAGATCGGGGTGGAAAAAATGGATGACCGGGTGGTCGCGGCAATCCGGGAAAATCCGCTCGTGAATTCTGTCAGTGTACTCGAACAACGGGTGACCATCTCTGCTACAAACGGCAGCCAGGTACTTCCGCTTCTCCTGACAATCTTTGAAGACTATTCCCTCCCAATCCTGTCAATCTCCATCCACTCTCCTTCACTTGAAGATGTGTTCATCTACCTCACCGGGAAAAAACTTGACAATGGCAATGAGAATGCCCCTGCACCGGGTGCACGGGGGAGGCGTATGCCATGATCCGGGGTACGATTGCCATCTTCAAGCGGGACTTTAAAAAATTCCTCAGCAATCCGTTTGTCATTGGCATGACGCTGATGATGCCCATCATGTACCTGGTGATCTTCGGCAACGCGATGGGCGGGACCATCAGCCATATCCCAGTAGGTGTGGTGCAGGAAGGCCCTCCGTTTCAGGATACACCTCTTTTTACCGACGCGGTCTGGAGTCTCAACCATATTTCCCAGACTGACGCTCCCAAACTGCTGGATGTGAAGGTATACACCGATGAGGCCGTTGCCAAACAGGATCTTAAAAACGGGCTGCTGTCCGCCGTAATTGTATTTCCTTCAGAGGTGTCAAACGACCATACTGTCCGTTTGTATGTCGACAGCGCGGATTCTATTATTCCGCCGCTTGTAGAGTCAGCAGTCCAGGGTGTGCTTTACAAACTCGGGGCCCACAACCCAATGTACGTCGATAAAATCTACGGGGACATCAAGTATATCCAGTTCTTTGGTGTCGGTGTTATCATGATGGCGATCTTTACCTCCACCATGTTCGGCGGCGGTATCGCGCTCATCAAGGACCGGGAGAACGGTATCCACGAAGGCTATCTTGTCACACCGGTGAAACGATCAAGCATCATCTTTGGGATCATCTCCAGCGGCACAGTCCGGGCGTTTATTGCGGGATTTGCCATTTTCTGGATTGATCTCCTCATCACCGGTATTGCCCTCCAAAACATGGAAGATTTCTTTTTGGTTGTACTGGTAATCCTGATAGCATGCGTCGGTGTCACCAGCCTTGTCGTCTCCTTTGCATCCCGGTTCTCCTCCCAGCAGGAGTACACGTCCATTGTTGCATTTCTCAACCTTGTCTTGTTCATGACATCGGGAGCATTCTACCCGGTCATCGGCATGCCGGACTGGCTGCGCTGGATCACGGCCATCAATCCCGAGTATTATGGCGTGCATGCATTGAGGAGTATTATCCTCAGGGGCCAGGGGCTTGACGTGATCGGAACCGATCTTATCGCCCTGCTCATTTTTTCCACGGCTATGATCATCCTTGGCATCGCGACATACCGCAGGACACTTGAATAACACCGGGCGATAAAGGCATTCTTGGGAGAGGGTTGCAGGATTTTTCCTGCCGCGTGCGTGAATCCAGTATTCCCGTGCAGATTGGGGGGAAATCCAAAAACCGTAGTATTGACCAAAATATATGTATTAATAATCTCAACCTGTATTAAGATTTTAATACATAAACCGAGGAATTACATGAGTCAGACAATCGGGGATACAACAAGGAATAATCTAATCCGTATGCCATCCGGGGGTTTCCTGAACTTCCGACATTCATTGCTGTGGTGCCTGTGCCTTGCCGCAGTATCCATCGCAGTTATGATGAGTACCCCGGCGATGGCCGGGACACAATATATGGCAGGAAGCCCGGAACTTTCCGTATACATAGCCGGAACAAATGAATATAGCCCCGGACAAGACGTACCGCTCCATGTCGTAATTGAGAATAAGGGAGTCAACCAGTTTAAATTTGTCAAATCCGGTATCGTCGATACGGAGGATCTTACCAATACGGCAAAACACCTGACGGTGACTTTGGGCACGGACGACGCCCCGCTTGCGATCAAATCCGATTCCCAGACGGTTGGAGACCTGCTGGGAAGCAATAGCGCCACGGTACTTTTTAACCTGAAGATCAACCGGGATGCGCCAGCAGGGACCTATAACCTGCCGGTAACGCTGAACTACACGTACTTGTACCAGGTTGAACAATACGGAGATGATACCGTCCAGTATTACTATAAATCAGTCAACGATATTGTCAGTCTCCCGATAAAGATCAAATCAAATGTCCAGATAGATGTGCTGTCGGTCGATACTGAAAACCTGAATGTGGGCAATGAGGGATACATCATCCTCAAGGTCAAAAATACCGGCCATGAAGATGGGAAGAAGTCAGTTGTCAGGCTTTCCCAGAACGATGGCAGCCCCGTTACCCCAACAGAAGGTAGCGCATATATTGGGGATTTTGCAGCAGGTTCCACCGCCGATTGCCGGTTCAAGGTAATGGTGTCCGGGGATGCAGAAGCAAAATCATATCCTCTCGATGTGTATGTCGATTACCAGAACTCCGAACAGGATCAGGTTACTTCAGAAAGTGAGACCATCGGGATTCCAGTCGGAAAGAAAGTGGATTTTGCTGTTGCCTACACAAATTCAACCATCTCACCCGGCGCGAAAAGCGTGATACGGGTCGGCTACCAGAATACCGGTGGAGCAACGGTATACAATGCCCAGGCACGCATCAGTGCCGTCGATCCCTTCACCAGCAACGATGATACATCCTATCTGGGCACCATGGCCCCCGGTGAAATAAAAGAGGCCGCATTTGACGTGTCCGTAGATAAAGGTGCGACGCTGAAAGATTACGGCATTGATTCCGAGATGAGCTACCGTGACGCGCTCGACAATACTTATACCTCAACCCCGATGAAGGTGAACGTCCATATCGTTGCGGCAAAGGGAGTCCTGGATATTCTGGCAAACCCGCTCATCCTGCTGGTTATCGTTATTGCGATCATAGCAGCAGCGGGCTATTTCCTCTATAAACGGCGAAACATCCCCCAGTAATACCCTTTTTTTGGTAAATACGACCGGAGAGTGTGCAAGAGATCTGATCAGAGGTGTCACGATGTGGGAATGCAATTCGATACGTCAGAAACATACCACCAGCATATTGACAAATACAACAGGAACACTATGATCGACCAACTTTTTGAAAAAATTGCCCGGACCATTAATCACCACCCGCGTGTCGTTGCCGCCATCATCGTACTGGTCTTTATCGTTGCCATCTTTGGCATGACGATGATCACCATGCAGACCGGGAACGATACGTACCTAGACAAAAATTCCCCGAAAGGGATCCTGAACAATCACTATACGGACACGTTCGCATCGGATTCCCTTATCCTCATTGTCGAAACAAGCGACCCTTTGAATCCTGAAATTCTCAAGTATCTCGACCGGCTTGAAAACGATATCAACCAGCAGCAGAACATTATTAAATCCTCCAGTGTTGTCGATATCCTGAAAAGTGCAAACGGCGGGGTTCTCCCGCAGTCAAAGGGTGAAATTGACCGGATCGTTGAGCAGATCCCTCCGGAAGTGAAGGCAACTGCAATCCCTTCAAATGTCCTGACGCTGGTGCAGATCCAACTCGCGCAGGGATTATCCGATGAGACAAAGACCGCAGCCCTGAATAATGTGGAGTCGCTTGTCCTTCATTCCAATCCACCTGCGGGAGTTAAAGTGACCGTTTCCGGGAGCCCGGCGTTCTCCGCACAGATGAAAGCAGAGATGGGCTCTTCCATGGGAGTGCTTATCGGTGCTGCCATGCTCCTGATGGTCCTTGTCATGGGCATCCTGTTCTCCTATGTCAGCCACCGGTTCCTGCCCGTGCTCCTCGTCGGCATCGGGCTCACCTCTGCGATGGGATTCATGGGACTGACCGGTATCCAGCTCAACATGGCGGTGCTCGGGGCATTCCCGGTGATGATCGGCCTTGGGATCGATTATGCAATCCAGTTTCATGCCCGGCTTGATGAAGAATCACGGAAGGGATCTCTTGACGAGGCGGTCTTTATGACAGTGACACGGACGGGACCTGCAGTGTTGTACGCGATGCTTGCCACCTGCATGGGATTTCTCGCCATGTTCATCTCCCCGGTACCGATGGTCCAGTCGTTTGGGCTGGTCGCGATGATCGGTGTAATGAGCTGTTATATCATCTCCCTTGTCGGGTTACCGACCATGGCTCACCTCCTGAATTACACCCCCAAACCAAAAAAACCTGAAGTGTGCTATGCCGTCGGAGAGGGGGCATGTGATTTTCTTGGTTCAGATCCGGACGGAAACCAAAAGAACCGTGCAGGTAAAAAAAGTTCTTGGTCGTATGGAAAGTTCCTCACCGATATTTCAGTGAAGATCGCAAAGAATCCGGTGCCGATCCTTCTCATAGCAGTACTCATCGCGGTGATTGGTTTCCAGATTGATACAATGATCCCCATCGAGACTAACGAGAACGCGTTTGTCCCCAGCGATATGCCGGCAAAAGTCCAGATGGACAAAGTGACAAGGGTTATCGGTGCGACAAGTTCGGTGGATTTCTACGTGCAGGGAAACCGGGTCACCGATCTTGATACACTGCGCTGGATGCAGCAGTTCCAGGACTATGAGATCTCCCACCACACCCAGATCACCAGAGCGACCAGCATTGTCACCTATATCCTTGCCTATAACAACGGGGTGTTGCCGGAAACCCAGCAACAGCTTGATTCGGCACTGGCAAAAATTCCCGACAGTATCAAAGAACAGTATCTCGGCGGCACGATGGAAGGTGTGATCCGGTTTGGGACCCTCAGCATGGAGGTGCCTGAAGAGCAGAACCTAAAGGAGCAGATGATCAAGGATATCGGATTCAACCAGCCGCCACCGGGAATCACAGTCCAACCGGTGGGAAGCTTCGATATCATGACCTCGCTGATTCATGATCTCTCCTCCTCTAAAGAGATGATGACACTTCTCGGGTTTATTCTCGTCTTCCTCTTCCTTGCCCTAGTATACCGGCATATCCATGCGATCTCCCCGCTGGTGCCAATCATCCTTATTGTCGGGTGGAACGCGGTGATGATGTATATCCTTGGGATTGCCTACTCACCGCTCACCGCAACGCTCGGGTCCATGACCATCGGGGTTGCGGCCGAGTATACAATCCTCGTCATGGAGCGGTACAGCGAAGAGCAGGAGCGGCTGCACGACCATATTGCCGCAATCCAGGAAAGCGTGAGCAGGATCGGTACGGCAATCACCGTATCGGGACTTGCCACATTCTTTGGATTCTCGGCACTGATGCTGGCAAGTTTCCCCATCATCAGCAATTTCGGGGTGACAACCCTGATCGCCGTAGGATTCTCGCTTATCGGTGCGATCTTCATCATGCCGGCCGTACTCTCGCTGATGGGTTCATTAACCGAATGGCTGGACGAACGTAAAAAAGGTAATGCATCCTGATTGGTTCCCTCAAAGGGGGAAAAACAGTTTTTTTTAAACGGGCACGGTCTTATACTCTTTAACAATTCAGTTGTTTATACACAATCCTGAAGATACATATGCGTCTTGCAACCCCATCTGCCACCCTCCGCAACTGGACACAGGATGACGCCATTTCCCTTGCCTATCATGCCAATAATCCCAGCATCGCCTCCAATATGCGAGATATGTTTCCCCACCCGTACACTATCAACGACGCAGAATCGTTCATCGCGATGGCAACGCACATCCGCTCCGCACTCATGCTGGCAATCGATGTGGATGGTGAAGCGGTGGGAGGCATCGGCATTCACCCGCTCAATGATGTGTACCGTGGTACGGCTGAAATCGGGTACTGGCTATCGCAGGAATTTTGGGGGAGGGGTATAGTCACAGATGCCGTCCGGTCAATTATCCCCGTTGCATTTGACCGGTTCCCGGT
Source organism: Methanoregula sp. (assembly GCA_039698055.1). Lineage (GTDB taxonomy): Archaea > Halobacteriota > Methanomicrobia > Methanomicrobiales > Methanospirillaceae > Methanoregula. Next base: position 17,350 of record JBDKTL010000025.1, on the reverse strand, counting down.
CATTCGTCTCCAGGCAGGAGTCTTCGAGAGCAACCCGTCTTCTATGCGGGTGCTGGAGAAATGCGGTTTCTGTCGTGAAGCAGTCCATTCAAAGGCGATTACAAAAAATGGCATTGTGATGAATGAGTACCTCTACGTACGGGGGAAATGAAAAACGGTAATCATTTACTTTTGCATACCCTGATATCCATTCAACAATAATGTCGTAAGCAGAGAGTGTATGGAACACACGAGCGTTACGATCGGGCTTGTCCAGATGACAATGGACGCCGATCCCGGGGAAAATCTCAAAAAGGCATTAGCCCGCGCCGAAACGGCAGCGCACAACGGTGCACAAATCGTCTGCCTGCCGGAGCTCTACCGCACGCAATACTTCCCGCAGCAGATTGGAACGGATGCACGGATGCTTGCCGAACCAGTCCCAGGAGAGTCCACACAGGCATTTGCGGAGCTGGCAAAAAAGTACGGTATAGTTATCATCGTTCCACTCTACGAGAAGTCAACCGACGGACGGTTCTATAATTCATCGGTCGTCATCGATGCGGACGGCCATCTCCACGAGCCCTACCATAAAGTGCATATCCCGCAGGACCCGGGGTTTTTCGAGAAGTGCTACTTTTACCCCGGTGACCGGTACGCTGTCCACGCGACCCGATACGGACGTATTGCGGTCCTGACCTGTTATGACCAGTGGTTCCCCGAAGCCGCCCGGTGTGTTGCCCTCGAAGGTGCTGACCTGATAGTCTATCCGACTGCAATCGGGCAGCCCGGCGAAGTCCTGCCTGCCGAAGGGGAATGGCAGGAATCATGGGAGCTGATCCAGCGCAGCCACGCGATCGCAAACAGTGTGCATGTCGCCGCAGTCAACCGTGTCGGTGTCGAAGGAAAGATCCGGTTTTTTGGCGGCTCGTTTGTCTGCGATGCATTTGGAAAACTGGTTGCTCATGCCGGCGATGACGAAGAGATCGTAACGGCAAAACTCGACCTGTCCATGAACAGTGACATCAGGGAGTCGTGGGGATTTTTCCGGAACCGGAGACCTGACAGTTATTCCTCCTGCTGTGCGCCAGTGAGGGGTGAAAATGCTTCATTTCCTTCAACCAAAGAGGGCGACACGCCGCGAAAATGGGGATATTATATGCCGGCGGAATGGGAAACTCATGATGCGGTCTGGCTTTCGTGGCCGCACAACAAGACTACATTTCCTCATCTCTCCGATGTCGAGGATGCATATATCTGGTTTATCGCTGCGGTCGCGGAATCGGAACATATCGAACTTTTCGTTCCGAGTCCGGGAGTATACCGGATGGTGCGATCGCGTCTTCGCAGTGCCGGCGTCAATCTGGACCGGGTCACAGTCAGAACGACCGAATATAGCGATGTATGGATCCGCGACTATGGCCCCACTTTTGTCGTCAACCGTGCGTTGCAACAAAGCGCGATGGTGCGCTGGGATTTCAATGCATGGGGCGGGAAATACGACGACCAGATCGCGGACGGGAAGATCCCGTTCCTCATAAACCGGTGGCTTGAACTGCCGGTCTTTTCAGCAGGGATCGTGCTCGAAGGCGGGTCCATTGATGTTAACGGTAAAGGATGCGTCCTTACCAGCCAGTCCTGTCTTCTCAATTCGAACCGGAACCCCAATCTTACCAAATCCGATTTAGAAGAGATCCTCAAAGAATATCTCGGTGTGGTCAAGGTGATCTGGCTCAACAAAGGTGTGGCCGGCGACGATACGGATGGCCATATCGATGATATCGCACGATTTACCTCGCCATCGACAATTGTCTGTGCATATGAGGATAATCCCACTGATGAAAATTACGCGGCGCTGCACGAGAACTACGAGATCCTGATCCGGGCAACCGACCAGGAAGGAAACCCGTTCACGGTAGTAAAACTGCCGATGCCGGCACCAGTAGCGGATGAAGAGCAGCGGTATCCCGCAAGTTACACCAATTTTTTTATCGCAAACCATGTTGTGATTGTTCCGGTTTTTGAAGACCCGCACGATGGCGAGGCCATAAAGATCCTGCAGGCACAATTCCCGGACCGGAACGTGATCGGGATTAATGCCCGGGCAATGGTGGAAGGGTTTGGAACATTCCATTGCGGTACACAGCAGCAGCCAAGGCCTTGAGCCGGCTTTACGGTTCAGTACCGGTTCCCTCTTTTTTATATGAATAATTTTTTAAGGGATCCTGCTTTTTTGCAAATTCGTCCCATCAATCCATATACAGTCGTAAAAAGGGGGTAGCCCGGTGGCGAAATGGGGCTGGATTGACACGTGATAGTTGCAGGTGATAACGGGAAGAGCGGTTGAAAGAGCGACGCGCGGTATAATGGGATCTGACAACCGCAGTTGTTGAGGGCGTTGCAAATAAAAAAACTATCCTCACTGCTCGTGCACATAATCGTGTGAAAAATGCATGAATAAAAAAATTCCAAAAAAGATTACTGCCTTCTCATCATCACGAGAGCTAAACCTGCCACACCAATCCCGGCAAGCACGGTCAGGAAGGATACCGGCGATTTTGCTGTTGTCTGCACAGGAGTACCCTGATTGGACGCAAGCGCAGCCCCATTGGTTCCCGGGGCAGCAAGCGTGAACGATAATTTTGTGTAGATATCATCGACATTGGGCAGGTTAAATGCATCTGATAAGGCCGTGACGGCGGCCAGGTCATGGACACTTCCAGTACCAGTAAAGCTGAAGATTGTGGCACCTGTCGCGGTGTTGATGACCTGCCCGGCATAACCGTTTGCATCAGTTTCCACAATGTCAAACTTCCCGTTGGTGCCGGGGCTCTGGACAAAGGAATAATACGTTGCCGGGGGGAGGTCGATAGTCTGGTATGTTTTTGAGAATTGCCCTTGTGCATTCACCGGTACCGTCATAACGTTGATATAATTACCGGCAAAGATCCAGATCTGAACTCCCTGCGTCAGGTTACCACCTGAAGCCGTACCGCTGATTGTTATTGCATCACCAATAACAGGGTTGGCTGGAGTATCCATTGCAGAAATAAACGGCTGTGATCCTGTTGCAGCTGCTGTAATCGTCGCTGTCGCAGTGGGTGCCGGGGTAGTTGTCGCGACAGAAACGGCACCAGTATCCGATACTACCGGAGATACGGTTGCGACCGCATCGGTGGGAGCGGGGGTTCCCACCGGAACTGACATGCCCGATACCGGGAGGACGACCATCAGGATAAGGAAGAACACGGCAATAGCCGCCCGTGAATGGGAGATAATGTTAGCCATACGATGATTTTTGTTCCTTTCAGATAATAGATGTAGCGATATTTTTTATTCCCTAAACCGTCAGTCTTAAAATAGCTCAACGACGCACACTTCCGGCATAAGAATGAACGTACGAACTTCACGGCAGGTACCACAATTCGCCCCGGACCGCAGGCAGGTTTATTTCTTCTTCCTGCTCGGTTTTTTTGCCATCTTCTCAACAACCATATCGAAAAATCCCGTGCTCCCGTTATTTTCACAGGCAATCGGGGCGAATGATGCGGTGATCGGTCTTGTCGCTGCCGTCTCCCCTCTTGCAGGCATCCTGTTTTCCTTCCCGGTCGGTGTGCTCTCCGATCATTTCGGGCGAAAACGCCTTCTGGTCGCATCCGGCATCATTTTTTTATGTGCCCCCCTGCTGTACCTGCTCATCACCGCCCCGGTCTGGCTGATCCCGGTCCGGTTCTTTCACGGCATGGCAACAGCAATCCTCGGCCCGGTCATCTCTGCAGTCATTGCCGAACGATTCCCTGCAACAAAAGGGGCGATGCTCGGCCAGTATTCCTCCGCAACGCTCATCGGGCGAACGATTGCACCGCTTATCGGCGGTATCATCATATCGTATTTTATTATGTACCCCGGGCTGATCCCATACCAGATGGTATATATCGTTGCGGCAGTTGCGGCAGTACCGGTCTTTCTCATGACGCTGCTCTACCGGGAAGACCAGTCACGATCGCTCGATGTGCCGGGGTTTGCTGTCTTCAAGGAAAGTTTTGTTCTGTTTTTTTCAAACCGGCGGCTTCGCGGTACCGCCCTTGTCGATATGGCGACCTATTTTTCATTCGGGGCGTTTGAAACTTTCCTGCCGGTGTTTCTCGCTTCAAAAGGCATCGGGGCGTACGAGACCGGGATTATCTTTGCCGTGCAGGTCCTCATCATTGCCCTCACCAAACCGTTCTTCGGGAAACTTGCCGACCGTATCGATAAACGGTACCAGATTGCTGCCGGCATCCTGATCCTCGGGGCTTCGGTCGCGGTCATTCCAATCATGGGATCATTTGCCGGATATCTTGCCGTAAGTTCCATTTTCGGCTTGGGGATGTCGCTGTCCACGGTAGCAACCAGTGCCTATACCGCAGATATTGCAAAAAAAGAACAGATCGGGGCCTCCATGGGAGCGCTCTCGTCCACCATGGACATTGGGCATTCCGGGGGACCTCTTGTGACCGGGATTATCATTACCTCAGCCGGCTACGTTGCAGGTTTCTTTGCAAGTTTTGTCCTTGCTATCCTGATCGCCATCGTATTCGCGCTGTCGGTACGGGACACGGCACAAAAAACAACGTTCATCTCCTGAACGTTGTGCCGGTTTCGGCAACAGCGATGACATGCCCGCTCATCGCCGCATCCATACCGTTTCGGTCTGTTGTCGGCATAGAGAGCATCATGTCAAGGGCGTACAGCCGGAAGATGTACCGGTGCTCCTGTCCGATGGGCGGGCACGGCGGGTAATAACCACGGGAACCGGTACTTGAGTCCCCCTGCTGGGAACCGTCTGCGAGAACTTTTGACGCAGACTGTGCCCGGGGTAACCCGCTGGATCCCGGCGGAATATTATAGACCAGCCAGTGGGTAAATGTCCCACCGGACGCATCAGGATCGTCGACAACCAGTACCAGGCTTTCTGCACCAGTTGGGACACCCTGCCACCGCAGGTCGGGTGATTCCATGGCACCCGTACAGGTATACGCAGCCGGGAGCGCCTGTCCCGTCATGATCGAATCTACCTGGATCGAGAAGGTATTGCCGGTGACACCCGTTGCGGCAGCCGGAATCTGCGTGACAACGGTCGTGGCACCAGATGGCGATGGTGCAGTACAACCACCCATCATGACAAAGAATAAAAGAAGCATCCCGCAGAGGAACCACCGGAGTTTCATGATTTCAAGAGGGGAATGCCGGAATATAAACATAACCCTGGTATTTCATTTCGATAACCAATACGATATATGATCACAATTCTGTTACGTTTCAGTTTTTTACTGGGTAATCCTTAATATTCCGGTATGTCTGCTGAAACAGAAGCCGTGAAGACCGTTGCCGGGCTTATGGCCCTTGCGGCACGGACTGCACCAAAAGCTGTCGGGATAGATTCCCTTACGATTGAAATTGTCACCGGTAAGGACCTGGAAAAAATTGCCGCGAAAATGATCCAGATCGCCGAAGAGACGCACATGGATTTTTTCCGGGTAAACGGCGAACAGGTCAAGGTCAGTGATGCCCTTTTCCTTGTTGGCGTAAGCGGGGAGAAGGCACTTGGGCTGAACTGCGGGGGCTGCGGGCATGCAACCTGCAATGAGATGATAAAAGCAGCTGCAAGTACAAAGTCGCACAAAACCGATTATGCCGGCCCAAACTGCGTGTTTAAGGTAACGGATCTCGGTATCGCTGTCGGCTCAGCGGTAAAAACCGCAAGCATCCACAACATGGACAACCGGGTTATGTATTCTGCCGGTGTTGCCGCCATGAAACTGGGCATCGTCAAAGGATGCAGCATGGCATACAGCATGCCCCTGAAAGCCTCGGGAAAAAGTATCTTCTTCGATGTCGCAATCGAGCATTAACAATTGCCTCGCGACCGGCTGCGTTCTCCGAATTTTCCCGGGGATCGCCGGTCATTTCTTTTAATCATCGAGCGGCACTTTGACAAAACCCGGCGGGATGTATTCGGGATAGTGTTGGATCGCCCAGTCACAGCTCAGGTCAAGAATCGGAAGGAGTGCAATACCGGCTTCAGTCAGATTATACTCAACACGGGGCGGGATTCCTTCGTATTGTGTCCGGACAATAATCCCGTCATCCTCAAGGGTCTTCAACCGCCGGGAAAGAATCCGGGGACTGATCTTTGGCAGTTTTTGTTTGATCTCAGAATACCGCCGGTTATGATTCCCGATATGCCAGACGATCAGGGCATTCCATTTTCCCCCGATAAAATCAAAAGCCGCTTCGACCGGGCACTGGTAGGTACAGGTTGGTTTTTTCATTGTTATTTCCCCCAGGCAGAATTATTCAATCATCTTTGCGGCATCTGGACAGTATGCGGTGACCCAGGTGCTGATATGTTCAAGAATCGGGATGAGTGCAATGCCTGCATTCGTCAGGTTATATTCCACACGGGGCGGGATCTCGGCGTGCTGGGTACGTATGACCAGCCCGTCCCGTTCGAGTTCCCGCAGTTGTTTTGCCAGCATTCGCGGGCTGACATTTTGAGGATCTCTTTGAGCTCATTGAACCGGGGTTTTCCTTCCCCGATATGCCAGATTATCCGGGCTTTCCATTTGCCGCCCATAATGGCAAAGGCTGCCTCTATCTCACAATGATAAGTGCAAATTTCGCCGTTTCGGTACATGATAGCCGGTTACAATATGATAACCGGTTACTATAATATACCATCTTCTTGTACTATCGGTTTGAGGGAACAAATAACAGAAGAGCCCCGATGGCCGTCAGAACGATCGAACATAAACGCTGGATCATGATCACCAAAAAAATAAAAAACCGCAAAAACAGGATCACAGGAAACACAGGATATGATTTGCGGCTTGCCAGTTTTATAAAAAAAGGTGATTAGGTAAAGTCCACCACTAACCCTTGGTTAGTATTAACCCAATTCAGGATTATTTTTTTTAAGATCTGCGCTCCGGAGAACACAAAAAATGCAGCCCCCCCTCTTGCGCCGCAAAGCCCCCGAGGGGGACAGGGCGAATTTCGATGCCTCGACATTACCTGTATCAGGGGCACTCACAGGTACAGGTAATACGGCACTATCGCAACCGGGGGATGCCCGAGCGGCGGGGGCGGAGGCTTGCCGGAGCCCCCAAGAGCGGCAATGTAAATTTTGTTTCGGTTTATCGAGCTTTTGGTGGATGTTACATAATCACCTAAAATTATAAAACCTATATACACTCCCTGCATCAATAGCTCACGTACCAGAAGGAGCGAGAAGTCTTTCTTTTTACGAGGCGTCACCATGAAAATGCAGATCACCCCACAAGTCCCTCAGGTAATTGGACCGGCTCCCCTGAATTTCTGTATCATACTCTATAAAGATGGCAGGATTGAACGGCTGGTGGACCGCCCCATAGAAGAATATCTATCTGCACTCCCTGACGCAAGCATCGCATGGATTGATTACAGTACGCAGAATAATGAAAAAGAGATCGAGCAGGTCGCCCAGATCGCCGGGTTTTCTAAAATTCCGATCCCCAAACTCAGCACCGGGTTCTATTCCGCGTACGAGGATTACGACACCGAACTTGGGATCATGCTTCCATCCGTAACACTCAAGCAGGAGAATATGAGCATCAACCCGCTTTTTGTCTTGATTCGCGACAACTTCATCCTCACGATGCACACCCAGGACATCAGCCGGCTGCTGCGGTTCTCCCGGTATGCCCAGCCGTTTTTTAAGCGCATCACTGCTGAAAATACCTGCGACAAGATCACGCTGATGCTGGAGCGGATCATCGATGAGAACAATGATCGTAATTTCGAGTACCTGCGGGAGATCGAGATGCGGGGCGACGCGATCAGCAAGTCACTGATAGAAGAGAACGTGGCAAAGAAAAAGATCGCCCATAAGATCTACCAGATGAAACACGTACTGATCGATTACCTCAACGTGCTCTGGGCAAGTAAAGACGTAATCGATTCGCTGCAATATGGGGATGCCGATCTTGTCACCAACGATGAAAAACTGCTGGGACGAATCGGTATCCTTTCAAATAACATCGACCGCCATATCGAACTCACCGAACAGATGTCCAATGTACTCTCCTCCGGGCTTGAAGTGATGCAAAGCATTTACAATAACCAGCTCCAGAGCCTGAATAACCGGTTTGCCCTCGTTACTGCTTACCTGACCGTGCTGGGTACCGCGTTCCTTGTACCCAACACCATTGCAACGATTGCGGGGAGCGGGGTTATGAAAGGTGAGATGGGGGCACAGTGGTGGTATGTACCACTGCTTATCGGTTCAACGATCGTTGCCACGGGCGTTTCTTTGGCATGGGTGATCCATGTCTGGAAGAAACCTTCGGATGACTGACCGCCGGGGCCACCTTTTTTTCGACCGGTTTCTCTTTTTTTACCCGGCGCAGTTCGGGTTCAAACCATTCGCCGATAATCTGTTTCACCACACCAAAGCCTGCATCGCTGTCAAGAAAAATAGCGCCGATCAGGGCTTCAACCGTATCTGCAAGAATGGTTTCTTCACCGGTCCGCCACAGGTCTTTTTCGCCCCGGCCCAGCCGAATGAACTTTTTGATCTTTAACCGCCTGCCGACCTTTGCTAAGCTTACGTTATCTTCCAGCTGCTCTTTAGTCCGGGTAATCTCCCCTTTTGTCTGGAAACCCTTTTCCATGAGAAACAGGATTAACCCGGTTTTTAAAACCGCATCCCCCAGCGTGCTGTCGGCTTCCTGATCCATGCAGACAGTGTTCTGCTGGATCTGTTCGTTGGCATATGCCCGGTGGGTGAGCGCCCGAATCAGGTGCTCCCGTTCAAAAAAATGATAACCGAGGATCTGTTCTATCTCGGAAAGGTGATCAGGTTTGTCCATGGTTTCATTCACCCGTTATGTGTGTACATATACATTTTCACCGGTTGATAAAACCCCGGGATATTTTTGTCCGCATCCCACCGGTGTCGAAGACTAGTGAGGGAGTACTGCTTACTCCTTCAAATGATGCTTGATTTGGGATATCTCCCACCTATGAGTGGCAAAACCAATGACCTTATATACGGCCATTTGCAATTATTATCAAATGGAGGAAGAGAGAAATGAAAGCAGACGATGCAAAAAAGATCATTTCACTGGCCATTGACAGGGAAGTCGAGGCATACACTTTTTACCGTACGATCTCAGAAAAGGTGAAGGACAAAGTATTGAAATCACTTTTCACCGAACTTGCCGGGGAAGAGAAACAGCACCGTGAGTTTTTGCAGGGCATGCTCACAAAAAATGTTTCATCGATGCACTTTGATCCAAAGAGTGATTACAAGGTTGGAGACGCCCTCCCGGCACCAGCACTGACGGCAGACCTGAAACCCATTGACGGACTCGTAATTGCCATCAAGAAGGAACTTGAAGCGATGCAGATGTACACCCAGCTTGCAAATCTTTCAACAGATACCGAGCAGAAACTGCTGTTTTCCCAGCTTGCAACCATGGAACGGGGACACAAGACCCGGCTGGAAGATCTCTACGTTGAGATGGCCTTCCCCGAAGCCTGGTAATTTTTTTTGGATGCTTCCTGCATCCGGTATTTTATTTTTTTTAATTTCTCAAGAGAATTTTTCTCCAAGCTCATGTGCGTTCCTGTGCAGCATGAACCGGTGCCAGCCAAAAGAGATCTGACGCTGACTGTATAAAACAAGTTATACGAATACATGCGTTGCGAGAATCCGGATGCCAATCAGGACAAGAATAAGGCCACCGGCGATCTCTGTTTTGGTACCGAGAATCTTTTCCAGCCGTTCGCCAAGCATCACACCGCAAAACGATAGGAAAAACGATACGACACCGATGATCAGGGAGGGGAGGAACACTGCGGTCTGGAGTACCCCAAACGAAACCCCGACTGCGAGGGCGTCGATGCTTGTGGCAACCGACAGGACAATCACCGGGACGAAGCGGATGGTTTCGATCGGTGCTTCATTTGCATCGCCGGTAATTCCCTCCCAAATCATCTTTATGCCGATAACCAGGAGGAGCAGGAACGCAATCCAGTGATCATAGGCAGAGATCAGATCAATAAACGATGACCCTGCCAGCCACCCGATTATCGTCATACCCCCCTGGAAGATTCCAAAAGACGCTGCAATAATTACCGCCGCTTGTACCAGCCGCGTCCTGGTAGTTGCACCGATAGCAAGCGATACCGCAAGGCAATCCATCGAAAGGCCGATACCGATAAGCAGCGGAGTCAGGAAATCCATGAATACCGGTAAAATAGGTACTTCTTCCTGATAAGATCGCGGATGTTATGAAATCGGAATAACCAGCCGGGGATCTCCGGCAGCAGATTGCAGTGCTGTACGGGCACTTTTTTCCTTATCCTTGATCTCAAGCATAATATCCATATCGTGGGATCTGGTCACGTAGAGGAACCGGGAGAAATCACCGGGATCGATTGTTTCAGCGTGAGCTCCCACGCGTTTCCCCGGTTGTTGCGAACTGTAATCAACCATCATGAGACCATCGGCGGGTTTCCATGTTTCACTGATCCGGTCGATGAGTTCATCTATACACTCGCCGTGATTATTCAGGGCGTGGTGGAACACATCGAACAGTACCGGAACACCGGTCTCCCGGCTGATCTGCAGGCAGTCTGAAACCGTATACAACCGTTCATCGTTCTCGATGACAAGGCGCCTGCGGATCGCAGGGTCGAGCACCTGATATATTTCGACAAATCGCCCGATGGCGGCGTCCTTATCGCCATAGACACCACCGACATGGATCTGAATTTTAGCCATTGTATCCAGGCCCATGAGATCGAGAACCGAGGCATGGTATTCCAGTTCGGCAATGCTCCGCCCGACGATATCCTCACGGGGAGCGTTGAGCAGCACAAACTGATTCGGGTGCATCGATACCCGGCACTGATTCTGGCGGATGATGGTTCCCAGCCGTTTGAAATCTTTTGAGAAATATTCCTGCCACACAAACCGGCAGACCGGATGGGAGGCAAACGGTATGAGATCGGACGTAATCCTGAAAAACAGGAACCCGTTACTGTGGTTATAGGAAAGGATTTTTTCAAGGCAGGCAAGGTTACCGGCAACGGTCGTGCGGAGCCGGGCTTCAGTGTATGAAGCGAGACGGAACGTACCGGACGGACTGCACCCGATTGAACGGTTGATGCACGGGTATCCGATACGCAAAAAGTATCACCTTCTCCTTAAATTTATGTCAGTGCCCGAACAGCTGTACAACATCTTTGAGTCGTTTACGGATCTCGATCTTCTGGGGGCAGAGGCTTTCACAGACCCCACATTCCTGGCAGGCGGAAGCATCGCCACAGCTGCCGATGAACACATCGTAACTGAATTTCGCAGCAGCGGTATCATGATACATTGCGGCATCGTTGAATGCGGCGAAACATTCCGGGATCTTAATACCTCCCGGACAGGGTATACAGTAACGGCACTGGGTGCAGGGCACTTTCATTCTTTCGCGATAGACGGTTTTGACCGTATCGTATACAGCGAGCTCATCTGAAGTAAGTGATCCGGGTTTCCCGTCATTTGCATACTTAACGTTATCCCGAACCTGTGCCATCGTGCTCATGCCGGAAAGGACGACGCTGATCTCCGGTTTGTTCCAGAGCCACCGCAATCCCCATTCTGCCGGCGTGCGAGAGAGACCGGTGGATGCCCATGTTTTTTTAATCTCGCCGTTTTCCCGGGCAAGAAGTCCGCCGCGGAGCGGTTCCATGATGACAATTCCCAGACCTTTTTCTACCGCATAGTTCAGCCCCGTGGTTCCTGCCTGGTACTCCCCATCCATGTAGTTGTACTGGATCTGGCAGAATGTCCAATCATAGGCATCGACAATCCCTTTGAAGAGATTAACCTCATCATGGAACGAGAACCCGACATGACGAACCCTGCCATCGGCAATGATCTGGTCGAGAAATTCCGTGACATGCAATTCCTGTGCAGTGTCCCACGTCCTGCCGGTCAGCCCGTGGAGGAGATAGAAATCGATATGATCGGTATTGAGGCGCCTGAGCTGTTCATCGAGCAGCCGGTCCATATCCTCACGCGTCTCCACGTTAAAGACCGGAAGTTTTGTCGCGAGACTGACTTTTTCCCGGTACCCGTCAGCAAGCGCCCGGCCAAGAAACGGCTCGCTCTCACCGTTATGGTACACATACGCGGTGTCGATGTAGTTCACGCCCCGGTCGATGGCGTAGCGTACCATCTCCGTGGCTTGTGGTTCGTCGATATGACAATCCAGCGTCTGGGGCAAACGCATGCATCCAAAACCGAGAATGGAGAGTTTCCGGTCTGCCTTTTTCATCTTTCGGTACAGCATGGTCATCACGTTTGAGGTATAGTGGGTGAATCCGGCTATTGAAATCTGCTTATTGTTTTTCAAACACGAGAGCGGCGGAGTTCATGCAGTAGCGTTTCCCGGAAGGCAACGGGCCGTCATCAAAGACATGGCCGAGATGCGCCCCGCACCGGGCACACTGGACTTCCGTCCGGCTCATCCCTGCCGAGACATCGGTCACGTTCCGGATATTGAGCGGGGAAACCGGGGCAAAGAAACTGGGCCAGCCGGTGCCTGAATCAAATTTTGTCTCCGATAAAAACAGGTCGGTGCTACAGCAGGCGCACCGGTAGATCCCGTGAGCCTTGCAGTCATGGTATTTCCCGGTGAACGCGTAATCGGTGCCCTGCTTTCGTGCCACATCGAATTGTTCGGGTGTGAGTTGCGCCTGCCATTCATCATCGGTTTTTTCTACCGGCGCCATATCCTCAACGTTTCCGGTGTCTGCGTGAAAGATCGGGATTTTCTCTGGTTGGTTGGCGGTATTTTTCTGGTTCAATTGCACTCCTCTCAGGAAGAGATGAAGAGCTGGATGATAATAGAAGTATCCTTGGGGGCAGGTTTTAGTGAAATTTTGCTGATTTTTTTAGAGGGGGGTTGCGGGACGTCCACCACGAACCATATGCGTGGGGTGATAGCAGGCGCTCCAAAAAACTTTTTACATACCGAAAAAATCAGGAATTCTGCTTTTTGGATCCTTGTAGAAGATCCGTGCCCCATCCTTTGTTGTGCGTACATCCTCGATAGTGTACAACACATCCGGGTATTCACGGGATATTATTCCCATCAGACGGGAGAGTTCTGTCCGGGGAACGATCATGAAAATGATATTAACGGGATTTGAAAAACTCCCTGTCCCTTCGATTCTTGTCATACCATAGCCGAGTGTGGAAAGACTGGTGATCATTGGCAAGGGATCTGCCGGTGTAATGAGCCGGACGATGACATTCCCAATTGAGATCAGATTCTCAATATGCATGCCAAACACCGTCCCGATACCATAACCAGCGAGATACATAACGATATTCCAATAATTGCTCAGGTTTGTCAGGACAAGCCCGGTTGAGAGCAGCCAGATACCGGTCTTGATAATCCCGACGTAGGCAGCAAGATCCCCGTGACCTTTGCTGATATAGATCGTTCGCACCGTTTCAAGGCTTGCCTCAATAATCCGGGCGACAAAAATGAGCAGGGTCACAAAGAGTACCCCCAGAAGTTCCGATCCTATAGAAAACCACACTCGTTAGAGGGAAATATCACACTTTGCATCTTGAATAGTTTGCGGATTATTCTCCGCGAAAAACTATTAGGAATCTTCGTTTCATGAGAACCAGGCGTCTGAACGCAGGATTCGGGCATGGCGATTGTTTCTTGTATCACCGGGGCGATCTGATATGGAACACCTATGGGCGAACAGGACAAGCCAGATCCAGCAGGCACAATTGATAAACCGTTCCTGACCGATCCCCCGTTCTACCTTGAGGCATTTGAAAAGTCGTACCGGTATATCATTGACGAATATGAAGTTACACCACGGCAGATTGCGATCTTCATGCCCTGTGCGGTACGCAAACCCTACAGCTCAAGCCCCAGCCACCAGCTCATCCGTATGGTCATCTCGCAGGTTCTCGAACCTTCGCAGTACCATATCGTGATCTTTGGCACGTGTGGGATTGTTCCTTCCGAGCTGGAGATGATGTACCCGTATGCCCATTACAAATACATGCTCGGGAAATGCAAGGACAAACAGGTGCTGGAGGATTTCCTCCGCATCGAAACCGACCGGGTTGCCGGGTATCTCGAAAAGACACGGGACATCTACACATACCGTATCGGGTACTGCCTCGGCGTCTTCCGCGAAGCCCTCATCCAGGGTTCAGAAAAAGCAGGCGTACCCCTCGATATCATCCTGCCCACCCGGAATATGATCAACAAGATCATCGAAGAGGAGGAGTGTGCATTCCAGGAAGGAAGCCTCTCGATGGAGGAGTACCTGGGAGAGTTCTGCGACGAACTGATCCGCTTCCGGAATACTCACGCGATGGATCAAAAATAGAGGGGTTATTCTTAAAGTAGTTCTGCCCGGTTTCACGGATCAGAAACGGCAACCAACATTTTTTACCAACACATTATTGTTAAAAAAATGACAAAATCCCTGTATATGGGTATGAAGATCGCCATATTCCAGCATGTCAAACGGGAACCCACGGGTTTTCTGGCATCATTTTTTGCAGAGCAGGGCATCCCGCTTGAATATATCCGGTTGTATGAGACAAACGAACTTCGGGAGACTGACGCGACGCATTTTATTTTTCTTGGCGGGCCAATGAGCGTGAATGACGACCCGGTCTACCCGTGGCTGGCAGAAGAAAAAGCGCTGATCCGCAGGGCCGTTTGCCACCACCAGAAGGTTCTGGGTGTTTGTCTTGGCGCCCAGCTCATTGCATCAGCGTTCGGCGCAAAAGTCTACCCCTTTATACGGGAAACCGGCTGGTGCCCGGTACGGTGCGAACCCGTCAAGGAGGGCGCATTTTCACAATTCCCGGATCGGTTCACCGTCTTCCAGCTCCACGGGGAGACGTTTGAAATCCCGTATAAAGGGCGCCTCCTCTGCACGGGTGATACGGTTAGGAACCAGGCATTTGCATACAAGACGGCGCTTGGGCTGCAGTTCCATGTCGAACTGACCGCCCCGATCATACAGGACTGGTGCAGGGATCTCACACGTTTCAGGCAGGAGAAGATCCTCCGGGAAACGCCACGCTATCTTGCAGAGAGTAACCGCCTCTGCCGGATCATTGGCAAGGCCTTCATCACCGGTTGATCCATGTGGCGGAGACCGGTATCGCCAGACACCCATACACTGTAAGCCAGAACCGGACTTGTAGTAAAAAGAGACGGGGTAAAGAGTGTGTATTTTAATCCTTCTTGCAGGAGAGGTGTATCTGGCGGCCGGGACCAAGACCGGGTCAGGATTATCCCTGATCCGCATCAGGTCTGGATTGCTGGCATGGGACAGGTATCGGCACCGGTGCCGTGCCAGATAGCCCACCCGATAAGAAGCCCGATAATTATTCCTGCGATTACTGCACTGAACAGGTCGATAATCTGCTGTTTCTCCATGCTTGTGGGTTTGCGATTGATTTGGGATATATTCTTTGCACGAGATCCGTGCTATGTTTAGGTTCCCCCGGATTGGAACCATCAACCCGGCTCAAGCTACCCGGTTCAACCTGTACCGGTACGAGGGGGTAGGGAGGGGGTCACACAGGTACAATTGAGATCCTCCATGTTGTGGTTCCGGGTCGACATAATTCATCAGTTTTCATAGAATCACCGGTGTAAAAGTAAGCCGGATCAGGATCGCCGCAGGATGGGTTAGCAGGGATTGTTGGATCTGGTTCTTGTGGAATGTACCTGTGCGACCCCCCCATCGTTTTTGCATGATACGTCGTAATCTCAAGATATTGGGGGGGGGTCGTACCACTTCTTTTAATTTCCTGCCAGAGAAGGAGCCCCTCCAATGTAGGGTATCAGTGTAATATGAGCATCACAGATCGACAGGCAATCACATCGGGCGCGAAGGAGCCCCTCCAATGTAGGGTATCAGTCCTCCTTTATGGTGTTCCATATCTTGTCTGAGATTTTTTCTTGAACGAAGCAATGGTAATAGCATTCATGGGAATTCTTGTCCGAACGCTTCACGGGTTTTTTGGATTTCATCATACAAGGAGTCATTTCGCTGTCGGTAATCCGGCAGAACGGCATAAAAAAACAAGGAGGATCCGGGCATTTTCGGGACCCAAATCGCCAAATCCAGTCACTAGATGAAAACAGCAGACCGGTCTGACGTGTTTACCGTTTATAGGCACAATAAAAGGACACCCGATGCCCACAAATTAATATGACAGCATGCAAAACGTAACGTTACAGAAGAAAACCGGGCATATCGTCCTGGTTATCCTTCATACCAGCAACAGGTTACCACCATGGATTACGGAGAAATGATACACGATGCCTTCGCTTATGCAAGAGATGGCATATTCAAGAATGCCGGTCGATGGCTGAGACTGATCCTTGCGATCATCTGCCTTGGAATTCCCCTGAACGGGTACGTCATGCGTATCTATCGCGGTGTACAACCAGCACCAGACGTAGATAACTGGGGCACCTTGTTTGTGGATGGAATAAAACTGATAATTGTGGGACTGATATATGCAATCCCGATTATTATCCTGTGGATAATTATCTATGCCAGGATGATTATGGCCGTCGTGTCCGGGGACTTTACGCGCGTGGGACCGGCAATGATGTCCGGCTGGGCACCAAACCTTGCCCTTCTGGTAGTTATGTATGTGATCGAGATTGTAATCGCCATTATTGTGCCCATTGCTTCGATACGCTTTGCCCGCACCAACAGTTTCTCTGAAGCGTTCAACTTCGGTGAAATTATCGGATATATCGGGAAGATCGGGTGGCTCAATTATATTCTTGCCCTCATCATCGTAGCACTGGTCATCGGCATTCCGGTGGGTATCCTGATATTTGCATTCGTCCTTATCGCTGGAGTTTCCCTGTTCGCACTTGGTGCAAGTACAGTTGCCATCCTTGCATGGATCATTGTACTGGTTCTCGTGCTGCTCATCATTATGCCACTGGTTTCTGTTTTCCAGGCACGGTATGTGACCAGAGTATACGACAGCATAAAACCAGCAGAATAATTTTTGGTGATTGAGTAAAGTCCACCACTAACCTAAAGGAAGGGTGGATGAAATGAGAAGTATGAATTTTCGGGATATTGGGAGGTTGGTATCCGAAGACCAACACTCCCTGGAATATCTCTGGAGAAAACGGGGGGGTCCAGTATGTCCATCATGCAATTCCCCGGATTTTTACTATCTGAAACGTTCGAGGGTTCGGTGCAAACGGTGCGGTAAGGATCATTATCCTCTCAAAGGAACCCGGTTTACCGAACTTCG